>CAZJLO010000043.1:0-15693 GCA_964547105.1 uncultured Thermotogae bacterium
CGATCAGTTGTTCCAGCTGAGTGTCGAGCAGCTGTTGGCGCAGGAGCGAATGGGCACCAAATCTGCGCAGAACATCGTTGACGCTCTGGAGAAGGCGAAGAAGACGACATTGGAGCGATTCCTGTTCGCCTTGGGAATCCCGGAAGTGGGGGCGTCGTCGTCGCGGCTTCTTGCCGATGCCTTCCAGTTCCTGGACGGCGTGATCGCCGCCGATCGAGACGCCTTGCTCTCCGTGCCGGACATTGGGCCGGCAACTGCCGACGGAATCCTAGATTTCTTTGGTTCGGACGCCAATCAGCAGTTGGTGGATGGCCTGCTTGCCGCCGGAGTCACCCCGGGCAGTGCCGAAGACAAAGCTCAACATCGGTCCGAGGCGCTGGCCGGTCTTACGTTTGTCCTGACGGGGACCTTGTCGACGATGTCTCGCGACGAGGCGACGGAGAAGATCCGTGAGCAAGGTGGGGCGGTAGCCTCGTCGGTGAGCCGCAAGACCAGTTTTGTCGTCGTTGGTGAGAATCCGGGCAGCAAGGCATCCAAGGCGACGGATCTTGGTATTCCGACGATTGATGAGGCCGAGTTTTCCAGGGTACTCCAACGCGAAGGGAATGCCGATTCGAACGTCTCTGGAAAGCTGCTCGGAAACCAACGAAACGTACGGAGGGACGATGGGGCAACCCTGTTTGCTTGATCTTGAGCGAGAAGACGTCGCAGCATGGATGCGCGAGATGCGACAGCCGCAGTTCCGGGTGAACCAGGTTTGGCAAGCTGTGTACGTGGAACTGGTCGATACGGCCGAGCAAATCACCACATTGCCCAAGGCACTTCGCCGCGATCTTCAGCAAGCTTTCCCGGCATGCGTTTGTGGAGTGGATGCCGAGCAGACAAGCGCCGATCGGCGGACAAGAAAGGCGCTGCTGCGGTTCGCCGATGGGGCCACTGTGGAAGCGGTTCTGATGGATTATGCTCACCGCCGTACAGTGTGCGTATCGACCCAGGTGGGTTGTCCGATCGGTTGCTCGTTCTGCGCCACCGGCCGACAAGGCTTCGTGCGCGATCTGTCCGTCGGTGAGATCGTGAGTCAGGTGCTCTATTTTGCTCGGATGCTGCAGCGAACGGCCGATGCCGAGTCGAGCGCCGGCGGGGCGCGGGTGAGCAATGTCGTGTTCATGGGGATGGGAGAACCACTCTTGAACGCTGACGCGACGTTCGAAGCGATTCGGCGGCTGAACGATCCCGATGGATTTCGCCTTGGAGCCCGCTCGTTCACCGTGTCCACGGCGGGAATCCTTCAGGGGATCGAACGCCTGGCCGACGAACTCCCCCAGGTAAATCTGGCCGTGTCTCTCCACGCTGGATCCGATATCCTGCGCAACGTGCTTGTCCCGCTCAACCGGACGGCCCCTCTTCGCGAGCTGATCGCCACGTGCCGCCGCTACATCGAGACCACCGGACGAAGGATCACGTTCGAGATCGCGCTCATCGAGGACGTGAATGACAGCCTGATGCATGCCAAGGAGATTGCGGTGTTGGTTCAGGGTCTACTTGCACATGTGAACTTGATTCCGCTCAATCCGGTCCGCGGCGATGCATTCCGCCCCAGTCCGCGCAAACGAGTCGAGGCGTTTGCCGATCTACTGAGAAACCGAGGGATTCCCACCACCGTGCGCATGAGCCGCGGTGTCAGCATCGATGCCGGGTGCGGGCAGTTGCGCAGCAGGAACGGGCTGGCTACGGCAGATTGAGGAGACCTCGGTAGTAATCGAGCGCATCGTGTCCCCAGCCTTCGCTGATATGCGACATCCCCTGCTTCACCAGCTGCCGGGCGCGCTCGCGTGACACGCCCATCATTCTTGCTGCATCGGCGAGCGAGTAAGGGCAGCCGTCTTCGATTCCGTAGTGAAGCCGGATCGCCAGCGCCTGGCGTGCCGGAAGCTTGTCAAGGGCCCGTTTGAGTTCGTCCTGGAAGAGAAGGCGAAGCGCTTCGTGCTCGGCATCCGAGGCTTGGTCGGCAATCCGATCCTCCAGCGTCTCCTCGGTCTCGGTGTGCATCGGCTGATCCAGCGATACGATCTCGGAAACCTGCTGCTCGATCTGTCGCAGCTTGTCAACCGGCATTCCGAGAAGACTGGTGATCTCCGCATCGTCAAGATGACCGCCTTCCGAAAGCGCACGAAGCTGCTGCAGCCGACGAATTGCGCGGAACATGTAGTCAGGGATGCGGATCATCCGGGAGTATTGGGTGATTGCCGACAGGATCGCCCGGCGGATCCACCATGTTGCGTAGGTCGAAATGCGGAAACCGCGGTCAGGATCGAATCGATCGATCGCTTCGATCAGGCCGATATTGCCCTCTTGGATCAGATCAAGCATCGGCAAGCCGGCATCGGCGTACTCACGAGCAATACGAACGACAAGCCGGAGGTTCGACGTGATCAGCGCCTCGCGCGCCCGGGCGATGCCGTTGCGCATGTCGAGTGCAAGGGATGTTTCCTCCGCAGCGGACAACACAGGGAACTGGGAGATGTCGCGGTAATAGACATTGAGGAGATCCACCGCATCTCCTGCCGTCCTCGTTGCATGTCGTGCCACACCTCATCACCTCCCGTTCCGCCAACCGGAACTTTACGACACGTCAGAGGAAAACCCAAGAAGCCCATCCTGATGCTTTGGGAGGAGGCTTTCATCGAAGCGGACTTCGACCACATCGAGTTCGCGAACTCGGGTCGGGGTATTGAGCAACTGAGCAAGATTGGGCTGCGTTCGTCCGTCATCGCCGGAGACAAGTTCCTTCACGTAGAGCCCCGCATCGGTGAGCATCTCAATCTCGGCCTCATCGGCGCCTAGCGTCACCAGGCGGGCGTCGATCAAGTGGCGGATTCGGGTGCGGTTGGCGCGGCGATGGACAACCCGTTCCGGGGTCTGCTGACGAACCTCGCCGACCAGAGCGGCGAGTGCCCTTTCCAGGACGTCTTGCTCCACGGGGTGGTCGGCAGTGATTCGGGCGATGTAGCGCTTGAGGTTCCTCGTTTCCTTGACCACGGCAACGGCGCGAAGCGGCACGAAACGCAGCTCGCTCACTTCGACTCGATGGATTGCCTCGTGGTTGATCTCGTCTCGGAGCGTGGAGAGATCGAGCGAACGGACGCGCGGCGAGCGGATTTCCAGCACGAACGGGCGGCCGTTGCCGAGCATGCGGGCATCAATGTCTTCCCGCCCGGCACCGTGCAGGCAAGCGCCTTCGGCGCACGCAGCGCGAACAAGCGGTGCCCCGATCCACTCTTCGACCGATTCGGGGTATTGCCGCCCGGTTCCCTGACACGCGGGGCAACCTTGACCTCGACATGTACGACATGGCCAGTGGGTCTGAGGGATGCCCCGGACAAGCTTGCGATACCGTCCGTAGACATGAAGAGAAGCGAGTCTTGATTCGAGACGATTCGTTTCGAGGTCGATCACGAACGTGACATCGGGGTGTTTGAACGACACTGTTCCGCCGGCAAGGGACTCGAATGCCTTGCCAACCTCGCGATTGAATGCATGCTTGATCGGTTCGGCGTGCGAAAGAGCGTAGCGCTCCACTGCCAAGTGATCGGCGGCTTCGACACGGGCGGAGAGCTTGGCTCCAAACAGATACGTATGGAACTCAACACCATCCACGGCACCCGCCGCCTGCCGGGCCCAGTCTGCGATGTGCGAGAATAGGCCGCCACAGACCCAACAGGCTGCATCGCGACCGGCGGCATCTTCAGCATCCGCCGGTAGCGCGGATGTTCGCGTTCGGCCGCTGCGATCATCGGCGGACATTGCGATCACCGTCCTCACGGCGTGTCCGCGTTGCTGGTTCGAGAGACCATGACCACGCATTCCGAACGCTCGTCCCAGACAGTCATTGCAGATCGGCCCAGCCTTTAGAAGGGCTGCCGCTTGGTCAAGCAAGCCCGCTCCAGACGATGCAGCGTCATCGTCATCATCGGATCGGTGCAACATAGGTCGATCGTTTCCGAGCATCATGTTCGTATTCTGGCCGACAACGTCGCACAGCGCCAGCGAGGCCGAACGATGCCGCGGACGGGGAAGGGTAAACAAGAAGATATTGCTAACAACCAGTTTATAGTGTATAGTTCGACGACAACCCGAACGGGCAAACCTGGCGAAAGCCAGGGACGCAAAGTCACGGGCCTAAAGGAGGATACTTCCAAGGTCGCCGGACTGCCGAAGGAGACAGTTGTGTGGGGGCGTAGCTCGATCTCTTGAGACGAGCGGAGCGTGCGTCTTTGCCGACGATCTTCAATTCGTGCCGTCCTGCAGCCGATGAGTCGAGCATGGAGGACGGGTTTCCCCACCTCACGGTTTCGTTCTCTCCGGGTTCCTCCATTGAATCGACAAGGATGGTGCAGTCCATGCTGGACTCAGTGGACGAGGACGGCATCTTGGCTGAAGGTACCGATCGGGATTCGGGACGAAGCGCGAGGAAATGGTGCAGCATGGAAAGGCAGTCGGTGCCTTCGTCCCTCCGCAAGTGAGCTTCGTGCCTGGGTGCTCACTTGTTCTTTTTGCTATGATCTCTATTTCGACTCTTCTATTCATTCTCGGCTCTCCGGTCTTGCGTCGCACAGACGGCTCTCTCCAACGTGCTGATGGGAAAAGGAGTCGTCATGCGACGAATAGCGTTCATCGGGCCGAGCTTGGTCATCACAGCGGGAATCGCCGGGGCAATCTTGTCTGAGACACCATAGGATCAAATCATTGCCGCGTTCGAATCAGCGGCGCCCGCCGTTGCGCACATCACCGTGCAGGGTACGGTGGAAGACGTATTCATGCGGCTTGTGCCTGTGGAAGGAAGCGGAATCGGGCTTTTTGTACGATCGCCAGGGCACATCGTGACCAACCACCATGTGATTGCCGTCGCGGATACGATCACGGTGGCGTTTGGCGGCGTGGAATGCTGCCCGGCGACGGTGGTTGGGACGGATCCGACAACGGATCTTGCGGTGATTCACGTCAGCCGGGAGCAGCTTCCATCACCACCTGTCTTGGCGGATTCCTCCGAGCTACGGATCGGGCAGTTTGTGATCGCAATCGGGAATCCGTTCGGTCTTGAGCAAACCCTTACATTTGGAGTCGTTGGTTCGCTGGAGCGGATTCCCCAAAGCCCCGACGGCCAATTCATCGGAGAAGTGATCCAGAGCGATGCGGCGATCAATCTCTGGAATTCTGGCGGACCTCTCCTGGATCTTGACGGACGAGTCGTGGGGGTGACGTCACAGATCATCAGCCCCAGCCGAGCTTCCGCGGGAATCGGGTTCTCCGTTCCAGCGAATACGGTTGCGCGGGTGGTGCCGGAGCTGATCGAATCCGGACGGTATCCGCATCCCAGCCTTGGTGTGATCGGATTCGATAAGTCCCGATCGAGTCCAGTCTTTCCGTGAGCAGGGGGCGGATCTGCCGGACGATCGCGGGGTCCTCGTACTGACAGTGGCTGAGGGAAGCGCTCCGGATCTAGCCGGGATCCGAGGCGGTGGCCAAGTCATCGAGATTGGGGGGATCGAGTTTCCGATCGGGGGAGACGTTCTGGTGACGATTGACGAGCATTCGATCTCCTCGATGATCGACCTGCTGCTCTACTTGGAGAGTGAAACCCGTGTTGGCGATATCGTTCGGCTGGGGGTCCTTCGTGAAGACGAGTTGATCGCCTTTCTCGTTGTTGTGGGCGAACGCAGATAGCCCGTCTTGCTGCGGACCGGGCAACGACGGTTGATGTGGATTGAGGCGTGGCATACGATAGCCGCCTATGGGCACCGTTCGGTGGGCTCCTCTTGTTATCTCGACGGTGCTGTTTGTGGGTGTGTACGTAGGGATTCTCTCTGAGAAGGTCCATCGCACGATCGTCACCCTGAGCGGCGCTGCATTGATGCTCGTGCTAGGTGAATGGCTCGGCTTCTACAGCTTTGATCAAGCGATCGCCGAGGTCGATTTCAACACGCTGATTCTTCTTCTTGGGATGATGATCGTGGTCCGCATCTTCAAGGCCACGGGGTACTTCGAATACCTTGCCATCATTGCGGCGAAACTTGCCCGGGGACGATCGTGGCTCCTGATGATCTACCTTGCCGTCGTCACGGCGATCTTGTCGATGATTCTTGACAATGTCACCACGGTGATCATCATCGCGCCGATCACGTTTTCGATTGCTGACATCCTCGGTCTGTCTCCGATCCCCTTTCTGATGGGGGAAGTCCTGCTGTCCAATGTCGGCGGCGTCGCGACGCTGATTGGAGATCCGCCGAACATCCTCATTGGCTCCGCCGCCGAGCTGGGGTTCAATGACTTCCTTGTGCACCTGGGACCGATCGTCCTGGTGGCGGCAGCGGCCGTGATCGGAATCCTGCTGCTCCGGTTTCGGCGAGAGCTTCTGATCAGACCAAAGAATGTCGATCGAATCCTCGAAATCGACGCCCGCGGCGCGGTCACGGATTGGCAAACCACAAAACGGATGCTGATCGTGATTGCGATCACGATCGTCTTGTTCATCCTCCACGAGCCGCTCGGCCTGGCGCCGGGAATTGTCGCCCTCGTTGCGGCTGCCCTGGGATTGTTCTGGGTGCGGCCGGATCTGGAGTCTGTGCTCAAGGATGTTCATTGGGACGTTCTGCTGTTCTTTGCCTCGTTGTTCGTCATTGTCGGCGGGCTGGATGCTTCCGGTGTGTTGGACAGTGTGGCCGAAGGCATGGCGAGGCTGACCGAGCAGGGAGCGGTATTTGCGGCGCTGGTCGTTCTTTGGGGGAGCGCGCTGATGTCGGGTCTGGTGGACAATGTACCGTTCACCATCGTCATGCTTCCCGTGATCGGCGCGCTTGCCTCGCGAGGCGTCGAGACAAGCGCGCTGTGGTGGGCACTCGCCCTTGGTGTCGGATTTGGCGGCAATGCAACGCCGGTCGGTGCCACGGCCAACGTCATTGTCATGTCGATGAGCGAGCATGCAGGATCGCCGATCACAACGAAACAATGGCTCAAGACGGGGGTGATGAGCACCGTTGTGTCGTGTCTGGTGGCAAGCGTACTGCTGATCGCGGCGCTCAAGCTCGGCTGGATGTAGGCCTGGCGGGTCTCGCTTGCGGCAGAATCAGACACATGCCCCGCTTATGCGGAGCACATGGCCGGTGCTCATTCGCCGAAGTTGCTTGCGGAACAGGGGATGTTCTGCCTAGGATGTCGTCCGATGGATACACCGGGGCTCGCATGTGTAGTGGCATCAACGGCTATCTTTGTCTTGACGTATGCCGGGATCTTGTCCGAGAAGCTGCATCGCACGATTGTTGCGCTCACCGGGGCGGCAGCGATGGTGGCCGTTGGGACCTGGTTGGGCTTCTACGATCTTCATCTCGCTGTCTCGGAAGTGGACTTCAACACGATTCTCCTGCTGATGGGGATGATGATCGTCGTCGGCTTGTTCAAGGAGACGGGGTTCTTCCAGTATCTGGCGATCCGTGCTGCAAAACTGGCCAAGGGTCGGCCGGTCCTCCTGTTGATCTATCTTGGTGCCGTCACCAGCCTGATCTCGATGGTGCTGGACAATGTGACGACGATCATCATTCTTGTGCCGGTGACCATCTCGATGGCCGATATCCTTGGGCTCCCGGCGATGCCGTTCCTGATCTCCGAGGTCATTCTCTCCAACATCGGCGGTGTCGCCACGCTGATCGGTGATCCTCCGAACATTCTCATCGGATCTGCTGCGGGGTTCTCGTTTGTTGACTTTCTCGTTCACTTGGCGCCGATCGTCGTTGTGGTTTGGGCGGTTGCCCAAGCTGTATTAATCCTGATGTTCCGCACATCGCTCAAGAGTGATCCCCAGATGAGGGAGCGGCTGATGGCGCTGGATGAACGGCGGGCGATCATCAATCACCGCACCACCCGCAGGATGCTGGCCGTGCTTGCGCTGACCATCGTGCTGTTCCTCGTTCACGAACGGCTGGCGTTCGATCCGGGCCTGGTGGCGCTTATCGGCGCGTGCATCGGTCTCGTGTGGGTCAGACCCGATCTCGACGCGATCCTCCGGGACATTCATTGGGACGTGTTGCTGTTCTTTATTGCGTTGTTCGTGATCGTAGGAGGGCTTGACGCAGCAGGCGTGCTCGCCCGATTGGGGGAAGGACTGAAGGTGCTGGTGGAGTGGAGCCTGCTGGGATCGGTCGTCGTCGTCCTTTGGGGAGGCGCGCTTGCATCGGGGGTGCTCAGCAATGTGCCGTTCACCATTGCGATGCTTCCCGTTCTCCAGATGCTTGTTGCGACCGATAGCTCGTTGACTCCCCTGTGGTGGGCGTTGGCGCTCGGCGTCGGCTTCGGCGCCAATCTGTCTCCAATCGGCGCCGCTTCCAACGTCGTCGTTAGTTCTCTTGCCGCAGGAACAGGGGAGCGGTTCGGCGTCCGCGATTGGCTGAAAAGGGGAACCGTTATCTCCCTGATCAGTTGTGTGTTCGCCACCGCGGGATTGCTTCTTGCGGTCGGGCTTGGGTGGATGTAGGGCACGCGGTCCGATGCGGATGGCCGGACACACCGGCCTCGGCTCGACCTTTCTCTCCTCCCGGCTGCGAGTACACTTGATGGCGGAATGGATCCGATCATCGCACGTCTTGGCATGCCGGTCCCGGTCGACAGGCTGTTCGACTTCCTGATTCCGGAGGAGCTTCAAGGTGACCTGGCCGTTGGCCAGCGCGTTCGCGTTTCCTTTTCCGGACGGCGAACCACCGGAATTGTCGTCGAACTGGCGGCCGAGAGTTCCTTTGACGGCCCACTTGCCCGGATCGAGCAGATCGTCGAAGGACCGATTCTCCCCATCGAAACCCTAGAAATCTGCAGATTGGTCGCCAAGGCGTCGTATGCGCCTCTTGGCTTATGCATCAATCGCATCTTGCCCGGATCGATCACTCGCGTTTCACGCAGCGAGTTCCACTGGCAGGGCAGCCTGGCAGACGCCGAGCAATGGCTCGCCGATCGCGGCAAGAGGGCACCGCGGCAGGCGGATGTCGTCCGCCTGCTTCTTCGCACTGGCGGGGGGGTTGACGATGCCACATTGCGTGGCGCACTGGGCTCGTCGGGGATTGCCGCAGCGAAGCGACTGGCGGCTGAGCCGGAAGGACTTGTCTGCCGGATCGAATCGGCACCGCTGCCGCAAGCCGCTGGCGGGGCATCCGATGTAGCGCCCCTTTGCCTCTCTGTTCCCGAGCATACACAGGTCATCGACGATTTGGCCGATCGCTGGACTCTCTACTACGAACTGATCGACGATATCGTTCTGCACGGCGGCGCGGCGCTGGTCTTGGCTCCGACTGTGCTGCAGGTGGAACAGCTGGCTGAGATCTGGCGGCAGCGGGCTCCGGTGCGATCAACGAGCACATCCGGAACCCGAGGCTTAGCCCAACACGAGCCGGAGCCCGATGCAGGCTTCGGCGGGGATTCGCTTGCGGCGGGTGGGCCGGCGGTGGGGATCTACCACAGCGACCTCAGCGAAGGAACGCGGGGATGGATCTGGGAGCAGTCGCGCCACGGCCGGATTAGCGTTCTGTTCGGTACCCGGTCGGCACTGTTCGTTCCCCTTGCCGGATGCCGGCTTGTGGTCGTTGAAGACGAGCATGATTCGGGATACAAGCAAGAAGAGCAGCTTCCCTACTATGATGCGCGAAACGTGGCCCGATCCGTGGCGACGTCGATCGGAGCCAGCCTTGTATTGGCGAGTGCGACACCGTCGATGGAAACCGTGTGGTCCCTCCGGGACGGCTCGGCGGAGCGTATCACGACAAGCACAGCGGGTGTTGCGGCTCGTGCCGGGATCGACGCGACCATCGTTTCCACCGGGTACGGCGAGGATGTTCTCCATCCGCTGGTTACCGAAGCGATTCATCAGTCGGTGTGCTCTGGAGACCGAGCGATGATTGTTGCTTCCCGGCTGGGATCGTTCCAATGTGTCGTCTGTCGCGCGTGTGGCCGGACGATCCGCTGCCCAAACTGCGGAGGAACCCTCGCCTATGACCAACGAGCCGTGCAGCTTCATTGCCGTATGTGCGGCCACATCGCCCGGCAACCGCGCTGTGGCACGTGCGGTACAACCGACTTGCGGTTTGTGGGAGTTGGGACTGCGGCCGTGGAGACAGCAGCTCGAGAGGCATTTCCCGGGGAGAGCATTATCAGGCTGGATGCAACGACTTTGCAGACGTCGGCGGCGAGAAAACAGGCGCGGGACGCACTCTGGGGAGACGAGCGCGGACGGCAACCCCGGATTCTTGTTGTGTCTCCGATGGCGGCTATGGGGCCGACACTCCGCGGTCTTGGGTGCGCCGCGGTGGTTGGAATCGATGCGATTCTCGCACAACCGAACTTCCGCGCCAGTGAGCAGGCGTTCCAGCTGCTGGCCGGCGTGCGGGGACGGATGGAACATGGCATGCTGTACATTCAAACGAGATTCCCGGAGCACGATGTGCTTGTGACGTTTGGCGAAGACGATGCCGATCGATTTGTCGAACAAGAGCTTGCCCATCGCCAGGCAATGTTCTACCCGCCGTTCAGCCGGCTGGCTCAGCTTCGCATTCCTGCGGACGCCCAACGGAAGGCTTCGCTTGTCGCTCGGGTCGAGAAGGCACTGCGGCGCCTTCCGGTGGCGGTGCTCGGCCCGAGTCCGACGCCGGCTACCGGCGCGAAATCGGTGACGATGCTTCTCAAGGCAAAGGATTCCGGCAAGCTCCGAACAGCATGTGATGCCGTGCATTCGATTGATCCGCGGATCGAGATCAATCGAGACCCCGTTTGGTTCTAGAACGAAACCGCTCTACCGGGTTCCTATGCCTTGCTTGATCGCGGCGTGAAGGAACGTTTTCGGTGCGCTGCCGAGCTATGAGAGGTGGATCTCGATGATGTCTCCATCCTCGAGCGGATGGTCCGATGGTACCTGCTGGCCGTCGAATTTGCTGGATCCCCAGACCCGCACATACTTGAGTTTGTCGGTGAAGTCTCGATGCACAACCCGGACCGCGTCGATCGCCTTGCTGCCACGCGGCAGGGTGTACGGTTCCGTAAGATCGGCCTTTTTGCCCGGCAGTTTCGTGTAGATGCGAACCACCTGCATCGCATCAAACAGCAGCGCCCGCAGTTCGTCAAGGCCACTCCCGGTGGCCGAAGAGGCTACGTGAACGGGGATCTCGACATCGGTCTCGAGTTCAAGCGCTGCGCGAGCATCGTCGGTTGCAGCAGGATCGAGGTCGCTTTTGTGGAGCAAGATCCGGCATAGAACAACTCGAATGCGATCTTCGTCGGGCCGGAAACGCTCGGCAGCAAGGATGATGTTCTTGCTGTCGAGAAGCATCTCGATTTCGGAGAAGTCGTCGACCACGCCGACCCCGCGCGATGCATCGAGAATCACCAACGCGAGATCGCACTCGCGAATGACGTTGTACACCCACGATTCGGTGTACTCACTCGTCAGCGGCGGGAGGTCGACCAGCTGGATCGGGACATCCTCGAACCGCATCATGCCTGGTATCGGAAGCTGAGTCGAAAACGGATAATCCGCCACTTCGGGATGAGCATTGGTCAGGGTGGACAACAGCCTGGACTTGCCGGTGTTCGGTAGTCCGACAAAAGCGGTCTGGCCTGCTCCTTCGCGATCCACATGGCCCAGCGAGTGCCCTTTGCCCCCCTTCTTTCCCTGGGCGTCCCGTAGTTTGGCGATGCGGCGCTTGATATCGGCCTGCATCTTGTCGGTCCCCTTGTGTTTGGGGATCGTGGCGAGCATCTCTTCGAGTGCCGCGAGCTTCTCATAGGCATCTGTGGCGGCTTGAAGCCTCTCACGGGCCTTCAAGAAGTCGGCGGTCAGATTTGCAGGCATTCTCAGTCACTCTCTTCCCGCCCATCGAGATGAACGGAGGTCCGTCTTGACGGGCGATCGAAGGAGATCCCTACTCGTTGTGAGGGATCTTGATCGTACTCCCGCCGATGAATTCCCGGATCACGGCATCTCCGGGGATGATGCGATCATCGTTGACCGTGGACAGCGGCAACCCTTCAACCGAATCGAACAGCGTCGCGATCCGCCGATAGCGAATATGAGCATCCAAATGCGATGCATAGGAGTCCAGATCATTTGCCGTCGGCCAGATGCTTTCGGAGCCAACGAAGAACGGTTTCAGCACCGGAAGATCGAACGGCATCCCGCCATTCAGGATGTGATCGGCGATCCCCTTGAGAGGGATGATCGAGAACAGCTCGCCCGCTCGCACATAGTGCCAGTGAAGGATCGTTGCCAGCGGCGGATGGTTGCGGTGCTTGACATCGCGGAGCATGCGTCTCAGGAGACGAACATCTTCGAACCGCGTCAGCTGCTCGCCGGCCCACTCCATATCCACCAGGGGTTTCATCATCTGGGACTCGTACACGGGGTTCATCGCCTCGATATACAACCGGAAGATGCTGCGCTTGTCGATTCCTTCGGTGATCGGCGGGTAGAATCCGTGCAAACAGTCCAGCAGAAGGATTTGATCGGGTTCCCGTTGGACGCGTTTGCTGCCGATGCGGCGACCCTCTTTGAAGCTGTACACCGGTTTGTCGATTGCATCGCCGGCGATCAGTGCCTTTAGGTGCTCGTTCAGCAACTGGATGTCGAGTGCTTCGGGAGTCTCGTAGTTGCGATCGTTGATCCAATCGGTGGGGTGTTCGATCAGTGCCCAAAAGTAGTCATCCAGGTTGAGCATCAAGAAACGAAGTCCACGCCTTTCGAGGCGCTGCGTGAGCTTGACGGTGGAGGTGGTCTTGCCCGAGGATGAGGGTCCGCTGACCCAAATCATCTGCAGCGAATCTCCCGACTCGATTCGACGGATGACCTTGTCGGCCGCCTGATCGAGGGATTGTTCATAGACCTGAAGCGCATCATCGACCAAGTTGCTGATCTTCCCGGAACGAACGACCTCGTTCAGTCCTTCGATTGTCTCACAACCGTGGGCTCGGTTCCATTCGAGGTACGACGCCATCTGCTCCGGCGGATATCCGTTGCGCATGAATTGATCGGGTTCGATGGCGCCCTGCCGCATCCAGTGACTGCCCCAGCGATAGCATTCGTAGGCATCCGCCGTCTTCGTGAACCCTGTGCTCCGAAGAACATGGAGCACGGCTTCCTGGACCTCTTCCACCGTGGGCGGGAAATTCGATACTTGATGGTGGGGCATTCCATTGAGACAGACGACGACAAGGTCGGAGAGGAACCGAGCGATCCCTTCTCGATCGCGACCGGCGACAAAGATGGCATCGTTGATCCCCTTGATGTAGTCCTGCTCGAACCCCCCATTGGAATCGGCGGCGCGTTGAATGACGCGGAAGATTCGTTTTTGATCGAATGCCACCAGCGCCCTGTTTCGCTTCATCACTTTTCCGATACGATTGATCACAGGCATGTAACCATTATACCGGAAAGGCAGTGGGGAACGCAGCCTCTTTCCGTCGGGCATGGATGCGAGTTGCTTCGAAAACGTCACGGCGGGAATCGGCCCCCGGAATTGTGGCATACTTCCTAGTCGGGAGGGAGGACGAAAGATGGACGAACCGGGGTTGGTGTCGGGCCGCTTTCTGTTCCGAAACGGCCCTTCAGACGGACGGCTTGCGCCGGGCGCGGTTGTTCTGTTGCTTTCTATCGCCTTGTGCGTGCTCGGAATCGGACTGTCTGCATCTACGGTCAACGGTGTGACGATCACCCTGCTGAACGCCACCTACAATCGACCCCACGATATGACCGAGTTTCGCTACCGGGTCTCCAGTGCGCCGGATCCGTCCATCCGCTTCTGGGTGCTTGAGATTCCCGAGTGCATCGAGGATTCGATGATCCTGTTCACCAACAAGCCGTGCAGTTGGGTGGCGGAGCCGTTTCGAGGGCTGCGGTTTGATGTTCCCCACGTGACGACGACCTACCATGTCCGCTTGTCCGGCTATTGGGACACGGCTTCCGTTCAGGCCGCGGTGGCCGGTGTCGCCAGCAGCGATCTGCAGTGGGGGTTGTCTTCCGTATCCGGTCCCGGCTGTTCGACATGGATGTCGCTGGAGGTCGTCGAAGGGGAAGCAATCTCATTTCCCGACGTGACGGGCGCGGGTCGGTTCCCCGCCGAGTCGGAGACGATTCTTCGCGTGATCTGCTCCGTGGATGGTTGGTCGTTGGACCACATCATCGATGTCAGCGTTCCATCCGGAGGGGGTTCGGACGTTGTCTACGATGCGTTCTCGGTCGCGTATGATTCCTTTCGGCCCGTTGCCGGGACAACGGATATCACCGTAGCGTATGCGCTGATGTTCGATGAGCAGGATTTCTCGAAGCTCCCGTCCGGCGACTATCAGATCGCCGTCGTGTACACGCTGGTTTCCCCGGACTAGAAGGAAACGCCGGCTCCCTTCCGGCGAAGGAAGCCGGGAACAAACCGCAAGGATCGCGTGCAACGGGCAAGAATACGCGTGAAGGTCAGCGTCTCTTGCTGTCGGACGCCGTTGGATTGCTTGCTTGCTTTCTTACCTTGGCCCAGGTGTCGCGTAGCGTGGTGGTGCGATTGAACACGGGGTAGCCGAATCGGGAATCGACATCGGCGACGAAGTACCCCTGGCGCTCGAACTGGAAATGATCTCCGGGCTTCGCCGAGGCGAGTCCCGGCTCCAGCTTGCAGTCGAGACGGACAGCCAGCGAATCAGGGTTGAGGTTGTCGAGCCATGTCCCTCCCGTTTCGACTTCGTTCGGGTTCTCCTCTGCAAACAGATGGTCGTACAGCCGCACTTCGGCATCGAGGGCATGCTCCGCGGAAACCCAGTGCAGTGTCGCCTTGACCCGACGACCGTCGGGGGCATCCCCACCCCGTGTCGCCGGATCGTACCTGCAGCGAAGTTCGACGATGTTGCCGTCGGCATCCTTCACCACGTCCTCGCACGTGATGAAGTACGCGTAGCGCAGGCGGACTTCTCTGCCAGGAGCAAGCCGGTAGAACTTCTTCGGCGGATCCTCCATGAAGTCTTCGCGTTCGATGAAGATCTCGCGTGAGAAAGGAACCATCCGCGTTCCCGCCGAAGCATCTTCCGGGTTGTTGATCGCTTCCAGCTGTTCGGTTTGGCCGTCTGGATAGTTGGTGATCACAACCCGCAAAGGGTTGAGCACCCCCATGACGCGCGCTGCTCGTCGGTTGAGATCCTGTCGAAGGCAGTGCTCTAAGAACGCGACATCGACGATGCCCTCCGACTTGGTGACGCCGATCTCATCGACAAATGCAGCGATCGCCTCCGGTGTGTAGCCGCGACGGCGCAGTCCGCGAAGCGTCGGCATGCGCGGGTCGTCCCATCCGGCGACGTGACCGCCCTCGACGAGCTGGCGCAGTCGGCGTTTGCTCATCACCGTGTAGGCAAGGTTAAGGCGGCCATACTCGATCTGGCGCGGGCGGTTGGGAACAGGAAGCTGATCGAGGAACCAATCATACAGCGGACGGTGGTTCTCGAATTCCAGGCTGCACGTAGAATGCGTAATCCCTTCGATCGCATCGGACTGCCCGTGCGTCCAGTCGTACGTTGGGTAGATGCACCAAGCATCCCCCTGACGCTGGTGGGTGGCACGCAGAATCCGATACATGACAGGATCGCGCATGTTGAGGTTGGGATGGGCCATATCGATCTTGGCGCGGAGGGTGC
>CAZJLO010000044.1:0-15574 GCA_964547105.1 uncultured Thermotogae bacterium
AGGCCAAGTAGGAAGGCGCTTGAGGGCTGCCCGCCCGAGCCTTCGGGTTGGCTGCGTAGATAGATGATCTCCCATGACAGGATCCGGCTTATCGGCCCTCTCGCCGGACGATCAGCAGGAGGACTGAATGTCTGCGCTTCTGCGATCGCCGACACGGCACCCACCGGCCAAGAGGCCTCCTTCGAAGCAACATATCCCCGTTACGATGGGAGACAGTCGATAGGGGGGACAAGGCGTGGGGGAGGGAGGTTCTTCTTGTTGGACCTTCGATGCGATCGTATACTGTCGCCGTTCGTCGTCGGGACCACACGAAAAGGAGATGGCACGTGTTTGCCTGGGGGTATCCGCTTTTTGGCTCGAGCATCCTGATCATCTTGCCGGCGCTTCTTCTCGCGGCGTATGCACAATATAAGGTACGCTCGACGTACAAGCGGTACTCGCGTGTGGGAACCGCGACGCGAACGTCCGCAGCGGCTATGGCGGAGTGGGTGATGGCATCCGAGGGGGTGACCGGGGTAACGATCGAGCAAAGTCGTCGCGGCAGCCTGTCCGACCATTATGATCCCCGCGCTCGCGCATTGCGGCTGTCGGACCCCGAGTCGACTGCCGTCGCCGCAGTTGGCATAGCCGCTCACGAAGCGGGCCATGCGATTCAGCATGCCCAAGGGTTCAAGCCGCTTGTCCTTCGCTCGACGATTGTGCCGGCGGCGCAGATTGGCTCTCAGCTGGCGATTCCGCTGTTCATCATTGGGATGGTCTTCCAGTTTTCGACATTTGTGACGATCGGGGCTGCGTTATTCTCGGCGGCCGTTTTGTTCGCGCTGATATCCCTTCCTGTCGAGTTCGATGCCAGTCGACGCGCCATCGCCGCTTTGCGGTCCTCGCGGGTAGTGAGTGCGGAGGAGCTTGGTGCAGTGAAGGAGGTCCTGTTTGCTGCCGCACTGACGTATGTTGCCGCCGCCGCCGTCGCCGCGCTGCAGCTTCTGATGCTTCTCTCTTCCAGTCGGAGGCGATGATGATCAAGATCTCCCCTTCTTTGTTGTCCGCGGATTTCGGGTGCTTGCGTAGCGAAGCGCTGTTGCTGGAGAAGCTCGTTGCCAGCTTCCACATTGACGTCATGGACGGCCACTTCGTGCCCAATATCACGATCGGACCGCCGGTCGTGAACCGGTTCCGTGAAGGAATCGAGGCGCCGTTGGATATTCACCTGATGATCGAACACCCTCAAGCCTACGGACCGCAGTTCCGCGTTCAGCAAGGCGATTCGATTACTTTCCACGAGGAGAGTGCCGATCCGATCGCAGAGACGATCGATGTGCTTCGGCACACCGGGGCAAGAGTCGGGTTGTCGGTTCGCCCGGGGACGCCACTCGACCGGCTCTATCGCTGGCTGGATCGGATCGATCTGGTCCTTGTCATGAGCGTCGAACCCGGTTTTGGCGGCCAGTCGTTCCTTCCCGAAGCGCTGGAACGGATCCGCCTGCTTCGTCGAGAGGCTGGCGAGCGGTTGGAAATCCATGTGGATGGAGGGATTCATCAGGGGAACGCTCCTGCCGTAATCGAAGCGGGTGCCGACGTGATGGTTGCCGGCTCGGCGATCTACGGGACGGCGGATCCCGAATCGGCAGTCCGCGAACTGCTGGCCATCGGGGACGTCCTCGGAAAATCATGACTCCCTCCGGATGGATGCAAAGGGCACTTGCGCTGGCGCGTTTGGGCGAGGGGTGCGTCAATCCCAACCCGCTTGTCGGAGCGATTGTCGTTCGTGAGGGCAAAGACATCGGGCACGGCTACCATGCGCGATTCGGTGGCCCTCATGCCGAAGTGCATGCGTTGGCTCAAGCCGGACGTGCGGCAAGAGGTGCGACGATCTATGTGACGCTGGAACCGTGTTGTCACCATGGGAAAACGCCTCCTTGCACCGAAGCGATCATCGAGGCGGGTGTGGCCCGCGTCGTGATCGCGTGCAAGGATCCGAACCCTCTGGTGTCCGGCGGAGGCGTCGCCCGTCTCCGTGAGGCGGGAATTGATGTGGTGGTCGGGGTACGGGAGGCCGAGGCGAGAAGGCTGAACGAAGCATTCGAGAAGTATGTTCGGACCGGACGGCCGTTTGTTCATCTCAAGTTGGCAGTCACGCTTGATGGCAGGATTGCGACCCGTACCGGAGACGCCAAGTGGATCTCGTGCGCCACGTCACGCCGCCTGGTTCATCGATGGCGGCGCTCTCATGCTGCCGTCGCCGTCGGCGTAGGAACCGTGATTGCAGATGATCCCAAGCTTACCGTGCGCCTGGTACGTGGCCGTCATCCTCATCGATTCGTGCTCGATGCGCTTGGAGAGATGCCGCCAACGGCGAGGCTGCTCGGTGAGCCGGGCGAGACCACGGTGATTGCAGCGCGAATGTCCCCTGAGCGGGAGCGGGAGCTGGTGCGGGCCGGAGCGACTGTGTGGCGTCTTCCATCCCCTGACGGCAATCTCGACCTGGCTGAAGCCTGGCGGCGGATGGGGAAAGCGGGGATCGATTCGGTGCTGGTTGAAGGTGGAGCCGACACTTCGACCAGGCTGCTTCAAGCAGGCTGGGGCGATCGTCTTTCGATGTTTGTTTCCCCGCAGGTGGTGGGAGACGGAGGTTCGCTCGCCGCGTTCGGCGATCTTGGCATCACACGGATGGTGGATGCCATTCAACTTGATGCCCTTGAGATTCGGCGGGTAGGAAGAGACGCCCTCATTTCCGGGACACCGACCAATCGGGACTGCGGGCATCGACAGGGAAAGGGGGCAATGTGAGTGGCTCTTCGAACACAATGATCCTGGTGGCGATTCTTGCCGCGTTGTTTGCCGCGTGGAGTGCGGTTCTTGTATGGGATGATCTTTCCTCGAAGCCGCCGGCCGTCGACTTCGTTGCGCCGTTTCACTACGATGCCGGTGGAGAAGATTCCGAGGATCGTCTTGTGTTGGAAGACGAATACGTGACATTGCTGAACCAGAGCGGAGCTCCGATTGATCTATCCGGCTGGACGGTACGTAGCGACGGAGGCCGGATCTACACGATCCCGGAAGGTTTTGTGCTGCCGGCGGAGGATGTGTTGACCATCATCAGTGGCTGCGGGGAAGATGATGAACGGACCCTCCATTGGTGCAGCGTGTCGGAAATCTGGGACAACCAGTCAGGGACCGCCTACTTGGCGATGCCGGACGGAACGCGTGTTGCCATCCACCACTACGAAGCATTGTGCAAGACCTGCCACGATCAAGACGGAGCCTAGATTCCCCTTGCTGGATCGACCCTCTTGCATCGACATGCCTCTGCGCTTGTTGAAACGAAGGGGCCGACCGCCGGTGCACGGGCGCAAGTCAAGAATGTGGGGGCAAGATCCGGGCGGATGTTGTGAGATGTGTTACGGCTCCCGATCGAAAGAGACCGGGCATCGGGAAGGGCTGGACGGCTTTCGCTCCTACCTATACACCGCCGAAAAAGGTTGAATCCGAGAGTGCTGGTTGTGCGAGCGAACAAGGATCCCGGCGGTGATGTGCAGGATGGGATTGGGAAGCTTCCTGCTTCACCGGAGGATAGGGTTCCATCGCGAGGTTTCTAGTTCAGCTGGCGAATCGCCCTTGAGAACAGAAGCAAGGCTCCAGCGACGAGCAGGGCGCCTACTGGCAAGATGATCCACGAGAAGGATCCGAGACTTCCGAGAGCAACCTGAATCCACATCCATTCCGAGATCCCGATCGTGACAAGGACGATTGCCTTCAGAAAGGCGATCAGGTTGCGGAGCAGCCGGATGTGTACTTCGACAAACGGCTCCCGGATGCGTGCAGCGTAGGGGAGGGAGGAAACCCGAAGCCTCCGGGCAAAACTGAGCAGCGTATACAGCACGATGGCAGCGGCAACCAGTGCAAACAGCCCGGCAAGCGTCATCCAGGGAACGGAATCCCGTAGTGCGCCGAAGCGAAGGTAAAGCAGCGCCATCTCAATACCGAGAGCGACCTGGGCAACCAGCTCCAATCCGCGCTCGATTCCTGTAGCCGGAACGCGGGCCAAACGTCCTTCATGGGTCTGTTCGTTCACGCTAGCTCCTTCATCTCCAGCAGGAGAGGGTATCGATCAGCCGGGTTCGATGCCAGGTCCAGGTGTAAAGATCGATCACGGCTCGATTCCTCCCCCTGAGCCGGACCGGAGAACGGCGCGAACCACGGATTCGCGCCGGCCTCGATACGGCTCCGAAACGCGAATTCGACGGATCACTTGCTGGCAGCTTTGGCGTGCGTGCAAGATCTCGTCACGGGCTGCCGGATGGGTCGGAGCACACTCAAGCAGGGCAAGAAGCGTGTAGAAGAACGGAACGCGAGACCACCGGCCCCGATTATCCCGGAGCCGGCGCAACCGCTGGAACTGCCGTGCCAGGATCTGGCCGGCTGGGTCCCATGGGCACACCGCAAGGTAGCGCAGGAAGGCGATCGCGGCAAGCGAGCACTCCCCGATGACGCAGCCTCTTGCTGCGTAGCATTGGCGAAGACAATGGTCATGCAGTCGTTCGGCCCAGGCGAGGAGAATTGGGTCCCGGGTGCCCGTCTTGAAAAGGACCCTTGCCGTTTCAAGCTCCAAGACTCGCCGTATTGCCAATTGAGTACGGATCGGCTCTCCGGTGAACACCCGTGGAGGTGTCGCGAAGCTGATCTTCTTGATGTCCAAGACCAGTTCGTGATCGACCGGTGAGGGTTCCAGCCAAGGGGGCGACCACCGGAAGGGTTCATTGCCCGTCTTCTCCTTCCAGGCCGCTGCTTGTTCGTGGATGTGATCCAGTGCAATAAATGGATGCATTCTTCTCCTGAACGGTACTTTCGCTCCTTTTACCACCGTAGGCGAAAGGCGTCTCGCCCGCGTCTCAGCGTGTAGCATGGTAGAATAGAACCCGCGGAGGAAACGAGTGCCAAACGAACTTCGAATTCAGTTATTCGGCTTCCCGCGGATTGAGTGTGACCAAGGGTCGGTAACCTTCTCGAGGCGGAAAGCGGTGGCGCTTCTTGCGTATCTGGCAACCACGTGTCAAGGACATAGCCGCGAGAATCTGGCCGCTCTGCTGTGGCCGGAAGCGCCTTCAGAGAAGGCGTTTGCCTACCTGCGGAACCTGCTATGGATGCTCAGGCGAAGCAAGGTCGCACCCTGGCTTGAGACCGGTCGGCACACGATCGCTCTCAGCCGGGACGAGCACATCCATGTGGACGTTCTCGAGTTGCGGGATCGCCTATCCAGAGCGCAGAACGAACTCAGAATGGGATCCCTTCCTGAAGCGGATAGGAATCGGGGCCAGGATCCCAAGCGACAACTTGCTGTCACGGTCAATGCCATCAAGGGACGTTTCCTTGAGGGCTTTCATGTCGACGATAGCGAACCGTTCGACCAGTGGCAACTCTCGGAAGGAGAAGCCCTGCGCGTCGATCAAGCCGAGGCTCTTGACTTGATTATCCGGAGTTGCCGGGAAGAACAGGAAGTGAAGGAGGCAATCCGTTACGCGCGATTGCTTGTCGCGATCGACATTCTGAACGAGGAGCATCAGCGCCGGCTGATGGAGCTCCTTGTTTCCGATGGGCAGCGTACGGAAGCGCTTCGCGTCTACGAAACTTGTCGGGATGCATTGCGTCGCGAATTGGGGTTGGAGCCCTCCGAAGAAACGTCGGCTCTTGCGATGTCTATCGCAGACCGCAAGGATCATGCTGCGTCGCCGGTCCGCTTGGCTCCGTCTCTGATCGGCCTTCCTTCCTACCCGACGGAACTCGAAGGGCGCATCGAAGAACTGCAAAGAATTCGCCAGCTCATTGAGGATGGAGCACGACTGATCAGTCTGACGGGGATTGGCGGTGTGGGCAAGACCCGGCTTGCCGTTGAAGCAACCGCTCAGGCGGCGGAGCGGTTCCCGGATGGCGTTGCTTTTGTTTCACTCTCGTCCGTCCACACGGCGAGTGCGACCATTTCCGTGATCTTGGACGCGCTGGGCCTTGGCCCGGGAATCCCGCTGAGCCCACATGGCGTGACTGAGAGGCGGATCCGCGGTTCGTTGACAGAGCAACTCGGGTGTCGGCGGCTGTTGATCGTTCTGGACGAAGCCGACGATCTTGGGGACGGTGTTTCCGTCATCAAGACGTTGCTGGAGACGGTGCCGTCTGCCGTGCTTCTTGTCACGGCGAGGAGACCGCTGAACATCCCTGGAGAGTGGGTGATTCGAGTGGCTGGCCTGTTGTATGAGCCTCTCGGTTCAGCGGCTTTGCCCGAGCTGCGGCGGAAAGGACCCGCGGTGCAGCTGTTCCTCAAGGCAGCGCGGCGGGCATCAGAGACCTTCGCTGTGACAAACGCCGTGATCGATGCGGCAGAGCGGATTTGCCGCTTTGTTGCGGGACACCCGCTGGGGATCGAAATGGCTGCCCGCTGGGCGAGAGTCCTTCCTGCGGAAAGGATTGCGGAGACGATTGAACGCGATCTGGAGCTTCTCTGCTCTGACGCGGAGTTGCCCACTTCACGTCACCGGAGCCTTCTCCAAGTATATACTGCCGCATACGACGCGCTCTCCCCGAGGGTGCAGGCTGTCTTGGTCCGGCTCAGCGTTTTTCGAGGTGGTTTCTCCATGGAAGCGGCAGCCACGGTGTGCGATGCGACGCCGTCCGACCTGGCGCAGCTCGTGGATCGGGGTCTAATTCGCCGGACATCGACCGTACGGTTCACCATCCACGAGGCGCTGCGACAGTTTGCCGCCGAGCGAATCGCGTCGGAGGACGACGAAATCGAACGTTCGCAAAGCCTCCACGCTGCGTTCTATCTAGATTTGGTTGAACGAAGCGAGCGCCGTCTAGTGGGGTCGGATCAAGCCACTGCGCTTAGGGAGCTGGTCGAGGACTGGGGGAATGTACGGATTGCATGGCGCCAGGCCCTGAGGACAGGGGATCTGGACCGGATACGCCACTCGGCGAGAGCCATATTCATCATCAACGACATTCGCAGCGACTTCTGCGACGGCACGGAAATGTTCGCCGAGGCATCGAGCATCCTTCAAGCAGGAGAAGCGGATTCGGAGTTGCGGGGATTGGTGTTGGGGTTGGAGGCGTGGTTCTATCGGTGGTCGTCGCGGCCAAGGATGCGAGAGCTCTTTCTACAGTCGATCGCTCTCCTTGAAAAGGGGAATTTCAACACCAGCTATGCCTTGATCAGCGTTCTTACCGAGTATGTCGACCCGCGCCAGGGTATCGAGGCTCTTCCCAAGCTGGAGGAGAACGGCCGGAGAGCGATCCAGTTGTTTCGTGACCTCGAAGATCGTTGGGGCGAGGCGATCGCACTGGAATCATTTGCCGTGCTTCGGACAAACCAGGGCGCCGCACTCGCGGAAGTTGAGCAGCTGATCTTGGACAGCCTGCGATTGAGGCAGGAGTCGGGGGATGCGTGGGGGACATCCCTATTGCTGTTCAATCTTGCTCAGTGCCGCAAGGCGGAGGGCCGTTTCGATGAGGCGCTCTGTCTGCTTCGCGATAGCCGCAATCTTCGGTTGGAGCTGGGGGTGGACCCGCTTGGGGCTGCCGACTGCCTTGTCGTGGAGTCGCAGATTCAGACCGCAGTCGGAGACTACGCTGTCGCCATCTCTTGCGCTCGCCGGGCGAGCATGGAGCTGTCGCGGCTGGGAGTGGAGATCGACGAAGCCTGGGCGCACCTGGTTGAGGGGGAAGCGCACTGGGGAGCTGGAGATGAGGAATCAGCCGTGGAGTCTTGGACGCTGGCGTATCGGATGACGAGACGGCTGCATGCGGATCGATACTCATCCTTTGTGGCGCATCGTCTGGCTGTGGCCGCGATCCGGCGAGGGGACCTTGCGGTGGCGCAAGCCCGCGCCCAGTCAAGCGTTGATCATGCGCCGGAAGACCTCTGGGGATCGCTCTCCCTCGCGCATCTGGAGCTGGCCCGGGGAAGATCGAACGAAGCCCGCCTGCACGTGGCGAGAACTTGGCAAACGGCGCTTCGGTCGCCACCCGAACAGCAGTTCCTTCAGGAGGTTCTCGCAGTGTGGGCAGATCTCTTGATCCAGTTGAACCAGTTCGAGATTGCGGCGCGTGCGGTCGAAGACGGAATCCGACAACCCCCGATGACTGCACGTCAACGAGACCATCTGGCGGCGCTACGCGAGAAGCTTCGTTGCGATCTTGGTGACGATGCTTGGAGAGCGTCGGTTGACGAAGTGGAAGACGCGCAGCACGACCCGATCCCGTATTGGACGTCCCGAGCGGAATCGATTCTTGTCTGCGCCGAGTCGAAATAGTCCCGCGAATTCGTTCCATGGGCGCCACCCAGTCGTTCTCTGCGGCAGGCAAAAGGCAAGGGTGTCGGTGTGCCGCTGGGCGGAAAGGGGGGGAGGACATGGATCGAACCGCTCCAGCCTATGAACGGCTGAGTGGTATCTACGACATCGACTGGCGACACGCTGTGGATGCGTATCTTCCCCTGCTCGACCGTCTGCTTGGCAGGGAGGAGGGAAGGCGTATCCTCGATCTTGGTTGTGGAACGGGGCTCCTTGCGTTGGAGCTCGCAAAGCGAGGACACAAGGTTGTTGGCGTCGATCTGTCGCCATCGATGATCGACATAGCACGGAAGAAGACGAGCGGTCGAAACCGTACTCATGCCGATTCCGGTTCCAGCGGCAATCCCAATTCCAACACCGATCGCAAGGCCAACGCCGATCCTGATGTGACATTCTCGGTCGGCGACATCCGCGACTTCCGAGTGGACGGAAGGTTCGACATCGTGACATGCGCTTTCGACACGATCAACTACGTGACGGAGCTTCCCGAGCTCCGAGCGACATTCCGTTGTGTTCGCGATGCGCTGGGCGATCAGGGGCAGTTCGTGTTTGACTTCGCGACGCCAACGATGTATGAGGCACACGACACAGAGGCGCTGCATCAAACCATCGGGCAGGAGCAGGTCACGCAGTGGTTGCGGTATGATCGGGCGTCACGGCTTGCCGTGACATGGTTCCGTTTCAGTGACGATGTGGTTGAGATGCATCGTCAGCGTGCCTATGAGCTGGTGGACGTGGCGCGGGCATTGCGTGAGTGCGGCATGGCGATTGAGAAAACGTACTCCGGCTGGAGGATGCAGGCCTACGTCTCTCCCGCGAAGAGGGTGAGCTGCCTTGCCACTCCCATCCGGCGAGGCCGATCTGAACGGGAACCCGGCGAGTGATGCAACGCAGATCCGTCGTGGTGGTTTCGGAACCGGTTTTCGAGCGGCAGGCCGCTGCGCGCTATCATGAACTGCCGCAACGATAGATCACGCGATGTAGGAGGGGAGTTGTGCCGCGAATCGAGCGAGATTCTCTAGGTCAGCTGGAGCTTGCGGCTGACGTGTACTACGGCATCCAAACGCAGAGGGCAATCGGCAATTTTCCGGTGAGTGGACTTCGCGCCGATCCCCTTTTGGTCCGTGCCTACGTTCACGTGAAGCGGGCAGCGGCGGTGACGAACCGTGATTTGGCGGCGCTGGACAAGAACCGGGCCGCCGCAATCATCCAGGCGGCCGACGACGTATTGGGAGGCGCAATGGCCGAGCAGTTCGTCGTCGATGTTTACCAGGCCGGCGCGGGCACATCGTTCAACATGAACGTGAACGAAGTGTTGGCGAATCGAGCGCTCGAAATCCTCGGGCATCCCCGGGGAGATTACGACACGCTTTCCCCCAATGATCACGTCAACCTTGGTCAGTCGACCAACGACACCTTCCCCACCGCGGCCCACCTCGCTGCGATGGAGGGATCCGTCCGGTTGCTGGCCGTGGTGGACGCGCTTGCGGCAGCCATCGAACAGCGCGCGATCTCGTTTGCCGACATCCCAAAGGCAGGGCGGACCCACTTGATGGATGCCGTCCCGATCACCTTGGGCTCGGAGGTTGGCGCGTGGGCGACTTCACTACGTCGAGCCGCGAAGCGACTGGCCCAGCGGCGGGATGATCTTCGCGAGCTTCCGATTGGCGGAACCGCAGTGGGAAGTGGCACCAATGCGCGCGAAGGATACCGAGCAGGGATGATCGATCAGCTTTCCATTGCGTACGGGGAGTCGCTCCGTGCTGCCTGCGACAGCTACGAGGCACTGCAGAGTCGGGCTCAGCTGACGGCGCTGTCCGGGGCGCTGAAGGAGCTGGCGTTGGAATTGACCCGGATTGCCAACGATCTTCGATTGCTGGCCTCCGGACCGATGACGGGGCTTGCTGAGCTTCGGCTTCCCGCAGTGCAGCCGGGCTCCTCGATCATGCCGGGGAAGGTCAATCCGGTGATGGCGGAATGCCTGAACATGGTGGCATATCAGGTGATCGGGAATGACACGACCGTGGCAATGGCGGCGCAGGCGGGACAGCTCGAACTCAACGTCATGACGCCGGTGATCATCCACAATCTTCTTTCTTCGATCGATCTACTGACTCGTTATCTCCCCGTGTTTCAAGATCGCTGCATTGCTGGGATGACCGCCGACGAGCAATCCTGCCGTGAGCGACTCGTGAGCAATCCGGCCATGGCAACGCTTCTTGCGCCGCGGATTGGCTACTTGCGGGCGGCGGAGGTTGCCAAGGAAGCGCTGACGCGCAAGAAGTCGGTGCTTGATATCGTGCTTGAGAAGAGGCTGTTGGAAGAAGCTGAAGCCCGCGAACTCCTTGATCCGATGCGGATTGCGCGGGGGATGTATCCGCAAGGCGATTTGTGTGGCTTTCCTGTCGACTGACACATCGCTACACTCGAATCGAGGTAGCGGGACATCGACGGCTCTGGGCCGTTGCCGGGGGGTTGATGTGAGTCCGGGTTGTGTTCCAATGGCAAGACGATGGGATGAAGATCGCGAGCAAGGAGAACGTGGGCGGCAATGAGTGTGATTGAGATCATCAAGGTGATCATTGGATTGGCCACCATCGCCACCGGCGCTCTGGCCATTGCCCGGCCTCAGTCGATCAGTCGATTCACGGGATTGGTGGCGCCTGGGCCGCGAGGAGTTGGAGAGATTCGTGCCTGGATGGGGGCGTTGCTCGTCGGGCTCGGGGCGGCGGTTGTGATTCTTCGCGATCCGGCGGCGTACCGTACGTTGGGGATAGCCTACCTGACTGTCGCTGTAACCCGGTCGGCAACCATGGCTGCCGATCGTACAATGACGTTTTCTACGTTGCTTGTGACCTTGGCGGAGGCGGTTTTCGGAGTCCTCCTCGTCCTGTAGGAGACGGCTTCCAAGCTTTGTCCGTTTGAGGTGGCCGGACTGCTGTCCGTGGGAAGTACCCCCCCAATGCAGCGTCATCGGAAAGCCAATGAACCCCGTCTCGAAGGAGACACTTCTTCTGTTTCTGTTCCATTGTCAATTCTTGATCACACGGAAGGAAGGCGCATTTGGAGCGCGGGCTTGTTGGCCTATGATGGAGATGGTGGCCAGCGGCTCTCATCGGATACGGCGGCGAGTTGCTTGCGCAAACCCGCGGATCGGGAATCCCCCTCTCTCGATCCGCGCTGTCCTGGGTGGCCGTGTGGAGGCAGTTGGAGCCTGCGGGAGACGTCTACCGGCAGCGCGATCGAAGAAGGGTGGTTTGAATCGAATGCCGCATGCAGATCCGAACGGACCTACTACTCCAAGGCTTCAGTGAGGGAGCCAGGTCGATGATCCATGAATGAATGTGGCGCCGATCACTAAAGAAGCGATCCATGAGGAAGTCGAAACACGGGAATGAATATCGATTCCCGCGAAGTTGACAGCCAATCGCCTTTGTGCTATTGATGATATTGGGTGTGACGTGGATCACATTCGACGTGCGCTCTCTGGCGGGCCGGGTGGAAGATGAGGACGGGTGTCTCTGACGTCCAGCAAACGTGTCGGCGACATCAAAGACCTCCGGCCCGCTTCCGCCATTTTGCACACAGGATCCAGAAACGCTCCTCCATGACCGCTCTCGGATCAACAAACGTCCGCCAGTCGATGCCTTCCCTGTTCTTCGATCGTCCGCTTGCCAGAATACACTAAGGTTGACGTTGGAGAGACCGGTCGGGCGTGGATGAACGGACCGAAAGACGGGAGGTGGATCGCGATGACGGTTTGGGACCGGATCGTAAACTGGATGATCAGCTACGGTGGACAGATTGCCGGAGCTCTAGCGATTCTGGCGATCGGATGGGTCGGAGGACGAATCGCCCGGAGAATCGTCCGTCGTCTGTTGACCCGAGCGGAGGTTGCTCCGGCAGTGACGGCGTTCTGTGGACAGCTGTCGTTCATTGCGATTGTCGTCGTGGCGGTCGTCGCCTCGCTGGCGCGCTTCGGCGTGGAGACGACATCGTTTGTTGCCATCCTTGGGGCAGCCGGATTTGCCATCGGATTCGCGCTGCAGGGCGCGCTGTCAAATTTCGCGGCCGGTGTTCTCTTGCTGATCCAGCGTCCGTTCCGGATCGGCGATTTCGTTGAAGCGGCGGGAGTGACGGGAACCGTGCGCGACATTCAGCTTTTCACTACCATTCTCGCCACTCCGGACAACGTGAAGGTCATCGTTCCAAACGGCAGGATTTACGGAGAGACGATCTACAACTACGCCGGGTACCGGACGAGACGGCTCGATCTGGGTGTGGGGATCGGCTACGGCACATCCATCGAGAAGGCCTCGGCCGTCGCGACGGCCCTGATGAAGGACGATGCCCGTGTGCTTGAAGAGCCTCTTCCGCAGGTTCTTGTCGGCGAGCTTGCTGATTCGAGTGTGAATCTGACACTGCGGATGTGGGTTGCAGGAAGCGACTACTGGGACGTCCGGTTTGATCTGACGCGGTCCGTCAAACAGGCGTTCGATCGCGAGGGGATCGAGATTCCGTTCCCTCAGACGGTTGTTCATCTGGAGCGCGTTTCCGGCAGCGACTGAGATGCTCCGGGACACGTTCCCGACGGTGTCAGGAGAGCTGTTCGCTCCTTGTGGAATGGAAGGTGTCAGGAACCCTTAAGAAAGCGATCGATGCGTTCATCCATTCGCTGCAGATACGCCGGGGCAAACGCCTGATCCTCAGGATCCTCCGAGACCGCCACATAGTTTGCCAGCAGGATGCCGCGCCCGATAATCAGCGCCTCCAGTTCTTCGGACGGCACGTCCGGCCATGAAGCCACCGTCTCGTAGCCCGTCCGAAACGCCTTGAGGAGTCCGGGGTAGGTCTCAAGGTACCGATAGTAGTAGAGGGTTGTTGCGATGTCCTGGATTGGAAACCCCCAAAGCATGTCCTCGAAATCAAGAGCGTAGAGCTTGTTGCGAGTGACGTGGACATTCCAAACATGAAGATCGTTGTGAATCACCCTCGGGAGTTCCGGTGTTGCGAACAGCCGATCGATGATGTCTTGCACTCTTTGTCTTGCTTGCCCGAATCGTTTCTGTCGCTCGGGCGGGAAGAGAAAAGAGAAACGCCTGTCCTCCAGAGCGATTGGCTCAATATTCGGGAATCGGGGGTCGGCGTAGGGGAAGACGTTTTCGTAGGTGCGGATGCGAAACGTCCCGTCAGGTCGGAAGCTTTCGGCGTGCTGATGGAGGCGAGCCATCAAAGCGCCGTGCCGCAAAACATTGGCGGTCGTTCTGCAATCATCGAGCATCCGGCCGGGCACCCACTGAAACAGAGCGGCGTGACGCTCGCCGGGAACCGATGGATGCGAAACGGTCACCGAGAAGCGGCCGCTCTGCGTGGCCACGGGCTTGGGGATCCCGATATCCGTTTGATCGGCGAGTGCGCAAAGCCATTGCATCTCGGAGTCGGTCTCCTCCGGACCGTGACAGCTCTTCGGGGACACGATGCGAAGGACATACCGCCGTTGATCCGTGGTTGTCACACGGTAAATTGCGTTGGATGCTTCCGTGATCTGGTTGAGCGTTGCGTCTGTGATTCCGTACTCCTCCAGGATCTGGCGGGCCATGGGACGCATCCGGCGCCCGCGCCCGAGAGGCGACAGCTGTTCAAACGGTTTCATCGATCCTCCTCAAGAGCCTGCGTCATCTTGCTGCTGCGATGTCCCGAGATGCAGGACAAGTCTTTTCACGCCAATCGTCAGAGCTGGAACCTGGAATGAGGAGGAGTCTACCCGAGGTTTGCGTTTCTTGCTTGAACCGTCCGGTCTGGACGGGCGATTCGAGAATGTCGTTCGGAGTCGCCTGAGCCTCCGACAGATCGGGGATCGATGGAACTCCAACGCACTGATCCGGATCAGGATGAGGTGCTGTGCCACACAAGGCCGAAGCCGCAGTTGCTTCGCCAATGGAGACGGCTATCTTCGGCTTCTCAGTGGGCTTCTGACGTTCCGTACGGGAAGACGGCCGGACACCCTCGGCACGGGGATCCGTAGGTGGGGCATGTGACGCAATCGGATCCGCAGGGCGGATGTTCCGCGTATTCCGTTGGAAGATCGGCATCAGGGAAGAGATCGAGAAGGCCGTCATCACGCCGGAACAAGACGTCAACTGCTCCCACATACTCGGGATGAGCAACAAGTGTGTTTGCATCTTGCGAGAAGTCCCCGTGGCGTTGAGCAACACGCTCGACCGCGAGGACGACCACATCTGCGTCCTCTGCTCCATCGGTCATCAACCGCCAGAGAGGACAAGTTGCGTACCGCGCTCGAAACGTCGCCGCCTGAGCGGCTGACGCGAATCGGAACCGGTACACGCCGGCCATCCGTTCAGCATCTGGCTTCATCGGGTTGCGCATCGTAACCGCCCCTCTTTCTGCGAGCTTGCCGAGATAATGGAGTGAATCGAGGCACGAGGCAACTTAGAAGAAGTCAGTTGAAATCTGTTGTCCAAAGAGAACCCTCCAGATGCCGCCGGCTCTATCCGCCTCGCGTTCCCGTGGCCTGGATCACCCGGCGAAGGCAAGAAGAAGGTTGGCAACCATCCGAAGTTGATGCAGAATCTCTCCGTGGAGGAGTCCCCGATGAGAGAATCTCTGAACGTTGAATACGAGGTTCGAGAGAGTGCGAGAGCACGCAACGTTCGCTTCCGCTTCTCGTTGGAGGATGGACTGGTTGTGATCGTCCCTCGCGGATTCGATGTACGACGGATCCCCGAACTGATCGCCGAGAAACGAACGTGGATCGAGCGGGTTTCACGACGGATCGAGCAGCAGAGACGCGATCTCGAGGTGGATCCGCCGACCCGGTTGCCGGAACGTGTTGCCATGCAAGCGATCGATCGCTCCTTTCCCGTGCAGTACATGTCATCTTCAGCGTCCAGTGCCCAAGTCGAGGAAAGGCCTCACGGAGATCTGATCGTGTTCGGAGATGTAGAGAACACCGACGCGTGCAGGATTGCGTTGCGGCAATGGACACTTGGCAAGGCGAGACAGCATCTTGTGCCCTGGCTGAAAGCCGAAGCCGACCGTGGGGACTTCCGGTTCGAGAAGACCTCGGTGCGGTGTCAGAAATCGCGCTGGGGAAGCTGCTCGACACGTGGGACGATCAGTCTCAACGCCAAGCTTCTCTTCCTTCCGCGTGAGCTTGCGGGTTACGTGCTGCTTCACGAGCTTTGCCACACGGTTCACCCGAACCACTCCGAGGG
>CAZJLO010000045.1:0-15245 GCA_964547105.1 uncultured Thermotogae bacterium
GTTCGCTGTGCGGATCTTCGCGGGGTTCTTCGGAGATTCCCTTGCCGGCGCACTTCCCGCCTCATTCGCGAGGATGCTTCACGTCGGCGCGGAAAGACCGGAAGCCTACCGCGCCGCCCTTCTCTGCGGCGCGGGCGTCTTCTTCGTTGCACTTATTCCGTTGATCCGGCTCAAGAACGGCCGTCAGGAAGCCGGTGCCGATGCCGAGCAAGACCTGCTCGCGGTCGATCCGCGCGATCAGTCGGCAAACAGCTCATCCTCACGTCCTCCGGTACGACTGCTGATACGTCTGTTCACCCCGGAGATCGCCATCGGGCTTGGTGCAGGCGCACTTGTCCCGTTTCTGAATGTGTTCTTCAAAACGAAATTCGGCGTTTCCGATGCACTCCTCGGCATGCTCTACGCCGGACAATCCGTGGCAATGGGGGTCGCAATCCTGCTCGGACCGATCCTCGCCACACGGCTCGGGCGTCCGCGTGCCGTGGTTGCGACCCAGCTCCTCTCCATCCCGTTCCTGATTCTGCTTGGGTTCACGCCGTTTGTCGCGCCGGCGGCCGTCGGGTTTCTGATGCGCGCCAGCTTGATGAACATGGGGCATCCGTTGTATGCGGCGTATTCGATGGACCAGGTCGGCGCGAAGTACCGCGCCTTGGCAAGCGGCCTGTTGGTGATGACCTCACAAGGCAGCCGCGCGCTGAGTTCGTGGATCAGCGGAATGCTCCAAGAAGGACCGGGGTTCACTCCCGTATTCGCCATCACGTGTGCGTGCTACTTCACGGCATCCGTGCTGATCTTTGTGTTCTTCATCCGCGGGTCCCGACAACGCAAGGCAACGACATCATAGCCTCGAAGCCAATCTTTGTTTCCCAGGCACGATTCGCATTCCTGGCTCATCAAACGGTGGGAAGCTCGCGTGCGATCGATTCAATCTCGAAGAACGTCGCTTCCCGAATCGAGAACATCGACGCGACGATGTTCGACGGGAAGACATGCACCCGCGTGTTCAGCGCACGAACGTTGGCGTTGTACAGCCGCCGCGCCGCCTGGATTCGATCCTCGGTATTGGAGAGCTCCTTCTGAAGCTCGAGAAAGGACGTACTCGCCTTCAGATCGGGATACGCTTCCGCAACAGCCATCAGTTGCCGTAGCGTCGATACCAGCCGATTCTCATCCCCGGCCTGTTCGGTTGCCGTACCGCGAGATGCCATCGCCCGCGCACGTGACTCCACGACAGCACGAAGCACGGTTTCCTCGTGGCGGGCGTATCCCCGAACCGTTTCCACAAGATTGGGAATCAGGTCATAGCGTCGTTTCAGCTCGGCATCAATGTCGGACCAGCTCTCCCGCACATGCTGCCGAGTGCGAATCAGTGTGTTGTACATCGAGATCGCATACAGAAGAGCAACCCCGACAACGACTGCGGCAACGACTCCTCCCGTCATCGATTCACTTCCTCCGTTTGCTGTCTCAACACGTAGTCCGGTAGCCGATCAAGCACCCCGGTGGCGATCATCAGCGCCTGATCGAACGATGCCGCGTCAAATCGGCGGTCCCGCCAGATCAGGACGTGCCGTTCGTCGAATTGGAAATTGTGCTTCGGATACTGTAGCAGAAACTCGATCGTACGCGCATGGAGGACATCGTACGCCCAGCGGCGATTCGAGCTTCGCACGTGGTACGCCCGGCTGAACTCGGATGACTCGAAATCCAGATCGTCCATCCCGAAGGCTTCCCCGATTCGGTCGAGGATGTTCTCGGAGCGGACGAGCAGCGGCTTGAGGGGAACCGTGCTCTCCACCAGCACACCCGAGAACTGATGCACCTGGCGATTCTTCCCGGAGCCTGTGACGTAGTGGTAGTCAAAAGCCATCACGCGGCGCTCGTTCCACTGCCCTTCCATCCGATGATGTGCGTAGCGGCTGGAGCCACGGCGCAGTGCGCGAAACGCCGGATAGCGGTCGTCAAATCCGGTATCCCGTCCGGCAAGCAACGTCAATCCTCGAGAATCTGCCCACACCGTGAGCGCCTTCTTGCGGACCGCGCTTCTCCACGCCGCAACGCCGACAAGCACGGCGGCCAGGAACACGAAAACCCAGAAAAAGCCCGTCATCTCCCCCCCACTCTTGGTTCCTCCGTCGGCGTTCCGCCTAGGGCTGCCGGCCATTGAGAGCCGCGATCGCTCCGAGCACGCCCGGCAACATACCGATTCGGTGGACGGCCCGCAAGTCTTTCCTTCTCGATCAACGCGCTCGACTTCGTCCATTCGACGTGCGGCCCTCACAGCAAGGGCGACAATCCCCACCGCCAATCACGGCAGATCTCGCGGATCGACAAGATGGGCCGTTGTGAACGGGCGATCGTCCCGGCTCATTGCTGATTGCTGATTGCTGATCGCGACGGCACGCCAAGTTCGAACTGGAGCGCTGAGGACCGAAGTCGAATCCCCGTTGTGGATAGAGAACAGACGGCGGCGATCCCATCGTCCGAAGGTGCTTGTCTCCACAATCCCAGTTGCCTAGAGATTCCGCGTGATTGCCCAGATGGTCAGTCCGGCGATCGCCGCGATCACCGCAAACCGGATCCGTCCGGACATCGAAATCCTTGGCGGCAGCTCGTGGAAAGCGCGGACATCCCGGATCACACTTGGAAGACTCAGGATGTCGCGCACTCCGAATTGCTCGCGTCGACCAACCGCGATCCACAGTTTGCCCGACTCGGGCTTCGTTGTCTCGTCGTCAGAGGACGAGAGCGCCACAATGTCATACCGTCCTGCCTGAGGAAGGTTCACCGTCTGTTGGAGCAGAATCCACGAGTCCGTTCCCGTAAATGGCTCGTGAAAGATCTCGGGGGCGGGGATCGACACCGTTCGGAGGAACACCGCCCCTGAGCCATTGGGGATCTCAAGCAGCCCGGGAAGATCGATCGGCGGAAGACCCGGGCCGATGATCACCACGCCGGGGCGAAATCCCGTGAGTCGTTCGATCCATGGGATGCCCAACGAGACATACAGATCGAATGCCCCTTCCGTCTCCACGAAGATCCAGCTCTGCGGAGACTCGGGAGAGATCTCGGTGTAGATCACCTGCGATACGTCCATGTTCGTGACTTGCACCGCTTCATCGCGCGATGGATACGTTTCTCCGATCGCGATGGGCTTGTGCGCGAACACGCCAAGCGAGACGATGCTGATCACTGCCAACGTAAGCCACGCTTCCTGCATTCTCGTCCCCCATTTGTAAGGAGCCGTCCTATCCCCCTTCCATGCGCGGCCGGGGCCACCCCCTATCGTTCTACCTGCACGCCACGTTGCTCAAGGGTTTCGATCACCGACACCGCCGCCGACCCAGCAGAGCTGCTGATCGGCGTGTCGCGCAGATCCACGTAGTCAAGCTGGGTAAGACGAAGCAAAACGGCAATGTCGCTGACGTCGGTGGACGCCATGCGGAGCACTTCCAGATTCCGCATCTGCCACAACGGCTCGATACTCGTTATTGGATTCGCGCTGATGTCGAGCTCCCGCAGCGTAGTCAGGGGTTCCACCGCCTGAAGGCTCTGGACCTCATTGTCCGAGAGATCCAGCGTCCGAATCCCACGAAGTTCAGCGAGCAGGCCAATCTCCGAAAGCCCATTCCCGCTCAAGTCAAGCACTTCGAGATGGTGAAACTCAACGAGGATTCCTAGATCCGTGAAGCCCACATCCGCCAACATGAGCGACTCAAGGTTCTCGAACCCGACGAGAGCTGTGAATCGATCGAACGACAGGTTCTTCAGGCCTAGGGAAAGCAGATCCGGCCGCGCGTCAAGCAGCTGCTCGATCCGGGCATCGAGCCCATCCACATCGCGAAGGTAGACGCTCTCCAGATCCTCCAGGAAGCGGAGTGGCGTAAAATCCGAGACGCTCGTGGAGGAAAGCCCCAGAACCCTGAGCCCTCCCATCCGACCAAGCACGGCAAGATCCAGCGGGCTGTCCGCCTCCACATCGAGCGATTCCAGCTCGGTCAGTGCTTGAAGCGGTGAGAGATCCGTGCCTGCCTGGCAACTTACCGCTAGATGTTCAAGGAACGTCAATCCGCGGAGCGGCTCCAGCGAGGAAATGTCGCAGGCCTGCAGCCGCAGCACTTCGAGGGTGATGACATCCTCGAGCGGCCCGATGTCGGTGACCGGATTGTCATCGAGCACAAGCTTCTCGAGATGATCGAGCCCGCGCAGGGAAGAGATGCTGGAGATGTTGTTCTCGGCAAGGTACGCCTCATGAAGATACTCGAGCTGGCCCAGCTCGCTGATCGACCGGATGTCGTTCCCCGAAAAGTCAACCGTCGTCAATGACGAACAGTTCGCCAATCCCCCGAGATCGGCGATGCCACGCCCGTCGGCATTGAGATGGGTCAACCATGAGACGTCATAGTCGTAGAGCGATCCGGAAGGCTTGAAGATCGCTTCGCGAACGGCCTCCTCGAGATTCCGATCCGAGAATCGAACGGTCTCCTGCCCGATCACGGCAATCGAGCAGGCAACCAGCATGAGGACAACACAGACCCTCACCGACATGCGGCTTCCTACAATCCAGCACCTATGCTGCAACACGACGCTCACCTCCGTGGATCCCGGTTCGACACAATCGTCATCCGCGCTCAATCATTAGACGGGACGGCGGCGCGGAAAGGCAACCTTGCCGAGCGCCCGGATCTTGACCGGCTGCAACGATGCTGGCCGCAAACACCAACATCCACGAAGGGCTCCACCTCATGGCCCCTCTCGATCGGACGAATCGGTCCATGATGGCAAACGCCGTGCGGCTTGTGCGGAGAACCTGCAGGCCAAATGAAGCGTCGAGCGATCCATCCGGATCTCCACCATTTGCGCGAAATCCTAACCGCTCCGACTCGGAACACCGCGAATCGGAGGAGTGATCGGACTCGAAGGACCGCGATCGGCAATCAGACGGCGAGGATTTCCAGGACCTTTGTAGTTCGATGACCCGTCGCTGCGCTCTCGGAGGCGGGCGCCAGGATTGTCGGAGGCGGCCAAGTGACTCCCCGGCCTCCCGCGTGAAGCCGGGACACCCCATCAGCGCACCCAGTCATAAGCCGCGTACGGCAGACAACGCGCGGCAAAGGCTCCAACAGCGACGCCGCGATCCGAGGCCGTGGCGATCTCTGTCGTTCATGCCGGCACAGCGCGGATCGACGAAGAGACCGTCGAGAACAACCATTGGATCTCATCGCAGCTCCCTGCGCTCTTCCCACGTTTGGCGACGACGGCAACCGGGGTTCTCCACCGTTTGACGGAGAACCCCGCCGGAGGATCACGCCTCCGAATGAACAGTCGTACATACGGCCCCCGCTGTCGCAGAGAGCAGGGGGCGCTACTCGTCCATTCCCTCGATGAACCGCAAGTAGTCGGAGCCGGTCGACAGGACGATCCTCGTTGCGCCGTCGAGTGCCGTTCCGTACGACTCCAGCGTACGCCAGAAACGATAGAACTCCGGATCCTGATTGTAGGCGTTGGCGTAGATCTCCAGTGCATCCGCATCGCCTTCGCCCTTCACGATCTCCGCTTCCCGCCGGGCATCGGCAAGAATAATCTCTGCGTCCTTGTCCGCGGTCGATGTAATCCGCCTCGCTTCTTCCTCTCCTTCAGCCCGAAGCTGGGAGGCGATGCGTTCTCGCTCCGAGCGCATCCGTGCGAAGACGGCTTCTTCGATCTCCTCCGGAAGATCGGCGCGCTTGATCTGGACATCAATCAACACGATGCCGAACTCCGCGAGTTTCTCCCGACTGCGTGTCGTCACTTCCTGTAGATACTCCAATCGGCTTTCGGAGACGATTTCATTGAAGGTGTGCTCGGCAAGGATGTTGCGGAGGTCCGAGTAGACGATGTCATCGATCCTGCTCTGCGCGCTCAACAAGCTGCCCCGGGTCGCTTCGATAAACCTCTGGGGATCGCCGACGCGCCAGATGGCATAGTTGTCGATGACGAGTCTCTCCTGGTCGGCAGTCAAGATGTCGCGCGGCTGGATATCGTAGTTCAGCACGCGGTCGTCCAAGTAGGTGACACTCTGAATGAACGGAATCTTGAAATACAATCCCGGCTGCTCAACAATGCGAACGATTTCTCCGAACTGCAGGATCGCCGCCTTCTGGGTCTCGTGCACGCTGAACGAGAACAGATTGAAGCCGATCACCGCGATCACGATCGCGACTGCGAAGATGAGGACTTGTCTCATTCCGGATCACCTCCTGTGGTCGCCGAATCAAACGGTTCCCCAAGATCAAGAAAGTTCAGCACACCCGTTTCGGCCACATCCCTCGTCAGGATGATCTTATCGACCCCAGGAAGGATCTCTTCCATCGTTTCGATGTAGATGCGGGTCCGGGTGACCTCCTGGCCCAGCTGGTAGTTCGCGAGGATTTCGAGGAACCGAGCCACCTCTCCTTCAGCACGTTTGACCCGCTCCTGTTTGTACGCCGCGGCCTGGTTGGCGATTTCTTGTGCCTGCCCGCGAATGCGGGGAAGGATGTCCAGCGCATACTCCTCGGCCTGGTTGATCAACGTCTGCTGATCCTGACGGGCACTGTTGACATCGTCGAACGCAGAGACAACCTCGGCGGGCGGTTTGACGTCCTGCAGTTGGATGTTGCCGACAACAATCCCCGCACCATAGAGGTCGAGGAGTTCCTGCAGGGAGACCATCGTGTCCATCCCGATTACGTCGCGTTCCTGAGTCAACGTCTCATCCAGGGTTCGTCTCGCCACTTGCACGCGCAACACGGCCTCCGCCGCTTGCTTGACGATCGTGCTGGGGTCGATCAGGTTGAACGCAAACAGCGCCGCATCCGCGACGCGGTACTGAACCACCATCTCCACGTGGGTGATGTTTCCGTCCCCCGTGAGCATCAGGGCTTCGGTCTGCACCGTCTGATATCGGGGATTGGGAGGGGGAGACACCGTACGGAAACCCACTTCCTCTTTCCGAACCGCCAGTAGGTTGACCGTGGCCACGGCCTCGAACGGGGACGGTAGGTGGTAATGCATCCCGGGATCCACCGTGCGAACGTAGCGTCCGAACCGGGTGACCAACCCCACCTCTGATGGACCGATCGTATAGATACCGGTTGCGAAATACCCCAGCACGACGACCAAGATCACCAGCCAGCCAACGCCGCCGGGCATGCTGCTCAACCGCTGCCACGCCGTTCGCACCGGCTGTGGCTGAGGCTCTTCCTCTCGATGAACGTATTCAGACATTGCACCTCCTGCAGAAGCGGTAACCTTAGTCGACCCAGCTCGACGAGACAACAACGTTCACATTAGCTTTCCTATCTGCTTGTTCGCTCGATGCAAACGGGGTCGGTAGTCCGACGCTTGCCTTTTGTCCGCTTCAACCCCCATCATGCAGTGGATCAAGGAGGTGAGGCGAATGCCGATCGATCCTGTGTGCCGGATGATGATCGAAGAAAATACCGCCATTGCATCCTCTGATTACCAAGGGAAGACCTACTACTTCTGTGCCATTGCGTGCAAGGAGTCATTCGATCAAGACCCGGAACGCTTCATTCTGGAACTCTCCCGCTACGGATCTCAACCCACACGGCGGCCAAGACGCTGGCTGCATCCGTTCGAGCGCAAGAAGAACTAGAACAGCCTGGGCATGCGCGTGACTCGGCGGTTCCATCGATCCACAGAGCCAGCGATCCGGGCATTTCGTCGACGCGAAGTCGGTTCCTGTTCGTTGCGTCGAATCGACTATCTCTCAGGCCAATCGCATTCACCGACAAGGCCGACACCCCGGGGCAACAGACCGGCTTTCGCTGCTTCCTACGGTATCGGCGCCACGATCAAAGCAATCTCGTTGCCTCCGCGCTCGCTGTGCTTGGCAGCGAAGCTGTCGTTGGATCTGTGATAGGCGACAAGAATGGCATACGTCTCTCCAGGTACGAGCGGCTTATCCTTCGGATCTCCCGAATTCAAAGGGATCGCGAATTCGATCACGGTCCCCGCATCGGACTCGCTCCCCGCTGCCTCAAGAATATCGTCCGTGCCGCCGCGATCGATGTCCGCAGCGTGGGCAAATAGTCCGGTGCCGTAGTCATCCCGCATGACCACAACCCCATCGCTCACCGCACCGAGGATGAAGTTGGCTCCTTCCATGCTCCGATCAGGATCGAGCCCAACAGCAATGTACCCTGCTCCAGGGCTGATCACGCCCATCATCAGACGCTCGCCGTCGTTCGCCCAAGAGACCACCATCCCCGCCGCCTCGATCGACTGCCCGTACTCGCCGGGCTCGATCTGACCGTCGATCGTCACGCCGGCACTCCGACTTGTTTCGACATGAGATCCGCCGGTCTCGTTCGTATGTGCGCCGGCAACACCGTTGGGCGAGTCCGCCTCCTCCGGCGCACCTACCGGCTCGACAGACTCAGGCAGACTCGTCGGAATGGTTTCCGCCGCCACGATCGGTGCTTGCTCGGACACCGCGATCACGCCGTCGGACTCGAGCCGTTCCATCATCAGCAGCGCAGCTAGTCCTGCCAACACGAGCGCGGCAGCGACTCCCCACATCAGTCGGCTCATAGCTTCCCCCTTCTGCTTCATACCGCTGTCTTCTTGCACCCCATGAAGCATCAATGGTCACCGAGAACCGTACCACGACAGCCGGTGTGTACGCGAATCGGACGGCAGCAGCAACCGCAGTTCAGATCAAGACAGGATCGCCAGTCAGCTCAACGCCTGCATTCCACGAACGCCTTATGGACACGCGGCTTCACGCGCCCTACACTGGATCCATGCTTGGTGCAGTGGAGGCCGAACCATGAGTGGCGAACGACTGCGAATCACGTTTCTGCTGACTTGTCTTGCATTGGTTTGCTCATTTGGAGTCCCAGGATACGCAGCATCGCCATTAGCTACGGTGGCCTGGGAGTTCGCTTCAGGAGCCGTCGGCGGTCTCGGTGGAGCGGCGCTCGCCGTTCTGTGGATCGCCGATGTCAACCCAACCCTGGAGGGCCGTTTGATCAGGACGGCCATGGTGATTGGCAGCGTTTCGGTGCTCGCGGGAAGCGGTGCCACCGTAGGGGTCCTGGCCGCCGGCAAGCTACTGGACACACAAGGGAACGTTTCCGCCTGCTTTCTCGGAGGATTCATCGGCAGCTTCGCGAGTATGTGGGTCGAGCCACTTCTGTACACACTTCGTATCCCCGAGGAGATCACGGAGTTCTTCGGCATGTTGATGCTGCCGATCGTCCCGGCGATCGGAGCAACAATCGGCTTCAATCGTCCCATCCGCCAGGTTCTTGCCGTCGGGAGTTGACCGCCTCAGCTGACTCTAGGCTGCATTTGGCCTAGCCATCCGCTCGCGGAGGGCCTAGCCATCCGCTCGCGGATCAACCACGCGTCCCAAGAAGAGGATCGTTCCTGTCTGTTCTTCGCGGATCGCAAAGATGAACGGCCGGTCGATGGTGACCGTGATGGGCTCCGGCGGCATCCCCGTGCCCCGCATCATCACCGCCGTCGCTGCCGCCGCTTCGGTTCCTTCTTCGCGAACGTCGACGAACGCCTGGTGGATCACTTTGCCGATGAACAACTCGTTTGAGCCATCAATACCCGAGAAATCGGCCGATCCGGGGATGAATGCATCCCGCATGCCCAACGCCATCAGCGCTTCCGACAACTCAGCCTTTGATTCGACGCGAAACTTGGGTAGAGCGATCTCGAGTTGCGCCCACTCAAGCTGCGCGATGTATGCTGCGAATGTCGCGGCATCGAGCGAATGCTCGATTTGCTCGAGACGTCCGTGCTCCGGGAGTAGGATCGTCATCCGTGCGGTGCCGCCCGTAAACGGAACATCGACCACCTCCACACCATCAAGACAGGCGTAGTCACCGATCATCGATCCGTGCATCGTTGGGACGATCGTCACTTCGCCGTCGAGCAGTGTGAACGGGGTATCCCACGTCCTCTCCGAAGAGAACGGATCGGACCACGCCGCGTAGAAGTAGATCGCGTTGGCTAGAACCATCTGCGTGGAAGGCGTGATGTCGCCAGGAGACAGAAGATCCTCGATTGTCCCACGCGTCTCGCGAAGGACCCAATCGTTAATCGTAAGACGCGATCCATCCGGGTCGCCGGAGAAGTCGGCGATGCGGGCCGGCGCTTTGTAGTCCTCCGCGAGCGTGTCCAGGAATCCAGCTAGCACATCGTATCCATCCTGCAGCCATAGGCTGTTGGCCATGCTCAGTTCGAACAGTCGTCCCTGCGACCAGGGACGACTGCAACTGCTGCACCGGATGCCATCGATCAGGCGGCCGAACATCACGGGCACCTCGTCTTGGCTCAGCCTAAACTGGAGGACATTCTCCATCTGTTGGGCCGTTTCTCCCCTCGCCCCGGCGTAGGTCATCGCAAGCGCAGAGCTGATGCTGTACGGGGAGAAGAACAAATTCCCGGGGGCACTGACCTCCGGCCCCTCCACCGTGAGGGTCCTGTAGAGGTCAAGGGCGAATGATGTATTGCCTGCAACCAGGGCATCACCGGCCGCCCACGGGTCGATCTCGATCAGCCCTTCCGCCGCACCACCGATTGCCATCACAATGACAACAGCGATTGGAACGATGCTTCTCACGAAGGGAACCTTCCTGCGATGGATATCCATTCGTTTCTCCTTTTGCCCCTTTGTGTTCCTCCTCCACACCACGCCCGCCTTCCAGATTCTCTCCGTGCACACTTCCGTTGCTGCCGTCGCCATGCTCTTCTCTTTGTACACGCAAGGTGACTATCGGTTTCCCGCCCGTTCCATTCGCGAAGGAAGCGTACGCAACTGTGGCCCGAAGAGAGCCTTGTCGAAGCCGACTCGCCCTTGGCGGAACCGGCACGTCGCACAGGGCAGGATGCGAGGCATCCTCCGCACGATATCCGCTCAGCTGGGAAAGACAAACGTTGTACCTACTGCACTTACGGAGACCGATGGTCCGAACCGCTCGTGGAATTGGCGTTTGGCATCCACCCCCGTGCAATGCATCGGCACGATCCTCGCCGGCTGCTCGTGCTCGACCGCGTCAAGTGTCGGAGCGATGGCATCCCGGAACGGCTTTCCACTCAGATGGAATCCTCCGATGACCGCGTGGATCGGGCGCCCCCCGGTGAGCGTCCGCGCATGCAGCACGGTGTTGACAATCCCGGCGTGAGCACAGCCGGAGACAACGACCAACCCGTGCCCATCCACATCGACGATCACTGCCTGATCGTCGATCACTGCATCGGGGACAAGCTTGCCATTCATCTCGTGAAGCGAGCCCGGAAGGCCGTGCTCAAAAGGCGTTACCCGTGGGATCTCCCCCGTGACCAGGAAGACATCGTCCACCAGCTGGGACCCGTCGCTCTCCAACACTTCGATTCCCGCGTCGTTCAGCGCGGAACGCGTCAGCATCTCCGGAACTTGGTACAGCGTTCCATCATCCGCGCGGAAGAATCGAGGGTGGCGGAACGCCTCGGGGTGGATCACAAGCGGCGGCTTGCCCGCCATCTCCAGAAGTTCGATCACCGAACCCACATGGTCCTCATGCCCATGGCTGATCACGAGCCCCGCGACCGAATCGAGCCGATCCGCGATGCCCATCGTGCGAAGATTGCGCGGCGCCACCACCGGACTGTATCCGGCATCGAGCATCAGCTGGCTTCGCTCTCCATTTCGCTCGGCGGTGAGTAGGAGACACAAACCATGTTCGGCAAGCAGGGTGTCCGACGGCAGGCATCCATCCTCGCCGACGGCAGGGCGAATCACCCCCGGAGAAGACGAAAGCAGCGTATCCGCGTAGTTGTCCACCACCACCAGGATCTCCAGCCGGTCCACTCGATGTAGGCTCATCCGCTCTCCTCCTCAGGGTAGAGTCCCTCTTGCAGCTCGGCACGTCAAGGGCGTTCATCGCTCGCATCCTGAAGTCGGTTCCGATGACAGCAGATCGAGCGCTGCCGGATGGAGCCATCGAATACGTCACGGCCCCCCGCGGGCGAGCCGACACGATTCAGAAGGGAGGGCCGCTCATCGCGGCCCTCCCAAGAGAGATTGCTGCTTGTTCTCTGTGAGTCGCATCTTCGGAGTCTCTCTTTGGTGAGGAAGGACTCTCGCTTGCGGGGAGCGGGTGGGGAGGGGGCAGGGAAGCCGTTTGGAGTCCACCCGCTCCGATTGCGCGTCACACGCGACTACTTGGTGTTCTTCTTCGTCGCCTGAGGCGACTTCGGCGTCTTCTTGCTACCTTTCTTCGTCGTGTTCACCTTCGCCACCTCCCTTCCCTCTCGGGTGGGTCTTTGCTTCGATTCGCCGCTCGATGAGGCCGTTCAGACCAAGTCTGCGTATTCCTCGCCGCCCGGCCATGCATCTCTTCCATTTGAAGCTGTGCCTATCGGCACCAGTCCGCCTTGCGGATCCAACCACTCTCCACAACGCGGGCACGAACCAACTCGCGGCTTGCGCGCATCCACGTGCACAGGAGAGCCGCAAGTCGGGCATTTCTTCCCTGCGGTCGCTAGCCGTGCTTCGTTCTTGCTTCGGCTTCCGCTCTTGTCCTTCGCTTCTTGGTTCATCATTCTTCTCTTTGCGCATTTGCGCGATTGCCCAAATACGCATTATGCATTATAGTGACACCGTGAAGCTTGTCAAGATCCACGAATCAAACACAAGGAGGACGCCATGACCAAGGCTCACGCGCCGTTCTTTAAGATGCTCTCCGCACGCACACGAGTTCAGATCCTGAGGCTACTCCAGCAGAACAGCGGCCTTTCCGTCGATGATCTTGCCTCTCGTCTCAATCTGAGCATCACCACGGTGTCCAGACACCTTCAGCTTCTGCGCCTGCACAACCTCGTCACGTTCCGGCAAGAAGCACAGAATCGCTACTACGCCGTGAACGTGAAGGAGATTGCCGGCCGTATCCGCGACTTCGTCGATGATCTCGGAATCCGTCTGGATGATGCGTAGCGACCCCGGCACCGGAAACCGTGTCGGTTCCCGTGCCGCGGTCTTCGGCTCGAGAGCGCTCCACCGCCGGATTGATACGATCCCCTTGCCCTCCCGGCAGGTTTCGCGCGAGACTGCTCCAGGGACCTTCCCACCACCATCGAGCGGCCAAGGTCACCCTTCAAGGGTCCGTGCCACTCTCCGAAGCGTGACGACCCGACCCCACAGGGGAAGGAGGCGGCAGATGAAGTCCGATGGTTTCGATCACGGAGTGAGATCCACGATCCCCCGCTGCACAAGATGGGTCTTGATCATCGTATTCGGAATTCTCACTTGCGCGGCGGCGGGGAGTCAGCAGATCGGATCGACCACATTTCCGCTCTCTGTGGGGACAGTCGTGCCCGTAGGGCAGTACGCCGCCGTGGGGACCATCCCAGGTTGTACGGCGACGCTGATCGATCAGGAAACGGTGCTTACAGCTGCCCATTGCGTGTGCGCGGACCAAGGTCCCGGAGCAGACCCCGGCACCTGCACGGGGAGGGTCACGTTCACGCTGCACGATGTGATTCCGTCCCCCGATCCCGATACGCCCTGGCTGATTCCCACTTTAAGGACAGACGTGTCAATCGAAGGCACCGTCTACATCCATCCCGACTACGGACAGGCAAGTTGGCTGTTCTACGACATCGCAATCATCAAACTGGATACGCCCGCCAATGAGCGCGTCCGCGACGTGCCGCCGATTCCGGTCGAACTGGTTGTCCCCAACAGCATCGGTGAGACGGTGACCATGGTGGGATACGGTCGCACCGGTGCCGGCTGTACGCAAAACAACAGCGAGAAACGCACCTTCAGCACAACCATCGACGATTGCGGCCTTCTCGGAATCCTGATGAATGATACCACCATGTATGTTTGTCCGGGCGATTCGGGAAGCCCGCTGATCAACGCGCAAGGCCGCATCATTGGTGTGGCCTCTCACGGTGACGCATCAAGCGGAAACAGCACGTATCGCCCGCTGTACTCAAGTTCGGCGTGGATCTCACGCTTCCTAAGAGGACGCTGGACACAAATTCGAGGTCCTGTTCAAGATGTGATCTTGGGACTGAACACGATCGAATCCTTCCCTCTGATCTATGCCACCGACCGGGCCACCGGCGACATCGAAGGCTACGACGGTGCATCGTGGACACACGTAGGCGGGCCAGGACAGATGTTCGCCGTTGCCGGTGCAGGCACTTTGTACGGGTTGACGCTCGACGGCATGCAGGTGAAGCGCTTCGCAGGATCGGCGACAGGCTGGACCACAGTGGGCGGAGCCGCCGAAGAGATCTTCGGGGCGGTTGATCATCACCCCCGTGGTTTGTACGCGACCAATCCTCAGAGCGGCGATCTGATGGCCTATGACGGCAGTTCTTGGCGTAAGGTCAGCAGTCCGGCTGAGCAGTTCGCGTTCGGCCGAGACGGTGTGATCTACCGGATTGACCTCGGCGGTGGTTCCGTGTCGCGCTACCAGCGCTCGATAGGACAGTGGACGCAAATCGGCGGCCCGGCAGGTGAGATCCATGCTGCCGCCGGAAGCTTCTACGCAACCGACCCCAACAGCGGCGATCTCTATCAGTTCAGCGGCTCAGCGTCTTCATGGACGAGGATCGGCGGTCCGGCAAGACAGTTCGCTGTGGGGGACGATGATCATCTGTATGGACTGGCGCCCGATGGGAGCGCTGTGTTTCAGTATCTCGGCATACCGAACCGGTGGATGGAAATCGGCGGCGCAGCCGATGCAATCTACGCAATCGGCGATGTGCTCGTAGCGACTCAGCCTGACACCCACGAACTCTGGCGTTACTTCAAGCAGTGATTTGCTTGGGAATGCCGGCAACGGGGTCGATCGGCAAAGGAGAGCCATGGACAAGATCCACAAGTCCGATGCCCAGTGGAAGAAGCTGCTGCCCAACCACGTGTATCGAATCACGCGCGGTGGGGGAACCGAGCGGGCGTTCACCGGCGCGTACTGGGACACCAAGACCCCCGGTGTCTACCGGTGCTCGAACTGCGGGCTCGACCTGTTCGATTCAGAGGCGAAGTATGATTCTGGAACGGGGTGGCCGAGCTTCCGGGACGTAATCGATTCGGAGCACATCGAGACACGAATCGACCGATCGTTGGGGATCGCACGACTTGAGGCGGTTTGTGCCCGCTGCAGAGCCCACCTCGGACACATCTTCGACGACGGTACAAGGGGAAAAAACCAGTCTACTGGTGCGCTTCATGTAAGACAGCCCTCGCC
>CAZJLO010000046.1:0-942 GCA_964547105.1 uncultured Thermotogae bacterium
GAAGAAGCTGAGCCGCCGCGAGCCGGGCACGCGGTAGTTGCGCAGACCGCTGTTCTTGTAGTCGGTGCCCGAGACCGTGCCGATCTGCTCCACACAGTCGATGACCTCCCGGGGAATGCCGGCTTCCGGCTCATCTGTCTGCGTTTCGCTGTCCGCGACCGACGGCGCCACGAAAGCCTCCTGCGTCGCCCCCTCCTCCGGCTCCGTCGGCGTCCCCAGCAGAAGGTCGATCGCTACCGTCTGTGTGCCCAACGTTTCACTGGTGATGTCGAGGGTGAAGCGGCTGGCTTCGCCGACACGCGCAGCGTCGAAGTCGATCCAGTACGGCACATCCAGCCAGCCCATTTCGCCTGCCCCAAGGGTCAGGACCTGGCTTCCCGACGCAGTCCAGCCGCGCTCATCGGTCCAAACAGCCGTCATCTCCTGCGGATCGCCGGATAGGCACACCAACGGGATCGCGAGGCTCCCTTCTCCAACTGCGATGCCGGCCTCCGGGAGCGCTGGAACGAAGATCTCTTCGACGCCGGGAAGCTGCTGCGGCGTCGGTGTCATCGCCTGTTCGAGGCCGACACCGTCGGGGAGAATCAGCGTGTCGGCGTGCAACGTGATCGATTGGCCGGCGACGATCCCCGCGGCAACTCCAAGCGCGACGGCAAGGGGATTCACGGCCTCCGCGGCGCTCGCTCCGACAGCCGTCAGATCCAGTCCCTCGCCGGCCGGCACGGTCCATTCGATCTCGTCATACGTCAGCCGTCCAAACCCTGGAGCAAAGCTTGCAAGCGGTGGAGGAGCGGCCACAATGTACGGCGTTTGTCCCAAGCTTCCCCAACCGCGATACGTCGCGCCGCGAAGGCCGGCCTCGACCAATTCGCCGCGGACCGACGATCGCTCCGCGCCCGCACGCGATGCACCATCCCCACGGGAACGGCTCCTCGATACGAG
>CAZJLO010000046.1:952-1308 GCA_964547105.1 uncultured Thermotogae bacterium
TTCTGTATTTTCAGATGTAGGTGATATGGATGCACTTCGTGAAAATGTTAAAGTATCTAAAGGTCTTGGTTTCGAAGGAATGGGGCATCCCCACGGGAACGGCTCCTCGATACGAGGCTCCCCGAGGCATCACGCGTCGTCTTCTCCTCCTCCAAGTACACGTACACCGAATCGTCTTCGAAACGGACGACGATCACCCGCTTCACGAAGCGCGAGACCGCACCGTTTGTCGAGGTGTGCGTCGTGGCGGACACCAGCGTCGTTCGGCTGACGGCGTGGGCCGGCACACCCGCCACCCCGGTGGTCGAGACGTGGTGACCTGAGGGCGCCGCTGCCGCCGTTCGCGCTGGTCAGCG
>CAZJLO010000046.1:1332-11902 GCA_964547105.1 uncultured Thermotogae bacterium
CTCCAGTGTCTGCCCCTTGAGATGCTGCTCGGCTTGCGTCGGAGCGGCAGCCTCGGCGGGGGAACAGGCAAGGTCGCACGGGACCTCTTCCGCATACCGCCGGAACGTCACGTCGATCCATCCCGGCCCGGTCGTGCTCTCGATCCGCCGCACCGTGTCCAGACCGCCGGCAAACACCGGAAAATCCACCTCGCGAATGCCGATGATGTTGTCGTTGCTCGAATCTTCCATCAACTTGTCGAGCACCAGGTCGATCCAGTTGTCGGCCGGCGCTTCAGCGCGCAGCGACCAACCGGCGGGGCCTAGATTCCGTTCGCTCCGCATGCCTTGTTCGGCCATCATCATCGTCCGAGGGACCCAGTAGAGAGCCCGGGTCATCGCATCGGCGTAGCTCTCGTCCTCCTCGATGAGCGAAATACGAATGGAGCAATCGTGGCGCGGATCGCACTCGAGCATCGAGAACACGACATCATCCACGCCGCTCGGCCGCAGCACGAAATCCCGTCCTTCAACGTCGAGATTCGGGGCGTACCACACGTAGATCTGCTCGCAATCCGATCGGCACGGTCCTAGGGGAACCACCTGGAGGATCACCCACACCTCGGAATTCCCCGTCTCGTCCAGCCGGTCGTGGAACACCGACTCCTCCCAGCCATTGCCTGCCCACACCTCGTAGGGGAACTCGATGCTCACGAGTTCAAGCCACTGCCGGATACACGGATCATCCGGCGCGTCATGACAGCGGCACTCACGTGATGCAGCTGCTGCCGGGCCCAAGGCGATCGACAACAGGAGAATGGTCCCGAGCACGGCAATCGCGCCGAGCCGTCTTGAAGGAGGCCGCGAGCTGCGTCGTCTTCGCATCATCTCTTCTCACCTCTGTCCTCCTCCCTTCCTCTTCGTTCGGATGTTCTCCGAGAGTGTAGGGTCCCCGGCACAGGAAGAGCAATCGAAGTCGAACGATCGCGGAGCACAGCGAGAACTCCCTACAAGCTATTTGCCTCCCGTTTCTCCGCGGCCTACCCTGCAAGCGATGTTGCACCGGGAGAGGAAGCCGCTTAGAGGCACGGCGGGAAGGCCACGCTGTCAAGAAAGGAGGCTGGTGATGAGGAAGCCTAAGTCGATGGGATGCCTTTGGACCGTGGGGATCGTGTTGCTCGCGAGCTGGATGCTCGTCGCCGGCACGCCGACGACGGTGTCGCAGATTCCTCAGGCGCCGTACGAACCGCAGATCGTCAGCTCGCAGCCCGCGCGCGACAAGCTGGTTGCGTTGAACCGACTGATCGAGGAGATGCTCGAAATCCTTCGCCAACCAACACTCGATTGGAGCGCGTTCGAGGCCAAGCTGGAGGAGATGTTCACGCTGTTCGACGCCTCGTTGAACGCTTTCCCCGACGTGTACGGCGTATCGTTCCTCGAAGCGTTCTACGATCTGTTCGATGTGCACACGGCGATGGACAGGATGGCGGCGCTGTGGGATGACGGTGTTCGCTCGCCGTTCACCTACTTCCTCGAGTTGGCCGCCGCGCGCGGCGCCAAGGAAGATCTGGAGTGGTCGCTGGCGGCAGAGCAGCTTGCCCAACAACTTACGTGCGCGGGCGGGCGAAGGCTTCTGGTGGCGTATCCGGGGTTTGGTTGCGCCGACCTCCTCCGCGCCATCTCTGAGGCACACGCTGCCGGAGCGTGCGTAACGATCACCTGGCGGGAAGCGCAGGGGTACCGGCCTCCGCGCTCCGGACCGGCGACGCACGGTCCGAACCAACTGGAGGTGATCCAGTGTTTGACCCATGCCGGATATCACGCGGGACCGACGATCGAGATGCGGCTCGACGCTGACCCCGGCGACGAACGATTCGACAAGGTCGATACATTCGGCGATGCCGACACGGCCGTGCACGTGTCCTCCCCGCCTTCCACCCCACACCGCGCCTACGCCGATTCGACCCTGGCGGTCGATACGGACAGCCGCGGTAACCCCGTACGTCCCACAGCCGGGCAAAGCTTCCAACCGGGCGATGTGCTCTACCCGTGGTTTCGCGTCGCCGATCTACGCAGCGCCGTCGATGTCAGCTGGCGGGTCCTCGATCCCATGGGAACGCCCATCCAGACTCTTGAGCAGAACGTGGATCCTGCTCGCTACAATACCGACAGTCTCAACTTCAGCAGCTCCGGTTGGCTCCAGCTCGACGCCGCGTTTCCGCTGGCGGGCACGTACTCCGTTGAACTGTGGATGGGCGGTGTCTACTCGGCCCTCCATACGTTCGAGTTCGGCGGCGCGGCCAATCAGCCGCCGGTGGTGAGCGACGACTTCTACGTCACGCTGGAAGACACGCCCATCGACAACCCGCGTCCGGTGATCGAAAACGATGCCGACCCCAACCTGGAGCCGCTCACGGTGGTCGTGCTGGAACCACCGGCCAAGGGCACCGTCTACCTTCAATCGACGGGATCGTTCCAGTACATGCCCGGCCTCAACGCCTGTGGCGTCGACAGCTTCACGTACAGTGCCACCGATCCCAACGGACTGAGCGCATCCGGCACGGTAACCATCTTGGTCGAGCCGGTCAACGATCCTCCCGTGGCGAGGCCTGACTTGTTCCTTCTTGAAGTGCCCGTCACCGGAGAGGGTTCCGCTCCGAATGGCGCCCGCCAAACGCTGGTTCCCACGCCCGGCGTGTTGCTCAACGACGTCGACCCCGATCACGACCCGCTGATTGCTGTGCTTGACCTGCAGACACCACTTCCCTCGGGAATCGAACTCGAACCGGACGGCAGCTTATCCTTCGAGAACATCATCGATCTTCCGTCGACGATCACCTTCCGCTACTACGCAAGGGATCCGGCGGGAGAGCAAACCTTAGGTGCGGTGGAAGTCAGAGTGGAAGGCGGAATCTGACCTTCTGTTTGTCGGCTTGGGTTCGCTGCCGGCGGCTCGTGGCGAAGAGACTCCGTTGCGTTCGTTCCGGACCTCGGTCGAGGAAGAACGATAGAGGCTGAGCCAGCGGATCCCACATCAGCCTGAAAGCGGCCGGGGCCGCGATAAGCGTTGGTTGAGATCCTATGCAGGATGTCAGGCATCCTGCCTTGTTTAGAACAGGATGCCAAACGAAAGGGCATCCACGCAGGATGTCAGGCATCCTGCCTTGTTTAGAACAGGATGCCAAACGAAAGGGCATCCACGCAGGATGTCAGGCATCCTAGCTTGTTTAGAACAGGATGCCGAACGAAAGGGCATCCTGCCTTGTCTACCACCACAGGTCGGGTTCGAGGAAGATCATCCCTGGGTCGCCGTCGTCGATGATCACATTGAGCAGCGTTGGCTCCTCGGTTCCGCCGGCACGCCAGTTGACGTAGCTCACCAGCCCGCTCGACAGATCGATGTGGAAGTTGCCGATGTAGATGGCATTGGGGTTCGTGTCATCCCACCACCAACCGACGTCGCTGTGAAGCACAACATTCCCGGCGCGGTAGCGTGCCGTCTGGCTCCATTCGAACCACTCCAGAGACAGGGTCGGAAACGTGATGTCCGCGACGTACGGCTGGTTGACCTGGCCCATCATTCCCGCCGGGCCAAGCTCAACCGTCGGCGTGGGGACAATGGCGTACTTCTCGCTCGGCATCGGCAGCGTTCCGAACCGAGCGGCAGGCACGATGAACACGGCCGTTCCCAGCGGTGTTCCCCATGACAGCGTTGGAACGTCAATCTGCAGTGCGAAATTCTGCCATGTCATCGTCAGATCGGTGCCCGGCCGGACCTGGTAGTAGATCGCTCCCGGGTACGTTCCGTGCAAGTCCCACAACGAGCAGATGTTCACGATGACCGCTCCGATCCCGTACTGGGAACCGGCCTGGGGAAGACTCGCGTTCAACTGGAGCTGCCCTTGGTGCTGCAGGTCGACCAGCAGACTGGCATCGCTGATCTCCACGGTGATCTGTCGCGGAGGATCGATACTGTAGGCAAGCCGCTGTGGCACGATGGACGGTAGGATCTGCAACATGCCACCCTGACCGAACGCCCCTGCCGCGATCCCCAAGACGCATCCAACCATCACCATCATCTTCCGGCTCATTCCTCTTCCTCCTTCTCCGTCGTCTCCGGTTGAGTCCAAGTGACTCCATCTCCATCCTGCCAGGCTCCGGCAGACTTGGGCAACTCCCGGGATCGGCTTGCGATCCGACGGACCTTCGGTCTATGCTCCTTCCGAAAGACCGACGGAGGCGCGTTCCTCGCGTCCTGCAGCCCGCCGAGGAGGGTTGCGATGAGATCCAAGAAAAATCTCCGATCCGCGACGCCGGTTCGCGGAATCGCATCGTGGATCGTTCTGCTCGTCCTCGTACTCGCTCCGGCAAGCTCCGTCACCGCTTCGCCGCTTGAGCAAACGCTGTCGCTTGTCCCTCTGAGCCTCGAGACCGAGATCTGGTTCACCGATTGGGAAGCGCTCAAGGCGGCTTCCGGCTTCTCGTGGGTCGATGGCCGTGCGCCGATCGACCTGAGGTTCGCGTTTGCGCTGCGGCTCAACCAGGATCTGACCGCGGCGGCGGCGTACGGGATCGAGTTCTTCCGCGGACACGCGGAGACCTGGGGGTTCGATTTCACCGACCTCGCCTGGGAGGCGGAAATCCTCGGCCGTGGCCTCGCACCGTTTCACATCCTCAAATTCAAGGATGGCTTCGATCTGTCTCCGTTCCTTGCCGTTCTCGATGAGCGTGGTTTCGTTCAGACCGAGTCATTCGGCGCCACAGTGTATCATCGGGATCTCGCTCTGGGCAGCGATTGGCTGCGCACAACCGAACTCGCCATCCATCACACCGCCGTGCTCGCCGACGACAGTCTGCTGGTCTTGTCGAGTTCCCCTGGAGCTGTCGAAGCCGTGCTCTCCACCCGGGCGGGAGAGCGACCGTCGCTGTCGGAGAACCCGTTCGCGGCGCAGCTCCTGATCCATCTGCAGAGCCCGCACACCGGGGTCCTCGTGTTCGATCCGTCGTTCTGCTTGCGCTTCGCTGTACAGGATCCGATGGAGCTTCTGCTGCCGGGCGATGGCTCCCAGTCCGTCGATCCGCTCCGGACCCAGGGCGGGATGGCTCCGTACTCCGCGTTCGGCCTTGGTATCGGCTTTGCGCTCGACCCGGCCACTGGAGAGGTGACGAGCGAAGGCACGTTTGTGATGGAGTATGGGGATGAGGATGCAGCCAACGAAAATCTCGCGGCGCGCGAGGCGCGGGCCGCTGCAGGAGCCGGAACGCGTTCGGCGGAACCCCTGTTCGTGCTCGATCAAGCAGAGGTTGTCGATGGCGCGATCGTGTTGCGCGTCACGCCGCTTGACCGACGCCCGACGAACCTACTGCGGATGCTGCTCTACGCCGACCTCCCGTTCGCCGCCTGTGACTGACCGGGGGCGGATGGAGCAGGCTTGAGGCGGCTGCGGCGGGCTCCAGGAGAAGGAGAAGAGACGATGAGCAAGGTTCTTGGCTGGCTGGCGTCGTTTCCGCTGACGGTCGTGCTGGCAGCGTCCATCGTCGCCGCGTCGATCATCGGCTCCTTTGTCGGCGCCGAAGATGCAGGCATCGCGTTCCGAACGCTGGTCCACGCGGGTTGGTACGTCGCGCTGATCGCCCTACTCGGTTTGAACATCGCCGCAGCGCTTGCCGCCCATCTCCCGCGGGCAATCAGCGCCCTCCGAAATCGCTCCCTTCCCTGGCGCAAGCGACTGGATCCACTCGCTGCGGATTTCCTCCGAGCAGCGATCTTGCTGCTGCTCGCCGGGCTCCTCGTGTCCGGCTGCGGCACATCAGGGACGTTCCATGTGACCCAGGCCGATCTCGGCACGACAATCGACCTGCCGTCGATTCCGATGGGCGTTCAGATTCGAGCCATGAGCTCCAGCAATCTCATGTCTGGTGCCGAGATCGAGCTGATGCTCGTCGACCGGAATGCCGACCTACATCCGGTCACCTTCTCATCTGCCGACCTTGCCCCGGTCGTCGTTGCCGGGGTGCAACTGCTTCTTGTCTCGGCACGCGCCGACTTCGATTTGGCCGGGCTCGCTGTCCGCTGGGAGCCGCAATCTTCCGGCACGTCGTATCTCAAGAATCTTCACGTCGGGGAGATGTTCGTTCTGGCACACAGCGAACTGACAGCGGTTCTGGAACAAGTGATCCCCGGCATCCGTTCCTCCAACGGCGAGATTCTTGACCCACCGACCGCAATCCTGCGGATTCGTGGAATCGCCGCGTCGGGGACGGAACTTGATCTCACGCGGCCCATCGCCTTGGACGCGAATGTCTCGCCACAGAGCCTTGATCTGGCGTCGGGAACTCTGAACATCCTCGACCTCGATGTGCCGACCGAGTTCGCGTTCTCGTACGTCCGCAGCCCCGAGCAGCCACTCGTCTGGGCCGGCGTCATTCTTCTGCTGCTGTCGCTGCTGGCATGGCTTGTGCTCCACCCTCAACCGAGACCCAACAGACTTCGGCGCTCCCCCCGAACCGGAGATGAAGGGAGGCCCTAGGTGAAGCGGGGAGGGAGCGTGGCAGCCGTCTGTCGCTGTTGGGGACGCGATTGACAGAGTCAGGGGCTCAATGTGTGATCGCCGTTCTCTCGAGCGTGCGTCGGCGTTGGGGCGTTCCCACCTTCCGCTGCTCGATTTGGGTACACTTCATCTTCGTTCGTGATGTCGAAATGCAAAGGAGCATGCATGTTGTCGAGAATCCTGATTGCGTGTTGTTTGGTGTCCCTGATGACGGGTATCGCCGGGCAAGCTTCCTCGCCCTCAATTGAGATCGGCGTGGAGCTACATGTCAGCCACGCTGTTGAGCGCGTCGACGGGACTATCATGTGGCAAGCGGCGGCCGCTGTGTTCGGTTGGGTTCCGGCAGGGCCCTCGTGGACGCTTCGTACCAGCCTGGGGACCAGCCTCTCCTCATGGACGCCGCATTTCACTTTGGGCGCCGTGCGGCGAGTGACGGATCGGTTTGCCGCCGATCTCGAACTCTCGGCACACCGGCTTCCAGGGGACAGGCGCTGGATCACCCTGGCGCTCGGAGGCCGGTTCATCGCTTACGACCGCCACGCCGCAGCCGTGCCGGAGATCATTCTGTCAAGCTTCCCCGTGTCGCTGGGCGCGGCCAATCTCGGAGGCAATGCCGGCAAATGGTCGTTTCAGGTAACGCCCGGCGCCAATCTGACGGTGGATTGCTCGTGGTTCGCGGGAGAGCACGTTCGATTCGGCGAGGCGATCATGACAGCGATCATCGCTCCACTCCCGGAGACAACCGATGCCGCGCTGCCGGTCGGAAAGACAGCCGGAGGGGTTCTGACGCTGACAAGCCATGCCGGATACATCCCGTAATGGAGTTGCCGAGGGAGCCAATCCCTCCCCGGGAAACTCGCCGCCGCCGGAGGGGTAGATCAGAGGAACAAGGAGGTTGAATGATGTTCTCCACCGCAACGCGACCTGGCTCCAATGCCGGACCTGGAGCTTTCGTACTGGTTTCATGGATTGCCGTGCTGATCATACTCGTAGCTCCAATTGCCGTTGGCCAAGGCGCAACGGCTTCCGCAAGCGTGACAACCGGCGGCGTCTCGAACCTCACCGTCGGCCCATTCATCGCCGAACCAGGCGCCCGCCTGGCGATCGAGCTGGTGTGTGACAATCGCTCGTCTTACAGTGACGAGGAGATCATTGCCACAGCGTGCCGAATCACCGATGAGTCAGGCTCCCTGGCCCAGTCGATATCGATCACGCCACCAGGGAATGCCGACGCTTTGGCATGGATCGCCGCCGTTGAATTGATCGATGCGCTCGGGGACCCGCTTCCGGCGGGGCGGTATCGTGTGACGCTGGAGACGACGATCGGCACCTTTACGGCCCTGGTCGATATCGTGCCGACCCATCTTCTTGCATCCCACACACGGTTCGCCGGGACCGCGATCGCCAACGGCCTCTCGTTACGTGTTTCACGGCTGGTGACGCCGGACGATGCCGGACGGCGAATCGCGATGCGGCTCGGCGACGAACTCCTGGTTGCGCTTCCCGGCAATCCCACCACCGGGTTCGAGTGGTGGAATAGCGTGCTGTATGAATACGCAGTCCTGCGTCCGATCGGCGAAATTCCGTTCGACTACCGCGCCGATGTCGATCCGGGGCTCCTCGGAGCTCCCGGAATGTTCTTGTTCCGCTATCAATCCGTGGCCGCCGACAGCCAGTGGTTCCGCTTCGTGTACCATCGGCCGTGGGAGTCGGTCCAGCCCGCCGAGGTATTGGAGTTCACCGCGGTCGTGTACTAGACAGGAAGCAAGCGGGAACGAGCAAAATACCCCAGTAATCGGTGCCTCGCGTCGGCTTGAGGATCGTCGGTGATGTTGTCGGCATGCTTCGCCGCTTACGACGCGGCGACGGCAGCCAATGCGTCGATCACCGGGGCCATCTGCTCCCTGTTCGCTTGCGGCCCCATATTGCCGATGCGAAACGCCTTCCCCGTGAATTCTCCCATGCCGTTGGCGATCAGAATGCGGTGGTCGTCGCGCAGTCTGTTCACGATCTCCGCCGAATCGCGTCCTTCCGGAGCATAGAACGCGAGGATCGTCGGCGAGGCGATCGAGTCCGGGAACACAGGCTGGTAACCGAACTCCGCGAGTTGTCCGCGCACCCACTGCGCGCACTCTTGATGCCGGAGAATCCGCGCTGCCAAGCCTTCGTCAAGGATGATCTCCAGCGCCCGCCGCATTGCGCGGAATGCCGGCACGGCCATCGTGATCGGATGCGGATGCCAATCCGACCACTTTTCGGCGTATTCCTTCCATACATGCAGGTTCAGATACCATCCCGGCGTGGATTTGCCGCGGATCCGCTTCCATCCGCGAGGGGACACGGCGACCAGCGCCAGCCCCGGCGGGCACTCCAAGCACTTCTGCGACGCGGTGATGCAGATGTCAACGCCCCATGCATCGATCGGTAGCTCGATTCCGCCGACCGAAGAGATCCCGTCGACAAGCAGCAGCAGATTCCGTTCGCGGCACACTTGCGCCAATTGCCTTACCGGATTCAGAAGACCGCTTGATGATTCGCTGTGAACCACGGCAACCGCCGTCGTCGCAGGATGCTCAGAGAGCGCGTCCCAAAGACGATCGGACGTCACTTGCTCCGTGAGCGGCACGTTCACTACGGCCGAGTCCGGCCGGTAGCTGCGGGCGATCGACGCGAGCCGCTCCCCAAACAGCCCGTTGGAAATCACAAGCCAGTGGTCGCTCTCGCCGGCCGCGCTGGCAAACGCCGCGTCCAACCCAGCACTGCCGCTCCCAGGGATGGCGAACACTTCGCCTTCGGTAGCGAACGCCCGAGCGAGAAGGGACAGCGTTTCGTTGTAGAACGACGTCCATTCCGGCCCATAGTGCGGCACGATCGGCCTTGCCATCTCATCAAGAACATCCTGCCGAACCTGAGTCGGCCCGGGGATCATCAGCCGGTATCCATCAAGCATCTTCCTCTCCCACCTCAGACCGTCGAATTTCCTTGGCCCGTGCTTGCCGGACATTGGAGGGTGCTCATTGCGGTAGCCAATCCGATTACCGGGCTTTGTGCACGCCAAGGAGCGCAGATGATGCTAGATCACAAGAAGGATTCCCAGGATGACCTCACTCACGAGACTGATCCAATTGGAGCGGGTCGAGGCATCATCGGCGTAGATCGAGAACGTCCGCGCCGCGGCGATCGCCAAGTAGCCGACTCCGAGCGTTCGATAAGCGCCGGGACTTCGGAACAGGATCACCGCCAACCCGAGGCCGATGAACAACCCGCCGAGGACGGCGCGGATCTCGGACGTACCGCGGGCCGCATCCGTCGGAAGGCCGGTGAATGACCCCGCCTTCTTCGGCCAGATCAACGCAACCGCTCCGACCACGATTGTGAGTGCTGCCGCAATCAGTTTGAGAATCATCAGAAGCGTCATCAGAATCGATCTCCTTTCGTCCACATCACGACCATTCCGGCATACTCACCCGGACGCGTGGGGACGGGTCAGGCCTTCATTCTTAGGAACCTATCAGGATAATCCATCGCACGCAAAACCCAAGAACAAAGAGCCCGGCGCAGGATGTACTCAGCCGCGGAGATCGCGCTTCATCCTCTCGAATTCCCACCTGCTGATCTCGCCGCGACCATAGAGCTTCTCGAGAACGTCCATCGCCGAAGAAGGCGGGAGGTCTTGTTCAGGCAGCCGCGGACTGTCTTTGTGATGCCCGTCCACATTGTGGCGCACACCAAGCTGGATCAGCCAGACAAACCCAAACACAACCACAGCTCCTGGAAGGAGCATCCACCATCCACCAAGATACGCTCCATGCAACATGATTCCCTCCACCGTGCGGCTGTACAGCTCCGCGGGTAAAGGGTATACCGCTCGATTGTGGGAACACCGTGGGGGGCAGGTGTCGCCTCCGTGTGTCTGATCACAGGCAGAAGCGTGCTTTGTCCGCCAACGGCCACGTCTATCGCGCGACATGAGGTCGTGCCTATCGCAGCACTGAGCTGCGCCTGCAGCACTGAGCTGCGCCTGCAGCACTGAGCTGCGC
>CAZJLO010000046.1:12002-13634 GCA_964547105.1 uncultured Thermotogae bacterium
GCAGCACTGAGCTGCGCCTGCAGCACTGAGCTGCGCCTGCAGCACTGAGCTGCGCCTGCAGCACTGAGCTGCGCCTGCAGCACTGAACTGCACCTGCAGCACTGAACCGGAGTGGCTGATCCGAGCGACAAACGCTTGAAGGAGAAGAGACAAGCCACCTTAATGACACCAATGGAAGATTCACAGCATCCGAGATCCCATCCGTCTTGGCTATCCGGCATGGCCGGGTTCATTGTGGTGTGGATCGGTCAGCTCGTTTCGATGCTCGGTTCGGGGATGACGCAGTTTGCCCTGATGATTTGGGCCTGGCAGGCAACCGGCCAAGCCACCGCCCTTGCGTTGGTCGGGTTCTTCGGATTCCTCCCGAGGATCATCCTCAGTCCGCTCGCCGGCGCCCTCATCGACCGCTGGAACCGCAAACTGGTGATGATGTTGAGCGACCTCGCCGCCGGCCTGGCCACGGTGGTTCTATTCGCCTTGTACCAGCTGGATGCGATGGAGATGTGGCATATCTACGCCGCGGCGGCCTTCGCCGGGGCGTTCGGATCGTTCCAGTTTCCCGCCTACTCCGCGTCGATCTCCTTGATGGTCGACAAGAAACACCTGACGCGGGCCAATGCGATGCTCGGCGTGGCCGAATCGGCGGCGAATATCTTCGCGCCGATGGCCGCCGGAGCATTGCTGGTATTCATCGGAATCGGCGGCGTCATGACGATCGATATCGTGACATTCCTGTTCGCGATCGCGGCGTTGCTGCTGGTGCGAATCCCTCAGCCGGCGAAACATCACGTGGAAGAGGCCAGGAAGCGCGGCCTACTCGCCGACAGCGTGTTTGGCTTCCGCTACATCTTCGCCCGGCCCAGCTTGAGCGGCCTGTTATTCCTGTTCCTTGCCCTGAATCTCATCCTCACGTTCTGCGGAGGCGTCCTCGCGCCGATGATCCTCGCTCGAAGCGGCGACAACGAGCTGGTGCTGGGAACGGTGCAGATGTTGTTCGGCGTCGGCGGACTTGCCGGCGGCGCGTTGCTCAGCCTGTGGGGCGGCCCCAAGGCGCAACACCGGATCCACGCGCTCCTGCTGGCGGTAATCGCATCCAGCCTGTTCGGCGAGATCCTCCTTGGGATCGGACAGGGGATTCTCATCTGGGGCGCCGGCGCGTTTCTGGCGATGTTCTTCGTCCCCGTAGCCAACAGCTCCAGTCACGCCATCTGGCAGACGAAAATCCCGCCCCATCTCCAGGGGCGCGTCTTCTCGGCGCGGATTGTCATCGGCCAGATCGGCGGCGCGATCGCATTGCCGCTGGCCGGCATTCTCGCCGACCGCGTCTTCGAGCCGCTCATGCTCTCTCAGTCGCGATTCTCTCTGACCCTGGCAAGACTTGTCGGCTCCGGCCCCGGCGCGGGGATGGGGTTGATGTTCATCCTGTTCGGGATTCTCGGAGCGCTCGTTGCGGCGGCGGCGTTCTTCTACCGCCCGATTCGGGACATCGATCGTCTGCTCCCCGACCACGATCAGGTTTCGGACTCCGCTGCGTCTGTAGATTCGGATCGGGATCAAGATCCTAATCCTGATCCTGCCCTTGATCCGGAGCAAGCTGCGGCGTAGCCGAAACGCGTTGTCATTGGGATCGGC
>CAZJLO010000046.1:13734-15155 GCA_964547105.1 uncultured Thermotogae bacterium
CCTTGATCCGGAGCAAGCTGCGGCGTAGCCGAAACGCGTTGTCATTGGGATCGGCGGGGCGAGTCCTCGGTTTCACGGAACGCCGTCGAACGGAGCTTCGTTCAAGCTATCGGCCGCGCAATGCGGTGTAGGCAACCAGCCCGCGGAGAGCGGCCCGAACAGGCCCAGGCCCGCGGACGCCCAGTGCGGGCAACCCGCCGAGGACAGACAGCGCTTGTCGGGCATGTCGTTGCGCCTCGGCAGCGGCGGCGTCGATCGCGCCCGAGCTGCAGATGATGTCGATCGCCCGCGCAACCGCCGCAGCGGAGCGGTTTCCGCCGGCCTCGATCACATCCAGGACGCGGCGACTTGTTCCTCCGTTTTGCAGATAGAGAAGAACCGGGAGCGTCACCAGCCCTTGCCGCAAATCGGACCCCCGGGGCTTGCCAAGCCACGATTCCTCGCCGATGAAATCCAGCACATCGTCGGCGATCTGGAATGCAATGCCAAGCTGTCGTCCGAATTCGCGAATCCGGCTGACCACTTCATCGGGGGCACCGCACACGATGCCCGTCATCTCGCACGCACCGGCGATCAGCGACGCCGTCTTCGCCTCGATGTCCCGCCGGTATGCATCGAGCCCGCGAATCCCGCCCGGCTCGATCTGCACTTCTCTGATTTGCCCGATGCAGACGGTGCTCAACGTATCGGCAAACACGCCCATCAAGGAGGTGTCTCCGATTGCCGCGATCCGCCTTGCGGCAGCAGCAAGAAGGTAGTCCCCGGCAAGCACGGCATCGCGAACCGACCACCGAACATGCACCGTTTCGCGCCCTCGTCGCACCGAGGTGTCATCGATGATGTCGTCGTGAATCAGCGTCGCCACGTGCAGCACTTCCACCGCCGCTGCGATCCGGGTCAGCAACGACGCATCCCCCGACAGCAATGCACCGATCAGCAGGATGACCGCCGGGCGCATTCGCTTGCCGCCGGCGATGGCGTGATGGAGCATCCCGTCCAGCGGGGCCGGCGCGGCCGCCGCCTGCTCGAACAGGATGCGTTCGACCTCATCGAGCGGAACGCGGATCGGGGTGAAGAAACCGGTCAGGTCCTGCAAGGGAGCGATACCGGAGGGATCGTGAGGTTTCCCATCATGCCGCTCTGCCATCCTCCTCCTTTGACGCTCGATCGGCGTCAGGATCGAGCCCAAGATCAGGACCACGATCAGGGTCAAGATCAAGATCAAGGAAGCATGACGGATCCTCAGCCAACGCCCGCCCCGTGATTGCCCACGCACGGCTACGGCATCCCCCGCACACGCGATTGTAGTCGCAGGGGCCGCAGCGCCCTTCAAGCTTCGTTTCCCGTTGCCGCAGCATCGAGAACAACGGTGCGCTTCTCCAAATCTCGCCAAACGGCGCATCGCGGACATTGCCGGCCGT
>CAZJLO010000047.1:0-15061 GCA_964547105.1 uncultured Thermotogae bacterium
GTCATGCCCGGGCCCGATGAACCGCCTCCCGGCACTGCGGGATTGCTTTCACCGGGAAAGCGGTATACATTTTCCGAGGTTTGTTTCATTTTCATGGCCCGTCTCTCGAGTTATTACCATGTAGGGAAGGGGAAGGGACGATATGAAAGAGATCGCCATAGGCCGATCGAGGTTCCAGTTCGTGGTGGGGGATATCACTGCCCAGGACACTGAGGCGGTGGTGAATGCCGCCAACTCACGGCTCGCACCGGGCGGTGGCGTGGCCGGTGCCATCCACCGGGCGCATTAGCCGTCGCCTGCATGGCCGCGTTCCTACGCCATCTCCGCTACAGGGCGCTTCCGATGGGGAACGACACCGCGCTCAGTATTCCGCTGGCAATTGACGCCGGGCTGGGACAGTTGGGCCGGAATGGGCTGCTGATCACGCCTGAGTACGGGGCTTGCGTACGGCTGTGTAAGGTATTCACCGACATGCCGCTTGTGCCTGACCGCCCGCTCGACTTCGGACTGACCGAGTTCTGCCGCACGTGCGATAAGTGCAGTCAGGCGTGCGAAGCGGGAGCGATCAGCACCGATCCGGAACCATCGTTCGATGTGGCTTGCCCGTCGAACAACTCCGGGATCAAGCGATGGGCCGTCAACGCCGACCGCTGCTACGAGTTCTGGGCGGAGAACACGGCGGCGTGCTCCAACTGCATCGCCGCTTGCCCGTTCTCGAAAATCGGCTAGCCGCGCCAAGCGCTCCCCAATCGGGGATATCTCTTCCTTCGTGGGATCGGCGTTGATCAGTAGGCATCCTGATTGGACAACGTGGACTCCAACATCTCGTGTTCGAGAACCTCTAGCCCGGAGTCGCGCCCTGCTTTCACCTATTGTGCGGTTTGCAGCCTCCAAACAACGCCCGGCCGACAACCGTCAATCCGATTGAACTCGCAGCAGCAAACGGCTGCGCCGCGCCCCAATCAACCAGCCACAGCACCAGCGATTGGCGCTAGCGAAGCGCCTCAGCTTCGGACTCGGCCAGTGCACGCCGTGCTGCAATCAGCTTCTTGTACTTGACTTGGAGCTTCTCCGGGTCCTTGGCGACGATCGCCTTCAAGATATCTCCCTCGATCTCAGCCACATCCAGCCGCAGATAGTAGTCCAGCGACTCCTTCAGATGCGCCAGGACGATCATCCCCGTCAGAAGCGGATGGTTGCTCGTGACGTTAGCGTCGGGGAAACGGGTGCCGTGTTCCAGCTCAACCTCGAGCCCTTGGCGAAACACCTCCGCCTCGATCGGCATTCTATTCACGTTCACTTCCGCAAGGACTTTCTCCGCCTCCGCAATCGCGACGATAGGGTCGGCAAGTGAAGTCCAATCCTGTATCCCCAACTCGCCGCATATCCTCCGGACCTCCTCGATGCCGACAATCTCCGTCACATTCATGATGCGTCCTCCCTTCTTGCCCGCCCGGCTGCAACGATCGACCCTACCCACCGAATAGTGCCCTGCGGATGCCTTCAATCACCGTCTCCGGCTCAGCGATGATTCCGGTCAGCACGAGCAGCACAACGATCAGCACCGCCAGCGACACAATTCCCAGCAGTCGCATGCCAAGTCGGGGTCTGCTCCTGCGTTCATCGTGGTTGTCCAGATGGTCGATCACGGATTCTCCTTATCCTCCCCGCAGATGCGGAAGCCCCCTTGATTACCGCAACGACTCATACTGGCACCCGCCCGGGGCGATGAGCAGCAACGCGGCGCATGTCGATTCTTTCCACCAACCCTTCTTCCACCGAGATGGTGGGCCCTCTCTGCACGGCCCGTAGCCCCGCGATTTCTCGTGGCCGACCTTCTCCATACCCCACGAACGCATTCGGCATCCCAGCAAGCATCCCGCCTGCAGTTCTTCCCGGCCCTTCAACCCTCCACACCTGCTCCTTTGTGAGCCAGGTAGATCGTGCTCGACGATTCGCCGCCCGAATATCGGTTCGGAAACGTCACAATATGGGGCTCGGAACGCCGGAACACGGCATCGAGCAGCCGAGTGAATGCCGGATCGGGAGGATCGTTGGACCACAGCCCGAAGATGCCACCGGGATGGAGCTTGTCCGCCAGACTCCGCAGCCCGGGAATCGTATAGAAGGCGCTGTTTCCCGGCGCAAGCCACTGGCGGGGCGAGTGATCGATATCCAGCAACACCGCGTGAACCAGCCGAGGCGGGGATGCGCCATCGAGTCCACGGGCGGAGGATGCTGCCCATGCAAAGAAGTCTCCTCGCACAACCGTGCAGCGCGGGTCAGACATCAGTTTCTTTCCCAGCGGTACAAGACCCCGCCGATGCCAGTCGATGACAGGTTCCAACACCTCAATGACCCTAAGCGACCGGACGGACGGGGATTCCAGGGCCGCAACCGCCGTATATCCCAGTCCCAGACCGCCGACCACGATGTCGACGTCAGTTCCCGCAACCGCGGCCAGACCAAGCCTCGCAAGCTGCATCTCGGCGGTGGTGAACAGGCTCGACATCAGGAACTCGTCGCCAAGCTTCACCTCGTAGATCATCTCTCCCTTGAGCAGGAGATCCGCTCGGCGCCTGAGACTGACGGCCCCCAAGGAAGTCTCCCGATAATCCAGCTCTTCGAAGCTCGGCGTCATCTATCCACTCCATTTCAGCCCCAGGCAAGATGCCGTCATCCATCCTACCCTCCCGCCGCCGTCTTCAGCCAGACGAGATCCTTCAAAGCCAACCCGATTCGAGCGATCCGACTTTGTGTTGAAGCCCTTGTCAAGCTGCAGCTCGCATCTCGGTGGCGGACCATCGAACCGACGGAGGCCACTCCGCGTCCAGACGAACCGGATCGGGCGTGTCACATCGCCAAGATGGCTCCCGTCGAAGGGCGTCGGCGATCAACGTTGCGCCGCAGCGCCGGTCGAGCATGCACGATCGGGATGGACGACGATTCCGATCGGCGAATGGGACCTCCCCCGGTGCGGATCGATCGCGGGAAGACGGCAAGCGAAGCCTCGATCCCGCTGCGCCATCAAAGAGAGCGGGGACACGTGTGACTGTCATCCCGTTGGAGAAGAACGATGTCCCAGCTTCTCACCAGGTCGGAGCAAGCACATTCGAAGGATCGAACGCGCACACTTCCCGCAGCTTGCCGACATCATCCGCCCGCAAGAAGGCAATCGAGAAGATCCCCCACCTTAGCGGGTCGACTTCGCGCAGCTCGATGACGTCACCGAGAACCGCTTTGTATTGACTCCAGTCGACGTGGATGCTTGTCGCGGACTTCATCGCCTCCGGCAGGTGCCCGATCACGAACGCGTACTGGCTTCCGCCTGCATGGATGGAAGCCTTCTCCCAATCGGGACCTTGTTGCCAAAAGTAGGCGCTGTAGGTGTCGAATCCGAACGCGAAGCGCCCCAGATCGGCCGTACCCCATCCGGCAAACCGCACCGGGTTCACCTCGATCGGCATCAACGCCCCATCGGACGTCTCGCGAAACTCCACGTGGACAGGGAACTGCTCGAGCTGCAACTTCCGCCCGATCCACGTCAACGCGTCACGAACCTTGTCGTGGAGCTCGGCAATGACCTCGCTGCTTGTGTAGTAGAGAATGTCGCGCAAATCCTGGTCCTGATCGGGATTAGCATCCTGCTCATGATCCTGCACTTCCGCTCTGTCGCAAGGAGGAAACTCATGGCGGTAGATATTCAGCACAGTCGGCTCGCCATCTGCGCCGTAGAACGCATCCACAGCGATCTCCGGCCCAAAGATGTACTCCTCCAACAGGATCTCCGTCGTGTCGAGAACGTCTTTCGGATACCCAGCCCCTCGTGATTGGTCCAGGCCCGCCTGTCGAAGCTCAGCAAGCTCGTCCTCCACCGCGTTTTGCCAATCGTCAGCCGACGGCACAACCCGCACCCCAAGGCTGAAGAACCCGCTCGACGGTTTCATCACCAACGGGAAGTGCAACTCCGCCGGATCAAGGTCGGGAAGCCTGTCGCAACGGACACGTCGATGCCAGAACCCTGCAGACGCTAATCGATCACGAAACAGCGCCTTGTCCTTCACCGCTCGAACCTGGCCGGCAAGGCGCGTGTCGGGAGCATGCTTCAGAATGAACTCAATCGCGTTCTCCGAATTGGTGAGCACCCGGCAAGCAGGATTGCGGACCAGGTTCGCCGCCTGTTCTTCGTCGACCACGACAAGTTGTTCGACCGAAGCCGTCGCACAGCACGGATCGAGAACCATTGTCGGAATCCGCTGCCGGCACAGGCTGGAAAGGAGCGCCGGAGACGCATACGGCTGATCAAGGATGGCGAGAGCTATTGTCTGGTTCATGGGGGATAACGTGGATGGTCGCCGATGTGGAGTGAACCGTCAAGCGTGAGGCAATGGGGGGTATCGGATGTACGCGAGTCGAGTCACCTCGTAGAGGTCTCGATCGGCGGCGGCAGCACGGGTGCCGCCGGCAAAACGGCCAACGGATGTCCGCACATCATGATCGGGCCTCCTAGTCGCTGAAATGAGCGATACTCCGGCGTACGCCGTGAACAGCAATGGCGCCCCAACTGAACAGCGGACGCAATCTCAATCCAAGTCGAATCGGCCGAGTTGAATCAAAGCCCCGGCTGCGAACCCTTCGGTTCTCTCTACCTCGCCGACACACCCAGGTAGTAGGGCCAGACGACCAACCCAAGGATCGCTTGCCACCACAGAAGCCGCGCGAATGTACGTGTGAACAGCCAGCCGCCAAGCCAGAGCGCACCAGCGAGACTTCCCCCGAAGAGGCCGTTCCTGTTCCCTCCGCTCATCGTACCTCCCAGGTGTTCTCGGAAGCCTACAGGGAGAAGGACAGTCGCGTCATCTCCGATCCTCGGGGCATCGGGGATCGGACTGGAGGCTGAATCCGAAAGGGATCCGGCGACTGCCCCAGCGTGACACGCAGTACAAGCGGCGGCATGCTCGGCGAATGTAGCTGCCCCGCGGCTCGATCACCTGGATCTCACCCCGCGCTCAAGCGCGAGCCGCCTCGTGGCACTCCGAGGTCGATCGTCTTCCGGCATGCATTCTCGAAGATCGGGAGGACATGCTCCGCCCAGTCAGCGGCTACCCCACCAAGCTCTCGTGATCCTTCTTGTTGAGCCGCTTGTTCTGCTCGGCTGCACGTGCAGCTTCATACGCTGTCCCCGGAATCCCCGCAGGCCAGCGCCTCAAGAGCCTGGTTCAGCGCTTGGACTTGTTCCTCGCTGGAGGCCCCCTCGCCCTGCCAGAGGATCGTTCCGTCGGGAGCCATGAGCAAGAGGTAGATGGTGTCGAGCGACGGCAAGTTCAGCTCGCGCGCCAGAGTGGAGAGGTTCGTGTAGACCGTCAGCGTGTGAAGCCGGGCGTCCTTGTCCACGATGCCCGCCCGCATTCCGCCGTCGATGAGCGCGCGGGCAGGCAGGTAGAGGCGGGAGAGCGCGGGAACCTCCCACACGGACAGCTCGCGGCAGCGCGCCTCCAGCGTCTGCAACGCCGGCTCCCACGTCTCGATGAGCTCTGTTTGCCAGCGCTGGAACGCGAGCATCACGATGCGTGGCCCCGCCGGCAGGTCTTCGGGAACCCGGATCTCGCGACCCTCCAGGTCGTGAGCGATGACGGACGGAAACTTGGTCATGGATCCTCCTTCGCTGCAATGACAGGCACCGGTTTGGCTCGACTCGCATGCCAGCCTACTCCTCCGTAAGGGGTCCAGACAATTGAGACTGGGCAAGTCGTGCCGGCTCCGATCGTCGAGTGCGAAGCGAATCGGAATCCATCCGCCCGAGGGCACATCGCCCTCAATGTCTCAACGGTGGAATCGACCATCGAGCCCTGCGACACATTTCGCTTCAGCCTGTCCGATACCGTAGACTGGCTCAGTCATCCGCATCCGCGCCAAACTGCCGTCGAAGCCGAGGAGGAGAGCGGAATGTTCGAGCATGTCAGACCGACCGTCTTGATCAGCCACTGTCTGGGATTCGGGCTTTGTCGCTACAACGGACAGACGATCAACGATCCGTTTATCGAGGCGCTGAGACCGTACGTCGATCCGGTGACCACTTGCCCGGAAGTGGAGATCGGATTGGGCATCCCTCGTCATCCGATTCGGTTGATCGAGGAACAAGACAAGGTTCTCCTCATCCAGCCGGAGACGGGAAAAGACGTGACGAGTGAGATGGCGGCCTTCACTGAGTCTTTCCTGGACTCGCTCGATGAGATTGATGGATTCATTCTCAAATACCGCTCGCCTTCTTGCGGACCGAATCAAGTCAAGATCTACAACAGCCGCAAGCGTGAAGCCGGAAGCCGAAAAGGAGCCGGCGCCTTTGGCGGACGAATCAACGAACGGTTCTGCGGGTACCCGATCGAAGATGAAGGACGCCTGCACAATTTCGACATTCGCCAGCACTTCCTCACACAGATATTCACGTTGGCGAGGTTCCGAGAGGTGGCTCGTGAAGGCACGATGAGAGCGCTGGTGGACTTTCATTCACGACACAAGTACCTGCTGATGGGCTACCACCAGACGGCCCAGAAACAGCTGGGCCGTCTGGTGGCCAATGCCGACCATGGCCAAGCCGAAAACGTCATCGAAGCCTATCGGACCGGACTGCTGCAGGCGCTGGCCAAGCCTCCGCGGCGCACAAGCGCGATCAACGTTCTCCTTCATGTGCTGGGACACGTATCCGAAGGATTGACCTCGGCCGAGAAGGCTTTCTTCCTCGACGAATTGGAGCGCTACCGGAATCAAAGGGTCTGCCTCAGTGCACCGACGAGTTTGCTTCGATCGTGGATCGTGCGCTTCAACGTGCCCTATCTGATGGATCAGTTCTACTTCGACCCGTTCCCTGAGACGCTGGTGGAGGTTCTCGATTCCGGCAAGGGGCGCAAACTCGACTAGCCGCGCGAACCCGTATGCACCGCTGCCCCTGGATAGCCTGAGGCCCCAGTAGGCCGCCGATGTCAATCGGATCGAGTTCGCCCTTCGGGTTTCAGACATGAGGCTCAATCCTCTTCCTGTCCCTGGGGTCTCGTCCTGCGCCTCACCCCCATTCCGCGACAGCTCAGAGATTCACGCGCAAGTCGGCCTACACCGTTGTGGGTCAGCATGTCGCACCGTTGGCACTTCATGCTCTCTGGCTGGCCACCGAGGCACCGAATCCTGAGAATGAGGCCCAGACATTGTAGATGGTGCCACCAATTCAAATATGAGGCCTGACCCCTCTAGGTGCAGTCTCTTAGTCGAATGGGTAGAAGTCTTGGGATAGTTGTTGTATAGTCCGTCGTTTTCTGAGGAGTGAGCAGACATGATTCGAGCGAAAGAACTGACGAGAAGATTTGGCGAACGCGTGGCTGTGGAGGAATTGACGTTCGAGGCCCGGTCGGGGGAGATCCTCGGATTGCTCGGCCCTAACGGTGCAGGCAAGACGACCACCCTTCGCATGTTGGCCGGCATCATCGCCCCGACTTCGGGTACAGCGTCAGTGGCTGGAATCGATCCAGGCCAACACCCCGAGCTGGTTCATGAACACATCGGGTTCCTGACCGAATCTCCGGGCTTTTACGAACGATTGTCTGCGGCACGCAATCTCGCCTACTTCGCCAACTTCTACCCGGATCTTGATGTGCCCAGCGCTGTACGAGCAAGCCTTGAGACAATGGGGTTGCTCGATCGCGCCAACGACAAGGTGGGCATGTTTTCCAAGGGGATGAAGCAGAAGCTCGCCCTGGCAAGAGCGTTGCTCCATAAGCCTGAGGTGCTGTTTCTCGACGAACCAACCTCCGGTCTGGATCCTGAGTCGGCCAAGAACCTTCGCGAACTCATCCTGCGACTCAAGGGCGAGGGACGAACGATTCTGTTGTCAACGCATAATCTGTCCGAGGCCGAGGCCATTTGCGATCGCATTGGCGTATTCCAGACACGGTTGGTCGCCCTCGACACAACCGAGGCATTGCGCGATCGCCAATTCGCCCCGCAGGTTCGTATCGAAATCCAGAACCTTACCGACGAGTTGATCGCCGCCGTCTCCGCTGAGTCTTTCGTCGATGCGGCTTCGCGCGATGTCCAAGACGCTTCAACACTGATCGTTTCGTTGCGGGACATCAGCCAAGATCGCCCCAAACTTGTATCCCGCTTGGTCGAGCTGGGGGCGGAGGTCCTACAGCTCCGCGAGGACGAACAATCGTTGGAAGCTGTCTACCTCAGCCTAGTACGGGAGGAGAGATCGTGAAACGCCGAATCGCCAATGTACTGCACATGGAGTGGGCGGGGATGGCGCGAACGCCGAGCAGTCTTGTCTATCTGGTGGTGATTCCGATCATCTTGATCGGCCAGGCACTCTTGTTATCGTGGCTACTGCCTCGCTTCGTCAATCCCGCACTCGTCGGCGTGGCCGCCCCGGCGGAGAGTAATCTCGACATGACAGACGCGTTTCGCCTGCTCATTCTCAGCCAGTTCCAGTTCTTCGTTCTGATCATTCCGGCAATGATCGCCAACGTGTTTGCCACGCTGAGTATTGTCGATGAGAAGATCAACCGAACGCTCGAACCACTGCTGGCCACGCCCGTTCGCACGTGGGAGCTGCTGGTGGGAAAGATCTTCGCCGGCGCCATCCCCGCGCTGCTCGTCGCCTGGGCAAGCACTGCCCTGTTCATCCTGCTTGCCACGGTTTTGGGCTGGAGTCCGCTCTTCCCCTATGTGCTGAATGCAACCTGGCTCATTACACTGCTCGTGCTGATGCCTGCCGTTTCGCTGCTGAGCTTCGTAGTCGGTGTCATCGGGTCCTCCCGCGCCCGCGACGCCAAGGGGGCGCAGAATCTAGCCGTTCTCGTCGTGCTGCCGATCTTTGCACTGATCGGCTTGCAGGTGACCGGCCTGCTTGTGTTCACGCCTACCTCCTCGCTGCTTCTGTCGCTGGGGCTCATCGCGATTGACGTCCTGTTGGTGCGTGTTGCTGTTCGGCTCTTCGCACGAGAGTCCATCGTCATCCGCTGGCGATAGGGGTTGCAGAAGCGCCGCCTTGATCAAGTTGCGGTCAACGAGTGGATCAACGGCACATGGCAAGTCCAAGTGATCGGTGGGTCTGGCTCTGCGATCTGCCCCCGTATCCGAGGCTCTCGTCTCCTGTGACTGCTTCGCGATCAGACAAATCAAGCCACAGGGGCATCCTCGTCTCCGCGCAGTCGCGAGGAAGCTCTCCGCGGCTCGGTGCCAGCTGCACACCCGCCCATCAGCGGCAAACGCTCCTAGATAGCACGTAGGGGGAGCGACGTTTCAGCGCCGAGCAGTCAGACGCCCGTCAATCTCAGACTGCGCCGGCGGGGAGCCCCGTCTCCGCGAAGCATTCAATGACAGCCAGGCCATGCCTCGACGCCCTTCGGTTGGAGCGGCTCCCGATCCTCGCGTGGAGAGCTTCTTTGGCACTAGGATCATGATGAGGAGCCAAAGGAGGCGTCATGGCACAAGCTAAATGGGTGGCAGCACTGGGAGCCTTGGCAATGGTGGCGATCTTGGTTCATGGGTTTGTGGGTGGCGATTTCGCGGCTGAAGGAGGGCAGCTGCTTGCGATGCCCTGGGGGCGAGTGTCGTTGGTGGATTTGTACGTCGGGTTTGTGCTCTTCTCCTGCTGGATCGTTTATCGAGACGGGTTCTCGCTTGCCTCGATTCTCTGGATCGCAGCCGTCATGGTGCTGGGAAGTCTCGCCATCTGTCTGTACGTCCTCGTCACGTTGCAGCGGAGCCGGAGCGATTGGATGGTTTTCTTCCACGGACGTCACGCCAAGGAGACGCCTTGCCCGTGATCTCCCCGAAGATCCGTGATCTGCTCGACGAGTTCCGCGAGGTGGTCGCGGGCAGGCGTCCGTGGAGCGACAGCCTCCTGCCGCCGCTTGCTCTGTTGTTGATCCGATGGCTGTTCGGAATCTGGCCGGCAATCTGGGGCGCAGCTGGATTGGCGCTCCTGATCACAGCAATCCGTCTCATCGGCAGGCGTCCCGTGCGATACGCCCTCGGCGGGCTCGGCGGCGTCGCAATCGCCTCGCTCGCTGCCGTCCTCCTCGACCGAGGGGAGGCGTTCTTCCTCCCGGGGATGGTCAGTGGCACCGTGACGTCGGCTGTCTGTCTGATCAGCGTCATCGTCCGACGCCCGCTGGTGGCGTGGACCAGCTTCATCGCGCGTCGTTGGCCGCTTGCCTGGTATTGGCATCCGCGCATCCGGCCGGCATACGGAGAAGCGACGTTGGCGTGGTTCGCCTTCTTCGGCGGCCGGCTGCTCCTGCAGATTGTGCTGTTCCGCCGTGGAGCGACCGGAGCGTTGGCCGCGGTGAATCTCGTGCTCGGCTGGCCGGCGATTATCCTGTTGCTCGCCGCTACGTACCTGTACGGACTGTGGCGACTCCGAACGCTCGGCGGACCGAGCGTCGAGGAGTTCAAGTCCGGCGCCGCCGAGCCGTGGTCCGGACAGCGGAAGGGCTTCTAGAAGACCGCCGTTCGTCGGCAAGGCGGGCCGAATAGCCCGCGTGTACAGGTCAACGAGACGATCTCGACAGACAAAGCTGGCTCCCCCGATCGAGCTAGCCAACGAAACTTGCTACATACTCTGTCCGCGCAGGAGGTTTGGGACGTTCGGGTTCCTCAACAATCCACGTCCCCGTCAGCCCCATCTCCCGCGATGCGAGATCGAAGTGGCAGATGGCGATTCCCATGTCCACCCGCTGGATGTCCGGAAACGCCGAATCTCTTGTCCCAAGGAGCTTCACTGCAAGATTCCCCGGGTAGCCGGGGGTTCGCTCGACGTAGAAGTGCCACGTGCGATCGTCCTTCACAAGTCTCCACGGCTGCTTGTTGGAGGCGGAAGGCGCCAGTCGGACAAGTTCCAGAACCTCGGCAAACCTCCCGGCGCAATCCCGCGTCAGCGGCACGCCGAACGTCTGTTCGAAGAACAGGCTTTCCCACGGAAGACGGTTCGCTCCACGGGTCACGCGGCGAAGCAATCCCTTTCTGGACTGTTCCGGGTCGGCGGCGTACCCGACCGATGTCACGGCGGGCATGTGTTCGTCGCCCGATATCTGGATCCGCCTTGAGAAGCTCGACCTGGTAAACGTTCCCCCGAGCCAGCAACTCCCCAAGCCAAGATCCGTGGACGCAAGGATGAGCGACTCCATCGCATACCCATAGTCTTCGAGGTCCTTAACGCCGCGCCCGGCCGCGCCGACGATGAACCCGCTTGCTCCGCGGATGAACCCGTAGGTCCCCAGCCCCTTCAGCGCCGTCCGGTCCTGCTCAGTCGCCGCGACAAGTTCGAACCGGAGGGGCGTTCCAAACGGAGCAGGGTCAAGCGACGCCATGTGCTTCCGCAGCCGCGCCTGCGTCTTCTCAGCGATCGATTGTGCACTGTACGCACGGCACGAGAAACGCCGCTCAATGAGTTCGGCGATGGGCTTCTCGTAGATCATGGTGGACCTCCTTCTTGCACCCCACCTCCCACTACGGGACTGAATCACTTCTCCTGGGCGGTTGATCCGCTGAAGCAAGCGGAGTCGATCTTTCTTCTCGCGACCTACCGCCGCTCCGGCCGCACTTCCCCTCGTTGCGCTTGCGTCAAGACCCACCGCTTTCGAATCAGCTGCTTCCCGTCCGCCGCAAGTTGGCTTCACTCACTGAACAGACGAAGGTCTTCCAGATCGACTGTCGCAAGATACTCTTCATCGAACAGGATGTCGTACAGCCCCGCTTCATTCACGTTGACGACAGTGCCGGGATAGAACCGTTCGTCAGCCGCTTGCGCCAGAACACGCGTGCCGAATGCCACTTGCTCGACCTCGGCTGCCCGGTCGACAATGACCAACGAAGGCGGGAGATCCGCTTCATCGCCGTCGTCAAACGCCACGCGGAAGCCTATGACCGTCTCCTCCGCCACCATACCCGGATACCAGTCGCCCGGTTCCCACTGCGCCCAGACGATGTCCCCGACTTCGGGGGCGGGGCCGGGGCCGGGCTGCATCGACTCGCCGCGGAGGTGGATCTGCGCCAGATCCACGGTCGCCGTATCTCGATCGTCGAACAGAACGTCATACAACCCCAGCTCGGCCTTTGCCACGATCGTGGCGGGATAGAACCATCCGTCCGACCATTCAGCCAGGACACGCGTGCCTACGGCCACTTGATCGACCTCGACCATCCGATCGACAACGATCAGAGCCAACGGGCGGTCTGCCGTCGCGGGCAAGTCCGGATCAACATCGTCCACCCCGCTTGTGTCATCAAAGGCCACGAGGAAGCCGAGGGCTGTCTCTTCGATCAGTTCACCGGGATACCAATCGTTCGGCGTCCACTGCGCCCAGACACGGTCTCCAACCTCGGGCGCCTGCCCGAAGCAGGCGAGAGAGATGACAACCCATCCAGTCAGGGCAAGAGCTACTCCCAAAGTCCTCATCGGTCGCCTCCCTTTACGGCGTCGGCCGACCATCCTTTACGAAGGAAGATGGTTGACGCTTCGACCATCCTACCACCATCGTCTCTTCCGATTCTTGTGAGAGCGATCCGGTGGCGCCTTGGCGAGAGAAGGCTTTTGGTCAGTCGCTTCTCGCAGAGACGCAGAGATCGCAGAGGACACCTAAGACGAACCAACAAGCGGTCTTGCTCTGATGTTCTTGGCGCCTTGGCAGCTTGGCGAGAGACATCCCGAGCAGATCGCCTCTTGCAGAGACATCGCCGATTGTGGCACGACGACCGGAGTGATCTGCTACCCATCTGTGGATCCTTCTTTCTTGTTTCTACGGCAGGTTCCCGATCGCAATCTGGTAGAGCTTGTCGTCGAACCAATTCTCGTTGGTGCGTTGGGTGGCCCACAGGAACTGCCCGTCCCATGTCAGATCCCACGTGCCTTCGCTGCAGGCGTAGATCGAGCCGAGCGACTGACCGGTGGCGGAAACGCGCTCGATACCGCGGCCTCCGGGAACCCAGAACGCCTGGCCGTCCCACGCCAACCCTCCCCCGCCGCCCTGGATGGGAATCGTGTTCAGCAGGTTTCCCTGCCGGTCCACGCGGTAGATGGTGGAGCTGGTCCATCCCATGATGCACAACGCCTGCCCGTCCCAGGCGATCCCCTTCGCCCCGCCCGTCGGATCGGGGATCGCGAAGCTTCCGAGCACCGTGCCGGTCGTGGTCATCTGGTAGACCTTCTTCTCGGCGAAGTCGTTGATCCACAGGTGCTCGCCATCGTAGGTCATCCCCCACGCTTGCGGTCCCGGATAGCGCCACTGTGTCAGAACGGCCCCGGTCACAGGATCGAGCCGATAGACGTCGCCCCACAACGTCGCCGTCCAAATCGCCGCACCGTCCCAAGTGACACTCCACGTCAGCCCAAGGCCGTCGCCGATCTTGTTGATGACGGTACGTGTGGCGTCAGCGTCGGGATAGATATACATGAAACGATCGAGCAGCCGGTCGCCCGGCGTGTAGCCAAGCTCGTACGGACGGTGGTCCGGCATGATGAAGGGAATCGATGACGGCGCGGGTGTTCCGCCGGATAGCCAGGTCATGGCTCCGGCGCAGTTGGGCATGTCGGCGGAGTTCGCGGCAAACACGGTTGCCGAGTCGATCTGCACGGTGTTCGTTCCCTCGCCACAGCCGATTCCTTGCATGTTCTCCCGCACGAAACATCCCCGGACGATCAGCGCGCCGTGATCGTCGACCGAGAGCCCCGCAGCAGCGCTTCCCTCGATGATGCAGCCTTCTATGCTGGCCGTCGAGGCGTCGACGTGAATGCCGTTGGTTCCCGATTCCGAGACAAGACAGTCACGGATCGTGACGTCATTGAACTGCTCCATCGCGATCCCGTTGTAGCCGTTTTGATAGATGCGAGCCCTCTCCAGCGTAGGTCGGCAGTAGGACTCGAAGTAGATCCCTTCCCAGTTGTTCCAGCGGACGATCAGATCCGAGAGGGTGGGGCTTGAATTCCACAGATTGAGTCCTTGCTGGGCGAACTCGAGGATGGCAAAGCGGATCTCGGAGTCGCTGGAGGCGTTCACCAGGCGAAGCATCCCCCAATCGCCGTTGGTCGGATCGGGAGCATCGGACGTGAACCAGATCGGATCGCTCGCCGTACCGGCGGCCTTGAGCGTCCCCTCCACCCGCATGCTCAGCCGGGCGCCGGGATCGGTGTAGCCGCGGTAGTGCTTGAAGCGGATCTTGGTACCCGGTTCGATCGTCAGCGTGACACCCGCCGGCACGAAGACAGAGCTCGTCACCCAAACATCGCCGCTCCACACGGTGTCCTGCCGGATTGTCCCACCGATGCCGCCGTGCGTCCCTTCGCTCTGGGGCGTAGCGCTGCCGCCGCACATCTCCGCGGTCAGGTCATAGGCGATCACGTTCGTCGGCCCCACATCGACGATGTCGAACTGCAGCGTGCCTGCGCACGGGATCGCTCCGGACGGAAGCGGCGTCACCCAGGGCGTAGTCCCGATGAGCAGGCCGGTTGGATGTTGATCGAGCGGTGCGTTCGGCCTGACGACGGGTTGCCCGTCCCCGCCTTCCATCGGGATCTCGACCCCGTCTACCCACATCCGCCAGCCTCCCCACGCAGGGAACGCATCCAGCTCGACGACCATCACACCCAATCCGGCGTTCCAGTCGACGGACAGGATCTCCACCGAACCAGCCGAGAGGGAGACGAAGAAGAGAACAGCCAGCACAGCCATCCATCGTTTCGCGCTCATGCTTACCAGCATAGGCATCCGCAAACGCCGCATCAAGCACCGACTAACGGCAGAGCTCGACCCCACCTCTATTGGCAAGGCAAGCGATCTCACAGCAATCACCTCTCGCAGAGAACCCCAGTTTCAGGCAGAAGGAAGTTCTTGGCGTTCTTCGCGGCTTGGCGAGAGAACAGACCTAACCCACTCATCTCGCAGAGGCGCAGAGATCGCAGAGGACACCCGGAACCAACAACCTGCCGTACGGCGAAGTTCTTGGCGCTCTTGGCGGCTTGGCGAGAGAGAGATTCTATGCCCCTTGCTCACTCGCCTGCGAACCGCAGGAT
>CAZJLO010000048.1:0-14872 GCA_964547105.1 uncultured Thermotogae bacterium
ATGGCAAGTGTTCAAGGGATTCCATCTTCCGTTCACGCTTGCCGTGATTCTCGGGGGTGTCCGCGCCGTTCTTGTCGGTCTGTTTGTTGAACGAGTCTTCCTGCGAAGACTCTACAAGCAGCCCAACGAGCAAGTCCTGCTCACGTACGGCTTCGTCTACATCGTTACCAACCTCTGTATCTGGATCTGGCAGGGCTGGGCCCGCATGCCGTTCACGGCGCGTGCATTGTTTCGTCCGATCAAGGCCGGCGCTCTCCGCCTTGCTCCTTCACGCCTTCTGATCATCGGCGTCGGCGGGGCGATGGCGATTCTCCTCTGGTACCTGCAGGATCGAACACGCATCGGCGCCATGGTTCGAGCCGGGATGGACGACAAGGAGATGGCGCAAGGTATGGGGATCAACATGGAGCTGGTCTCCACCATCGTCTTCTTTGTCGCCGCATTTATCGCCGGGATGTCCGGCGTGCTCGGTGCCCAGCTCATGGGGGTCAATAGCCAGTTGGGAAGCGACATTCTTCTATTGGCCATGGTGGTCGTCATCGTCGGTGGTGTGGGATCCATTCAGGGTGCGCTTCTCGGCGGACTGCTGATCGGCCTGGTCGACACGTTCGGCAAGGTGTTGTTCCCGCAGATGGCGATGTTCTCGATCTACCTGGTGATGATCATCATCCTCGTCGCTCGCCCCAAGGGGCTTCTTGGGAAAGGATCCGCACGATGAGCACGCACAGAATTCCAGGATCCCTTCCGATTCGCCACAGCATCGATTGGAGAAAGCAGCTCATCCCCTGGCTCTTCTTGATCGGCGTGCTTGTCGTGATGCCGATCTTCCTCCCAACGTTCTTGCAGCGAATGATGGGTAAGTTCCTGATCTTCGCAATCTTCTCGATCAGCTACAACATCGTTGCCGGATACGCCGGGCTCCTCTCGTTGGGGCAGGCCGCCTACTTCGGCGTCGGCGCCTATACCGTGGCAACAATGTCGTATCACTTCGGGATTACCTCAATGTGGATCACCGGTCCGGCGGGAATTTTGATGGGGACGCTTGCCGCCGCCGTGTTCGGTCCGATCGTCCTTCGGGTCTCCGGGATGTACTTCCTGATCCTCACCTTTGCCATCGGCCAGCTATTCTACAGCTTCGTGTGGAACATCCAGTGGTTCAATGTTCCGGGTATGCAGGGGATCGCCGGCCTGCCGCAACCATCGATCGGGATCGCCGGATTCCAATGGACCGAGCTATCGTTCTACATCTTCGTGTTGATCGTGTTCGCCATCGCGATGTGGCTGCAGCGGCGCCTGTCGCGTTCCCCGTTCGGCCACTCGCTGGAGGGGATCCGTGAAGGCGAGAAGCGGATGCTTGCGATGGGCTACAACGTTTGGCTCCACAAGTATCTCGCGTTTGTCATCGGCGGTGCTTTTGCCGCGCTCGCCGGGGTGTTGTTCGTGTACCAGAACCGGTTCGTCGAGCCGGCTCATCTCAACATCATGACCTCCTTCCTACCGATGGCGATGGTCATCATCGGAGGACCGGGAACGCTATGGGGTCCGGTCATCGGCGCCGCAACCATCGTCTTCGTGGAGTACTACTCAAGTCTGCTTATTCCTGAGCGATGGCCGTTGATTCTTGGCGGTCTGTTCGTTCTGGCGATCATGTTCGCTCGCAAGGGTCTAGCTGTGTATGCGGCGCGCGGATGGCGCCACGTGGAGGCAAGACTATGGAAGCACTGAGGCTTGAATCCCTTTGCAAGAGTTTCGGCGGAGTCGATGTCCTGACAGACGTTTCGCTCTCCGTGGACGAAGGAGAGCGCGTCGTCCTCATCGGCCCGAACGGTGCAGGGAAGACCACCACGTTCAATTTGATCAACGGCCAGTACTCCGTGACCTCGGGCTCCATCCACCTGTACGGACAGAATATCACAAGACTTCCCGTCCATCGGCGTGCGCAGCTCGGCATCGCGCGCTCGTTCCAGATCACCAGTGTCTATGCCGATCTGACGGTTCTCGAGAACGCGATCCTCACCACACACGGATGCCGACGCTCGCGATACCAGCTTCTTCGTTCTGTCCATGGATACAAGGAGGAGATGGGGATCGCCCAAGAGGCGCTCGAGTCCGTCGGGCTGTGGGACGCACGGGACGAACTGGTCGCCAAGCTCGCCTACGGGCATCAACGCCGTCTGGAGATTGCCCTCACCCTCGCGTCTCAGCCGAAACTCCTGCTCCTCGATGAGCCAAGTTGTGGGCTGACAAGCGGCGAATGCGATTCGATGATCGAGGTCATCAACAGCCTCCCGTCACACATCACAACGATCGTTGTCGCCCATGACATGGATCTCATCTTCGGCGTGGCGGATCGGATTATCGTTCTCTACTACGGAACGCTCCTCGCCGACGGCTCTCCGGACGAAATCCAGGCGAACCCACGTGTGAAGGAGATCTACAGGGGGGTTGAGGAGGGTACCCGTGCTGAACGTTGACGGCATCCACACCTACTACGGAGAAAGCTACATCCTGCAGGGCGTATCCCTCTCGGTCGCCGAAGGCCAAGCGGTTGCCCTGCTCGGAAGAAACGGCATGGGGAAAACGACAACCATTCGATCGATCATCGGGTTCACTCCACCGTCCCAGGGCGACATCACGTTCAAGGGAAAGAACATCACGTCGTGGTCGTCATTTCGCAGGGCCAAAGCCGGGATCGCCCTGTGTCCTCAAGGCCGCCGCATCTTCCCGTCACTGAGCGTCCAGGAGAACCTGACGATGGCGGCGCGATCCAACGGCCGCAACAAAGAGCAGACGGTCACGCTCTCCGATATCTACGACCGCTACCCGGTTCTGAAAGAGCGAGCCAAATTGAAGGGAACGCTTCTGAGCGGCGGCGAACAGCAGATGCTCGCCATCGGACGAGCGCTGATGACCAATCCCGATCTGTTCCTGTTGGACGAACCGTCCGAGGGGTTGGCCCCGATGGTCGTCCGCGATATCGGCGACATCATCGCCAATCTCAAGGAGACAGGACTCTCCATTCTGCTCGTCGAGCAGAACATCAACATGGCGCTCAGCGTCGCTGACTACACCTACATCATCAGCAAGGGACAGAACGTATTCGATGGTCCCGCTGCCGAACTCGCTGCAAACGAGCAAGTCAAGGAGCTTCATCTGGGCGTTGCTGCCTAGCTGAAACATCGATAACAGGAGGAGTACTGTGGACAACTTGATCTACAAGGATCCGAAGGAGATCGGAGACTTCTCGCCGGAGGCGGAAGCAGCGCTACGGATCGTTCAAGAAGAGCTCAAGTCATGGGAATCGCACGATCTTGACCGTCTTCTCACCGTGATGGACGAAAACATCATCTATCACGACGTGACACTGCCGCCGGCCAAGGGACACGCCGGACTGCGTGCGTTCGGCGAAGGGTGGCTTGCCGCCGCGCCCGATTTTGCTGTCCCGGTGGAGAAATTCATCGTCCAGGGCAATACCGTCGTCACCATGGGACGGATCACTGGAACGATCACCGCCGAGTTCTTCGGACAGCCCGCCCCGAACAAGCCGTTCGATTGTATGTACGCCCAGGTCGCAATCATCAGAAACGGCAAGATCACCTATGTCCGCGATCACTGGGATTCAACCACGATGATGCGCCAGATGGGGTGGCTGGACTCCGAAGCGGAGACTTCATCATGACGCGCGATCAGGCGATCCGATTGGTGGAAGAGGATATCGACGCAATCAATTGCAGCGATCTCGATCGGCTTTGTGCCTGCTACACGGAGGATGTCGTATTCGTCGATGTCTCGGATGCAAGCCATCCCGTATCCGGAATGGATGCGTTCCGGGCGTCCATGCAAGCGCTGTTCGACACGTTCCCCGATCTGCAGGTCCGCCTTGAGCATGTCATCGCCGAACCGTCGGGGGAGCGCATCGTTGCCCAGTACGAACTCACCGGAACGATGCGTGGAGCAATGGGAGAGATCGCGCCAACCGGGAAGGCGTTCCGCATCCTCGCCGCATCCATCTACGAGATCCGAGATGACAAGTTCTGCAAGGAAACGTTGTACTGGGACACAAACTCGATGTTCGGGCAACTGGACATCCGCTAGGGAGCAAGGACCCGGGAGGTCTTCATGGGTATTGAGAACCTGATCTACAAGTCGTTGGACGAGCTCGCCGTCGGTCTCACCGCGGAGGAGAAGGAAGCGCTTGGCGTGGTCCTCGAGGAACTCAGAGCGTGGGATCGCCACGATCTTGAAAAGCTGTACTCGATCTGCGATCCGGACATCGTCTACCACGATGTAACGCTCACACCCGCCAAGGGGATGGACGGAATCAAGGCGTTTGCGGAGGGCTGGGTCAGCGCATCCCCGGACTTCACTGTGTATGTCGAGCAGTTCATCGTTCAAGGGAACACAGTCGTCAATGTCGGTCGAATCTCCGGTCAAATCACAGGGGAGTACTTCGGCGCACCCGGCCCGAACAAGCCATTCGATTGCATGTACTGCCAAGTGGTCGTCGTCGAAAACGGAAGACTGAAATACGTCCGCGACCACTGGGATTCATTCACGATGATGCAACAGATGGGGTGGGGAGCATCCAACTAAAGACGGATTCAGGCATCGACTGAGCATAGGCAGATGGCCCTGTGCTGGAAGGGAGATCACCATGGCGGAAGCGGCAAGGGGAGATTTGGTGTTGATCCATCAGGTCATCCTATCACCCGAAGAACGGGCTGAGAACATTCCGGATTGCACGAAGTCCGTACCCTACGAGGTGTGGATCAAAGGATTTCTGCTCGATGAGACAGCCTCGCTCGGAGACCCCGTGAAGATCAAAACGTTCATCGGCCGAACGTTGTCCGGAGCCCTGTTCAAGGTCAACCCGGGCTACGATCACGGATTCGGGAGACCTCCCTTGCCCCTGATCACGGCAAGCCTGGAAGCAAGAAGCCAGCTTCGGAAGGAGGAGACGCTCTGATGCCGCGCGATATAAGCTACAGCGCCGTGATGGCACGCAAAGCGGAGATCCTCAAGGCATCCGTGGGGTTGGACTACGCGGAGTTCGAGATCTCTCCGATCGCGTTCGACTACGAAGCGCTTCTCGACTCGTGCGGCTACGAGATCGACGATGTGGCAAGGATCTTGCAGCAAACCGGGGTCGGCAGCACACCGCTTGTTGAGGTTCGCAACGTCACCGAGCTGGTCCGCTCCACATCCGCCCCCGGAAAAGGCGCCCGGATCTTCATCAAGGATGAGCGCAGTGAACCAAGCGGCAGCTTCAAGGATCGCCGCGCCGCCCTGTCCGTATACCACGCCGCGAAGCTCGGCTACCCCGGCGCGGTGTGCGCGAGTTCGGGTAACTACGGTGCCGCCGTCGCCTCTCAATGCGCCAAGCGCGGGTTGCGAACGATCATCATGCAGGAGGTGTTTGACAGCCGCCAGCTCGGCCAACCCGAGATCCTCGAGAAAACCCGCACCTGCGAAGCGTACGGTGCGGAGGTGTGGCAGCTCACCGTGGGACCGGAGCTGTTCTACGTGATGCTCCGCGTTGTTGAAGAGACCGGGTTCTTCAATGCATCGCTGTACGTTCCCACCGGAATCCTCGGGATCGAGACATTGGGGTTCGAAGTGGCTACCGAGATGATGGAGCGGGAAGGTCGATTCCCCGACATGGTCGTCGCGACGACCGCCGGCGGCGGCAACATCACCGGAACGGCTCGCGGACTTGCCAAGGCCGGCTGCACATCGGCCCAGGTTGTCGGAGCCTCGGTAGACCTGCGCGGACTTCATATGGCGAGTGACATCGACTTCAACCGCAAGTCGTTCACGACCGGCCATTCGGGATTCAGCGTTCCGTTCATGGCGTGGCCCGATCGTACGGATGTCCCGCGCAATGCGGCGCGGTCTCTTCGCTATCTCGACCGGTTCGTGCTCGTCTCCCAAGGCGAGGTGTTCTACGCCACCGAGCTCCTCGCCAAGTTGGAAGGCCTCGATCGAGGTCCGGCCGGCAACACCTCTCTTGCGGCCGCGCTGGCCCTGGGCCGGGAGATGGATCGCGACCAGATCCTTGTGATCCAGGAGACGGAGTACACGGGCGCGGGCAAACTCCCGTCGTCACAGCTGACATTCGCGGAACAGAATGGGATTCAGGTCTTCCGGGGCGACCCTAAGGAGAACATCCCCGGTGAGACGATCGTCATCCCCAACCATCCGGATCAGATTCACTTGGATGAAGTCGATCTCGATCGAGTCCGGAAATCCTACGTCCGCCGCGCGCTCCAACGAGCGGGAGACTACGTCCCCACGGAGGCGGATGTCGCCTTTCTCGCGTCCGACGCTCGCTGCACGGAGGCGTTTGTCCGCTCCGTCATCGAGGAAAAGCGAGCCGTGTAGATTGCGCTTGGCTTCGGTTGGCGAGTGGACGCAACAACAAGGAGGAACAGCATGATTTCTCAGCAAGAACGGGAACTCCAGCATCAAGTGTCGGGCGCGCGAATCAAGAGAAACGTTGAAGAGCTCTGCCAGATCGCTCCGGACCGCTTTGTGGGAACCGAGGGCGATAAACACGCGATCGCATTCATGAGAAGACGTTTCGAGGAGCTTGGGCTCGAGATCCACGAAACCAAGATCTACGTCCCTTCCTGGCAAGAGCTCAAGCCCCCGGTGATCCGGATCGAAGCGACCGGCGAGTCGATTGACGGGATCAGTGCATCATTCGCCGTGTCCACACCTTCCGGTGGCGTGACCACCGACCTGGTCCTTGTTCGGGACGGCCAAGACAAGGACTACGATGGCATCGACGTGTCCGGGAAGATCGTTGTGCTCACCGAGGAGACGCTCGGGTTCTCCAAGTTCTGGATGGGAACCTATGTGGACCGCGCCGCCCGCCGTGGCGCAGTCGGAGTCATCCTCATCCATCCGATGCCCTGGCCGTACAGGATTTCGATGGAAGCGGGCAACTCGGTCATCGCCAACCGTTTCTCGGAACGCCAGATCCCAACCGTCTGTATTTCCGGGATTGAGGGACTGAAGCTGATGCACGCCATCGGGCGAGGCGATGCGCGGGTTCATTTCGAGACGTGGAACAAGGTCGAGCCTTCCGAATCCGTCATCCTTTCCGCCATCCACCGAGGGACGGAGCTTCCTGAAGAACGGATCGGTTTCGTCGGACATCGCGACAACGCAAACACTCCGGGAGCAAACGACAACGGCACCGGCAGCGGAACGCTCCTTGAGTTAGCGCGGGTGCTCTCCAAGCTCCAGCCGAAACGATCGTTCGAATTCATCTCCAGCACAGCGGAGGAAGGGGTCACCGAAGGAATCTGGCAATTCATCCAGGCTCACAAGGCCGACCTGCAGAAGAACATGAAAGCCGTTCTCGACACCGACATGGTCGGGGTCGGCGGCGTTCCAATCCAAGTAGATATGGGCTACTGGCCGGATGCAAAGCCCCAGCAGCATCCCCAATGGCTTCTGGAAATGGTCGAACAGATCGCCGAGGAACTCGGCTACGGGTTCGGCCGGATCCATTGTGAGTGGGGCTATCCCGAAGAGGGTCGGTTCAACGCAATCGGCGTTCCGTCGACGGTTCTGTGGCAGCCGGACGATCCCTACTACCACTCCGTTCATGACACACCGGACCATCTGAATCCAGGCTCGATCAAAGCTGTCGCAGATACCTACGCACTCGTCGCCTGGCGGCTTGCCAACCAGTAGCTCTCGAAAGGAGATCCGATGGAAACCAAGGACATCGTTCTGAAGAACCCGCTGTTCGCCGATCTGGAGAAGATCGGTCACAAACCCGAGGAAGATATCTACGTCTGGTCGATGGGATTGGGACTCCACAACTCCCATCTCCAGGACGCACTTCTCAAGAACGTCACCGACTCCGCAATGCGGAGAAACATCTGCAGTGATCTGTGGAAGCACTTCTACAGCATGAACCTGGAACGCATTAACCGCGTCATCGGTGTTACCGCCGATCCGAATATCGGTTCGATCAACGCAGTCCTCGACAAACTGATGACCGACCAGGAGCATCCGGCAATCTTTGGCGCAGGTGACTACGTCGAGGAATCCATCCTCAACTGGGTGAAGGCTTTTGCCGTCTACGACTGGTGTGCTTGGACCTACCTCGAGAAGTGGCTTGGCGCCAAGGAAGCCCTGCACATCTACATGGGGTTGTGGGAGGAGTTCTCGCTCGGCGAGCTCGATCATTGGAAAGAGGTCGTCGGGATCACCGATGACGCCAACGTCACGATGGACCAGCTTGGCGAACTCTCCCGCGTCTACTGGGAGTCGATCGGCTGCCCATACAAGGTGACCAAGCACACTGAGACCGTTCATGAAGCCGAACTCGAAGACTGCCCGTATTGGCAGAACATGAAGCAGCTGTTCGGGGAGGACAAGGCCCGGTCAATGACCCTGAAAACCGAGGCTCATGTGTCGGTCAACTACTACGATGCGGTTCTCAAGGCGCTGGGCGTGTTCGACAAGTTCTCGTTCACGATGGACCGGTTCCTCTGCTGTGGCGACGGCTGCTGCCGCGTCCGATTCGAACAGCGGAAACCACTGTAATCCGAAGGAGATCCACTCATGCGTACACCATTGGAGACAGCCACGCTGTGGATGGATGCGATGAACGCTCATGACCTCTACGCCATGGCATCCCTCTACGCACCCGACGTTGTCGGGCTGGAAGTCGCTGATCCCCCGGAGCACGACAAGGAAGGGTTGACCGCCGCCTACGACGAGCTCTTTTCCGCCTACCCCGACTGTCGAGCCGAGACGCTCAACGCCTTCGGTGGCGCGGATCAAGCAGTGATCGAGATCCGCTGGATCGGAACCCATACCGGACCGTTCCGCGGGGAGGCCCCGACCCAGGCTGTCTCGGACGTCCGGATCGCCTACATCTTCCGCGTCGACGGCGACAAGATCGTTCGGATCACGGAGTACTACGACACCGCGCAGGTATAACGGGAAGAGGACGAGGATCGAGGATACGGGATGCCACAGATCAGCTTGACCGCCGAAGCATTCGACGTTCGCCGACCGACGCATGCCGTGGTTGATCTGTCGGCGATCGCATCCAATGTCGCGGGAATCCGCGACCGGATTGGTCCGGACCGCCATCTTATGGCTGTTGTGAAAGCGGATGCCTATGGCCATGGATCGATCCGTGTCGCCAAGACCGCCCTCGAGCACGGAGCCGACTGCTTGGGAGTCGCCATCCCCGAGGAAGGATACGCGTTGCGTCGGGCCGGCATCGACGCCCCGATTCTCGTGTTTGGCTTTATCCAGCCGCAAGAAGCAAGCAAGGTTGTCGTGGCACGGCTTGATCAGAGTGTTGGCTCGCTGGATCTCCTGGATGCGCTCGATCGGGCCGGGAAAACCGCGGGGCACGCTGTCCGCGTCCACCTAAAGATCGATACGGGGATGGGAAGGCTTGGTGTGTCACCGGATCAAGCGCTCGGTCTGGCACAAGAGATCGAGAAGCGACGCAACCTAGAACTTGCCGGGGTTTTCAGCCACTTCTGCACCGCTGATTGCGCCGACAAGTCGTATACCCAAACCCAGATAGAGCGGTTCGAATCCGCGCTGCGGGAACTGGAAGCCGGTGGAATCGATCCTGGCATTCGCCATATCGCCAACAGCGCCGGGGTCTTGGCTCATCCCGATTCCTACTACGACATGGTGCGACCCGGCATCATGATCTATGGACTTTATCCGTCCAAGGATGTCGAGCAATCGATTCACCTGCAACCGGCGATGCACTTGATGACACGGATTTCCGCGTTGAAGATTGCTCCCGCCGGAACCTCGATCAGCTATGGAAGAACCTATATCACTCGGGGCAAGCAAACCCGGATCGCAACCCTTCCCGTGGGCTACGCCGACGGCTTCTCGCGTCTTCTTTCCAACAACGCCGACGTCACGATACGAGGGCAGCGCGCCCCAATCGTCGGAACGGTGTGCATGGATATGTGCATGGCCGACGTGTCGAAGATCGACATCGCTCGAGTCGGCGACGAAGTCATCTTGTTCGGTGACGGGCCTAGTGCGGACGAAGTCGCCCGTCGCAGCGGGACGATCAACTACGAGGTGACCTGCAGAGTCAGCGGGCGCGTCCCGCGCATCTACAGAGACTGTCAATCATCGTGAGGTGAAACCCATGGCAAGCATTCTTCTGATCTATCAATCCGGTACCGGAAATACAAAAGCGATGGCCGAGGCCGTTGCGAAAGGAGTACGAAGCGTTGGAGTCGCGGTCGATCTGAAGCCGCTGGCGCAAGCCAGTGTTGACGATTTGCCGGACTACGACGGCATCATCATCGGAACGCCCACGTACTTTGCATCGATGACCGCCGAAGTGAAGCGGTTCATCGATGACAGCATCAAGTACTACAAGAAACTACAGGGAAAGGTCGGTGCGGCATTCGCTTCTTCGGGAGATCTCGGGGGGGGCGCTGAAACAGCCGTTATGGATATCCTGCGAGCCTTCTTGGTGCACGGAATGATCGTTCCGGGATTCGAAACGGGCGGCCACTACGGCCCTGTGTCAGTCGGCGCACCGGACGAAGATCGCAAGGAAGTCTGCGAACGAATGGGCGCGCAAGTCGCCAAGCTGGTTGTCCGGCTAAGCGACTAGGCGATCCACAACGCAAACAAGGAAACCGCAACACACAACATCAAGGATTCGTGCGGCGAGACCGCCGAAGGAGGACATCAGATGGGCTGCAACAAATGTGCAAAGGACATGCGGCACAACAGCTTCGTGGAAAACGTCAGGGATCTGATGACGATTCATCCCGAACTCACTTGGGAACAGATGTACAACGACGCCATGGTACTGTGGACGCGCCACGACTATGCCGCGTTCAAGACGATGGACGACGAACTCGGGACCGAGAAGGCCGTGGAGCTCTATGCGAAGCTTTGGGCTCTTCGAACGCGCCTGGAATGGGATGACCTTCTCGCGATGATCGACAAGAAACCCGGAGACAAGCTGACGATTCATGAGCTTGCGGTCGCCATGGTCAAGAGCTTCGCTCTGTACGGGAATCCGGTAGAGATCATCGAGGAGACGGACGAAGTCGTGACGCTTCGCTGCTACGACTGCCCGTATACGACCCAGGTCATCTGGAAGACGCTCAGCGAGAAGGAAGCCGAGATCGTCAACCAGAAGATCCAAGTCGACTGCAACTACGCGATCTTCGAAGAAATGCTGAAACTCTCAGGGTTGTTCGATCAGTGGGTGTTCAACTTCCCATCCCAGCTTTGCCTGACCAACAGGTACTGCGAGTTCAACTTCACCAAGATCGCCCGACCGCTCCAGTAGGAAGTCTCCGAGCAAGACTACAGCAACCAACGCCCGGGACAACAGCAGAACAGCACGCGGTTGTCCCGGGCTTCCTGCTAGGCACAGGAATCAGGAATAGGGATCGAAACAAGAAGGGGGAATCCGATGTCGCGAAGCTACGAAGAGATTCACCGGCGCTCGATCGAGGATCGAGAGAGGTTCTGGGCCGACCAAGCTGATCGGCTCCATTGGTTTAAGCATTGGGACACCGTTCTCGACGACTCGGACGCCCCATTCTTCCGCTGGTTTCGTGGCGGCAAGACCAACCTCTGTTACAACGCTGTCGATCGCCATGTGGAAGCAGGACGCGGCGGTCACCCGGCGATCATCTGGGAAAGCGTCGAAGCGGGAGCCAGTCGCACACTGACGTTTCGCGATCTGCAGACGGACATCTGCCGATTCGCCGCCGTGCTACGTCGAAACGGTGTAAACAAGGGAGACCGCGTTCTCATCTACATGCCGATGGTCCCGGAAGCGCTCGTCGCCGTGCTCGCCTGCGCTCGGCTGGGCGCTGTTCACTCCGTGGTATTTGCCGGTTTCTCGTTTGAAGCGCTCGCCGATCGGATCGATGACTGCAAACCGAAACTTGTTGTCTGTGCCGACGGAAGCACCCGCAAGGGCAAGGTCATCCATCTGAAGCAGATCGTCGACCGCGCCTTGGACCACGCCGAGACAAGCGTCCCTACGGTGGTTGTCTTCGATCGAGGCATCGATCCTTGGCTGCCCGTCCCCGGACGAGATGTCTCGTGGGAAGAGGAGATCGCCGCGGTGGGAGCTGCCGTCGTTGAACCGGTGGCGCTCGATGCCACCGATCCAAGCTACATCCTGTACACATCCGGCACGACCGGCAAACCCAAGGGCGTCGTTCGCGACACCGGCGGGTACATGGTCGCCCTCCATGCCTCGATGGACCAGATCTATGGCTGCACGAAAGATGATGTGTTCTGGTCGACATCGGACATTGGCTGGGTGGTCGGCCACAGCTACATCATCTACGGCCCGCTCCTGTACGGGATTCCCACTGTCATCTTCGAAGGCACGCCCGACAACCCCAATCCCGGTATCTGGTGGGAGATCATCGCCAAACACCGCATCAGCGTCGTCTTCTCGGCTCCCACGGGAATGCGGATGCTTCGGAAGTTCCCCACGGAATGGATCGCAAAGCACGACCTCTCCTCGTTGCGGCATGTCTTTCTCGCCGGGGAACCCCTGGACGAGCCGACGTATAAGTGGGTCAAGGAGACGCTCGACGTTCCGGTGGTCGACCACTACTGGCAGACCGAGAGCGGCTGGCCGATGATCACCAACCACATGGGAATCGACCCCCTCGACTTCAAGCCGGGATCCCCGACTCGCGAAGCGATGGGTTGGCATCTCGACGTCGTCGACGATGCCGGGGATCCGGTCTCCGCTGGAGAACGCGGCTATCTGGTCGGCCATGCCCCGCTTCCTCCGGGGACGCTGCAAACGATCTGGGGAGATGACGAGCGCTACCTCGACAGCTACTGGCGGATGTTCGAACGACAGGGAAAGTCCCTGTACTTCTCCGGCGACTACGCCATCAAGGACAGAGATGGATACTTCTGGCTTCTCGGCCGCGCCGACGAGGTCATCAACGTCGCCGGCCATCGCATGGGAACCCGCGAGGTCGAAGAAGTGATCTCCAGTCATCCCGACGTTGCCGAAGCATCGGCGATCGGAATCGACGACGAGATCAAGGGACAAGCGATCGCGGCGTTCGTCGTGCTCAAGAAGGGTGTCGCTCCATCCGAGCCGCTCCACAAAGAGATCATCTCCCTGATTCGAGATCGGATCGGGCCGATCGCCACGCCGAAGATCCTGAACATCGTCGACAAGCTCCCGAAGACTCGCTCCGGGAAGACGATGCGCCGTGTGCTTCGCGCTCTCTGTGAACAGAAGGAGATGGGCGACCTGTCGACGATCGAGGATGGGGCAAGCGTGGATGAGGTCCGCAAAGTCCTTGAGGAAATGCGCGCCAAGCTCCATCTGCCCTCCGACAAGGGCGGTACCTCATGATCCGCCGATCCAATCTTGATACCACACGTGCGGCCGCTTCGGAAACAGGTCGTCTGTTCGGCATGGATGCGATCCACGGGCGCTGGCTGTTTGTGCTCCTTGGATTGCTGATCAATGTGTGCCTCGGAGCGGTGTACGCGTTCAGCGTGTTCAAGCGGCCGTTGATCGACACCTGGGGAATCAGCACGACCGCAAGCGGGTTCCCGTTCATGGTCTTCCTCGCAATGTTCGCCGTGTTCATGGCCGTTGCCGGACCGATGATCGGCAAGTGGGGACCAAGGAAAACCAGCGTTCTCGGAGCAGCCGTGGTCGGCGTTGGATGGCTGCTGTCCGGGATCTCTCCCAACATCTGGGTGCTCACCGTGTTCTACGGGGGGATCGCCGGAGCCGGCGTCGGAATCCTCTATGGTTGTCCGATCGCCACCGTGGCCAAGTGGTTTCCCGATCGCCGCGGTCTTGCCGTCGGGCTCACGGTGCTCGGATTCGGCGTCTCGGCGTTGGTCACCGCTCCGATCATCACGCTGCTGATCGAGCGCGCCGGCGTTCTTCAGGCGTTCTCGATCCTCGGTGGCGTGTTCCTGGCGCTGCTGCTTCTGCTCGTGGTTCCTTTCCGTTTCCCGCATGAGGGTTGGAGGCCTGAGGGTTGGACGCCGTCCCCCCGCCAACAGAAAGCAACCGTTGAGGTCGATCGCGGAGCAATGGTCAGGACGCGTACGTTCTACGCTCTATGGTCGACGTTCACCATCGGATCGCTCGCCGGACTGATGGCGATCGGCTTCTCCAAGGACTTCGGAGTCGACGTCGCGCACCTGCAAGGCCCGCTGGCCACCACTGCCGTGTCGATCTTCGCCTTATTCAACGGCGCCGGACGGCCGCTGTTCGGCTGGTTGACCGACAACCGAAGCCCCCGCTTCGCCGCGGCAACATCGTTTGTGCTGATCCTGATCGCGTCTGTGCTGCTCTACCTGTGGGGCGAAGGAAACGTCGCCTTGTACTTCGTTGCGTTCAGCATGCTGTGGATGACGCTCGGCGGATGGATCGCCATCGCGCCGACCGCCACCGCGACCCTGTTCGGGCCCAAGCACTATGCGCGCAACTACGCCATCGTCTTCTCGGCCTATGGAATCGGCGCGATCCTTGGTTCGGTTCTGTCGGGAATGATCAAGGATGCCACGGGAAGCTACCTGCCCGTCTTTCTCCCGGTCATCGGATTGGCGGTGCTTGGCTTTGCGATCAGCGTGACATCGCTGAAGCCGCTGCAAAGCTAGTCACGTCAACGCACGGAAGCGGCGAGCGAACCCGCGGCGGCCATCCACTCGCGAACGCTGGCAAACACGGGAATGCCCGCCGCTTCCAACATCGCACTCATCCGGGTCGTGAAGGGTCCGCCGGCAGCACCGCAGACAATCGGTTTGTCGGCCTCCGCGCCGACCGCCGCAAGCCGATCGATGATCGACTCTTCGAGCCCCGCATCCTGGAACACGAACC
>CAZJLO010000049.1:0-14366 GCA_964547105.1 uncultured Thermotogae bacterium
TATTGGCTGTGAGGAGGATAGATATGAGAAGCAGGTTCAGAGCAGGGGTTGCGCTTTCTATTGTGATGGTTCTGGTTCTTGGAACCGTGGCGTTCGGCGCTGCCCGTTTTGAGGCGATCGCCGGCGTCTACCAGATTGACATTACGCAGCTTGGGATGCCGCTAGTTTTCTACCTGCAGATCGAAGCCGACGGTGCCTTCATGCTATCTCCCAACACCGACTTCGATCCCAGTGAAAGCCGTGGCGATGGCGTGATTGCCGAGAGCGGGGGTGTGCACATGCTGATCTACAGAGAGCACACGTCCGAGAATCCCAAGACGGCGACTTTCGTGCTGGACGGCCCGAACCTGGTCTTCCAGTCCACGCTGCCCTACGGCTCGAGCAACATTGTCAACTCCGCGGAAGATCCGGATGATCCGGAGATCGTCTATACCCTTACAGCAGACACCCTTGCCTTGTCCGAGTACTACGGCACGTATGCCGGCGGGCACTCTGTCCAGGCCATGGGCGGCGCGGTTGACTATGCGTACACCCTCACGCTCAAAGCAGGTCTGCGTTACGAGTTTGCGAGCGACTTCGCCATGGGAGGAGAAGCCTACACGTACAGCGAAACCGGAAGTTGGAATGTGGACGGAGAGCAGTTCACGCTCACTCCTGCCGGCGGCGAAGCCGTGCAAGGGACCGTCAGCGTCGACGGCGCGATCACGGTCGGAGTCCAGGCCTCGGAAATGGCTCGCTCCAGAACCGAAAGCGTGCTTCGCATCGCGACTCACGCGGATGTAGCCGGTACTTTCGTCGGCGAGAAGGTGTCGCCCATGTACACAGCCAAGGCGACCCTGGTTCTGGACATGTTTGGCACCTACCACTACACAGCGGACGTCGGAATGCCTGAACCATACGAAGAAGCCGGATCCTACGATGTATCCGGAACCGACGTCACGTTCGAGCCAGACGGTGGTTCCGCCTACAACGGGACGTTGCGGAATCTGGTGCTGACCGGGAGTTTCCGGGTGATCGGCAACATGCCGGGAACCGAGATGATCATGTACGGCGAGGAGATCCTTGGGACCTTCGCCGGCTCGGCCACGCACGAGGAAGCTGAGTACAGAACTGTACTCACTCTCAATCCGGATGGCAGCTACGAGCTGCTGGTGTCCGATAATGCCGGACTGGCAGTCATCGAAAGCACAGGGACGTTCGAGATGCAGCGGGGCATGACCCTGATGGTGGTTCTATCGGGGGTGGACCCGGCTCCGATGTGTACGCTGAGCGAATCCGGACTGAACTTCAGCATCAGTCTCCCAGGCATGACCGCCACTTCGGGTATGGGCGGTCTGGGCTTCAGTTTGCGGAGAGAATGAGGCTTCTGATCCGTCAATAGGCTACTCTGGCCCCGCCAGGTTCAGGTCAACCTGGAGCTTGGCGGGGCTTGCTTGATGAAGACGAAGCAAGACGATCACGCGGGGGGGGCTATGTCCACGAAGCACAGGTTGCTGGCGGTCTGCTTGCTGCTTGCCGCCGGCACCGCCGTGCTCCTGACCGGCTGCCAGAAGAACGAGTACCCTCGCCGGACCGATCGGATGAATACCTTGTATGTTGGCGTGGTGCAATCGTCTTTCCCTTCCGCCTTTATGCCTTGGCTCTCCCGAGACGGCATCGCTCCAACCATCGCCAGCATGCTCTACAGCACGCTGTTTTCGTATGACGACGATACCGGCGAGTTCCTGCCGGGTCTCGCCCGGGAATGGTACTACGTGGACGCCGAAGGTCGACCGATCGTCACCGACTCCGGCAGCATCGATTATGACCGCCTGGAAACCGACGGCGTGAAGACCCTGATCAACCCACAGAACGGCAGGACCGAACGTTGCTTGACTGTCAGAATCGAGCTTGACAGCCGCGCCCGCTGGAGCGACGGGCAGCCGGTGACCGCCGACGATGTGTACTACACCTTCGACATCGCCAGGAACAACTACTTGTCGAATCACGCCGGTGCTCTGGCCTGGACGGCCGATCTCTTGCACCTGTATTCCAACGCTGGCCAGCTTCAGCTACAGGGGGTTTTCACCTACAACCACGGAGCTGCCGAGCAAGGCTTCCTGATCGACGAGACGGAACGGGATCAGGTCGTGTATCTCCACGTCCGCAGCGTGCTGGGCGCAGTGACCAGTCTATTCACGACGGTCCTGATCTTGCCCCAGCATCTGTGGGAGCCGGTCGTCAGCCGGGAGAGTCAGCTGAACAGCCGGAACCCCGATGAACACGTGCAGTCCCTGTACCAGAACCCCGTGGGCAGCGGGCCCTACGTATTGGACGCCGCGGAGTCAGGCCCTTCGCAGATTGTTCTGCGACGGAACGACCTCTATCACTTGACCAACGAGGATTCCACTCCTCTCTACGCTGTGGAGGCAATCCGGCTGATCCTGTACCAGGAACTCAATGTGGCGCTTTATGCGGTGATGCGGGGCCACATCGACATGCTTGACGCCAACCTGAACGCGAACTATGTGCGCCTGTTCGACGGCCGGGATGACCTCTTCGTATCGATTGCCGAGGGTGTCTATACGCAAGCTTTGGTCTTCAACCTGAATCCGGCGACGTCCGAGCAGACTCCCATGCGTGGCTTGTTGGCGGACAGGAATGTGCGTCAGGCCATTGCGCTGGCCATTGACACGGAGATGCTCATTCGACTCGTGGCGAACGGAGCCGCCGCACCCATGAGCGCTGGCCTGATCCGTGAGAGCCTGAGGGACTTCTACAACCCCAATGCGGACGTCCTGGAAGGTGAGCAGTCAGAGCGGCTGCAGCGAGCCAACCATCTGCTCGATCAGATCTTGCCGGAGAAGGACGAGCAGGGCTATCGGCTCTTTGGTGGTGATCGGGTGTCCTTCAACGTCCTCGGGCATCCCGGAGAGATTGAGCTCATCTCGTTCTTGGAGATCCAACTCCAGCGGATCGGCATCGAGATTCGCTACCAAGCCAAGGGGAGCTCGCCGGAGACGACCTATCTATGGACGAGCCGCTTCGACATCACCATCCAAGGAGTGGTCTTCTCCTTGGCCAATGTGGACATCATGCTCAACGCCCATTTCGTGGCCCTGGGGCGTACATCCAACTACGGCAGGCTGGTTGACTCCGATCTGGCCAGGGACATTGAAGAGATGCGGACCACTCTGAATCTGCACCGCAAGTACCAACTGCTATTCGACCTGCAGCCGGTGATCGCGGAGCTGTACTACAAGGTGCCCCTCTACAGTCCGCAGGTCGTCTCGGTCGCTCGTACCGACCGTTACGCCGGATATCAAGTCGTCTCCGGAGCTACGGTCTTCAACTCGACCAACCTGCAGCAGATCCGGCGGATCGACGCCCGGGAAGACACGGGGGCGGCGGCCTCCGGCCATGCTGCTCCGGCCGTCGAGATCGTGGCCGTCGCAGGAGAGGAGTGAAGCGATGAAGAGAAGCTATGTCATCAAGCGAATCCTGTACGCGGTGTTCATCTTCTTCGTGGTGTTGACGCTCAACTTCTTCATCCCCCGTCTTGGCGTGCGCGACCCCGCCGAACGGTACTATCCGCCGCAAGGGGCGATGTCCGATATCGAGTATGAGATCATCAAGCAATTCACGGCCGAGCAGTATGGGTTCGATGTATCGACCTTCCAGCAGTATGTTCGGTACCTCGACGGTCTGATCCATCTGGACCTGGGCACCTCATTGCGCGCCGGATCCCCCAGAGTCACCGAACTGATCGGGGAGCGCTTGCCGTGGACACTGGTCCTGTCGGTGATCACGCTCATCATCAGCTTGGTCCTTGGTCTGCTCTTTGGGACCCTGGCTGCCTGGAAGCGGGGCCGGTGGCAGGACACGCTGCTACTGAACGCCTCCACCATCAGCGTTGCCTTGCCTGCCTTTTTCATTGCATTGATGCTGTCGTTCTATCTGGGTTTCGAACTCGAGTTGTTCCCGGCGTACACGAACCCCAACATGGTTGCCCAGTTCGACTGGAGTCTGGAGGCCATCAGGGTGGTCCTCAACAACGCCGCCCTTCCCATCATGAGCATGGCGCTTGGCGGCATCGTCGGCTACTCGCAGACCACGCGAAACAGCGTCATCGCCGTGACCAACGAAGATTTCGTCATCACCGCCCGGGCCAAGGGACTGAGTCATACAACCGTCTTGTACAAGCATGTCCTGCGAAACGCCATGCTGCCTCTGGCAACCTCGATCGGCATGAGTATCAGCGGCCTGATCGGCGGCGCGATCATCATCGAGCGAGTCTTCAACTGGCAGGGCATGGGCACCCTGTTCCTGGAAGCGAACAGCACCAACGACTACCCGTTGATGATGGGCATCATGCTGTTCCTTTCTGCTTTTGCGATTCTGGCGAATCTAATCACCGAGCTGTTCTACTCGATTCTGGATCCCCGTGTCACGGTGGGAGACAAGCGATGAGCCGGCGCAATGTGTTTCTTCAGGTTGCTCGCAGCGGCGGCTCTTTCCTGAGCCTACTCAAGAAACTCTGGCAGCATCCCAAGGGCAGGGTGGGATTGTTGCTTGTCGGCTGCCTTGTGCTTGTGGCGGTCCTCGCTCCGGTTCTGGCGCCGTACGACCCTTACGATGTCACCCAACGGGCGGAGAAAGGACTGCACCCAAGCCTGCAACATCCGTTGGGTACGACGATAACGACCGGTCAGGACATCCTGAGCATGCTCATCTACGGCTCACGGGTCTCCTTGATGATCGGCATCAGCACCGGGGTGGCACTTGCCTTCCTCGGCGCTTTGATGGGGGTCATGGCCGGGTACATCGGTGGGTTCGCCGACAACCTGATCATGCGAATCGTCGACATCTTGTTGGTCATCCCCACGCTGCCGCTGATTATCGTCCTCACCAATCTGCTTGGCAGAAGCTACTTCGTGATCGTGTTGGTGTTTGTTGCCTTCGGATGGACCGGGCTGTCCAGGGTCATCCGCTCGCTCGTTCTGGTGCTCAAGAACAGCAGCTACGTGAAGGCCGCCGAGCTCGCCGGCGCCGGCCGATGGTATATCATGACCAAGCACATCCTGCCGGGAACGTCGCACTTGATCATCATGAACACCACGTTGACCTGCGCCGGCATCATGGTCGCGGAAGCAGGCTTGAGTTTCCTGGGCTTGGGCGATCCTACCGCGATCAGCTGGGGAAAGATGCTGGCCGAAGCGCAAGGCGGAGGGGCCCTCCTGTTTGGCGCATGGTGGTGGATCCTCGCGCCGGGCGTCGGCATCTTCCTCTCCGTGTTCTCCTTCATGCGGATCGGCATTGTCATGGAAGAAGTCTTCAACCCTCGGATGAAGGCCTCAAGCAGTATCTACAAGCTGTTCAAACACATGAACAACACCTACTTGGACGAGGTCTTCCGATCGATGGACAACGACGACTACGACGAATCCGTTGGGCGACCGGATCCTTCGGACACCCCCCTCCCGGAGGGTTCGTATGACTGACACCGTGCTTGAGGTGCGCAATCTGAAGGTTGCCTTCCCTAGCGTCGGCGGGGTGATCCGAGCCGTAGAGGGCATCGATCTGGTGACGAAGAAGGGTGAGTGTGTCGCTTTGGTTGGCGAGTCCGGCTGTGGGAAGAGCGTGACGGCTCTGTCGATCATGAAGCTGCTCAGGACGCCTCCTTCCGTCAGCCGGATCAGCAAACTCGAGCTGGACGGTCGAGATCTCACCCATCTGACAGACCGAGACATGGAACGTGTTCGTGGGAAGGACATGGCGATCATCTTCCAGGACGCCATGACCGCGCTAAACCCCGTCATGACCGTCGGCAAACAGATCGACGAGGTCTACCGGCGCCACGCCAAACTGGGCAAGAAGGAAGCCAGGGAGCGGACCGTCAACGCGCTTGAACTGGTGGGGGTCCCCGAGGCCCGCTCCCGAGCCAAGAGCTATCCGCACGAACTGTCGGGAGGAATGCGGCAGAGGGTGTTGATTGCCTTGGCGTTCGCTTGCCTGCCGAAACTGATCATCGCCGATGAGCCGACCACGTCCCTGGATGTGACCATCCAGGCTCAGGTGCTTGATGTGCTGAAGTCCATGCAGCAGGATCACGATGTGTCGGCCCTGCTCATCACACATGATCTGAGCGTCGTGGCCAACATGGCCGATGCAGTCTATGTCATGTACTCTGGCAAGATCGTCGAGCGAGCGGCGGTGCAACAGCTCTTCACGGACCCTCTGCATCCGTATACCCAGGGTCTCCTGGCTTCCGTCCCCAGAATCTCGGATGACAAGCAGGCGTTCGTCCAAATTCCGGATACGGTTCCCCATCCGATGCGCAAACCAAGCGGCTGCTACTTCCATCCCCGCTGCTTCCGCCCAAGCGACCGGTGCCGGGAGCACATGCCGAGACTGGAAAGCCCGGGGCCTGGTCGACAGATCCGCTGCTGGCATCCTCTTCATCAGGAGCGTGGGACGTGAGTGTGAGCGGCGAGAAGCGGAATTCGAGCCCGCTGCTGGAGATGGAAGGCGTTTCGGTCGATTTCCCGGCCAAACGCGCGTATCCCTTCAGCAAGAAGCGTTGGATCCAGGCTGCCACGGATGTCAGCCTGCAGATCTCTGAGGGAGAGACCTTTGGCATCGTCGGCGAGTCGGGTTGCGGGAAGAGCACCTTGGCCAATGCCATGATCGGGATGGTTCAGCCGACTGCAGGGATTGTGCGCTTCCAAGGCGAAGACTTGTACGCACTGAAGCCCAAGGCGTTCAAAGCGGCCAGGCGCAACATGCAGATGATTTTTCAGGATCCCTTTTCGTCGCTCAATCCCCGATTCTCTGTGTATGACATCATCAAGGAGCCCATGTATATCAGGGGAGGAGTCGGCGAGGCGGCCATGAAGAAGAAGGTCCTGGAGCTCCTGAAGCTGGTCGGATTGGATGAGGAAGACCTGTATCGCTATCCTTCGGACTTCTCAGGCGGGCAGCGGCAGCGTATCGGGATTGCCCGTGCCATCATTCTGAATCCGAGGTTCCTGGTGTGTGATGAACCTGTCAGCGGTCTGGATGTGTCGGTCCATGCCCAGATTCTGAATCTATTGACGGAAATCCAGAAGAGCCGCAACCTCACGTATGTCTTTATCTCGCACAATCTAGCGGTGGTCAAGAACATCTGTCAGAACATGCTCGTGATGTACTTGGGGAAGGCGATGGAGGAAGGGGAATCCGCCGCAGTTTTCGCCAATCCCTTGCATCCGTATACCAAAGCGCTCCTATCGGCGATTCTGGACATCGACATGCACGGGTCCCGCGACAGGATCCTGCTCGAGGGAGATATTCCGAGCCCGATCGACCCACCCAGAGGTTGCCGGTTCTGGCAGCGCTGCCCCTTTGCCATGGTCGGCTGCGAGACGATTCCCGCAGAGCTGGTGGAAGTGGAGCGTGGTCATCGAGTCGCCTGCCATCTGGTTTCCGGTTTCTCTGCCAAGCAGAAGGCCGCCGGCATCGACCGGCCCGTGTCCCCGCAGGCCAAGGATGAGAAGGCGTTCGTAGCTGGGTAGGCAAGCAGCCTGGTGCGTGCCGCACCGCACCGATGCCTAGACAGTGAATTTGCGTACCTTGCTGATCTCGGAGATCAGCTGTGATCTCTTGCTGTCTAGGGATGGGCCATGCACCCGTCAAGTTGAAAGCTCACGTTTGACACGGAAAGGAACCCGCCAAACTTCAGCGCGACCTCTCTGACAGGCAAGGATCCCCGCTCACCAGGCACCGGCGCACGAACCCGTGAACCATTCAGTCCCCCGGGCGCCAGACTACCACACTGTGGTCGAGATGAAGGATCGATCTACAGTCACGCAGCCTCCAGACCACCGGATAGCTGATCGCACGAAGGATCTCTTCACGCCAGCAATGCTTCAAATGCCGGCCACTTCTCCATCCGGCCTTCAAGTGACCTGTTTCAGGTGATACAAGATTCCTCTATAATCCTCACGAGGAGGGGATATGAAGCGATGCTGTTTGTCTTGCCTGGTTTTGATGGTCCTGCTGTGCGGTGCAGCGAGCGGGTCGACTGAGGCTGCTGGCGAACAGGCGCTGACACTCGCCGATCTTGAATATCTGGGGAATCCGTTTTCGGCGAGGTACCCGGATGGATCTGGATGGGAGCACGCTCGCGCCGTTTGGGACATGCATCGATTCACTGATCGCATCTTTCTCGCTCACGGTAGCGTTGCGTCGAACGCGGGGCCGATTGATATCTGGGTCTACTCACCAGAGACAAACTCATTCACCCAGGATTTTCGCGTTGATGATGAGATGTTCTGGGCGTTCCTTGAGGCAAACGGGAAACTCTACATAGCGGGAACCGATGCGACGGAAGAGTGGGACTTGGGGAACGTCTATGTTTATGACGGGCAATGGGTCAAGCGACGGACAATCCCCAATGCGATCCACGTCGACGCCATAGCCTTTCACGACGCGCGGCTCTTTGCAGCTGTATCTCTCGCCCTTTGTGATGAGCTAGGGGACCTGTTCTATGAGGGAGAAGTCTTCTCCAGTGGCGATGACGGCCTCACGTGGAGGCCTGAGCTGAATCGGGAGAGAACTTGGATCAGCAGCCTCTTTGTGTGGGACGAGAGGCTGTTCGCCTGTGAACAACAGGGCCACAGGCTGTACGAGTACTCGGACGGCCAGTTCGATCTTCTGCCCGGCGTATCGCTCTTTCCCAACATGGACGTGAACAGCCAGGGCGTTGGGTATCATGTGGATCGAAGCGCAATCATCAATGGCAAGCTCGTATACTCCGGGAGGGTATGGACAACCGCTGACTTTCCCCGTTCTTCGCTCTATGTGGCAACTGATGTGTCTTTGGGAAACTGCGCGCAGATCCTCTTGACATCGAACGGGGAGACTGTCGCTGACATAGTGTCTGCCAATGGAACCTGTTGGGTTGCAACAAACGAGTTACACGAAGATGCCGTTTCAGCGACAGCCCGCTTCTACGTGTCGGAGGATCTGGAGGCGTGGGATTGCCTGGCGCAGTTTGAGACTCCAACTCTGGTGCAGTCATTCGAGATACTCGGCGGATACCTGTACTTTGGTCTTGGCCCCGGCCACCCCGACGTGTTTTATCGAGACACAGGGGTGGGCGCTGGATATGCTTTTGGCGACAATAATCCTCACGCGGGCGAGATTTACCGGTACTACATTGGTGAGGATCTGACAGGAAGCCTGCCCGCACTAACGCCGCCACCCCCGCTGGAGCCGTATCGCGAGTGGGCGCCTCTCTCTGTTTCGTTCGCGTCGGATTGCCGCGCGGCCTACACGCTGGGATCGACCCCCGAAGGGATCGAAAAGGTAGGCGACACGCTGTTTGTGATCGATTGGAAGACCGGCTTGTTGTACGGGATCGACCTGGAGGCAGAGCGGTACTACGAAGTCGATACGGGGCTACCGTTCGTCAATGACCTCGGGAGCGACGGTGAGATGCTTTGGATGGTCGACGAAGCCGGTACCACGAAGACCTATAAGATCGCCACCGGCGATCTAAGCAGCGTCTCTCTGTCGGCTGATCTTCGGGGCGAAGTCCACGGCGTGGAGTGTGCTTCCGATGCCCTCTACTTGCTTGTGTATCAACCAAGTGGGCCCAAACTGTGTCGGCTTCCCGATGGTGGCGCGGCCGAGTGGTTCGACATCATCTCGAACGAAGGAGTGGGCGAACTGCTTGGATTGCAGTCGATCAACTCAGAGGCCGGGCTCAGCCTGCTGACGCTCGACTACGCGAACCGCATGCTGCATCAGATGACGCTAGCTGGTGAGAACCTGGTACTGTCGCCGTACGCCGATGTCCGTGATTACGTCGCACCTGAAACGGGTGATGCGACCATTCGCGGCTTCTTCTTCAGCGAAGGCGAAAGCTATTTTGCCGGCGCCGAGGAGCCCGGACGGATCTACGTGGATCGAGCAGCGTGCGCATCGAGCACAGTCGGAGAGGTGCTCACGCTCTCCAATGCTGCTATGAGCATCGGATTTAACCAGGAGACGGGAGGGATTGCGGCGCTCATTGATCCGGTGACGGGGATCGATCTGCGCTCAGAACGTCGTGCGCCAGCAACGATTCTTCAGCTTGAGATCGTCGGAGCTGATGGGAATGAGAGAATCTTGTCCAACCTCAATGCTCAGCGTGTCACATTGGCCAGTCCCGACCCTTCTTCTGTCGATGTCGTGCTCGAGAATCTCGACGGAACGGGGATTACCGCGGTCTGCCACGTGCGGCTCACAGCGGACGAGCCGTCCCTACGATGGACGCTCACGTTGCGGAATGAAGGGGAATACACGTTGCGTTCCATCTCCTATCCCATCATTTCAGGCATTGGCCAGATTGGGGCCGAAGCGGCCGATGACTGGCTCGTCTACCCTATGGGAGAGGGTGTACTGATTCCCAACCCTGCAGGGAACCTATCTCAGAGCCAGCCGTGGCGCGATTCGCTCTATCCAGGGGACCTCTCCATGCAATTCATGGCGTTGTACGACGGAGATGTTGGCCTCTATCTCATGACGGAAGATGCGAACGGGCATCCCAAGCGGTTTGGCGTCTATTCGACATCGATCGGCGAATTGCGCGCACTGCAGCTGGGTGTGACGACGCTTGTGTCTGAGGTGGCTTGGCGTGACTACGTCCATCCCTTTGAGACGGTGACCCGGTTCTTCCGCGGCGATTGGTACGAAGCAGCCCAGGAGTATCGAGCCTGGGCCGAGGAGCAGTCGTGGTGCAGCGTCTCCTTTCGCGAGAAGTCGCTTCCTGCGTGGTACCTCAATGGTCAGCCCGTCTTCGGCGCGACCAACTGGTTCTGGGATGAAGTCGTTCCGGATACCCAAGTCAATCCGCTGTCCACGTTACCGGGACTTGTCAATGCCTATTCCCAGGCGTTGGACACGCCGTTGACGCTCAAGCTCTTCGGATGGGAACAACACGGGATGTGGGACAATCCCTATTCGATGCCTCCGCGAGACGGGATGGCCGCCTTCACCGCGATGATCGATGGACTACAGGAGGCCGGTCAGCGATTAGGGATCGTACGCTCCATGATCAAATGGTCATCGACATCGCCCGGATTTGAAACGCAGGGCATCGCTGGAGCAGTGGCGGAGGCTGGCGGCAGGACATTCTGTGGTGGTGAGGGCGTCAACTCGCGCTGTCTGATGTGTCCGGCCAATGCATCCTGGCGGCAGATCATGCAGCAGAATGCGATCGAAACGGCCGAGAGCGGGGTCGACTGGCTGGAGCTCGATGAAGTGCCGCTTGGCGTGTATCCCTTCGGCTGCTTCCATGCAGACCACGGTCATCCAGTGGGCTACGGCGTTTGGTGGACGGACTCCCTCTACTCCCTGATCGAGAACAGCTATCGGACGTGCAAGTCGAGCAATCCCGAGATGCTGATCACCACCGAGGGCCCTTCGGAGTTCTTCATTCCTGTATCCGATGGGTACGTGTCACGTCTGTCGATTGGCGAAGCCGACTTCGCCACTTGGCTGATCGCCGAGATCCCGGAGATCCAGTTCGTCCCCGCCTTCTCTTTTGTCTACCACGAGTACATACGGGCCTACAGAGGGACCTTCCCTCCGCTGGAGAGCCCCTTTGTGAGGTACGGCCTCATTGCAGATGCCAGGAGCCTGATGGCCGGGGAAATCCCGTCGTGGAGCACGTGGAATGTGTCTCCAAACGAGGTGAGTGAATCAAGGCTGAACTCCGCGCGACGCCATGCCGCGGCGTTCACGGCTTGGGCGTCCGCCTTCGTTCGTGACGGAAGAATGCTACGCCCCCTATCGTTCGAAGTACCTTCTGTGCAGGTGCCGGCGCCCGAGAGTGACACCCTCACAGCTTATCGCTTCGCGTTGCCCGCGGTGCTGCACAGTGCGTGGCAATCCTCCGACCGACGCATTGGCTATCTCTTCGAGAACATCTCAACAGCCCGTCAATCCTTGGAGCTTGCGATTCCTAGGCCCGAGGCCCACGGTTCCAGTTTCCTAGTCAGCATTATCCGCGACGGCATCCAAGCGGACGCGGTACAGAGGAGTCTTCCCTGCTGCCTCGAACTCGACCTCGATGCGGGCGAGATCGTGCTGATTGCTGTGGATGCTGGTTTCTAGCCATGGCTCATCGTACCGGGTATGACCGGTGCTCTGGATTGCTCACGCGTCTTCCGGTGAGATTCGATGCTACCCCCGCTGTTCGAGTGCCTGACGCTGACAGGCGGGTAGACCCAGACATTCCTTGTCAGCGGAGCCCTGATACAGGGTCCTTCTTGAAGGAGGCCATCCCTCACCGTGCCACGGCCCACAAGTGCGCTTTGCAGCCACCCTTCAGGCTCTGCAGGAATACATCAATCACCGATGACATCAGCCTTTCCCGTTCTTCATGGATTCCTCGGCCAGACAGCTCAATCCCATATCCCCAGAAAGCGCCCACGCCTTCCATGCCGGATCCCCGCGGCACAGTGTACTCGCCGTTTCCATCGGTCCCGGTACAGCTCTACGACTAGCCGGTTTCAGAGGGAAGGCGAACAGAGACGATCGCGAGACTGGGATCGCGGAGATTGCACCGGCATGAAGCGTGGTGACTGTCTGCGTCAGCAACCCGCGGTACGTAGTATGGAGCCGTCCCGGAACGATGGAAGGGCAGATCGAGTCCATTGGTGCGGTCACGGCGTCGCGCTGGACTCCTGGGGGGGTAGCCCAAGTGGTGTAGACTAGGTCTGGTGCACAACTGGACGCTGCACGCGGATCATGGACGAACTGAACCGGAAGCAAGAAGGTCAAGAAGCCAGAGTTCACGCACTCGCCATGTACTTGTGGCTCCTGTCGCTCTGTGTCGGACTTGCAGTTGGTGCTGGGATTGGCGCGGCGATCGACAGGATCGGTGCAGGCGTGGGAATCGGAACAGGGATAGGCGTTGTCGTCGGATTCTTCTTCGTCCGGCGGGTCAGGTCGGGCTTGAAGGGCGACTAGTGCCCTTCAGGCTCTCGCCGCACTGCGGATCTGAAATGATGAGACACCCATCACCAATTGCCCACGGAGGACCGCGCTCAACATTCAGCCCCCTGGCTCCCAACCGCTGTCATGATTGCTCCACCAACCACCTCTTGGCACGAAATGCCGCCCCCCGGATCCGCGGCGTGCGGAGGCGAGGGTGTCCGACTTGACCGACCTTCTGTGGGATCCGTATTCTCCGCTTGCTGGCACGGTCAGCCGGATCTCGAGGGAGGCAAGAGGATGCATGCATTCACGGTTGCTGCACTGGTCCTCGTTCTGATTGCGGTGCCGGTTGCGGCCGGTCAGTCTGCGTTGTCGTTTGCTGTTGAATTCGCCACGGGGGCGCTGGCTGCCGCAGTCCCGTTCTATGCCGTCTTGTTTCGCACGTCGGAAACGCCTCGTCCCGTTGAGGCTTCCCGTTTCGCAGAACCAGCGATCGAAGAGATCCTCCTTGGACTCGCCGTGCCCCCGCTTGCGGCCGGGGTAACCGTTGCTTGTGTGGGGAGGCTGTTCGGTGTAACGGGGAGCCTTTCCGGTTTCGCGTCCATCCTCGGCGCTTCCGTCGGCGAGCTCTTGGCTCTTCGAGCCTGGGAACTGGATCTCCCCGAGTGGCTGAAAGTTATGGCTGTTCCGGCGATCACATCGCTGGGGGCGACGCTTGCCTTCAGTCGACACGCGCGATCCTCCCCTTGACCTTCCACAAGGAGGTTGAAGGAAGACGTACGATGTGACCCCCGGCTCTGAACCTGGTTCAACCCGGGTTGCATAACCGGGCCGCGTCAAGTGAAGGTCTGAAATGCCTCGGATCGCGAAAGCTCAGATCCGAGAAGACTCTCTGCCGAGTCGACCTTGCGGAAGCAAGCCTCTCGTCGCCGCGAGACAGACAAGTAGAGTTCGTGCATGTGGTGTAACGAGCTGCTGCGCGGGCAGCGTCTTGAAGAAGAGCGACCATCGCTGCCATCTGGCCGTGAGCCTGCCTGCGAAGAGTCGCGACGGCGAGTATTGCTTGTCCCCAAGAGATATCTTTCGAATCAGTGGCGCGCGGGGCAGCACATCCATCACCACGCAGCTAGGCACAAACGCGCCAACCATTCGGTCCCCAGGCCCCAACCGCCTACTGCTGAGCGATCCACGCAAACAGCAACGATAGGGTAACGACGAGTGCCGCCGTTCCTAGGACCAAGAGAGTCGCCAGTCGATGTCGCATAGCTCTAGGCGAGACTAAATCTCTCCGTATGGATGCGCCGAAGGGGAACGCCCATGCCAACCAAAGACTTCTCCACAGCGTCCATCATCGGGGGAGGTCCGCAGATGAAGATCTCGCAGTCACCTCCTCTGCAACCTGGAGATAGCAGTTCGGCCAG
>CAZJLO010000050.1:0-13606 GCA_964547105.1 uncultured Thermotogae bacterium
GCGAACAACGAGTGCAGCGAGTTATTCGCCCTATCTCACCTGAAGCGAACAACGAAGTTATTCGCCCTATCTCACCTGAAGCGAACAACGAAGTTATTCGCCCTATCTCACCTGAAGCGAACAACGAAGTCATTCGCCCCGACCATTGCATTCTAGCCAGCGGTCAAAACGGATTCAAGATCAGGCATCGAATTCCGCGTTCTCCAACATTTCCGAGAGGCTTGCGCTCTTGCGCTTGCGCGTGATCTCGACGAGTCCCAACCCGGTGATATCGATGAAGTCGGAAGGAACGCGATCCTTCTTCAGAGCGGCGCGGATTGTGTCGACGAGCTGCCGTTCGTCTTCCGGAGATTCCATGTCAACGAAGTCGACAATGATGATCCCTGCGATCTGTCTGAGGCGAAGCTGACGAGCAATCTCATGACAGGCTTCGAGGTTCGTGTTGAGAATGGCTGCCTGCTGATTCTTGTGCCGCACGTCGCTACCCGTGTTGACGTCGATTGCCACAAGGGCCTCCGTCTCATCGAACACGAGAAATCCGCCGCCGGCCAGGTCGACGCGTCGCTTGAGCGATTGCTTGATTTGCTGCTCGACGTTGTGCGTCTGGAACAGCGGCTGCTTGCCCTCATGCAGTTGGAGTCGGTCACGGTAGGTGTCCATGTTCATGTAGTCGAGAAAATAGAGAATCTTCTCGTACAGGAATTCGGAATCGACCACCACGTGGCCCATCTCGGGCAGCAGGCGGTCGCGGAGAATGGTCTGCACAAGTCCGAGCCCCTTGTAGAGAAGCTGGGTACTCTTTGAGGCCTTGGCTGCCTTGTTGATCTCGTTCCACGTGTCCCGAAGTAGTTCGTAGTCTCGCAGAAGTTCTTGGTCACTGGCCTCTTCCGCCGCCGTGCGTGCGATCAGCCCGAAGCCGGGATCACGAATCTCCCGTGCCACGCGTCGAAGCCGGCGCTGGTCGCGGACGCTATCGATCCGGCGCGATACCCCGAGCCTATCTTCGGTCGGAAGGAAGATCCAAAAGCGACCGGGAATGCTGATCTTCGTCGTCCCTTGGGGATTCTTCGAGCCGATGCCTTCGCGGCGGACCTGAACGATGACCGAATCGCCTCGCTTGAGCACCTTGTGGATTGCGGCAGGACCGTGCCACGGTTTCTGACCGTGGTCGATCAGGATCTTATCGTTGATTTCGCCCTGAGACAGGAACAGGCTCTTCTTCTCACCCACATCGACAAACGCCGATCCCATGCCGGGGAGCACATCCTCGACCCGTCCCTTGTAGATGTTGCCGACGATTCGCTCCCGGGTCGGATGGCCATAGTAAATCTCCATCAGGATGCCATCTTCGACCACGGCAACGCGAGTTCGTTTGGCGCCACTGGAGTCGGTATTGATTGATATCAACAGCTTGTTATCGGAAATTTTGTCACCTTCTTTTCCTCATCGAGTCCTGCGAGAATCTGCGAGAACAACCGATGACTGATCGGGTCCCGGACGTCGGGATCGATCTCGACAAGAGGAACGAGCATGAATCGGCGTTGCGTCATCCGTGGATGTGGGATGGCAAGTGCCTCACTGTCCACGATGCAATCATCGTAGAGCAAGATGTCGATATCGAGCGGACGCGGACCGAAGCGGACGCCACTTGCTGCGCGTCCGTGGTCACGTTCGATCCGCTTGCAGATCGCCAGCAGATCCTGCGCCGAAGCAGCCGTCTCGACACGGACAACCTGGTTCAGAAAGTCAGATTGATCGAGGAAACCGACCGGCTCGGTCTCATAGACAGAGGACCTGGAAACGATATGCACTCCCTCTTGCTGAAGTTGCTCGCATCCCCGGCGAAGTTGATCGATTCGATCGCCCAGATTGGTGCCTAGTGATAGGAATGCGTCATGAACAGTCATTCGCGGCTTCTCGTGAACTCTACGAACGTCGCCGTGCCCGATGGCAAACCGGGAGGCGACAACTTGGACAGACGAAGACGGATGCTGCAGGCACGCGGGAGGCGACGAAGCAGTGCATCCACCATTGCCGCCGCAAAGGACTCGATGAGATTGTAGCTGCGGCCGCAATTCACGGTGTCGATGATCTCCGCGATCTCCCGGTAGTCGATCGAATCGGTAAGCTCGTCGCTTGACAGTGCTTGGCCAACGTCCGCCTCGATGTCGACATCGACTCGGAAGCGATTTCCGGTTTGGCGCTCGTGCCGGAACACACCGTGATTGCCGCAAAACTCCAGCCCAAGAACACCCAGTCGGATCGTTTCTTGTGGTTCATCCATGTGGGTTCCCTCGGCCTGAGGCGGAGCCTCCAGGAGTCTGTTTGCTCAGAGCCGGCTGCGTCAACCTCCCCGCAGCGGTCTCTGCCGGCCTCGAAGTCCCCGAGGTCGGTGAAGCCGGCGAGCAGACAGAAACCAGATTCGGACGGAATACGCCAATAGATCGCTCCACCCGAGCCGCTTGGGTCGTAGGACCGGGCACATCTCGACAGGACCTCAGATTTCTGTGCCCGGCCGCTGCGGTGAAGCGTTCGATCTCATCGTTCGACAAACTGCACTCCATCCCGTCTTGTCTCGGAGCAACGGCGTCGAGCCGGGGCGGGATGTCGTTGCTGGAGTCGGCCGTCTACGACGACTCGGCGGCAAGAGCTTGCTTGGCGATCTCCGCCAGCTTGCCGAACGTCGCGGCATCCCGAACGGCTACGTCAGCCAACATCTTGCGGTTGATCTGGACGCCGGCCTTCTCCATTCCGCCCATGAACGTGGAATAGGATAGCCCGTTCAGCTTCGCTGCGGCGCCAATGCGTGTGATCCACAGTCTCCTGAAGTCCCGTTTCCGGCGGCGGCGGTCGATGTAGCTGTTCCGCATCGCCTTCATCACGGCTTGCTTGGCAATTCGATGCGAAGTCCCCCGCTTGCCTTTGAAGCCTTTGGCTTGAGCCATAATCTTCTTACGGCTCTCCTTGCGCTTATTGCCTCCTCGTGCGCGTGGCATCCCTAGTCTCCTCCTAGCTTAGCTCGATATCATCCGCTTGATCCGCTTTGCCTGTCCACCCGTGAGTTCCTTGTCGGATCGCGCTTGGCGAACGGATTTCGATCGTTTCTTGACATTCTTGTGGAAGTAGTTGGACATGTGATGGAACAGCTTGCCCGACTTCGATTTCCGGAACCGCTTGCCGGCGGCGCTGTGAGACTTCTGTTTGGGCATCCTATTCTCCCTGTGGCTTCTGCTGTGTTGGAACGAGTAGCATTTGAAGCACGCGCCCTCGAGCTCGTGGCTGCTCATCCACGCGGGCAATGTCTTCCACTTGCTTCGCAACGCGCTGGAGAAGCTCACGACCGCGCGAGGCGTGGACGACTTCACGTCCTCGGAAAAACACACCGATTCGAACCATGTCCCCCTTCTCAAGGAATTGACGCACACGACGCATCTTTGTCTGGAAGTCGTGTTCACCAATCTTGATCGTGAACTTCATTTCCTTGAGCTGGGATTGGTGGCGCTGCTTTCGTTCCTTCTTCTCCATCTGGTAATGGAATTTTCCATAGTTGACGATCCGGCACACCTTGGGATTGGCGTTTGCCGCGACTTCCACGAGATCGAGTCCCTTTTCGCGCGCCAGCGCCAAAGCTGCGTCTGTCTTCATGACCCCAAGATTCTCACCAGTCTCGTCGATCACGCGAACTTCGGGCTCGCGAATCCGCTCGTTGACGCGCATCTTGGGCTGCGTCGGTCTTCTCGCTATGCCAACCTCCTGCTACGTTTTGCTGCGCCGTGCCGCTTTAGCGGTACAGCCCGTATTCTCGGATGAACGCTGCCACTTCCGCGGGCACCCATTCCGAGAAACTCTTCCCCTGTGCAATCCGTGCACGGAGCCACCGTGAGGAGAGGTCAACCTCCTCCATTTCCAAGAAGCGCAAGTCGGCGTCGCGAAACATCGCGCCCGAGAACGCCTCGTCCCCGATTCCGTGCCGCGGCGCCAAAACAAACGGAACCTCGACCAGCAACGCTCGCGGCTGCTTCCAGCTTTCGATGTCGAGAACCAAGTCCGCTCCGGCAATGAAGCATATCCCTTCAGGATAGTGCCTCGACAGCTCGCGGATGGTGTCGACCGTATACGATGGACCTGCACGGTCAATCTCGATCCGCGAGACATCGAAATCCACATGCCCTTTGATTGCTCTCGCAACCATCTCATAGCGCTGCAGCGAGGTCACGTCGCACAATACTTTCTTGTGAGGCGGAACGCCGCTTGGAACAAAGAGTACCTTGGAGAGACTGTACTGATCAAGCGCTCTCTGGGCAACTCTGATGTGGCCGTTGTGCGGAGGATTGAATGTTCCTCCGAAGACGCCCACTCTACCGTTCAAACTCAAACTCCACATTGGCGATCCGAACGGGATCTCCTGTTTTGGCTCCCGCTCGTTGCAGTTCCTTGATTACGCCCATCCGATCCAACCGCTTCCCGAGATACTCCCACGCATCGTCGCTGTCAAGGACAAGCATCTTGACCAATTCCTCCACCACGCGCCCGCGAACCGCGAACCCGGACTCATCGGCGATGACGCGAAAACCCTCATCTGCCGTATCGAAGCGGTACACGCGGCGGCGTACAACAGGTCTGGATGGCTCGTCACGAGGGATCCCGCTCAGAACGCGGTACGTCCGGTTGACAAGATCGCGAACTCCTTTCCCGGTTGCAGCGGAGATTGGATGAAGCACAACATCGATCTCCCGGAATCGCTCCTGGATTGCGGCAATTCGCTCTTCATCGACAAGATCCGCCTTGTTTCCAACGACGATCATCGGGCGATTCACCAGGTTTGGATGGAACGCCTCGAGCTCGCTGCAAATCGCATGGTACGCGTCGACAGGATCACGGCCGTCCAAGGAAGCCAGGTCGACAAGATGCACCAAGACGCGCGTGCGTTCCACGTGCCGCAGAAACTGATCGCCAAGCCCTTTGCCTTCATGGGCCTGCTCGACCAGGCCGGGAACGTCCACGGCAACGAATTGATGAACGCCGTCGACATCGACTACTCCGAGATTGGGGACGATGGTTGTGAACGGATAGTCCGCCACTTTGGCCCGGCTGCCGGAGATTCTCGCGATCAAACTCGATTTGCCGACATTGGGGAATCCGATCAGGCCCACATCCGCAAGCAGCTTAAGCTCGAGACGAAGAGTGATCCGCTCCCCTCCCAGCCCTCGCTCACAGATTCTCGGTGCTTGCCGAACCGCCGTCGTGAAAGCGCGGTTGCCACGACCGCCTTTCCCGCCCTTGGCAACAACCAGCGTCTCCCCGTCCACGGACAGATCACCGATCATCTCCCGCGATCCGGCATCGTACACTACCGTTCCCAGCGGAAGCCGCACGGTTCGATCTTCACCGCGGGCGCCTTGGGCGTTGTTCCGGCCGCCGCCCACACCATTGCCGGCGGCAAATAAAGGCTGATTCCGAAACGCATAGAGCGTCGACAAGCTGCTGTCGGCGACAAGGAGGATATCTCCACCGCTGCCGCCGTTGCCGCCATCGGGGCCTCCACGCTTCTTCAAGTAGGAAGACGCGAAGGTGATGACACCGTTTCCCCCGTGTCCGCCCCGAACTCGAATCGTCGCTTCGTCAAGAAACATCGGGAGGATGGGGAACCGCTCCTTTTTCGTTAGCCGACTTCGGGAACCACGCTGACGTACTTCTTGCGGTTTCCCTCAAACGAAACGTAGCCCGCGGCCTTCGCATAGATGGTGTAGTCGCGTCCCATCCCAACATTCTTGCCAAGTCCGAACTTCGTCCCGTGTTGTCGCACGATAATTGACCCTGCTTCAACCCACTCGCCCCCGAAACGCTTCACGCCGAGACGCTGTCCCGGACTGTCATGAACGTTCGAAGTCGAGCCTGTACTCGCTTTGTGAGCCATGTCTACTCCTTGACCGAGGCTAACGCCCGCATGACCACCCGGATGCCGTGCCGCTTGCTCTTCCTGCGGTCGGCTATACCGGGACCTCGACAATGCCGTCGTGAATCACGAGAGCATCGGATGCCTCCTGCTTCAGGCCGGTGACGAGCATCTCGGTGATCGCATCGATTTCGCGACTCAAGTGCGCATCAGTTCGATCGACATTCAGGATGAGGTCGCCCTCCAGGTCGAGCGGCGTTGCCAAGTGTAAGTACTCGGACAACGTGGTCGCACACGCCTGGAACAGCCGAATCACAACCGCATCCCCGACACTGTCGGAGAGGCCATGCGCCGTGAATCCGATGATCCGGCCGTTTCCATCGCGACGGACCCAGATTTCTTTCATGTCGACGCTACCCCACGATCGCAGTCACGCGCGTACGCATATAAGCTTGTCGATGTCCCTGCTTTCGGCGATATCCCTTCTTCCTCTTGTACTTGTAGACGATGACTTTGTCGCCCCGACCTTCCTCGGAGAGCGTACCGTTCACGGTTGCTCCTTCGAGATAGGGGGTTCCGACTCGGACATCGTCCTCGTCCACGATGAGGAGCACCTTGTCGAACGAAAGCTCGTCCCCGACGCTCACTTCATCCAGTCGCTCGTGTTCGAACGACTTGCCCGTCTCGACTCGATACTGCTTTCCACCCGTTTCAATAATCGCATACATGGTCTTCAAGCACCTCTGCTCTGTTGCCATTTTATCTGCGTTCCAGCGCCCCCGCAATGCAACTAGCCGATCGCCGTTCCGGGAGGGACCTCCCGGTCGGGACCGATCAACGACAGCGAGTCGCCGTCTCTTGCGGCAAGAAGCATACATTGGGAACGGATTCCACGGATCTTGGCCGGCTTCAGATTGACTACAACCGTCACCTGTTTGCCGACAACCTCCTCCGGTTTGTAGTGTTCACGGATTCCTGCGACGCAGGTACGAAGTTCGTCTCCCACATCCACAGTGAGCCGGAGCAGCCGATCGGCATCGGCGACCGGCTCGGCGGCAAGGATCGTTGCCGTCCGCAGGCTCACCTTGCTCAAGTCCTCCATCGTGATTTGAGGTCCACCGGCGGGCTCGTCCGCGGCGGCGCGCACGGTGTCGACATCAATCGGCTCGATCAAGACGCGGTCGGCGGTCAGCTTGCTTGGTGCGGTCTCGCGCTCGATCTCATTCCAATCCACCGTTTCGATCCCCAAGATAGCAAGCACTGACTTCGAAAACTTCGGAACGAACGGATACAGCAAGTGGGCGAGCGCCTTGACGACATGAAGCGCTCCCCGGACGCCGCTATCGTTTTGCGCCGCCCAGGGCTCGGCGCGCTGGAAGTACTCGTTGCCGTACACGGCCAGCATACACGCCGCTTGCAGCGCGCGGCTCAAGAGACCTCGCGACATCGCGTCGGCATACTGTTCGACGATTCGCGTGACTTCCGAGGAAACCTCATCCGGAACGTCGGCTTGGGGAGGGTTTCCGTCATATTGCGTTTGGACAAACGAGACGACACGGTTGATGAGGTTGGAGACATTGGAGATGAACACACCGTTGATCGCCTTCTGGAGTTCTTCCCACGCGAAGTTGACATCGCGTCCTTCGGGGCGGTTGTAGAGCAAGTAGAATCGCCACAACTCGCTGTCGAGAACTCGTAGTGCGGTATCGCAGTAGAGTCCGACGCCGCGCGACTTGGAGAATGCCTTGCCACCGATCCAATTGAGGTATTCGGTCGCAGCGATCTGGTCTGGGAGGTGGTATCCGTCACCGGAGGCGATCAGCTGGCCGGGAAAAATCAGCGTATGGAACGGGATGTTATCCTTGCCGATTGCGTAGATCTGATGGACGTCATTGCCGAACCAGTAGCGGCGCCACGCATCGCCGCCCTTGAAGTGTTCGATTGTCGCGGAAACATACCCGAGTGCCGCCTCGCCCCACACGTAGATGACTTTGCCCTCCGCACCATCAAATGGCGCGGGGATTCCCCACTCTATGTCGCGGGTCATTGCACGAGGGCGGAGGCCATCGCGGATCATCTGCTGGGTGAACGCGGCGACATTGCCCTGGAATCCACGCTCGTTTACGTAGGCGTGTAGAGCAGGTGCCAGCCGCTTCAGATCAAGATACCAGTGCTTGGTCTCTCGGAATTCAACCGCTTGACGTCCGCAGATACTGCATCGCGGATCGACCAGCTCTTCCGGTTCGAGGATCGATCCGCAGGCATCGCATTGATTCCCCAACGCGTGGTCGGCGCCGCATCGCGGACAGGTTCCTTGAATGAACCGATCGGCAAGGAATTTTTTGTCGTGTTGGCAAAAGGCGCGCGCTTCTTCTTGGCAGACGATGTACCCTTCGGCATCCATCCGCCGATAGATGTCACGAACAAATTCGTAGTGAACCGGAGACTCCGTGGTGGTGTAGCAGTCGAACTCGATCCCGAATCCGTCGAGAATTTCCAGAATCTGCTCGTGCGTTCGACGAGCCAGCTCATCCGGACGGATGCCAAGTTGGTTTGCTTCAAACTCGATACGCGTCCCGTGGGCGTCGGTTCCCGAAACATAGAGGACGTCGCAGCCGCGCATTCGGTAGTAGCGGGTGAATACATCGCCGGAGAGCAAAGACGATACGAGGTTCCCCAAGTGGGGGATCCCCGAGGCATACGGCCACGCGCTACAGACCAAAACACGCTTCTTATCCATCCGATCTCCTTCGACTGCCTTCGGTGAGGGGGTGAGCTCGCACAACCTTGGCCATTCCGCCTGAGCGGAGGGCAGCAGCGCATTATACTTGAGAGCGACAGAGGGACCAATCGAAAACGACATCCATCGATGCGATTCGATTCGAAGGGTTCCATGATCGATCATCAATGGCCGGTGTCTGGACGTGCGACCGGAGGGAGTGAAACGATGAAGATCACCATTAAGCTGTTTGGTGGCTTGGGGGAAGAAAGCGGTCGGCGGCACTTCGCCATCGATGTTGCAGACAATGCCTCCGTGGCGGACGCTCTGGCGGCGATCCGCCGCGACCACGCCGAACTTGGCAATCAGCTTGGCGCCTCACTTGAAGCGGGATACATCAATATCCTTCTTGACGGCAGGAATGTGCGGTTCCTGGACGGGATGGAAACGAACCTCAAGCCGGAGTGCGTGCTGGCGTTTCTTCCGCCGGTTGGCGGGGGCTGATCTGCGGCCGCCGGCTCCCCGGACCGCCCTCCCGTTGTAGGGGATCGGCTATCGGATATCCCCGCAAGCCGGACAATCGACATGTCTTGTTACTTGCTGCTCGGATAAGGATGCGGTCCAGCAATCGCCGAACTGGAGCATTCCCGCGCGACCTGAACCTGGATCCGGGTCGCTGATCCATCTGAGCGCGGTAGCGACTTGAAGCGAGGCGATGACCCTTGGGATCGGGGCGAGGAGCCCGGTGTTGCCCGCCGTCAACACGCGCTCGGGATCGGGGGGCTCGGGGAACAGGCAGCGCAGGCAAGCGCTTCTGCCCGGTACGATGAGCATCGTCATCCCGAACGTTCCGGCCACAGCTCCGAATACCCACGGGATTCGATTCGAAACGCAGGCGTCATTGACCACGTAGCGGGACGAGAAGTTGTCAAGTCCGTCAATGAGAATATCGCCTTCCAGGACGAGTCGGTCGGCATTGTCCGCACGGATCCGGTCCGCGACAGCTTGAATCTCGACGTCTCGATTGGTCCTCCGCAATGCCTCCGCCAGCGCTTCCACCTTGGGTCGGGAAACATCCTGCTCGCGGTACACCGCAACACGTTGAAGGTTGTGATCGGCGAGCCGATCGGCGTCCACAAGCGTTAGCCGACCGATCCCGGAGCGGACGAGGAGGTCGGCGCTGTTGGATCCGAGAGCGCCGCACCCGACGATCACGACGCTTGTCTCACGAATCCGTCGATGACCTTCGGTTCCGACTTCTCGAAGCTGTCGTTGGCGGGCGTAGCGATCTTGCGGCTGCTTACGAGGCGGTTGGTTTCGCATGGTTCCGTATCCCCCCGTTACTAGAACTGCACCGCGGCATGAACCTCGATGAGCCATCCCAGATCCAACGAGTCCAAACTGGCAATTTTCGACAGTTCGCCTTGCAGGGAGAGACCCGTACTCCATGCGTCTCCGAGCGGGGTAGAGAGCTGTCCGCGTGCGGTCACGTTGAATGACCAGCGTCCGCTTCGCAACGATCCGTTCCCGGAGAGGTTTGCGCTAACGGTGGATGCGCCGATCCAAGTTCGCCAAGGCAGCTGCGTGATCGTACCGGCTTTGGCCTCGATCGGCGGCGCGGCGTCGACATCGGACGAGGAGCTTGCCGCTGCCCCCGGATCCTCCGGGGCGGAGGGTGGCTGCTCATCGAGTTCGGCAAGGATCGGGAACAACGCCGTGAGCGGTGCGTCGGCGTCGCCGCGGATGGATCCGCTGGCTGTCCACCGCTCATTGGCCAGCGTCGCCGTCATGGATCCGTAGATCTCGGCGCTGACTTCGGGAGCGGGATTCCATTTCAGGCGGGGCGCCAGCGTCAGACTCCAGCTGGTCGATGTCGATCCAACGTACGCTACCGTGCTTCGCCGGAGCGAGGACGAGATGCTTGGCTGCAGTGCGTCCGACGATCGGTCGCTGTAGGAGAGGTCGATGCGCTGCTCCGATTCCGTTCGCAGTTGTCCCAGTCCGGAAACCTCCACCGTGATCGTCGGCCGGAGCGATCGACTGCCGGTTTGCACGGGTGTCGCGACCTGGAAGTCGAAACCGAACGCCCCGTCTTCGACAGAAGCGTTCGCTTCGAACCGCGGAGTAACGGTCCAATCTGCCAACGGGCGAGCATCGAGACGCAATTCGGCGCCCATTTGATGATCAACGGAGAAACCGGCCGCCCGCGATGAGCGTATGGCGCTTGCGCTATACGATGCATCGGCTGTGTACGGCTTGTTGCTCAGATCCGGATCCCAATCGGCGGACAGACTGAACGACTCCCTTCCACTGACCGGCGGAGTGCCGGCAAGGGCGGCCGCAGTCCGGCTCCATGTTGCATCCACGCTGAACGCTCCCGGCGGCGTGATCGCGGCTGATACGCCGAGATTGCTTGTTCGGCGAAGCTGTTCGTCGATGGTTGCACCGGATGTCAGGCTGACCGACAACAGATCCCGGGTTCCCAACGGCGTATCCAGCGCAAACAGCGAGTCCGACACGCGCACCGCCTGGACCACGCGCCATGCGCTATCTTCACTTCCGGTGGCCGGTGTGGACGCAGCGTGAGTCAAAGTCGCGCTGATGACCGGGCCCTGGGAGGAGTCATCCGCCGGTGGGGAGGCGAGCAGCGCTGCTACGACATCGGTTAGATCGAAGCGGATGTCGACCTCGTTCTCCAGGTCGCTGTCTGAGTTGGAATCCTGCCCGGAGATCATGTACTCGTGAGACACCTCATAGTCGAAGTTCGCGGGCGCATCCCCTCCATTGGCGAGCGAAAGCGACCATCCGGCGACATCGTTCCGATCGACTCGGCCGATCGCCGAGAATCCCGGGTCTCGCATCGTGAACGAGCCGTCGAGGTTGGCGATTCCGTAGTCGCGCTGGAACGCAAGACGCATCATCCATCCGGTGCTGGTGTGCCCGTAGGGGTCGAGCGTGGCGTAGTACGCAGGATCTCGTCCATCGATGCCGGTGATTGCGTTGCCGAAAGAGAGGACCTTCCCCTGCGACGATGAAACATCGAGCGACCACAGATACAGCGTGTACTCGGAATCGGTGGAAGCCTGCTGTCCGGCCCAGAGCCCGCCATCGAAGCCGCCGATCGCGGTAATGGTGTCCGCTTCAAGCAGCGGTTCTGGAAGTGTCAGGTCAAACAGGCCGTCCTTCGCAGCGTAGAATACGCCACTGGGATCTGCGTACACGGAGAAGACGGCTTGATCCCGGATCAGCCAATGTGGCTGACCCTGGGGATCGATTTCGACGAGGCCATCATCAAGAGCGATCCAAACGCGATCCTCGGAGACGGCGAAATCTCGAACCGCGATCCCTTGAAGCGATGAGATCGGGGCGAGCGACGACGCCGGCTCCAGGCTGTCGGGGTCGAGCCACCACACGCCTTCATCGGCACCGATCAGCAGCCACCCGTTGGGAGCTTCAGCGAGTACGCGGGGGTTGATTCCGGGGATGGCGACGGTTTCCCACCCTTGGCTCAAATCGACTTCATCCCACCGTGCGTGGGCGAGTACGCCGTCGGCGGCAACCCAGATGGTTTCGTTGACAACTACGACTGCACGAAGTTCTTCGCTTGGCAAGCCGACATCGCTGTTCAGATTGGTCCAACGATCCAGACGGTCGAATGGCGCTTCCCCATGGGTGTCGACCACCGTTAAACCGACTGCGGTGGCCAGATACGCGCGATCGAATTCATCGGAGACGGCCAGGTCGTAGACCCGCTGTGAGGCCAATCCGCTGGATCCGTCGAACGTTTCCCACTCACTGTCTTCGAAAACAGTCAGCCCCTGATAGTGAGCGAACAAAATCCACCGATCCTGCGGATGTGACGCGATCGCTGTAATCTTGTTGGGAAGGGACGGGCGGACATTGTCATCGCCGGGGAATACGTTGTCGTTGTATCCCAGCATCAGCCTTCCGCTAAGCGGATCCAAGTCGAACGAGGCGTCAAGCCCGACCACCGTCTGCTCGTTGGGCATCGTTCGAATCGTCGGGTCCTCGGCGGCGCCATCGGCGATGTCCGCCGAGCGAAGCAGCGATAGTTGCGCCTGAATGATGTCTCCGATCGGAAACGTGATCTGGGCGCCCAAGAACACGGTTGCGAACTCCGCCGGCGATCCGAGCCCGCCGCGGAACTGCTCATACTCGATTTGCACGACATCTTCCGGGCCAACTTCCTCCAGCAGATAGACCGTTGCCGGATCGGTGTAGTCGACTTCGTAGCCGATCCCCTCTTCAAGCACTTGGCCGTTCAGCTGCACCCGCACCGATCCGGTAACGGCGCCGAAATCGAGCACGATCAACTGCCCTTCGCGTGCGTACACGTACGTTGCGGTGATCGTGGCGTCGGGGTCAAGGAAGAACTCGTCGGGAAGCCACAGCTCGACGATGCCTGCATCCGCGTACGCCCGGTACGTGTTTGGCACGCCTTCATCGCCATCCTCGGCTTCGGACAACGTCACCGTGCCGACGCCGGACGTCGCTTCGACATAAAGCGATGTCGAATCGACCCTTCGATGGCCGAGATTGTAGAAGCGGTTGCGTTCGCCGGGAAACACAGGGACGAGCTGCTCGTTGACGACAAAGGCAATCCCGGCTCCCAGGTCATCGAGGAATGCGGTCTCCAGATCCGAACCTTGAACAAACGGATAGCTGGCCGTGGCGCCCCCGGCGGAGATCGATCGATTGTAATCAGCGATCGCCTCGCGGGTGATCGTTCGTAGCAGCGCGTGTGGATCGGACTTGAGAACCAGATGGCGCTGGACATCCGCAAGTGACGCGAACGAGCTTTCCGACGGCGGCGTTTCCATGACGTGGTCTTCGAGAGCCTGTGCGATTGGAGCAAGGCCGTACGATGCAAGGATCTCGGCGAGTTTCGTCGTTGACAGGACGGCATACTCGATCACGGAGATCCCGCGAACCAGCGGGTCATCGAGCGGGTAGCTCGCCATCCCGTCAAT
>CAZJLO010000051.1:0-3582 GCA_964547105.1 uncultured Thermotogae bacterium
TGATCCGTGACAGTAGCCGGTCCCCTCTGTTTGATGTGTTGGTTCAGGTATTGAATGAACGTGTGCCCCGAAGGAAGCGAGTAGCCCGCTTCGTGGATCCAGTGATCCCGCACCTCGGGCGACAGCGCGATTGCATCAAAGCCTTGATCTGTCAGCACTTGCTGCAAATAGAGGCGGCGTTCCTGTTTATCCATCGACGTGTAGAATTGCTCGGATGTCATGCCCAATGCCTGTTCCTCGGCCAACCACACGATATTGGGGCGACGGACGGCAAGCGCGTTCTTGATCAGATGCTCATTGATCAAGGCGCCGACCCCCATCAGCAGCGCCAGCACCGTGATGTAGACGAGAACTTCCTGCAGGATGAGCTTCAAGCGAACACCAGTGCGAGATGTCAACAGGCCCACAAGAAGCAAGGCGGTCACGGCCGCGCCCGCGACGCCCGCCGTGGTTGTCAAGCGAACCAGCCACACCGCAAATGTGGCATCCAGGCGGATCCTCGGCAAGCAAAAAGCAGAAAGCAGCATGAGCCAGGCGGCGATCATCGTCACCAACGCGCTCGTGATCTTGAAGCCTGGATTACAGCGCATCCGATACCTTCGGGGAAGCGGATGGGATGGAGCTTCCGCAAGCCGTGCCGCAATCATAGATTCACGCTCGTGGTGGAGCAAGACCAGATCGCAAACACTCGCTTGCCGAAGCAACGCGCAAATCTACCACGGTCTGAGCGTGCGGGTCCTGAGCAGCGGGTAGAGAGCGGCACGAAACCCGGATCGTCGTCTGGCATCGAGGCTCCAAATGGTGTCTCGGGGGCTGGACGACTGTCTGCATGGCGCGTCCGCCAGCCGGTTCACAGCGATCGATAATCGGATGGCGAATCGATGTCCGGGTCGCCGGCGCAAGACCGCGCATCGTGACGCATGGCCTCGCGGGGCATCCGCCGAACCCTTCCTGCAACCTCACTTGGAAACGAGGGCGTGTGTCATCTGCCGCGCGCTTCCATATCGAGACGGCGCCGCGCCCGCGCACAGGATTTCTCTTCGCGCCTCGATTCGGCTAGCCTCATCCCGCGAGATCGAAGGAGGTCGATATGGTCCATCGAGCGGGCATTCGCGGAGTCACGATCGGCGCGGTCCTTTTGCTCGTTACGGTATGTGGTCTCACGGCTCAGGAGAATGTCACGTTGTATGGTGGTGTCGGAATCATGAACTCCCTCGCTTTTGATGCAGGGAGTATGCCCGAGATTTCGGGCTGGCGATGGATGCGCCCCGATACCAGGCAATACGTGGACTGGGTCTTCGGCCCGATCCAAACGAGCATCGTTTCACGGAGTGATCCGTACATCTATCTGAACATCGATGCACTGGTCACAAACGGCGTCAATGGAGGAAGCGGCTGGGGAACCCATGTGCGGTTGGAGGTCTACTTGATCAGCGATCTCGCCGTTGCTTTGGGGCTGCTCGAACCTGTGGGGAGAGACATCTTCACACGCACCTCGGTGTTGCTCGACAATCCGTTTCTTCCCCAAGTGGAGGGCAATACGTTTGGGAGGGGGTACCAGGCTTCGGCTGAGCCGATCCGCATCACTACGGACCTTATCGACCGGTATGCGAACGAGTACGGCTCCCTGCTGCTGGTGCGGATCGTGCGGAAGGGAGGAACGCAAGGCGAGCCCGAGCACGTCGCCGTGCAGCCGGGTAGCGTCTGGCTTTCCTTTGCTACGGAGTAGCCCCAATCGCGGCTCGCTGTCGGATCTCCCGGCGCACACGAATCCCGTGTCGATCCTAGGGGTCGGTACCTTCGCACACGCCTTCCGCAAAGCTCGTTGAGCTTCGCCGTCGAACCCCGACCCGCTCAAGTACAATCGTGGATCGGTTCCAGGAGGGGTGTCGAATGGACTTGCGCGGCCAAGTGATCGAAGCTCTCGAATCCCGGGCCAAATCGCTCCCTGCGCCGCGGGTCCAGAGTTCTTGCTCTGAGCAATACTGGCACATGGGAGTCGATACGCCGGCTGTCCGGCGACTTGCCCGGCGATTCTCCAAGGAATTTTGCTCACTGGCCGGGAATGGTCAGGTTGGCCTGGTGCAGAGCCTCCTTGAATATGGCAGTGACGAGGCAGCCCATCTGGGAGTGTTCCTGCTTGGGCGCGCAATCGATGCTGTTGATTCCGTGGATGCAAGCGGGCTCGATTGCATGGTCGAAGCGTTTCGAGGATGGTCGGTGACCGATGCGTTCTGTATCGAGGTGCTGCAACCGTTGTTGGAGCGATTCCCTTCGGATGTCTTGTCCCTGACTGCCAGCTGGGCAACGGCTGAGAGCCGCTGGAAGCGAAGGGCGAGTGTGGTCATCTTCGCGCGCAAGATTGGGGCCTCGGGGCGACACACGAAGGAGGGCCTGCGGGCGTGCGATCGGCTTGTCCATGATACCGACGACTTGGTCCGCAAGGGCGTTGGGTGGGCATTGAAGGACCTTATGCGCGGCGATCGAGAGACCGTGCTCGAGTATGTCGTCGATCTTCGACAGCGCGGTGTGACTTCCGTGATCACGCTGTATGCACTTCGCGATATCCGAGGCGCGGAGCGCCGGCGCATCCTTGCCGGGTGATGGGGGCAGGGAATCGCACATCGGGGCCGAATGCTCCGCTTGCTCTCGCGCTCGGATTCGCCGACTCACCGTCGAGGAGAGCACGCCAGGAGGATGGGCGACCTGGTTCATCGAGTGGCCGTGTTCGGTGTAGGCAAGAGCGATGACCGCCGGATCCCTGAAGTTGTTGAGCCTATCCTTGAGGAGCGGCCGAGCACCCGGACGTTGGGGTCCTGGGGATCTCGCCCAGCTCTGCGGCATTCGCCCGCGCGAAGATGCTTGATACACTCGTCGCTCCCGGGGGGGATCCGCCTGCGTAGGCTGTCCGAAGGAGTGGCGCCTCGCCGGCAGAGACGAACCTGCGGCACGTCATCCGTGCCTTTTCCCTTGCCGAGACGAACTGCGAGGATTCAACCGCTCGTCAGAGAGGGCGGCGCAAGATGGATTCCGGCTGTGGCGCGATAGCTCGACCGAGGCCAATCCTTCGATGCCCGAACCATCGGCGATCTCACCGGATCAGGGCGACACTGCAGGCAAGTTCAAGGACGGGCGTTTCTCGACGACGCGAAAGACATCGCCGGCATTGCCGCAGCAGGTGCCGTGTTACGGCGCGCCGGGATGCTCGATCCGTAGTGGGCCAAACCATGGCTTCGCTCCGGCACTTCGGGTGCGTGATTGCAGGATCTCACCTGGTCACGCTATCCCCCAGTGTTTGCATGTCGCGCTTTATAGGCTTATACTGCCTGTTATCATCCCTTTAAGGAGGACCTATGTACCGCAAGATGCTGACTTCTGCTGTCTTGGTGGCTCTGTTTCTGGCGCTCGTCGGCACAATCGGCGTTGCCAACGGCTCGAACCTCCACGTCCTCTATGACCGCAATGGAAACACGCTCATCACGTACGGTGGTCCCAAGGGCGAGCTTCCATCGATCTTGACCGCGTCTTCAGGACAGCTACACCCGTCGGCCCTGGAGTCGGAAATCGTCCTTGGATCCTTCG
>CAZJLO010000051.1:3592-13198 GCA_964547105.1 uncultured Thermotogae bacterium
GGAAACGCCCTACGGAAACGGAGAGGTGCGGACCGAGTTCGATACGGACGTCGACTATGGCTACACCGGGATCAGAGTCTACTACGAAGTCGAAGGCATATCTCTCACCTACTGGTCGGGGGATATCCCGCAGTACTTCTGTGACGAAATCGACCTCTCGGAGTCCTGGAGTTTCGGCGGCGCTTCCGTGTCCGTCTCCTTCCCGCCCCGCGTCGGTGTATCGGGATCCTCGAATACCATCGTTTGGCAAGGGGATGACACGAGTGGGTCCGCGTGGTATCTGGGCCACGTCTACAGCGGATACCGCGCCGAGTCCTACCTTTGGATCAGCTCCGTTACGCAGACATCAGATGGTTCCCACAAACTGGGTAGCGTGTGGGTGAGTGCATGCGCTGCCGGATCGAAGACCCAGCTCGTGATATGAGACGGTCACGCACGCGCCGTGCGCCCTCCGTACAGCAACACAGGGACAGCGTCATGTCGCGACCAAACGAGTGCCTCACCCTATGCCTGTTGCTGATCCTTGTCTCATCCCCGATTGCATGGGCCGGCGGCGGGATGTCGCGGTGGCTCGAGCTTTCGTATGTTGAGTCCGAAGATGTGGCGGGCTTCGGCGAATACCCCTATGACCGGCTTGAGCCGGCATCTCTGTACGCCACCCACGGGGCAGTCGTCAACGCTTCATACAATGGCATCCCGGTGGAGGACGGCGGAGCCATCGTCGAGTGGATTGCTTCGCTCCAGCAACCGTGCGGAAGCTTCGACGATCCCGTCACCGACGCGCCTGTCCTCAACGAGACCGTTTGGGCACTTCAAACGTTGAGACTTCTCGGGGCAGATCTGCTCCGCTTTGCCGATGCGCTCACCTTTCTCGAGGGCACAATCGCCACCCTCTCCCTGGATGGAATCGAGATCGCCGACGAATTCAGATCCGCGATGTTCGACCTTCATCTGGTTAGCGCCTGCAAGAGCGAACTCGCCACTGCGGGGCTGCTGCTCGATGAGAGCGTTCTCGAGAGTCTCCGCGAGGACCTCGCCTCGGTTTCACCGCGGATGGATTCAAGAATCGAGACCGCCTCCGTGTGGAGCTGGGATGGAGATGACGAGGCCGTTTGGGCGTATGTCATCGCGGTTGCACAAATCGCACCGGAAACGCTCTCTCAAGCATCCATCGAGTTTCTCGAAGCTCACCTGGGCACGATCAAGCAGCATGCTCCGGCTCACTTTCTCGCCTGCGCATGGATTCGGGACCTTCTTGTCGCCGGCGCGGCCGCGTTCCGGTGGGAGACGATCCCCCAAGCGGTTGCAGAGCAGGTGTGGGAATTCCTTGTCGATCGCGTCTTCCCCGCGACGCGCGAGGTGGCCGGCTATGGATGGACCGACAGGGACGGGGTGCACTGGCTGGACGCCCAGATGACGGTTCCTCTCATACAACTGTGCCATCTTCTCGGTCGCTCGTATCCGTTCGCTGCGCCCTTCTCGGCGACGCTTCTTCCACTGCGCGGTCCATCCGGATGGAGCCAGCAAGTTCAGATCGTACCAGATGCTTCGTCGACCTTCTTTGCTCTGGAAATTGCCCGGCAGATCGGTTGGGCGGGCTTCTCAGAACGCAAGGTCCTTAGCTTCTTCAAGTCCGTCATTCAAGCGCCGGACTCCCTTCCCAGCGATGTCGCCTACGCAGCCAAGGGCTGGGCCGCGCTGGTCGCCGACACGTCCGAATTGCAGTTGGAGCTTGCCGCTCGTCTCGCGGAGGCATCCGTGTCGTGGATCCAAAGCGACATCGCGGCTGTGGCATCCATCGCATACGAGTTTGCTGTTCCTGTCTCCGAGACGAACCTGTTGCGGCTTCTGGAGGACTTCGGACAGCAGCTCTTGTCAAGACTCGCCCAGTCAACACGTCTGGATCTGCTTTGGCTTCTGATTAAGGTCGACACAATCCTCGGAAACGAGACCCTGAATTCGGATGACGTGATCGACTTCGTTCTTTCCCAGCATCTTGCCGACGGCGGATTCCGAGTGTCCAGCGACCTTCCGGGCCAGCTTCTTGGCGTATCGGACACCCTCACAACCTACACGGCGCTTCTGATCTTGGCGCACTACGGGATGGCTGGCCTGGATAGGATTCGATGCGATGCGGTTGCAGGGTTCCTCCAGCAGTGCAAGTCCGCAGATGGCTATCTGCTCGCTCCGGAGGAAACGCTCCTCCAGTTGGAGACTCCCCCGGACATCGGGTTCTTCTCCACCTACCTCGGACTACGGCTCGAGAGGTTCGTCTCAACTGGGAGTCTGTAGGGGCGTTCGGAACGAGCACGTGGGAGTCCGTTGGTGAAGGCTCTCATCCGGCATCCGGCGTTCTCCAAGCGTCCATCCCGAGTCGACGCAGCCGGCCCGTCTTGATCGCGCATATCTCCTGTGCACGGCCACGCCCCGTCACCGGCTCATCGAACGATTGGAGGACGTGCATCCGCCGGCGCCGAGATGGGAACCGGGGTGATTGCCGTGCCTGCGGGGAGCTGGCAAGAAGAGGTTCATCGGCATTCTCAGAGGCATGATAAGAAGTGGTTGGGAGCCTGGGGGGAAAGAATGGTAGGCGCATTCGCACGTCGCATCCAGGCAAGAAGCGCCCCAATCTGAAGGACCGCTGCCAGCGAGTGCGCCTTCCACGTCTGTGCTTACATCCCAATCGATTGTCCTGAGCGGCGGCAATGCTGCGCGCCGGTATACTGTGCATAGGCACACTCGTCTTGGGTGGGCACCCCACCCCAGCAAAGGAGGAAGTTCATGGAAAGCCGATTCCCGCTACTCGGCGATGGATTCCCGGAGATGAAAGCCCAGACAACCCACGGCAAGGTCTTCTTGCCCGATGACTACAAGGGCAAGTGGTTTGTCCTGTTCAGCCACCCGGCCGACTTCACTCCGGTGTGTACGACGGAGTTCGTGGCGTTCCAAAAACGCTACGAACAGTTCAAAGAACTCGACTGCAAGCTGATCGGGATGAGCATTGACCAGGTATTCTCGCACATCAAGTGGGTCGAATGGATCAAGGAGAAGCTTGGTGTCGAGATCGAGTTCCCGATCATCGCAGGCACGGAGAGCATCGCAAACCAGTTAGGGCTTGTGCACCCAGGAAAAGGCACAAACACGGTTCGAGCTGTCTTCATCGTTGATCCCAAGGGAGTTCTCCGCGCGGTGCTGTACTACCCTCAGGAGCTTGGACGCAACATCGACGAGATTGTGCGGATGGTCAAAGGGTTCAAGCTGGCGGACAAGGAAGGCGTTGCCATCCCTGCGGGCTGGCCGGACAACGAGCTCGTCAAGGACCATGTCATCGTACCGCCGGCAACGGATGTTGAGGGCGCGAAGAAGCGTCTCGAAGAGCATGACTGCTTCGACTGGTGGTTCCGCCACAAGGCGGCATAGCCGGCTCATAAGGGAACCGAACGGATGCAAAGGACGCAAGGGGAGATTCATCGTCGAGGGGACCGGGATTACAGCCCCGATCCCCTGTGGATGTCATTCAGTTCACGGGGAATGGACTTCAAGATCCATTCCCCGCACGGACCCCGTAGAAGCCCCAAAAGGCCTCGCAAAGAGAAATCGCACCTGTGGGGGTCAGAGCTTCGTATTCGAAATTCGATCTGACAACCTTCCCCACCCTGGTCAGACCACTGAGAACCGAGGACGAAGGAGTTGTCTACCACGTCACGAGCCGCGGGAATGCGCGAGAGAAGATCTTCCTGGACGACGGGGATCGGAAGCTCTTTCGGGGGACGCTCGGCGAGACCGTGAACAGGTTCGGCTGGATCTGCCACCCCTGTTGCCTAATGTCGAACCATTCTCGCCTTCTTCTTGAGACGCCAGCGCCCGATCTGTCGCGCGGCATGCAGCTTCTTAAACGGCGTCTACACGCAACCATTCAATCGCCATCACAAGCGCTACGGGCATGTCCTCCAAGGCCGCTTCAAATCCATCTTCCTCGAGAAGGAACCGCACCTGCTGGTGGTCGCCCGGTACGTCGTCTTGAATCCCGTCCGAGCGAAGATGGTCCGCTCGGTTCGAGACTGGCCCTGGAGCAGCTACCGCGCCACGTCGGGGCAAAGTGAAATCCCTGCGTTTCTTGAGGTTTACTGGATTCTCTCCCAGTTCGACTCGAACCTCGATCGAGCCAAGCGCTCTTACAGACGTTTCGTGCAACAGGGCCGCGGAGTTGATGTCTGGGAAGACCTACGAGCAGGTTCTCTCCTTGAAAGTGATGGCTTCGTCGAACAGATGCGACCCAAGCTCCTCGGGACGCCGCTGGATCGGAACGTGCTCCGAGGCGAACGAGACGCAGCGAGGCCTTCTTTGGAGGAGATCTTCAGGGGCGTGTCCAGCAAGCTGGACCGGAATGTGCGCATCCACGACGCAGTTCGGGTCCATCACTGCAAGCTCCGAGAAGTCGCAGCCCATCTCGGTCTCCACTTCTCAACAATCAGTGTCATCGCAAAGCGAGGAGCATCAGGAATTCGAAAGCAAAGCTCTGACCCCTAGCTTGTTCGGAACCGTTCCCACCGCCACCATTCGACGAATCCACGCCGCGTCCTGGGGCTTCTGCCTCTGACAGGTCAAGAGCTGGAGTGAACTCCGGCAAGCCCTACTATTGACTAGCTAATCAATTAGTAGTATAGTTACACCGGGGGTTTGACATGGCGCGACCGAAACGAGATCACAGGACCCCGCTCGGACTGAAAAACTTCATGGCACCCGCGAAGTTGCTGGCTCAGTTGCAGGAGCTATCAGTCAAGGAGGGTGTCTCGGAGTCTGAGATCATCCGCACGGCCGTAGAGCAGTATCTCACGGATGTCCTGAAGCGCGCCTGATCTCCAGTCCCGAATGGGAGCCGCAACGCAACGAGATCACCGCACAGGAGAGTCAGCCGCTGAGACGAATAGCACCAACAGATGCGGATCTGCCCGCGAGTGCCGCTGATGTCTTCAAGTGGCGGGATTTGCTCATCCAAAGCAGCGGGATCGCGGCGGGTACTGTGGGCCTGCCGCAGGCTCCTTCGACTATGGGCTCAGCGATGGCCTTCCGAAGAGAACGGGTCTGACTCACACAGGGATCCGGGGATCACGTCGATGGCACGATCAACATCGTTTCCCATAACCGACCTTGCTGCGGCATTGGGAGATGGTTGTGACAGTCCTGCAGACAATAGGTTCGCCCCAAAGCTCAAGTACAAGCGCGTGTGCGGTCACTCCTGCGCGAAGTACAAGGCACCGGCCATCCAGCCCTCCGTAATATGCAGGGGACAAGAAGAAGATGCCGCGGCCCTCTTCCGCAAGTCGTGCGAAGCGCACATTGCAGTGCGACCGTGTGCAGGCAGTGTCCATGCCGACTGGCCGAAGAACGCTGGGCGATCGCGATCAAAGCACGATGGGACGCAGGGCGAAGAGACAGAGGAAGTCCTTGAAGGATGGAGTCGGAGCGGCAATGTTACGTGGTCAGAGTTTAGGGCACGGGGAATTCGACATCGAGTCCCAAACAAACAGGAGGTAGATCAATCATGGCAGAGCGCGAAACAGGGAAAGTCAAGTGGTTCAACGACGCCAAAGGATATGGCTTCATCGAGCGATCTCAAGGCGGAGACGTATTTGTCCACTTCAGTTCCGTTCGTGGGACAGGCTTCAAGAAGCTGACTGAGGGACAGGCGGTGGACTATGTCGTCGCCGAGGGAGAGAGAGGCCCCCAAGCACAAGACGTCGGGCCCGCTGCGGCTGAGATTCCCGAGAGAATTCGAGAGATTGAGGCGGCGAGCGTCGCGACAGCGGTAGCCGAGCCCCCGGCAGCCTCGGAGCCGAAGGCGGAGGAAGTGAGCGCCGAAGTGGCCGAGAACGTGGCAGCAGAGGAGCCTGCAGAAGAGACAGTGAGCCCAACATAGATGTGTCGAGAGGGGGGGGCGAACGGGGAAGGATGCCCGCCTACAGATGTTCAGATCGGGCACGCAAATCAGGTGTAGATGAGAAGTTGGGGCTCCAATCCCCAGTGTGATGAGGCACAGAAGGCATCTCTATACGGAAACTGGGTGGTGATTGCTTGGCAGATGAGACCCTTTGATCGGCTATACGCAACGGAGAACAGGCGATGCGTAGGCTCCCTCGACGAGGCGGCCGTGTATTTCGTCGGGTCCCGTATGGGCTTCCACCTTGCCATCGAATCTTCGCCTGGTGAATTTCGTAGGCTGTCGGAAACCGAGCATCTTCGGTTCAGGCAGCAGAGCCGAGTCGAAGGACTCAGCTACGGGCAGTACTGGGACTAGGACGTCGAGTTCCACGGTGGTGTCTACAGGTAGGGGGATTGGGGAGGAAGAAGAAGCCGAGGATTTTCCACCCACCTCCGGGAGGCACCCGGAATCGAATCCCCAAGAGGTTCTCAGAACGACTTAGGAGGTCTTTCGATGACCCTCAAGAGCACACTTGCAGCCCCCCTCTCTCTTGAGACCAGAGGCGGCTTCACGTTCTTCGGCAGGCTCAGGCTGACGGAGCCTGGGAACATTGACGCACCACCATACCGTGAAGCTGGAATCTCGCGCACACGGTTCTACCGCCGGAAGAAACCGTTCGTACTTCAGCGAGCCGATGAACTGCATCCACAGCTGGACGGCAACGCGCCCCAGGATGGCCCGTCGAACTCGACTCCATGACGGGGAGCGGAAGGTTTGTGCGATGGCACTCCGGTGGCATGCATGGAGATCGAAACGATTGAGCCTGCAGCTGGAACCCGGGGACTGAATGTGGAACGCGTTTGCTGACAACAGCGTCGGATATTGGATCCACTCGTCGACCATGTAGGCACATCGCCATCCACGGATTGCGAATCGGAAGCGTGGAAGGGCAAGACCTCATCCATGTTGTCGCTGAAGGCCTCGGTCATCGAGCCGCTTTCAGACCCTTGTCCGTCGCTTGCACGAATGCCCGCTCCACTGGCCCGTAAGCGTGTTCCCGGTGGATGTGCAGTTCTCGCCTTGGCAATGGAACGCAACACTGTGGAATGGGAGCGTCATCTTGGAACGTCCACCCCCTATGTCTCCGGTGTCCGGGTCAGGTTGGTTGGGGAGGACATGCGTTTGCCAGACATGAGCTTGGATGATGACAATCTCGACGTGGCCGGCTGCGGCCCTACGAGCCGTGAACGATTGGAAGTCGACCATACTCCCAATCGCTGGCCGACCTTAGCGTCGAGCTCGTCGTGAGTTTGCGTGGCGCTCTATCAGGTGGAGTGTGGTCCGGCATCACTACGCACAGTCCGGTCCACGGAGCAGGAAAAACCACCACACGAACTCGACGAGGTCGCGAGCTCCTAGGGGAGCTTGAGCAGGGCTCGGCTCCCTTTCTCTTGCGCGAGATCTCATTGATTCAATCGAATGGTGATGTTGTTGCTGCTTGCCGGGATGACGTCATCGACGTTTGGGATGACAACATAATCCAGATACGCCCATACGCTCGGACTCGAAGCACTGAAGCCTTCGGACGCCGCCGACCATCCCTTGTAGGTCATCCGATCGAGTGTTAGGTGCGCGTCCGTCCCCGTCACGATGAAGTAGCGCGAGCCCTCATCAGTGTGCGAGTAGGGGATGTTGTATCCGCGAATCTCGTTCACGAACGTCCAAGCACCCCAGACATTCTCTTGCGTCTGGCGGGCGTAGAAGTACTCGATGGCATCCTCGGCGGCATTGAGCCGCACTTCCAAGGAGGTGTTCGAGAAATCTCCTATCTGGTTGTCCCAGTTGTTGGTGAACGTCCTCGTGGCCGCGTCGTAGGTTCCACCGTAGAGCCGGAAGAAGTCCATCACGACAGTGCCTTCACTGGTGTCCACCGGGTAGGTGGGCTCTCGCCGCTCTGAGAGAGTCACTGCCAGGTCGTAGCTGATGCTCACGCTGGTTACGGCTCCGCCGCCGGGCGTACCTCCGCCGTTGATCCCGTCGAGAATCTGATCCAGCAAATCGCACCCGCTTAGTAGCGCCGCCACCACCACGAGAAGTCCAATCATGAGGTACCTTGATCGCACGCCATCCCCCTACTCCGTTGCCTCACGCCCGCTGCGCTCCGCCAGAATACAAAACTGGCTGTGCGTTGCCAACAGGTCGCATTGCTTCACACGGGCGCAATCGCATCCTGCGTCTTGGCATTCGCGCCTGCGCCGACACACGCCGATTCGTCAGAGAGCAGCATCCGCTCCTCGGCTCCAAGCTCTTGAGACCCAGCGGCTCTTTGTGCTAGGGGACATCCAGTTCTTGTGACACAAAGCGGCAACCCGGGTGAAAGCAATGGGCGGGGGTGCGGCGGATCCTTCCGTCTTTTGCTGGAAGGGCCTCTCCGCCAGATTGAATCCGGGCAACGTGCGAAGCCGGAATCCTCAGGAGCCCGCACCCACGGATGGAAGCGAATCGTGCGAACGCCGGCTCACTCGGACAGCCTGATGGATCAGCACGTCGGAGCCTGGGAGAACAAGGTTGCCGGATAGACGGCGAAGGACTGATGCAAGAGCGTAGCTGCCGCTCCTGAGGACTCTTCTGGCAAGCGGCGATGCAGCTGCAAGCTCCGCCTCGACGTGCGGACTACAACGGCTTCGAGGCCGAAGCCCATCCATTGTTCGTTGTGACGGCAGAGCGATTCGAGGCCTTGCAGGGGGGATCGTCTTCCACCGCGATGACGCAGGCAACGGATCTGGATTGTGCCTCGATCATCTCATCATGACCGAGCCGGATTCGGGACTTAGTCGGTGTATCGACGCACAGCATCGAATTCCATGCGATAAGGCGGATGGCAGGCTTCGCGGCAGAATACGACGCCGCTGCAAGGGAGTCATCCGCGAAGGGCGTAGATTCCCGTCGGGCAGCCCCGCCCCCCGAGACCCAAGCAAGGGAGAACCGCTTCGAAGACGGATAGCGGAGTGGCCCTCATTCTGTGTATCCGTCATGTCGCCGGCAGCTCCCGGACCGGTGACATCTGTGAGAAGCGTTGGCAGATCAGTGTCATGCATGCTCCGGACGCCCATAGTCGATTTGTTACAGGTCATTCTCGGGCAGGGGAACTCGATAGGCACTGCCGCTGAATTCACTTGTTCCACCCAGTCCCAAATAGAGGAATCCCTCGGCGATCTCAAACGAGTAGACCCTCGCAGGCAACGTGTCAGTCGAGAGCACCGGACACCACGCCTCCGGTGATTCCCCCTGGAACACAGCGGTGCGGGTCGAAGCCGGGTCGTTGGAGACGGCAAGCACATACGCCGTTGCATCACGCACGACAAGATCGATCGGAGTCAGATCATCGGGGATGAACGACAACCGCTCGGTCCCTCCTGCTCCGGTGTTCGTCGCCCGGAAGATCCCCACCGAATCCGGGAGCGCCGAGCTTCACGATCAAGGCAGCAGGCGACTTCACGGACAGGATCGCGGCGCTGGATGTCGGGACTCGAGTGTATGTAGATGGCCCATTCGGACCCTTCTCCATGGATCGACGGCCCTCTGCCCGATCCTTCGTCTACGTAGCCGAAGGATCGGGCCCGAGATACTGGCCGAACTGCTATCTCCAGGTTGCAGAGGAGGTGACTGCGAGATCTTCATCT
>CAZJLO010000052.1:0-13158 GCA_964547105.1 uncultured Thermotogae bacterium
AGCCACCCAATGCGATGCGAAGTCACGTTGGTTAGGTGAACTCGATCGCGCCGGACTTGTCACCCCGGTCGGTTAGAGGCGGTTCAGAAACTCGCCGGTTGGCGGCATGTTGCGTACTGGCTGAAGGTCTCCGTTGTCGACGACAATCCGTCCCCGCTTGATCACCGTGCTCGGCCAGCCTCGGACACGTCTCCCCTCGTACAGGCTGAAATCGGACCTCGACGCCAATTGCTCCGCTCGTACAGTCCGCTCACACTGCAAATCGACCACGACAAGATCGGCGTCGCTTCCGGGAAGGAGCGATCCCTTTCGCGGGTACAGGCCGAATGTTCTCGCAGGGTTCTCGGTGACCCACCCGACGAGCGTTGGTAGATCGATCCCCCGACGGTGGTATCCCTCTTCGAGCAACACGGGGAGATGCGTCCCGAGAACGGGATACCCGGGAACCGCATTCCAAATACTCTCATCAGACCTCTTCTGGGCACGGGTCAGCGTGGTGTTGTCGGTTCCGATCGTCCGGATATCCTCACGAAGCAATCCTTCCCATAAACGATTGCAGTCTTCTTGACGGCGAATCGGCGGAACCATCTTTGCCAGCACACCTGCTTGTGTTTCCGCGTTCAGCGTAAGGTACGGTGAGGTCGTCTCGGCACGAATCCGCGCGTTGCGCATCCCCGCGAGCACGTCGACGGTCTCCCGCGAGGATACATGCACGAAGTACAACTGTGCCCCCGTGTCCCGAGCAAGGAAGATGGCGCGCATCACGGCTTCGCTTTCGGCGATCCCCGGATGCGTTTTTTCCCAGTCGAGCAGCGTCCCTTCGCGACTGAAAACCTGGGCGCCCAACCGGGCTTCGGCTCGTTTGATCAGCTGAGGGTTCTCAGCATGGATACATACCCAGGGGGCGCCTGCCTGTCCGGCGGTTGACATCCGCCCGCCTGCCTGTTCGGCGGCAGAGAACACGTCGAGGAGAAACCCATCGTCCACGGAATCCACCACGCCCGGCAAGCCCCACATATAGACCTTGAACGAACCCAACTCGAACCGGTGGATCACCTCGCGCAGTTCGTTCAGATGAAAATCGGTGAGGATGACCGGGTGCACGAAGAGATCGGTGTGACTCCGGGGAACAACCGCTTCCGCCCACGCCGGGATCGATGATAGATACGACCCTTCTCCTGAGACGTAGCAGCCCAGCGTCGTCACCCCGCCGCACAACGCGGCCGCCGTTTCGGTGGCCGCATCGACAGCGGGCTCTCCGAACACGCCCAGGTGAACATGCGGATCGATGATCCCCGGAAACACTGTCCGTCCCCGAACATCAATCTCTTCTCGCGCCGAGAGCGAAATCTGCCGCGACCACGCCGCGATTTTCCCGTCGCGGATCGCCAGGTCGGCTTCAATCACCTGGCTGTTCGGAACTACAAGAGACGCGTTCTTGATGACAAGGTCGGCGATCATCGCATCACTCCCCTACCGATGCTCGTCTCCCCCGGCTCCAAGATTCGACGCATGCTCGTCAACGATTCCGACGATCGCTGCGTTCGTCGAGCTCCCCGGGTTCCCGGTGGCAACACGAGCTGCCGTTCCCGACGTAACGAGGACAATCTGCCCGATGCCGGCTCCAACAACATCCACCGCAACGATCTTCTCACCGCTCCGCTTCCCGACCTCCTGCACCAATAGCATGCGGTGACCGGTCAGGTCGGGACGCTTGATCGTTGCAACGATGGTTCCGATGACCTTACAAAGCTTCACGTGGCCCTCCTCCCGACTGTGCGAACCACCTACACCCCAAGGATCTCCTTGATGGCATCCAGTGCCTGATCGATTTCATCTTCGGTCACGAAAAAGTGATGGGCCAGCCTGATCACGTCACCTCGGGCTGATGCCACAATTCCACGCTTCTTCAGTGCGACTTCCATTCCATGGGAATCCGGAACGCGGATCGCCGTGGTCGGCGCCTTGTGCTTGACGTCGAAATCGCTTATCAGCGGGAGTCGCCTTTTTTTGGCACCTTCCATGCAGTGAAGCGATAGCTCGTCGCACCGCTGGCTGATCCGATCGGTCCCGATCTCAAGCAGCAGGTCAAGCGACGCCTTCGCTGGAAACGCGGCCGTCGCCGGCGGCGTACCCGTCTCGAGTCGGCGGCCATCGGTTGCATAGTTCAGGTGGTAGTCGAACGCAAATGGATCCGCCTGGCCGAACCACCCTGTCGCCGCAGGGCGGAGCAGGTCACGGATTTCCTTCTTGGTGTAGGCAAAGGAGATGCCGGGAACGCCAAGGAGGTACTTCAGACAACCGCTGACCAGGATGTCGATGTCCATCGCTTTGACATCCACCGGTGTCGCTCCGATTCCCTGATAGGCGTCCACGAGCAACATCGAACCGGCCTGATGGGCTATTCTCGCGATCTCGGCGATATCCTGCTTGAATCCGTTGAGGTAGTACACCAGAGGGACGGAAGTCATGACGGTCTTCCCGTCGATGTGTCGCTCGTACTCACCGAGATCGATGTCGCCTCGGGGAGACACCGCAATCAGATCAACCTGCGCGCCGAGCCGCTCGTGAGCGAACCAGATGTTGGGAACCGTAGGGAAGTCGAGTTCCGTCGTCACGACTTTGTTCCGCATACCTCGATAGTCCAGAGCGCCGGCCACCGTTCCGACCAGCGACGAAACGGAAAACGAAATGGCAATATCTTCCGGACTTGCATTGATCAATCGGGCAAACGATGCCTTCGCGCCGATGACCACAGCCATCCAGTAGTCCCAATCCATCCCTTCATCCCGCCAGTTGGAGACAAACGAGGCCAGCGCCTCGGCGGCCCGTACCGGCTGAGCGCCCTGGGAGCAATTGGCAAGATGGATCTTATGGAGCGTAGAGAATTCCCGTTTCCGGATCGCGGCGAAGTCGTTTGCCGCCGTCGTTCCAATCTGCATTTCTCCGGCTGTGCCCGCCGCCGAGGGAGCGACATCAGCCACCGCTTGAGCGGCAGCAGGCTGCATCGCCCGCCGAACAATCGCAATTCCAGCACGTTCAGCCTGGTCCCTCGCCTCGTCTGTGACGACATCGAGCTCGTCAATCGCCAGCTCTGTGATACCCCGATCGGTGAGTCGCTCGATGTCGAGCGCAGTATAGAATTTCCTCATGACTCTCCTTGCCTTCGAGATCGTTCCTGTAGGCTGCGAATCGCTTCCTCGGCGGCAAGCTGCGCCCGCTTGACCGTTTCCACGTCTCCCGATACGTAGAGCCGGCCGAACGCCCCGATGCAGTTGAAATGAATGAGCTTCGCATTGCTCGCCTTCTCCACCTCGTTGGCGGCAAGTGCAATATAGGCGGCGGGCTCGACCTCCATGAGGAACAGACTCTCGTGGGGAATAATCATCGAGCCTTCTCGATTGCGATCGAGGAGCTGCGCAAGATACGGAGAAACATTGGTCACAATCCGCGATGCGACAATCTCCGGTGCCTGGCGCGACCGCTCGCTGACCTCCAACGCCTCGAGGATCCGTCGACCGGCCGTGTTGATCTCATCGATCGAAGTCGAATGGAGCTCGAGCACGCCGTACTCCCGCTCGACGATTTGGAACGCGGGGAGAACGTCCGTGGACTTGACGGCCGTATCGAGAAGCGCGTACGTCCGGCTGGCCGGCGCGAGTTCGAGAATCAGCTCCGACATTCCCGGAACCGGGATGCTCCCTTGCGCCACCGTCCCGACAAATGCCGCATACTGCGGCTGCATGCTGTCGATCAAGACGTACGCTCTGAGATTCGCGCTGTTCGATCCCATCGACTCACCCAATCTCTGTCCGTAATCCGCGGATCGACACGTTTACCCGGCTCTCCGCATCGACTTCACGTCCCACCCTAGGCCTTTGTCGACCCGAACAATCCGGGGAAGATGTCTTCCAGTCCGCCGTGTGGGCGAGGGATGATGTTGACAGACACTAGCTCGCCGGCTTTCTTCGCCGCTTCGGCACCTGCATCCAACGCTGCCTTCACCGCCCCGACGTCTCCGGCTACCGTAACCGTAACGTACCCGCCGCCCGAGTTCTCCTTCGAGAGCAGATCCACATTCGCAGCCTTAAGCATCGCATCCGCCGCTTGAATCGCCGCGACCAAGCCTTTCGTTTCTATCTGTCCGACTGCTGCCATTGTTCGTTTCCTCCTCGTTCCTAGTAGGCCTCGTGGTGCATCCACCAACGCCTGCCGATTACAGATAATGTAGTATACTACCGCGATCCAATCAACAAGACAAGTGTTGATCTCCCTCGGTACTGAATCCCCGGCAAGGTTTAACCTATTGCCATTCCTTAGGCGACTTGAGTGCATCACCTCCTGCAACCACGGTCTACTCCTCCAATCAACGCTGGCTTCTCTTGACAGCCTCCACCGTGATGGAGACTGACGCCGTGGTGTTCTGCGTCGTGTTTCGAAGCGGAGATTTCCTATGGATGGCCGTAATAGACGCTCCTATTTACGCGCCATGGATATTGCTAGTATACTACGAAGTGAGGAGCTGCGAACACCGGGGTCGAGGCGATGAACCTGAGGAGCTCGATCTTTGCTCATCGCCACGGAGACTCGGTCGGTTCTTCTCTCACTACGGACGAGGAGGTCGTCGTATGAGTCAGGAATACATCGTTCCGGTGGGACGGGACGGAATGTACATTGTGGAGACCGGAAAGTGGAGGACGCAGACGCCCGTTCTCGATCAGGAGGCATGCATCGCTTGCGGGCGATGCCGCATGTACTGCCCGGTGGGCGCTATCCACCCTGAGAATGATCGCTACACCATTGATCTTACCTACTGCAAGGGTTGCGGGATTTGTGCCACAGAGTGCGCGGTCGGTGCCATCACCATTCATCGAGAGGAGAGCTGACATGGGACACATCGAAGTGATGAACGGAAATCGGGCTGCAGGCACCGCTGCATGTTTGGCACGTCCCGATGTGATTGCTGCCTACCCGATCACGCCCCAGTCATCGGTGGTTGAGTTCATCTCACGGGTCATCGCCGAAGGCAAGCTTGACGCCAAGATTTCCGAGGTTGAATCGGAGCACTCGGCAATGAGCGTCCTCGAAGGCGCGGCGCTCGGCGGCGGACGAACCTTCAGTGCTACGAGCTCCCAGGGACTAGCATTGATGTATGAGCCGTACTTCCGAGCATCCACCCTCAGGCTACCGATCGTGATGGCGATTGCCAACCGCGAAATGATCTCCCCGCAAACCCTCTGGGCGTCAGCCCAAGACTCGCTGTCCGTCCGAGATGCGGGATGGATGCAATTCTACGCCGAAAACAACCAGGAGATTCTTGACACCCTGTTGCAGGCATTTCGCATCGCCGAAGACCCGCGTGTGCTGCTACCGATCAATGTCTGCTACGACGGATTCTACCTATCGCACATGTCCGAACGGGTCGATGTGCCGGACCAGAACGAAGTGGATGCGTTCTTGCCCGACCGCTACGATCCAGAGCACATTTACCTGGATCCTGCCCGACCGATGGCCGTCGATCCACTGACAAACGGCGATCTGCTCACACTGTATCGACGCAAGCACCTCGAGGCACAACAACAAGCCCTCACGGTGATCCGCGAGGTGGATCAAGCATTCGAACGCCAGTTCCACCGCAGTCATGGCGGACCAATCGAGTTGTACGGGTTCGAGGAGAGCACGGATTCGGCGATTGTCACGCTGGGGTCGATGACCGGTGCCGCCCGGGAGGCAATCGATCGGATGAAGGCGGCAGGGCACTCGGTGGGACTGATCAAGATCCGTGTCGTGCGGCCCTTCCCCAAGCAAGCACTGCGTGATGCGGCGGAAAATCTCAGAGCAATCGGCGTGCTGGATCGGAACGTATCCTTCGGGTGGAACACGGGAATCATCTACCAGGAAGTCTCATCCGCGTTGTTCGGCTTGCCGATCGCTCGGCTACCGTTCATTGCAGGCCTCGGAGGAGAAGACATCACTATCGAAATGGTGGCCTCGGCACTGGATCGGATCCATCAAGCCGTTGGAAGCAATCGGGAAGAGGAGACAGTCTGGCTGCGACCACAGTTGGAAGGGGGACAGCGATGAGAGGATTGAAGGAGCTTGACCGGCCTGACATGATCTCGCCCGGGATCTCCGCATGCGTGGGATGCAATGTGGAATTGACACTACGCACCGTGATGCGCGTGCTCGGGGACAACACGATCCTCGCCATCCCCCCCGGATGCATGGGAGGTGTCGGCGTCGTCGGCTGGGACAAACTGTCCGGCGCGCACGTCCCCGTCTTCTTCCCGCTGCTGACCAACACGGCTTCGATGCTCACCGGACTGAAGCTGGCCCACGAAAAGGCAGGTCGCAACGATGTTCAGGTGGTTGCTTTCGCCGGAGACGGAGCCACAGTCGACGCCGGATTCCAGGCGCTTTCCGGAGCTGCGGAGAGAAACGATCGTCTGATCTACATCTGCTACGACAATGAAGGGTACATGAACACCGGCTATCAGCGCAGCAGTGCGACACCGAAGGGGGCTTGGACGAGCACCACACCGTTCGGGAAGCTGCAGCTCAAGAAGGACACGCCGCGGATCATGGCCGACCACCGGATTCCGTACGTCGCCACGTGTTCTCCCGCCTACATCCCCGACATGGTCGAGAAGGTCAAGAAGGCGCAATCTCACCGCGAAGGGTTTTCCTATCTTCACGTCCTCAATCCATGTGTCAGCGGATGGGGATTCTCTCCAAGCGACAGCATCCGCGTGTGCCGGGCATCTGTGCAGACGCGGTATTTTCCTCTGTACGAAGTGGAAAACGGACGCTACCGGATCACGGTGGACGTTGCCCGTCCGGCGCCGCTCGCCGACTACATCGGGATGCTCAAGAAATTCTCGCGAACCTCGTCCGCCGACCTGGAGGAGATGAACGCCCGGATCGACCAGCAGTGGAGAGAGCTCAAGGCGCTGGAGCAGGTCACGGGAGGAACCGTTGATGCATGACATCGAAACCGGTGTCGAGTTGTTTGCACCGATCGAACCTGAGTTTCGCCATCGGGCGCGCCAGCTTGACGCCCTGTTCGAGGCGAAGAACGTCGCAATCGTCGGTGCCTCCAACAACCCGCGCAAGGCATCCCATCACGTAATCCGCACGATGCAGGAAGAAGGCTTCCCTGGCAAGCTCTTCCCGATCAACCCTTCGGAGGAAACCGTGCTCGGGCTGCCCTGCTATCGCTCGCTCTCCGATATCGACAAGCGACTGGATCTGGTGGTCGTCAGCATACCGACCCAGCACGTTCTCTCCGTAGTCGAGCAGGCGGCGGCGCGAAACGACATCCGCTACATGGTGATTCTCACCGCCGGCTTCGCCGAGACCGGAATTGCAGAAAACGTGGCTCTTGAGAACCGCCTGGTCGAGACCGCCCATGCTTCCGGAATCCGCATCGTTGGTCCGAACTGCATCGGAGTGATCAATCCGCGCACCAAGTTGTGTACGGGATTTGCCCCCGGCCTCACGCTCACCCCGGGGAAGGTCGGTTTCATTACCCAGAGCGGCGCGTTCGGCGGATCGTACTTGATGGCCTGCGGTTCTCAGCCGTCCCCTCTCGGCTTCAGTAAGTTCGGCCATGTCGGCAACATGTCCGACGTCACTATTCTCGACCTCCTCCTCCACTACGCGGAAGATGAGGATACACGAGCAATCTGCATGTACATGGAAGGCGTCCGTGATGGACGCCGCTTCCTGCGTATCGCACACGAGGTCACCCGTGAGAAGCCGGTGTTCGCGTTGAAGGTCGGAAGAAACAGGCTCGGCTCTCATGCCGCTTTGTCTCACACCGGCGCCCTCGCCGGCTCAAACCGTATCTATGATGCTGCTTTCCGGCAGGCCGGAGTTGAGAGGATTCCGACATTCGACGGCCTTGTTGACGTTTCCAAGGCCGCTTCCTATCTGCCTCCTCCCCAAGGGCACCGTGTATGCGTTCTGACGCAGGCCGGCGGTCCAGGGATCATCGCGATGGATGAGATCGGCGAGGACGGAAGCCTTGTCCTTGCCCAGCTTGAGAGCAAGACACGCTCTGCATTGGAGGCGCTTCTTCCTCCAATGGCGATGATCTGCAAGCCAAACGGGTACATCGACATGACAGCGGCAGCTCTGGAAGAGGTTCATGCTCAGGCCCTCCGGCTTGTCCTCGACGACCCGAATGTGGATTCCGTCGTGTTCATCACATTGCCGCCGACGTTTCTGCCGGCGATTGACGTTGCCCGCGCCGTGGCGCCCGTCGCCGCCGCATCGTCGAAACCTGTCGTGACATGTTTCATGCACGGGCACGCCATGACCGAGGCTCGCACACACCTTGAGCAGCTTGGCGTTCCGACATTCGACACACCCGACCGCGCCGCACGCGCCCTGATCCACCTGACGAGGGCCACCGGTCATCAGTCCATCGCCCGCGGGGGAGGCTTCTCATGACCTATCCAGATCCATCAACGTCTTTCCTCCTCGAGACCGACGCTATCCGGCTCATATCGGCCTACGGAATCCCCTACGCCACTCACCGCTTCGCCTCATCGGCCGAAGAAGCGGCGATTGCTGCGGATTCCATCGGATATCCTGTCGTACTCAAGACAGTCACTGCCGACGTGATTCACAAGAGCGACATCGGCGGGGTCATCATGCATCTGAGCGACTCCGAAAGCGTTCGGATCGCATTCGATCGAATGCAGGCCGAAATCGGCACTCGCCTTCCCGACAGCACCGTTACCGGAGCGTTGGTCTGCCAACAGATCTCCGAAGGGGTGGACGTGATTGTCGGCGGATTCCGTGATGCCGCGTTCGGTCCAACCGTGATGTTCGGCCTCGGAGGGGTGTTCACCGAAGTGCTCGATGATGTTGCATTCCGCGTTGCTCCGGTGACACGCTCCGAAGCCCATCGGCTCGTACGCGAGATTCGGAGCTGGTCTCTGTTGGACGGGGCTCGCGGACGCCCCCCGTGTGAAATCGAAGGACTCATCACGGTGATCGTCGCTGTATCGAACATGATGGTCGAAAACCCTGAGATTGAAAGCTTGGACCTGAATCCGGTCCGGGTCCTCCCTGACCGCCTTCTTGCCTTGGACGCCCGGGTGAAGCAACGGAGCGATTCCTAGCTGACCTCGGACGCCTCGCCCCGGGAAGCGGCTGGCTGTCTTGCAGCCAGCCGCTCTTCCATTCCCTTCCGCCTGGGTCGCAAGCTGATAAAAGTCCAGGGGCAAGCCCAACCCGGGATCAGGATCAGGATCAGGATCAGGATCAGGATCGCCGCCCCGTTCACGATCGGGAGGGAGTTCGTACCTGTCAGCAAGCTATTCCTTCTTGATGGATGTGCTGATCTCGATTTCCGGCGGATCCTGCAGCGCACGCTTCACAGCACACAGTGATGCGGCATTCACGCATGCCTGCGTGTAGCGTTCAGGAAAGCCGATCGGAAAGACCACATCGATCTTCACGTGCGTCAGCTTCTTCGTCTCTTCGTCACGGTGCGTCGCCAACGTGATCTCGATGCCGTCGGTATCGATTTCTCGCTTCTGGCAGAACGCAAGCACATAGAAACCTGTACACGTTCCCAACGACGCCAAAAAGAGTGAGAACGGGCTCGGCGCAGCTCCTTCGCCTCCGTGCTCCACGGACTGATCCGTGACGATGCCGAATCCGCGGTAATCGGCGCGAACCTTCTTCCCACCGGGGAACGAGATCTTCATTGTCATAGGGAGTATCCTTTCCGAATCATCGTCGACGGTCCCAACAAGGCCAGGACCGTCTCGGAACAGTCTACCGGTGTCGCCGCAATCGATCCATCCGCGACCGACGGAATCGGGTGTTGGTGAGCACCACGCCCGACACGACGACAACCCCTCCTCCAAGAGAGAGCCAGCTGGGGATCTCGCCCAGCCAGATCCACGCGATGGCGATTGCCAACACGGGGTTCAGGTACAGGAAGCTGGCCACGTTGGACACGTCGGTTCGGGAAATGGCGTAGACCCAAAGCACGTAGGCGATGGCTCCCGGGCAGACCCCAAGGTAGATCACTGCTCCGGTTGCCACCCATGGTGCTCCAGCGATATCCGCGACCAATCCCGGGGCGAACAGCAGCAGGGGGATCGTGCCCGCCCAGATGGTGAATGTGGCGAACTGAACGGGCGTATAACGATCAATCACTCTCTTCTGGAGAACGTTGTAGGCACTGGTCGACAGCGCGGCGGCCAACACGAGAAGAGCGCCGCTTTCGAGCCGGAACGATCCGCCTTCCCCGAACGTGATCAGCAAGATGCCGGCGAAGCTCACCGCGATTCCGAACCACTTCCGGATGTTCATCCGTTCCGCCAAGACCCGCGATGCGATCAGCGCCGTGAATGCGGGCGTCGATGCGATGATCAAGCTCGCTGCCCCCGCCGTGACCGTTTTCTCGCCGAAGTTGAGGGCAAGGTGGTAGCCGCAGATTCCAACCACGCCAAGCAAGCCGATAGACGGCACGTCGCGAAGCTTCGGGAGCGGCATCTTGGTCATCCAGGCGTAGATCGCAAGGACAAATGAGGCGGTAAGAAATCGCAGCAACGCCAATTCCCCAGCACCGTATGCGTCCAGCGACACACGGATCGCCGCAAACGCGCTCGACCAGAACAGCAGCGCACCCGCCAATGCTACGCCGGTTCTCGTATCGAGCACTGTGCCCTGATTCATGGTCGCGATTCTATCCATATCCAGTCCATTCGGGCCATCAAACGCATCGCCGGGTTGCAGTCGCCGTCGATCTTGGCGACGATCGTTCTTGAAGACGGCCGACTGCCGTCTCAAGGAGGGCCGAGCGCCAATGCGGAAGTTTCTCATCGATACCGACACGGCTTCGGATGATGCGGTCGCCCTGGTGATGGCATTGCGGCATCCCGATGTTCACGTTGAGGCGATTACCGTGGTGGCGGGTAATGTCCCGCTGGTTCAGGGCGTGCAGAACGCCCTGTACGTCGTCGAACGGTGCGGACAGGCGACCGGTGTTCCGGTACACGCGGGGCTTGCCAGGCCGCTTCTTCGCCCGCTTCGAACAGCTCAATTCTGCCATGGGAACGATGGTTTCGGCGACATTGGGTTGAAGCTCTCGGGGCGTGTCCCGGCCTCCGACCATGCCGTGGACGTCATTATCCGAACGATCCGGCGGTTCCCTCACGAGATCACGTTGGTCACGCTTGGTCCTCTGTCCAACCTGGCGGTGGCACTCCTTCGCGATCCCAACATCGCCCCTCTGGTGGACCGCTGTGTGGTGATGGGCGGGATCGGTTTCGGACACGGCAATGTCGTTCCCGCTGCCGAATACAACATCTGGGTGGATCCGGAAGCGGCAAAGATCGTCTTCGAAGCCGGACTCCCGATCACGATGGTCGGATGGGATGTCTCGCATCACCACGGCACCTTCACCGCCGAGCAGGCCGACCATCTACGGTCAGTCTCGAATCTCGCCGCGTTCTGTGTGGATATCCAGCGTGGACTCCGCGATTTCGGCATTCAATCGCTCAATCAGACGGGCTTCGATCTTCCGGATCCAATGGCGATGGCCGTTGCACTTGAGCCGGAGATCGCCACTCGCATCGACCGACTGCACGTCGCCGTCGAGACAGCAAGCGAGCTGACGCGTGGAGCAACGGTCATCGATCATCTGCGCAATTCCGGCAACGAGCCGAACGCGGACGTCGTTCTCGAAGCCTCGCGAGAGCGCTTCCTTGACTTGCTCGAGCGGTCTCTGCAGGAGACGTAGTCCACGCCAAAACGAGCGATGTCAGCGCGATTCCGTCTTGCGCTCTGCAGGAGCCGATCGAGATTCGATCCCTGCATGTCCACCAAGGCATAGGCGACGAACCCACCAAAAGCCGCTCGTTTCTTCATCGGGTGTTCATCCAGGCAATGCATCCTTCGCGGCACAAGAAGTGGCATTCTCCCGTACTGCATCGTGCGCTCGCGGAGTTGAGCGCACTCTCGCTCCGAGTGGCGGCCAACGGCTTCGTTCGGGACGGAGGGAATCGTTTGTGAAGGTAGAAGAGGAGAGTGAGCAGCGATGAAGGTGCGTCGATCTCCCGCGGTGTCAATGGCCGGACTGCTGTTGATCGCTTCGTTGATCTTCACCTTGGCCGGTTGCCTCGGTGTGGATGGGCGGGTTGCACAAGGACCGGGCTCAGGATCGTCGGATGGAACGGGTGAGATCTCGACCTCCCTTCCCGAACCCGGGCTTGTATCGGCCCAGCAGGGTTACGAGATTCTCTCAGCTCTCTCCGGTGATCCCGATTTCGTGCTGCTCGATATTCGAAGCGCTTCCGAGGTGGAGTCACTCCACATCCCAGGCGCCGTCAACCTGGACTTCTACAGTGACGGATTCTCCTCACGGATTGCACAGCTTGATCGCGACAAGATCTACTTGATCTACTGCCGGACGGCCAATCGGACGGGGCAAGCCTACGGCCTGATGGCCGATCTGGGGTTTGTGCGCGTCTATGATCTGGACGGAGGAATCTCCACATGGAGCAGCCTCGGGTATCCCACATGCCAAGGCTCCCTCGACGCGCCGCACTCATGCGACGGATCTCCGTCGACACAGAAAGCAGGAGCCGCTCCGGCACATGTTCTGCTCCTCTGACGCAGATCGATGTGCGCTCTCGGCCACATGCACATGGTGCACAGCTGCGTAGGGCCTACCACATGATGCGCACCCTGCCTATAATGCATCTCTCATGCAGTTCGCCAGAAGCTACGCGACTCGAGTTCGGCAGTTCGCCCCCAATGCAAAACTGTACCTGATCTACACGTTCTTGAGCGGTCTCGGCTTCGGGATCTACCGATTGTTCTACAACCTGTATGTGCTGTCGCTTGGCAACAGCTCATCGTTTCTTGGGCTGCTTGTCGCCGTTCCCGGCTTGGTCATCACGGCACTGGCCTTGCCGATCGGCGCGCTTGGTGCACGAACGGGATTCCGCACAACGCTCATCGCCGGCGTGGCGATCATGGTCGGCTCGCTCGTAGGCATCGCTCAAGAGACATCTGCCGCAGCTCTGATCCTGTTTGCCGCGACGTTGGGACTCAGTCGCGGCATGCTTGATGTCCGCAACGCCCCGTTCGTCGCCGAGAACAGCGCAGCTCGGGAACGGACTCACTTGT
>CAZJLO010000053.1:0-706 GCA_964547105.1 uncultured Thermotogae bacterium
GCCCGCTCACGATCCCGTAGGTCAACAGATCGCCGTCCGGTTCGGTCGCGGTCAGTGTGATCGGCAGAGCCGTGTCCTCCTGCACTGTCGCCAACTGATCATTCGCAACCGGCGGATCGTTCACCGGCGTCACGGTCACTTCCACAAGAGCCGATGCAGCATTCCCGCTGCAGTCCTCGATCGTGTAGGAGAACGTGTCCGTCCCGTCGAATCCAGCCGGTGGCGTGTAGCGGACCTGCCCGTTCTCCTCGACGGCCATGCCGAACGTAGGCGTTCCGATCGTGATCAGGGTCGGCGAAGGATCGCACGCGTCGGCGTCATTTCCAAGGACGTCGATCAGAACCGAGACATCTTCGTCCGTCGTTGCCGTGTCGTCGCCGGCTTGCGGCGGCGTCGCATCCACAATCGTGAGCGTCGCCGTTCGTTGGGCAGCGTTCCCGCACGCATCGGTCGCCGTAAAGGTGACAACAGCCAACCCGGTCCCGGGGCAGCTCCCGGTCAGTCCAGCGTAGTCGTTGCCAACCGTAGCCGAGTTACAAGCATCTGTGCCGATTGCCAAAGCCAACCACGAGGCAATGTCAGCCGCGTTGCCTCCGCCGTCGCATTCAAATTGCGCACTCGAAACCGTGAGCACCGGAGGAACGGTGTCAACAATGGTGATCGTCTGGACCCCGTTGGCCACGTTTCCGCAGGCATCGGTAGCTGT
>CAZJLO010000053.1:716-12891 GCA_964547105.1 uncultured Thermotogae bacterium
GAATTTTTAGAAGGACTTTAACATGGCCCGGAATGCGTTGGCAAGTTTGTAAACTGTCCACAATCGGAGAATCTGGCCGGTCGTTCCGCCACACTGGTCCAGCGACGGCGTATCGGAGTAGGTGACGACCGGAGCGGGATCAGTGTCGTCCACGGCCGAGGCTTGTCCCGTCCGCGCGGGATCGGTCGACTCACCACACTCCACGGTGATGTCAGTCGGCAAGCTCAGAACCGGAGAGGCCGCGTCGATTGCTACGAGGGTCGACGCTTGGTCGGTGCAGCCGTAAATGTTGGTGACGATCACGGTGTAGATGCCTGCGTCGTTCGCCGACGCGGTCGCGATTGTCGGATTCTGCTCGCTGCTGGCAAATCCGTCCGGCCCCGTCCAGCTGTAGCTGGTCCCGCCGGATGCGAAAAACTCGATTGTCTCACCAAGGCAATAGGGCCCACCGTTGCTCGCGCTTGCCGTTGTGTTGGCGCGTACGACGACCGTGTCGGTGGCTGTGCCTGTCGCGCCCCCGGCATCCGTCACGGTCAGCTTCACAGTATAGGATCCCGGCCCAGCGTAAAGGTGGTTCGGGTTGGCCGAACTGCTCAATCCCCCGTCTCCGAAATCCCATCCGTAGGTGTAGGGTGTGTCTCCGCCGACGGTCTGATCGGTGAAACTGATCGCCGTCCCGTCGCAGACGGGGGCATCGGAGGTGAACCCAACCCCGAGCGGAGTCCCGCTTACCTGGATCCTGACCGACGAAGAGCACTTCGATGCCCTTGAAGCACATGTCGGTGGATCGACACAAGTTGAGGGGGAAGCGACCCACGAAACGATGACATCACGTAGTTCGATCACCTCGCCGCACGCAAATGACACGGACGACAAGAAAACCGGCGTCGTCCCGGGGGGAATCGTATCCGCGACACACGCATCAAACGACTTTCTGCGACTTCCATCAACATACAGATCGCCGATAAACCTCACATTGTACCGGCTGCTGCCCGTACCGTTGCTTAGGTCGATGTATAGACGCGCTGTAAGCGATTGACCTGCTGTACAGCTACTCGGGCCCACGAGGTACGCCTCGCTCGCCTCAACGTCTCCCGCCGAGCACTTCCAATTGCAGTTGGGATACACCGCTCCCTGCCCCATTGCCACATTTCCCGCAACCAACAGAACCACAAGGATTAGCCCGGCAACCATATTCCATCGGTGCGTTGTTGAACTCCACATCATCGTTGCCCTTCCCCCTCGCTTCGTTGTGCATCCATCATACAATCAACTGAGGAGAACTGTTGGGGATGAGGGTCACAGGAGACTTCAGCAAACGAGACAGAAATGCCAGATAGGTGACTGACTAGGCGACAACCCTGGCAGGAAGAGGATCCTGCAGGTGCCGCGCCGCCGCGATCAACACCGCCTGGTTCTGAGGGAACGCCTGCAGCAAGCGTACGCCGGCTTCCGCCGTTGCCCAAACCGCTTCCGTGTGCTCGGCCGACAGTGTGACCGCCTCGTGTTCGCATCGGCCCAGAAAGTAGACGGCGCACTTGGAGACGAGTTGCTGCCCGTCGCGGTAGGTGTATTCGATCGCCTGTCGAAAACCCGCCACCGGCACCACACGGCAGATGCCCGCCTCCTCGACCGTTTCACGAATTGCCGTTTCCAAATCGGACTCTCCTGCCTCCACGTGTCCCTTGGGGAAGCTCCAATGCCCGCCATTGCGGTGGCGAAGAAGGAGGTACTCGGTCGCACCGGATGGCGCGACGCGAAAAAGGACGAACCCGGCGGCGCGAACTCGCACCGCCGGATCTTTCCGCTTAGATGATGTCAATCTCGTGATCGTTCTTGTCGTAGATCAGAGGGTTCAGGCCAAGGCTGCGTAGCTCGCGAAGCAGCACGCGGAACGACTCCGGCAGGCCGGGATCCGGAAACTCCTCGCCTTTGAGGATCGCTTTGTACAGCTGGATCCGTCCTCGCGTGTCGTCCGACTTCAGCGTCAGCATCTCCTGCAACAGCGCCGACGCGCCGTACGCTTCAAGGGCCCATACCTCCATTTCTCCAAGCCGCTGTCCGCCAAACTGTGCTTTGCCTCCCAGTGGCTGTTGGGTGATCAGCGCGTACGGTCCGGTCGAGCGGGCGTGGATCTTCTCGTCGGCAATGTGTTCCAGCTTGAGAATGTACATATAGCCCACCGTGATCGGCCGCTTGAATGGTTCGCCGGTTCGTCCGTCACGTAGAACGACCTTCCCATCGTGGTCATCGCCGGCATCCAACCCGTGCTCCACGCGAACATCGTGAAGCTCGTCGAGGATCTCTTCCTCTTGCGCTCCATCGAAGATCGGCGTCGCCACGAGTTCATTCTTGAGATGCGCCAGCCAGCCCAAGTTCGCTTCAAAGATCTGCCCCAGGTTCATCCGCGACGGCACACCCATCGGGTTGAGCACGATATCGACTGGCGTGCCATCCGGCAAGTACGGCATGTCCTCAACCGGGAAGACACGCGAGATGACGCCCTTGTTTCCGTGTCGCCCAGCAAGCTTGTCACCGATCGAGATCTTCTTGCGTTGCGCGACGAACACCTTGACCAGCTCATTGACGCCAGCATCCAACTCGTCGCCCTGCTCGCGAAGGAATCGCTTGACCTTGATCACTTTGGCCGTTCCCGAAACGGGAGACATGCGGAGCGACGTATTCTTCACGTTTCTCGCCCGTTCTCCGAAGATCGATCGGAAGATCTTCTCTTCTGGCGTCGGTTCCGACTCCCCACGCGGTGTGATCTTGCCGACAAGAATGTCTCCGGTGCGAATGACCGTGCCCACGCGGACAATTCCATGCTCGTCCAGGTTCTTGAGGTCTTCCTTGGAGATGTTCGGGATGTCGGCAGTGATTTCTTCCGGCCCCAGCTTCGTCTCCTCCGCCTTGACCTCAAATTCCTGAATGTGAATCGAATCAAGCAGGTCTTCTCGGACCAATCGTTCGCTGACGACGATCGCGTCTTCGTAGTTGTACCCGTCGAACGGCATGATCCCGACAAGCAGGTTTCGCCCAAGCGCCAATTCCCCTAGGTCACTCGACGGTCCGTCCGCAAGCAGCGTCCCGACATGGACTTTGTCCCCTTCGCTCACAACCGGCCGCTGATGAAGGATCGTGTCTTGATTCGACCGCTCGTAGTTCACCAGATCGTAGTTGAAACGCTTCCGTCCCTTTCGGATAACAATCTTGCTCGCGTCGACCTGCTCGACGGTACCATCCTCTTCCGACACGAGGAGCATCCCCGAATCCATTGCCGCTTGCCGCTCGACTCCGGTTCCGACAAGCGGTGCCTCGGGCCGGAGCAACGGAACCGACTGCCGTTGCATGTTTGCCCCCATCAGCGCGCGGTTCGAATCATCGTGCTCAAGGAACGGAATCAGCGTGGACGAAACGCCGACGAGTGCCTTTGGAGACACCCCGATGTAATCGACGTTCTCCGGGTTCTCATAGCGAACATCTTCCCGCCCGGTTCGGACCTCTACCCGCTCTCCAAGAAGTTTCCCATCATCGTCAATCGGCGTCGTGGCCGGAGCGATCCGATAGTTCTCCTCTTCGTCGGCCATCAGGTAGACGATATCATCGGTGGCAACACCGTTCTCCACCCGCCGGTAGGGTGCCACAAGGAATCCGAACTCGTTGATCTGAGCATACGTCGCCAGCGAAGTAATCAACCCGATGTTCTGCCCTTCAGGCGTTTCGATCGGGCAGATCCGCGCGTAGTGCGACGTGTGAACGTCGCGGACCTCGATCTTGGCCCGTCGCTTGGTCAGCCCGCCACCAAGTGCAGACAAGCGGCGTTTGTGCGTGAGTTCCGTCAGCGGATTGGTCTGCTCGAGGAACTGCGAGAACCTTCCGGTGTAGAAGAGCTGATTGATCGCACCCTGCACCGTCCGTGTCGAGATAAGCCTGCGGATGGTGTCTTTCTCATCCAAAGCATACTTCGACAGCTTGTCCCGAGCGATTCGCGCCATTCGGACAAGCCCTGTGCGCAACGCATTCTCAGCAAGTTCGCCGGGCAGGCGAACCCGTTTGTTGGCCAAGTGGTCTTTTTCGTCGAGCAGTGCCTCGTTGGCCGGGACTTCCAGCAAGTACCGAATCGTTCGCACGATGTCCGCCAAATACAGCACCGGTTGGTGAAGCTCGATGCCCAGCTTCCGGTTCACCTTGAACCGGCCGACAGCGGAAAGATGGTAGCTCTGCGGGTGGAAGTAGAGGTTCTCGATATACTCACCCATCTGCGCCACCGACGCTCGATCGGAGGGGCGAAGCCGGTGGTAGACGAGACGGAGCGCTTCTTCCTGCGTTTGGATCTGATCATCCTCAAGCGTCTTCTGCACGAAGCGGTTCACAAACCGAACAGATTCCAGCTTCGCGGACGCGATCGGTCCCAGATGCGCTTTCTCCAGCATCTGCCCCGCTTCGACGATCACGTCGTCGCCGTTCTTGATATCCTGTGAAGCTCGCGCTCCGATGTGAGGCTCGAGAGTTTCCACACTGACGGGAGACACATCGAATCCGTAGTAGGACATGATCCGCTTCTCATCGAGCCCCAGGGCCTTGAGAAGTGTCGTTGCCAGTACCCGGCCTTTTCGGTCGAGGTTCGCTCGCAACAGCATTCGCTTCGTATCCAGCGTAATCTCGAGCCACGCGCCCAGCTCAGGAAGCACATGTCCCTTGAACTGCTGTTTGTCCTCGCGCGTGAAGTAGACTCCGGGGGATCGCGTCAGCTCGTTGACAAGCGCATTCTCCGACCCGTTGATGATGAACGTCCCACGGTTCGTCATCATCGGAAAATCGCCGATATAGAGCTCGGTCTCCTGAATCAGTCCACCCTCTTGCAGCAATCGAGCCGTTACCCGCAGCGGTTTCGAATAGGATAGATCCTTGTCCTTGCACTCACGCTCACTGTTCCGCGCCTCTCCAAGGTACGGATCGAGGAGTTCAAGAGACAAGCCATCCTTGCCGTGCCCAACGATCGGTGACACGTCAGCGAATGCCCGTTTGATTCCCTCTTCGACAAATCTCCCGAACGACTCCCTCACATCCCGCAGCAAGTACGGGGGAGGCAGAACCTCTTGGATGCGTCCGTAGGACTTTCGCTCTCTTTGCCTCATGGTCCCCCCGGCGAAAAAAGAAGCCTGCCCTAAGGCGACATGCGCCCTAAGGCAGTCTGGAATCTCTCAAGGCGACTGCAGTCGAAACCGCGATTCCGCCTTGTCCGGCTACTACTGGAGCTCAACTTCCGCGCCGGCAGCCTCCAGCTTCTCCTTGATGCTCGTCGCCTCGTCGCCACCGACACCTTCCTTGATCACGGCGGGCAAAGCGTCCACGATCTCTTTGCATTCCTTCAGGCCTTTCCCGGTGATCTCTTTGATCTCCTTGATGACCTGGATCTTCTTCTGACCGGCACTTGTCAGGACCACCTTCAGCGTATCCGGAGCGCCGCCACCTTCCTCCGCTGCCTCCCCCGGAGCCGCCGCGACGGCAACCGGCGCCGCCATCGCCGCAGAGACATTGAATCGCTCCTCAATCATCTCCACGAGGTCAGCCAGGTCCTTCACGGACATGTTCTCGATTTCCTGAAGGATCTCTACCTTACCCATCTGCTTCCTCCTCTTGTGGCTGGTCGGCTCTCGGTTGCTTTGCAACTTCGCCAAGCACAATCGCCAATTCGCGTATCTTAGCCTTCAACATCACTGCCAGCACCCGCATCGGGCTCGCCAACAACATCGCCAGCTTGGACAGCAACTCCTCGCGTGACGGAAGCTGTGCATAACGCTTCAACTCCGCTTCGGCAACAAGTGCCCCTTCGAAAAGGCCGCCCCGAAGCTCGTAGTTCGGCGCGTATGCCTTTCGACACTCCTCACTGACCTTGAACGCCGTGACCGGGTCATCGTATCCAACCGCTATGCCGATCGGACCTGAAATCAGTTCCGCAAGGTCATCCTTGCCCAGCTCACGAACCGCAATCTGGGCCAAGCTGTCCTTGACCACACGGTAGGCTACGCCCGCACGGCTGAACTTCTGGCGCAGCTCGACCATTTGGTTGGCCGTCAACCCACGGTAGTCGGCCAACACCAAGCCGGTGGCCTGTTCCAACACCTTTTTCAGGCGCTCGACTTCGTCAATCTTTGCTTGCGTCGGCATCGGATACTCCCTACCCCTGCTCGGTGATGGCCGAGACTTCTCCCAGGTCGAGCAAGATACCGGGCCCCATGGTCGAAGACACGCAGATCTTCTTCAGGTAGCGTCCCTTCAAACCTTCTTCCGGCCTGGCCTCATACACGCTTCTAAGCATCGCAATCAGGTTTTCTTTGAGCATCTCGGGCTCGAACGAGCACTTCCCGAAGATGCTGTGAACAACCCCATAGCGATCAGCGCGGAACTCGACCATTCCTTTCTTCAGTTCTTCGACCATCTTCCCGACGTCCTTGGTCACCGTTCCCGTTTTGGGGCTCGGCATCAATCCACGAGGACCGAGGACTTTCCCGAGTTTTCCAACCACAGGCATCATGTCAGGAGTCGCGACGACCTTGTCGAATTCCAACCAGCCATCTTGAATCTTCTTCGCGAGATCGTCGCCGCCGACGAAATCCGCTCCCGCTTGCTCCGCTTCCGTGACGTTTGCACCCTTGGCGAACACGAGAACGCGGACACTCTTGCCTGTCCCATGCGGCAAGCTACACGTCCCACGCACGACCTGTTGCTGCGGCTTGATTCCCAGGTTCATCGAGATTTCCGCCGTCTCATCAAATCGCGCAGAAGCCGAACTCTTCAGCTTCTCGATCGCGCTCTCAATACCGTAGGACTGCTTCCCCTCAATCTGAGCGACGGCTCCTTCGTAGCGCTTGCTTCGTTTCACTTCGCCACCACCTCAACACCCATGTTCTTCGCCGTGCCCTTGATGATCTGCATCGCGGCTTCCACATCGAGTGTGTTCAGGTCGGGTAGCTTCCGTTCTGCAATTCGTCGCACCTGTTCTTCGGTAATCTTGGCGACTTTGCTGCGGTTCGGCTCCGCAGATCCTGATTTTACACCAGCGGCCATTTTTATCAACTCGGCTGCAGGAGGCTGTTTCAGAACGAAGTCGTACTTCCCTCCAAGATACACCGAGATGACCACCGGGATCACGACGCCGGGCGTTTCACCCTTGGTCGCTTCGTTGAACTTCTTGCAGAACTCCATGATGTTCAGCTTGTGCTCGCCCAGCGCAGGCCCGACCGGCGGTGCCGGCGTCGCCTGTCCTGCTGGGATATGCAGTTTGATGATCCCAACAACGTTTCTTGCCATACGTTCCTCCCGACCCTCCGACTAGAGCTTCTCGATTCCGTCGAACCCAAGTCGTACTGGGGTCTCGCGACCAAAGATCTTGACCATCACGGTGACTTCCTCCGCTTCTTTGTCGATTTCCTTGACTTCACCGGTGAAGTCGGCGAATGGACCTTCGACAATTTCCACGACTTCGCCTACCGAGAAGTCGATCTCGATCTTCGGTTCACCACTCACCGCAGATGCCGCCGCGGCCGTCGGGATCTCCAGAAGTCCTGCCTTGCGCTTGATGACCTTCATTTCCGGTCCCTCAATCGGCATCGGCTTGTAGCGCGAACCGACGTAACGCACGGCTCCCTTGACCCCATCGATCAATTCCATCATTTCCATATCTTCAAGCCCCATCCGAACGAAAACATATCCCGGGAAGATGCGGCGTTTCTCAATGCGCTGGATACTGACCACGCGCTTATCTTTGTATTCCTTGACCTTCAGCAACCCGGATGCCCGCGCAGCGATCGTGTGCTCCCGTTCGATCAAGTCACCGGCGGCAAGCTCCTGGCCACGCTTCAGCTTGGCAAGGTACTTCTCGTCGATCAGCCGCGTACGCGTTTTCCCGTCGGCATCTTCGAACGTCACCCGCTTGACCTTGTCGCGGCTCACAATCGTACCGCGATTCGTAACCACGTATCGCTCATCGCTGTCGCTCGTCAACGGAACGCCATTTCGGATCTTCTCGTTGACACGAATGTCGCGACGGATCCGCTTCTCTCCCGCAACCAGGTATTCCTCTTCATTTCGGTTCGTCATCTCAATGATGACGCGGGTGAACGGTTCGATCTCTGCAATACGGGTCTCCTGCTCCGCATGCCGTGGCGGCTTCCGAGCGATGATCTCGCTTCGAGAGATGCGCTCGTTCGGGCGGGCCACAAGATCGTACTCGTAAGGAATCCGGTACTCGACACCACTGCCACGACGGCTGCGGGAAGTAATGACTTCCTCGACCGGAACAAGGAAGTACGTTGGCTCACCCTCCACGGTGAACCGTTCAAACGCTCGCTGCAGCTCGCGCTTTTCGACTCGATCGTTCAGGTCATCGCGGACCTTCAGCTCAGAGCCAGCGTACGTCTGAATGGCGTACCACTTCTTCATCCGCATCGCGCTTACCCCTAGAGTAGTGAGAGGAATCGAATCAGAATCTGCAGGATGGTATCGACACCCCAGATATAGAAGGTGAGGACGATCACAAGCAGAATGATCAGCGCCGTGAATGAAATCACTTCACTGCGCGTCGGCCAGCTTACGCGCCGGATTTCACCACGGACGCCCCGGAAGTAATCGGTCAGACGTTGCAACATCCTGCGTCTCCTTCTTCGCTTCGCGTTTGTTTCTCTTGCAGGCCCGAGAGGACTTGAACCCCTAGCCTTCCGATTTGGAGTCGGACGCTCTGCCAGTTGAGCTACGGGCCTGTATTCCTATAAGGTCGCCAATCCTAGACCTCTTTGTGCACCGTATGCTGCCGGCACCACTTGCAGTACTTGCGCAGTGCAAGTTTCTCGCGGGTGTTGTTCTTGTTCCGCTTTGTATGGTAGTTTCGACGGCTGCACTCGCTGCACGCAAGGCCTACGTTCAGGACGATTTCGCCTTTCTTGGCCATCAGTCTCCTACTCGATGATCTTCGAAACCACGCCGGCGCCGACCGTGCGTCCGCCCTCGCGGATCGCGAATCGGAGACCCTCGTCCATCGCGACGTGGTGGATCAACTCACCGATAATTTTGACGTGATCTCCCGGCATGACCATCTCCACGCCCTCGGGAAGCGTGATGGTTCCCGTGACGTCCGTCGTACGGAAGAAGAACTGCGGACGATAACCGCTGAAGAATGGCTTCTTTCGCCCACCTTCATCCTTGCTCAAGACGTAGACTTCACCCTCGAACTTCGTGTGGGGAGTGATCGTCTTCGGGGCGGCAATGACCTGGCCGCGTTCCACGCCATCCTTGTCAATTCCACGGAGAAGGATCCCCGCGTTGTCGCCGGCAATTGCGTAATCCAACACCTTGTTGAACATCTCCAGACTGGTGGCAACCGTCTTCTGGATCTGTTCGTGCAATCCGACGATTTCGATTTCCATCCCCGGTGTGATCTTTCCCCGAGCGACACGCCCGGTCACAACGGTTCCCCGCCCCTTGATCGAGAACACATCTTCGATCGGCATGAGGAACGGCTGATCTTCGTCGCGCTCCGGAAGCGGAATGTATTCGTCAACCGCATTCATCAGTTCGGTGATGCACTGTACATCCGGATGGCTCGGGTCATCCCCGTTTTCCATCGCCTTCAGCGCCGAGCCACGGATGATCGGAATCTCGTCGCCGGGGAACTCGTACTCGGTGAGAAGATCGCGGATCTCCATTTCAACAAGATCGATCAGTTCCGGATCATCGACTTGATCGACTTTGTTCAAGAACACGACAAGCGCAGGTACGTTCACCTGACGCGCCAACAGAACATGTTCGCGCGTCTGAGGCATCGGCCCGTCCGAGGCAGCGACCACCAAGATCGCGCCGTCCATCTGGGCAGCACCGGTAATCATGTTCTTGATGTAGTCGGCATGTCCGGGACAGTCAATATGCGCATAGTGCCGCGTTCCGGTTTCGTATTCCACGTGACGCACATTGATCGTGATTCCGCGTGCTTTCTCCTCGGGAGCATTATCGATGTCCTCAAAGGCCATCGCCCGAGCCTGCCCCTGGGCCGCGAGCACTTTGGTAATCGCCGAGGTCAGCGTCGTCTTGCCGTGGTCAATATGCCCGATCGTCCCGATGTTGAGGTGAGGCTTCGTCCTCTGGAACGCTTCCTTCGCCATCTTCGTCAAACCTCCTTAGCTTCCCGCGACCTCAAGACTCCGAGTTTTCGGGAGTTTGCAGCCGCCTGCTGCAAGCGCTTTAGAGCCCGCGGTCGGAGTCGAACCGACGACCTCCCCCTTACCAAGGGGGTGCTCTACCGCCTGAGCTACACGGGCGTTCCAACCCAAGCGACAGTGTATCCAACACCCCCGAGGGTTGCCAATTGGAGGGGGAGGGATTCGAACCCCCGTAGGCATCCGCCAACGGATTTACAGTCCGCCCCGTTTGGCCGCTTCGGTACCCCTCCAACAAAAACCAAAACCGCGTGAGCCAGCGGCCAGAATCGAACTGACAACCCACTGATTACAAATCAGTTGCTCTACCGATTGAGCTACGCTGGCACGCTCGCACGTACACGTTTCACGAACCCGCAGTCGCTGCGGATTGTAGCGACGGTCGCTGCACCTGTCAAGATACGATCTGAACCGACACAAGCCGCTTCCGCGGCCCATCGAACTCTGCAAGAAAAACTCCCTGCCATCGTCCCAACTGCACGCTACCGTCGAAAATCGGCACCATCAGCGAAGCACCGGTCAGAATCGCCTTGACATGAGCCGGGGAATTGCCTTCAGCATGCTTCCACGATCCCTGACGGGATACCATGTCGTCAAGCGCTTTCAGCACATCGTCGATCACGTCTGGATCAGCATTCTCGTTGACAAAGACACCCGCCGTCGTGTGGGGACAGGAGACAATACACACCCCTTCGGACACCCCCGACTCCCGAACGATCTGCGAGACATGCCCCGTGATCTCGATACACATCTCTTGCTGGGTGGATGGCACGTAGAACGATTTCATCACGCGTCAGGGAACATCTGTACGCCGGAATCATCTTTCGAATCTTCTTCAGCCAGCCGCTCCCGAAGTGCGGCATCGAGATCCCGGAACAGCGCCTCGCGATCCACGACATGCTGAACGCGAAGGATCACTCGTTCCCGACGCGCTCCGTTCCGCCCACGCAGCATGCTGACCAGTCTCACGTGATGTTGTTCGAGAACATGCAGGATCCGATAGAGATCGTCGCTGTCAGGCCGGACGAGGACCGCGATGCGGACCGCCTCAAGGCCTACGCCAAGACCACGAGCCATCAGCCGGAGGATTTCGCCCTGGGTCACGATTCCGACCAGGCGGTCTTCCTCAACCACCGGGAGCAACACAAGCTGGTTGGCGAGCAGAATCAATGCCGCCTTCTCCAGAGTATCTTCGGGCGCCACGACGAATTTCGCTTCGAATCGGACGTCACCGACGGTCTGTTCCCAGTTCGTCACGGAGTTCAGAAACGCACGCGTCAGGAATCCATCGAGTCGCCCTTCCTTCGTGGCGACCAACAGCAAACCGAACCCGTGCTCATCCATGACCTGACGAGCCTCATCCAGTCGCGCCTGCGGGTCCACCGTTGCCGGCACCCGTTGCATGCAATGGAGTACGTTCATTCGGAATCGCGTGCCGCCGCCTCGGCGATAACCTTCTCCTGAACACTGCCCGGGACCGGTTGGTAGCGAAGGAAATCCATCTGAAACGTTCCGCGAGCCTGGGTGAGAGATTTTAGATCAAGCGCGTAGCTCTGCACTTCGGAGAGAGGAACCTCGGCTTTGACCACGGTCGTTCGCCCCATGGGTTCCATGCCGAGAATCCTGCCACGCCGTCCGTTGAGGTCGCTGACCACATCGCCGGTGAACTCCTCCGGGGCACGCACATCGATCGTCATGACCGGCTCGAGCAGTACCGGATCGGCCTGATCGAACGCATTCCGGAACGCATTCCTTGCCGCAAGCTTGAACGCCAGTTCCGATGAGTCGACCGGATGGTATCCGCCATCGAACACCGTCGCACAGACGTGGGTCACCGGGAATTTGGCAAGGTTCCCCTCTTCCATTGCTTCGACGACGCCCTTTTCGACGCCGGGAATGTACTGCCCAGGGACCGTCGCGCCCTTGATCGCATCGACGAATTCGAAGTCCTTGTCCTTCAACGG
>CAZJLO010000054.1:0-3344 GCA_964547105.1 uncultured Thermotogae bacterium
CCGTTTGATCGATGTCGAGGTGACCGATCACTACCTGTGCTTCGAAGGCCAGGAATACGAGTTCTCGTTTGCTCTTGATATCACCGATCGGAAACAGGCCGAATCCCGAATCCATCAGCTGCTTCTGGGAACCGTGACCGCCATGGGACGGGCAACGGAACTCCGCGATCCCTACAAGGCGGGACATCAGGGGCGAGTGGCGCAGCTCGCATGCGCGATCGCCGCCGAGATGGGATTTGGCGCCGACGAATGCGAGGTGCTGGACATCGCTTCGCGGATGCACGACATCGGCAAGCTGAGTGTTCCTGCGGAAATCCTAAGCAAGCCGAGCCGACTGAGCAGCGTGGAATTCAGCCTGATCAAGATGCATTGCCAAGCAGGTCATGATATCGTCAGCTCGATCGAGTTCCCGAAACACGTGGCCACGATTGTCTTGCAGCATCATGAGCGATTGGATGGTTCGGGATATCCACAGGGGCTTGCCAGTTCGGAGATCCTCCTTGAGTCCTGGATTGTCGGCATCGCCGATGTGGTCGAAGCGATGGTATCGCACCGCCCGTATCGAGTGGCCCACAGTCTTGAGGCAGCACGCGCCGAAATCAAGGCGAACCGAGGGACGTTGTATCTCCCAGAAGCGGTCGATGCTTGCCTTCGCTTGCTGGAGAACGGGTATTCGTTTGCCGACAGGCATCCAACACCATTCTCCTCGCCCACTCCGTGACCGTGTTGCTGGCGGGCGGCTTAGTCACAATCTCCGAGCTTGAGACGATTGGGTGACGGCGAATCCCGTAGGCTGTTTGTCATGATGAATCATGGAGACTCTGCTCGAAGACAGATCCTTGAACAGCTCGGAGAGGGCGTCCCCTTTCTCTGCAGTCTGGCAACGGTGTCCCCGGACGGCGCTCCGCGCGTGCGGTTCGTGCGAGCGAAGCTGGATCATGAACTGACACTACGGATCCCCACGTTCGAAGGAATGATGAAGATCGCTCACATCCAGGCCGAGCCTCGGGTTCACATCACCTGTGGAGACACACGCTCTGAGGTTCCCGGCAGCTACTTCCAGATTGAAGGGACAGCGGAGGTCAGCAGGGAAAGGGAAGAGCGAGAAGCCTGCTGGACGGATCTTCTGGTGAAGTGGTTCGACGGCCCTGATGACGAGCGATATGTCGTTGTCAAGGTCTTCCCGGAGAAGATCACGGTGCTTCCGATTGGACGCAATGGGGCTGCGAAGCAATGGAATCGCGGCGATGGCGCCTAGCGGGGGAAGAATCGCGCGGAGCATCGCCGGGCTGTCAGAGACACTCCGCGCCGAGACTCTGGATTTCCTCGGCCTACCCTTGGGCCGTCTTCTCAGCGATGTAGTCGTCGACCAGCTCCTCGAGGATCGAAAGCGGTAGTTCTCCGTGTCCGAGCACGACTTCGTGGAACTCGCCGAGGTCGAACGCTTCTCCGAGCGCAAGTTGTGTCCGGCTTCGGAGCTCAAGCATCTTCAGCATCCCGACTTTGTAGGCCGTTGCTTGGCCAGGAAGGACGATGTACCGCTCGACTTCCTCGCGCACGAAGTCCTCGGACATCCCGGTTGTCTCCAACATGTAGGTCACTGCTTGCTCGTATCCCCAGTGCATTGCGTGGATTCCGGTGTCAATCACCAGCCGGGCGGCTCGCAGCATCTCATCTTGTAGCCGCCCCATGTTTCCGTAGGGATCGTCTTCATAGGCGCCCATCTCCCAAGCAAGCCGTTCGGCATACAAGGCCCACCCCTCTGCATAGCCGGTGAAGCTCACCGCAGCGAGGTAATCTGGAATGTCGGCTTCGTGTGCGAATGCGCTCTGGAGGAAATGTCCGGGAATCCCTTCGTGATAGGTCACCGTGGGAAGCGAGTAGTTGGGCTGTTCGGACATGGTGGGAGCGAAGAACATCCCCGGTCGCGAGCCATCGAGTGCCCCCGGTGAGAAAAACGCCGTCGTATACCCGTCAACAACGATCAGTTCCTCACTTGGCCAGTGGCGAAACGCAGGCTGGACCCGAGCGGTAATGGAATCCAGCAGTTGCGTGCAACGATCGATCGTTTGCTGCCCGATGGATGTTCCGGCATCTTCGGTCAGTTGCGCGTAGATCTCGCGGATCGAAAGGGCGCGGCTGTAGCCGAGACTCTCTGATGCATCCAGCATCTCACTACGGATGCGTTCCACCTCGATCAACCCCAGATTGTGGATCTCATCGGCGGAGAGATCGGTGGTTGTATAGGAACGCAGGAGGTACTCGTAATAGGCGCCACCATTCTCATGCTTCCAGACTCCAACTGCGTCGCCCGTTCGCTCGGCAAGATCGAACACAACCTGCGATAGCTTTGCGAACGCGGGCAATACCTCCAACTCGAGCGCGTTCTCTGCCGCGTCGAGAAGACCCTGTTTGGTTTGCGAGGGGATCGACTCCGAAGCGATAACCTGCTCTTCGAAGACGAGGTAGAAGTTCGTCTCCGTGGCCGGTGTCTCGGCGATCCAGTCCAGCCACCCTGCGTCGGTCTCCATAATGAATCCCGGCGCGACGGCTCCGATGGTCTCGCTCCTGCCGATCGCAGCGGTCAACTCGTCGAAGCGATCGGGGATCTGCCGAAGGCGAGAAATGTAGTCTTCCGCGTTCTCCACCGTCTCAACGGCGTGAAAACTGGTGAGGAACCACTCTAGGTCCTGCGGGTAGCTTGCGTACATGTTGCCGACGAGGTACCAATGATCGGAGAAGGGAGCGAAATCAAGATAATCCTGCAGATACCAACGGTAGATTTCGGCGGTGAGGCGTTCCTCTTCCGTCAGAAGGTCTACCGGGTACGCATCGATTGTGTCGGCCATTTCTTGGATGTGATTAAGGATCATCTGATCGTATTCCTCGGTAAGCGGATCAAGTCCGTCGTCCCGCATGCCGAGCTCTTCCGTCAGTCCAAGGAATGTGGCCGTCTCGGTGGACATCATTACCCATTCTTTGCTTGTCTGTTCAAGGTACGTACTTAGATCAAGCAAGTTGTCCGCCGAATCACTGACGCCGGACTCTACGTCCGCGACGATGTCATTTGTGTACTCGGCCCCATCCGTGACACCCGAAGCCGGACGATCGGACGGGCCCAACCACAACACCGCTACACCGACCGCCAAGGCCAGTGCAGCCAATGCCACCAACCACTTGGACATACGCACACCTCCAGCACGGATCATTCCCCAACGAGATGTTGCGTGCAAGGAAGCGCCGGAAGGCACTGTGCAAGAGAGTACGGATGCGGCATCTTGCAGGGAGGATTGACAGCGTAGGACAAGTCAATTCGTGCGAGGAGAATTGACAGCGTAGGACAA
>CAZJLO010000054.1:3444-11958 GCA_964547105.1 uncultured Thermotogae bacterium
AGGACAAGTCAATTCGTGCGAGGAGAATTGACAGCGTAGGACAAGTCAATTCGTGGGTGGAGAATTGACAGCGTAGGACAAGTCAATTCGTGCGAGGAGAATTGACAGCGTAGGACAAGTCAATTCGTGCGAGGAGAATTGACAGCGTAGGACAAGTCAATTCGTGCGAGGAGAATTGACAGCGTAGGACAAGTCAATTCGTGCGAGAGGTCAGCCCTCAGCCCTGGTGAACGAGGGGGGGGCATGGACCAACTGGCCATCGCAGCAAGCTTGGGCGAGCATGATCCACGTCAAACATCCACAAAAAGAAGGTCTCTGGTGTGGAGAGCGAGACAGATCTCGGCGATACGGCGGTCGTAGAGAGATCCACTTCCGGCATTGATTTCTTCCAGAGCCTCCGCGATGCTAAGGGCAGGTCGGTAGGGACGATGAGACGTCATTGCATCCAGCGCATCAGCGACAGCGAGAATCCTCGATTCAACAAGGATCTCATCCCCGAGAAGATGATTCGGATACCCCGTTCCATCAATCCTTTCGTGATGCTGAAAGACAATCTGAGCAACGGGCCAAGGAACGTCGATCTTCTTCAGGATCTCATAGCCGGCTTGCACGTGCGATTGGACCAACAGATGCTCCGCGCTCGATAGCGCTCCCGGCTTCGAGAGCAACGCAGCGGGGATCGTAAGCTTCCCAATATCGTGCAGCAGGGATGCAGTTTTCAGGCCATTCAGTGCGTCCTGATCAAGGCTCAAGTATTGTCCGATGGTCGCCGCGATCTGGGCGACGCGATGCTGATGATGCGCTGTGCTGGGATCCCGGCACTCGACCACGGCTCCAAGCGCAGCGACCGTCGGCTTGACAAGCTGTTGCGTGTAACAATCCTTGCTGCTCAGCGACTGCAGCAGCCTCGAATCGTCGAGGGGATCTTCATAGACTGATTGCCTCCCCGGAAGCGGGGTGGATGACCCCGAGATACTCTGAACCAAGACGACGGCGCAGGAATCATGTTGTTGAGACGCCGCGACCAGGTTCATCTGAATCGGAAACGGCTCTCCGGACCTGCTCAGGTGCGTGAATCGCCGAGGGGGTGGCTGGCAAGACCCAATCCACGCTCTGACGATGTGGTGTTCGCTCACAGGGTGGAGCGAGAGGAGCGATAGTCGGCGCCACTCGCTACGGGAGTATCCGTAGCGGTTGCTGGCCATCGAGTTTCCATCAAGGATGCGGCACGATTCCCGGCAGACTTTCAATGCCGGTTCGATGAAACCATTGAGATCCCAGGATTGGCAATCCACCAACACAGACCTCCTTCAGCTCCCCCCCCCTGTCTGTTAAAAGGCGAATCACCCGGAACTAACTAGGATGTAGTATACCCCAAACGAGAGTCTTCCCAAATGGCAAACAGATGGATTGAGGAAGAAGTCCGTTTCTGCAGCAGGTGGACAACACGGAGAGCGTTGTGGAGGATATCCCCGAGAATGGTGGATCTCGGCGGTGTGCCGGAGGATGGCAACGAGAGTTGATCGCAGGAAGGGAACGATGCTGGATCGGTCTTACATCGATGGCGAGATACGGCGTTTGGTGGGAGAAGAACGGTTCTCCGGAGTAATCCGGATCTCGTGTGGAGCGGAGGAGCTGTTCTCCGGCGCCTATGGGTTCGCGTCTCGCACCTGGCGTGTCGCCAATACCCTCGACACCCGGTTCGATACGGCGTCGTTGACGAAGCTGTTCACAGCGGTGGCCGCGTTGCAGCTGGTCGACCAGGGGCTGCTTGCACTGGATACGCGGATCATCCCACTGCTGGGGCTTACAGACACGGCGATCTCCGATGAAGTTACAGTGTTCCAACTGCTGACCCACAGCTCGGGAATTGGCGATGATTGCGAAGAAGAAAACGGAGAAAATTACGAGGATCTCTGGCGGACTCGGCCGAACTACACGGTGACCGAAACAGCCGATTTCTTACCGCAGTTTGCCCGCAAGAAAGCGAATTTTCCGCCCGGCGAGGCTTGCCGCTACTGCAATTGCGGATTCGTCCTGCTGGGACTCGTTGTGGAGCAACTCACCGGGCTGACCTACCGCGACTACGTCCGAGAGAGGATCTTCAACCCAGCACAGATGTCTTCCTCGGAGTTCTTCCGCATGGATCGATGTGTCCCTGCGGTTGCGGAGGGGGCTGATCCGATCCGAGGGGAAGACGGATCGATTGTGGCGTGGAAGAAGAACATTTACTCGTTCCCGCCAGTGGGGTCGCCGGACAGCGGGGCGCACGTCACGGCCGCCGATCTTGACCGCTTCTTGCGAGCTGTACGGTCCGGCGGCCTGTTGTCGTCATGGCTGGCCGAGCAGTTCTTCCGCCCCCAGATCTTCTATAGAAAGCGCGACGGATGGGCGATGCACTACGGCCTCGGGATGTGGTTCTATGTGGAGCCCGATGGACACGTGTTGTGTTGCCAGAAAGAAGGGTACAACGCCGGCGTCAGCGCCGTGATGCGCTACTTCCCCGACCACGATATCAATCTGGTGATCCTGTCGAACATGGCGGAGGGTGCCTGGAACCTTGGCTGGTGGATCCACGAGCTGATCCTTCGCGATCGGTGACGCCGATCGGCGATCATCAAGCGGTGATGCAGCAGATCTTTCCGTAAGATGGTCCCACGATGAAGCTAGGCCTTGTCTCGGATACGCATGTCCCTACGTCTGTCAGGCGACTTCCTCGATCCCTACTGGACAAACTAGGGCAAGCTCGTGTCGATCGGATCCTGCATGCCGGAGACCTGACGTCCACGGACGTGATTGCAGCGCTGCAGCAAATCGCTCCGACGGTTGCAGTGGCCGGAAACATGGATCCGCCCGAGGTCAGCTCTGCGATCCCCAAACAAGCGATCATCGAAGTGGCCGGGTGGAAGATCGGACTCCAACACGGACACCAACGCCGTGCGTTGCAGAGCCGGTACATCGGTCTAGGGTACGGCCAGCCCGAAATGGAGCTGTTCTACCAAGCAATGACCGCACAACTACCCGATGCGCAGATCATCGTGTTCGGACACTTCCACGTCCCCGTCGTCAAACAGTGGCAAGACGTGCTGTTCATCAATCCTGGAGCGGTCGCTCCGTCGTATGGACGTTCGACATTCGCTGTGCTCGAACTCGATGCAATCGGCAGTTCGAGTCCGAGTTCGAGTCCGATCTCCGATCGCCAGCAGCTCGCGGACGGGAACCAGCGCCCCGCTGCCGGAGACGCAAGCTTCTCCGGTGTGCGAGTCAAGACAATAGATTTAATGGCGATCGGATAGCGCAGGCGCCGAGCAGCAGTAGAGCGCTCGCTCTTGCAGCGGAGTCTGATGATCGATGATCCGGACCTCCTGCGACGTCGCCGAGACGCCGCCCGGGCATGATGTATCGGCGAATGTGGGAGGCGCAGAATGAACATGATCGTGCTCCATGGGAGTGCTCATGCCGGGGGAGACACCGACACGCTGATCGATGCCTTTCTCAAAGGTCTTGGAGGCGAAGCCGCTCACAACACTGTCCATTTCCGCCCGATCGATATGGACATTGCCCACTGCCGTGCCTGCGGCGAATGCTTTGGCGGCGGCGGATGTGTCATCGACGACGAGATGCAGAACGTGTACCCGGCGTTCTCCAAAGCGGATGTTGTTGTTCTCGGAGCCCCGATGTTTTGGGGATACATGACATCCCAACTGAAGACACTTTTTGACCGCTTGGAGGCGATCGTCTCAGAAGAGCACTTCGGCGGGAAGGACTTCGTGTTGTTTGTTACGTATCGGAGCTACTACGGATCGATGGTCGAGTGGCTGCAGCGGATCACGGCCTGGAGCGGGAGCCGTTGTCACGCACTGACCTGTCAAACGTTCGATCCTGAAACAGGCCGTGATGTTCCGATTGCAGAGCTTCCCGAGAAACTCCTTCAGGCAAAGAAGATAGGCCAAGAGATTCTCCGCATTCGAGAAGTGAGCTAAGCGGGGAGCGCTCTCTCCGCAAAGAGAGAATCCCGGCGTCTCAAGGCTTGAAGATGGAGCGCGGCGCCGGGCTCTCTCGGCCGAATGGCTCCCGATCGTGCGATGTCAAGGGATGAAGCGTACCATTTTCCGGCAGACGGATTCACCCAACGCGACATAGGAGAAGGGAGCACCCATTGCCCACGCTGAAGGACCATCCTGTGCTGGCGGAGTTCCAGCAATATGTGGCCGAGCTTGAGCTCGAACGGGGATTCGAGGATCAGACTGTGACGGACAAGTGCTTGCTCCTCGGGGAGGAGATCGGCGAGTTGTTCAAGGCGGTCCGACGAACCGAGGGATTGAAAGTCGATCCGGACTCGCAGATCGGCGAAATCGGACACGAATTGGCCGATGTCTTCATCTATCTTTGCGCGATCGCCAATCGCTACGGAATCGACCTTGAGCAAGCGTTTCTCGACAAAGAGACCCTGAATCATCAACGACAGTGGATCTCGACGGAATCGACCGAAGGTCGATCTACCGCAAAGGACTCGCGATGAAACTGACGATCGATCGATTCGAAACCAAGCACATCCCTGGCGCCGCCGCGCTTGTCGCAGAACGCTACGCAGCGATGCGCAAGCTGATCCCAGCGCTTCCAAGCAGCTATGAAGATCCGGATGTCATTTCATCTCTTCTCCGTAGGCTCGACCAACGGGGTGTTGGGTCTGTCGCACTGGAAGGAGACAGGCTTGTTGGCTTTGTCACGGGGATCAAGATCGACTCATTTCGCGGGTTCGCAACGTGGTTCAGTCCGGAATGGGCTAATGGTGCGGCGCTCGGAAACAGCCGTGCAATCTACGAATCGCTCTATGCGGCGGTGGCCGAGCTATGGCAGGGGGAAGGCCCAGTGGGTCATCTTGTCCTCCAGTTTCCGTTCGATGAGGAAGCGATCGATACGTGGAGCCGGCTTGGCTTCGGCATGGCCGCCATAGATGGCGTCCGTGGTTTGAAGCTGGAGCCGCAGCTTGCTCTGGGCAAGTCCCGTGCGAGTGGCGCAAGAGGCAACCTCGGAATTCGACGCGCAGGATCCGCCGATCAGGAGATCATCCTCATGTTCATCCGGGGGCTCGAAGCGCATCTGGCCGCCTCTCCGGTCTACCTTCGGGACTTGACATTCTCGAAGCCGGAAGAGGTGGCGGACAAACTTGCCGATCGATCCAAGGCCGTATTCATCGTCTCGCTTGATGGCGAAGCCGCCGGTTACATGGAGATTGGCCCGGCCAGCAACGACGCGAGCACCATCATTCGCGATCCAGGGACGGCGAGCATCACGGGAGCCTACATCCATCCGTCTTTCCGCGGGCGGGATCTCGGACGAGGGCTTCTCGTGCGAGCTATTGACTGGGCTCGCGAGGAAGAATACGAGCGGTGCGCCGTGGATTTCGAGTCGATGAACATCCCAGGCTACGCGTTCTGGTCCCGCCATTTCGACCTCGTCTGCGTGGGGATGTTCAGAGTTCTCCACCTGGGGAACGCCAACAGAGCTTAGTCCACCCGCCTCTTCGGCCGGCGCTTCCGGCGCGATTGCTTCACAGAACCCATCCCGGGGACTACGATAGAGAGAGGATGGATGCAAGCATGGACTATCGAGCCCCCAAGCTGGACGAGTATGAGTGGTTCTTCTCGATGATGAAGGAGAAGACCGGTGCCTATCTTGAACCGACTCTTGTCGCGATGGGACTCGATTGGAGCTGCCTGCACGATATGGTGGGCGCCGTCGGTGAGGTTCGGGCGATCGACCGTGAGGGGATTCCCGTTGGCTTCGTATGGATCGAGAAACGTGGTTCTTGCCTCCATGTTCACGGATTGGTCATCGATCCTGTCTTCCGAGGGCGGGGGATCGGAAGTTCAGTGCTGCGCGATCTGGAGTACGAGTTTTCCTCTCAGGTCGATTCAATCGAATTGGGTGTCCACGATTCCAACCGCCGCGCGCGGTCGCTCTACGAGAAGCTAGGGTACAAGTTGGAGGAAACCCTGCCTGATGCCGGGTTCCTTATCTTCCGGAAGACGATGGCCTCCCCGGACCGCGTCTAGCGGCCAACGACCCGCCTGTGCCTGGAGCTTCCCCCAGGAATGTAATCGGCGCGAGGCATCAAAGGCGCGACTCGACTCGGCGACGTGAAGAAAGGAGGCAGAGTCTTGGAATTGATCGAGGTGATCCTCGGACGTAGAAGCGTCCGCCGATATGAAGAGAAGCCTGTTCCGGATGATGTCATCGACAAGCTGCTGCGATCCGCGATGGCTGCTCCGTCGGCAGGGAACGAACGTCCATGGCACTTCATCGTGGTTCGGTCTCCTGACAAACGAGATGCCGTTGCTCGCGTTCACCCTTACGCTCAGATGATCAAACAGGCTCCGTTGGCGATCATCGTTTGTGGCGATCCCAGACTGCAGAAGTACCAAGGATTCTGGGTTCAGGACTGCTCGGCTGCCGTGGAGAACCTGCTGCTCGCTGCCAACGCTCTCGGACTTGGCGCCGTGTGGTGCGGTGTTCATCCCGCAAGCGAGAGGGAAGAGGCCCTGCGAGAGGTGTTCGGAATCCCCCACGAGATCTTCCCGTTCTCCGTGGTGGTTGTGGGCTATCCCGCGGAGCAGCCGGCCCCTGCCGATCGCTATAAGCGAGAACGCGTTCACGAGGAGTTCTGGTAGAGAGCACTCCGAAGAAGAAGTCAGGCTTGTGGCAGAACGATTCTGATCCGGTCGCTCGATACTTGACACCTCGGTCGTTTGCCTGAGACGTGCAAGACGCTTGCGCATGAGCGAAGAAGGACCTGGTAGAATGGATCGACCCGTTCCACCACCCCCCATCGAAAGAGAGGAAGCTCATGTCAACCCGTTTCATTCTCTATTGCACGCTGCTGTTCGTCGTGATCCTGCTGGGCACGGTTCTGTCGACGGGCGCTGCGCCGACCGCGCTGCTCGAAACGATGTACTTCGGCGACCCGGGGATCCGGATTGATGAAGCACAGTGTCGAGCAGCCGGAATCGATTCGGCCCTCGAGGCAGTGCTGGTTGTCGCGTTGGCCGGGGGAGGAACCGAAGCGGTCTACCGATCGCCGGATGGGAGCTCTTTCGTGATGGACGCACAACCCGGAAGCGAAATCGTGGATCCCAGGTGGATGAACTGGCCTGGCGTTGAGGGGGCGTGGTTTCGTGTCGCGGTTTCCGAGCAGGGGCAGCTCCTTGCGTTCCGCTCCGACCGTTCGACTTTCGAGGAACAGATCGAGTTGACCGGGGAATTGCCGGACGGAGCCGTATCTCATGCGTGCGCTTTGATCAACGCGTCGGGCGACATGATCCTCCTGATTGCAGTCGAAACAAGTCCGACTGCGACGGTGCTCGCGGTTTCGCTGATGCTGGAAGACCTGGATTGTCTGGCTCTCGAATCAAGCAACGACACCGGAGTCACCGTCGACATGGGGAGCTCATTCGGCACCGTCGTTCTCTCCGACGGGCGTATCAGGCTCTACACAAGCGTTGCCGGCAAGATCATGAGCGCGATCAGCGACAACGGAGGCACGAAGTTCGCGCCCGAGCCCGGCGTTCGCGTGGCCCCCGGTGATTTCACCAGCCTCTCCGTACAAGCGCTGTCGGATCCTCGTTGCGTTCACCTTGCCGACGGACGGTACCGGTTGTACATGACCGCGCGGATCTCGCCCTCTGACGGGACAGGGTCTCAAGCGATCGTAAGCGCAACTACGCCGACCGCTGTGTGGTAGGACGTTGTTCCACCAAGAGCCCTGAACGCAGAGTCGGCACTGCCCTTGTGTCGTCGCTTACGTTGGCGATAGGCAGGTGGTTCATGACGGTCAGGGGTATAGCTCTCGACAGTACAGAAATGTCAAACTTGACTGACATCTCCGAACATAGTAATCTTTTCCGCAGGGGGAACATGGAACAGCAACCGAAACAGCAGTTCATTGAGGAATTTGGTGACCAGATCGACGAATTCGGTCTTCCGCGGATGTACGGCCGGGTTCTGGGAGCTCTTCTGATCTCGGGGAAGCCAATGATGTCGATGGACGAGCTTTCAACAGATCTGCAGGCAAGCCATGGCTCGATCAGCATGGCAACGCAGATGCTGAGCCGGCTGGGCATGGTCGAGAAACTAAGCGTTCCCGGCGAGAGGAAGCACTTCTATCGAGTCGGGCGAAACGCGTGGAATGCGAGTTTCACCAACAAACTGCACTACCTGGATCTCATGCTGGATCTGGCGAACCGCGGGCTGGAATTGCTCGAGGATGCTCCCAGCCAAACGCGGGAACCCCTCATGTATATGAGGTCGTTCTTCGACTTCTTTCGCGGCGAGTTTGAAGGTGTTTCCACGCGGTGGGAGAGTGTTCAAACCGGCGACGAATCGAGTGCCAAGTAGAATCGACGATGCCCCCTGATACGATGCAGCCGGACAGCTTGCCGGGAGCAAGGAGAACACAGCGCCAGCCGTTCGTCCCGTTGAACCCCTCGGCCCACCAGCCGTCGCCGATGCTGA
>CAZJLO010000055.1:0-11633 GCA_964547105.1 uncultured Thermotogae bacterium
TCCCCGAGATCGGCAGGGCTCACCGTGCGAAGGTGCCCCGCAGAGCATCTTTGTCTACGGCTCCGTGAGCTGCTCGAGAATCGTCCGCAATGTCGGGATTGCTTGCGGATGCAGCTGTGAGTCGCCTCCAGCGGCGGAGGTGACAAACATCGTCGGTGGGAAGGCGACGCGGCCATCGGCATCGACGATGAGGATCATCGGTGATGCCAGCAGGAGAAGCTCCCGAGCAAACCGGGAATCGACGTCCACGAACACGCGCCATCCGTGCAGGTGGGTTGCCGCGCAGTCGGTCAGGCTCTCAATGATCTCTCTGTGGTACGCCACGGATTCCTCAAGGTACGCGTCCACGCTTCCCTGAAACCCTGCGAACGTCGCGTCGAGACCGAGGGCCCTTGCATGGGTCCACATGTCGATGGACGTGTCATCCGACAACACGTGGGCGACCAGCACAAACTCCACGTACGGGAACTCGGTTCGCAACCCATCGAGCGCTTCGCGGACGACGGCTATCTGCCCGCTCTCCACGCAGGATCCTTCGAACAACAGTCTGGGCTTTCCGGCGGTGAGAGTTACCGACCCTCCGTCCAGCGTCGCCAGCGGAACCTCCGGCCAGCGAAGAACGTCGTCGAACCAGTACACAGCCTCTTGCGGGGCATCGCCGGGGATGTCTCCCGTTGTTGCGAACGAAGCGACGGCCCGGTCGATCATCCCCGCCCACTTAAGCGAGATTCGCGTGAAGCGATACACGATGGTCCCGGCTCCATCGATCAGAAACGTGACCGCGTTGACGCCCGCACCGACGCGGTAGTCAGCCACAGGACGCAAGCTGTCGGGTGGGCCGAGCGCAGTGATTCGTTGGCCGAGCGCCGACAGGATCTCGGCCGATTGCATCAACCCCACGCCGGCGAACGCGACTACCACCTGGAGATCGTCGCACTCCGCCCACGAGCGTAGGAGGGCAATCGCTTGGTCACGAACCGCGCCTGCGGCGATGTGAACGATCGTTCGACAGTCGCTGAACTCCACCCCCTCAATCGTCGGAGCGGCGCTTCCGGCCGGCAGCCCGACGGTGGTGGGGTTGAGTTCAGTGTGTGCCCAGTCGAACGGATCTTCTTGCCGGGGATCCGATTGGCACGTGGCACACTGAGCGCACACAATCGATCCGCCGAGGATCGGGACCACCATGGCAGTGACGAGGACGATAACGAAGCCCTGCCGGTGGATCATCGATAGCACACCGTGACATCCAAGATCAGATCCCAGCAGGAGTCGTTGGGGTTGTACTCGTCCTCGTAGTATTTCCATCTGCAGGTCTGCCGGCAATCATCGTACTCCGGATGCGCAAGCGTCACGCATTCCCACGGGATCGGGTAACACTTGTCCCACAACCAGAAATTGATCTGCCTGTATCTAACGAACTGATAACCTGTACAGGGCCCCTCATCCAAACATCCGGAGCCAAGCGTCGAGATACCCAGACCTGCAACGAGTGTGACCGCCAAGACCGCCAGCATGACCGCCGTGGAAGCACGCATCATATACCTCCTGTATTTTGATCACGATAGCATACAGAAAGCGCGAGGTCAAGAAGTGAAGAGAGCTGTTGGCGTCGTGTAGCACGGTTATCTGCAGGCAAAGGTGTCGCTCCGACGAATTGCTCCTGGCTTCGCCTTACCAGCGCTGATAGAAGGATCCTTTGTTGGTAGATCGCGTTGCATACATCACATCCGTTCAAACCACGGCCTATTAGCGCGTTGCCGGGTCGTTGCTCAAAGCTCCTACGTGGCCGGGCATGCATATCTCATGAAGTACCTCCCTCAGCGTGTCGAGAATCCCGGGATGTAGCACCGGCCCCTGTGCCCGGATGGTCGGTAAGGAAGAAGTTGCACGCGAACAAGACGCTTCCGTCGCCGACGCGAATCATCACGGGTGAACGCTGGGTAGATTACAAAACAGGAGGCAGCAACACTTTCTGATGGATGAAGACAGGCAATCGGAGGGTGGATCCGGTATGATGCCGGACCTGTCATCCAAGGAGAGTGATTCCGGTGGAGTCCTTGAATTGGTTGCCCAACCGGCAACGAGGCATTGTGCCACGCGGTCGATCGGCCACGGCGCTTGTCCCCTCGGAAGTCTTGAAACAAGTCCGCGGTTTTCACCAGCAGATCGCCGACCTTCACGTCACACCGTTGAAGAGGTTGAGACGGCTGGCGGAGATGCTCGGAGTGGGGGGAGTGTGGATCAAGGATGAATCGCAGCGCTGCGACTTGAGGTCGTTCAAGGTGCTGGGGGCGTCGTACGCGATGTACCAAACGATGAAGAAACGGTTGGAGCGAAGCGGGGAAGATGTGCGGTTGGAGGACCTTGCCCGCCCCTACGTCCAGGGATCCAAGGGGCCGTTGACCTTTGCTGCGGCGACTGACGGCAACCATGGCTGTGGCGTTGCCTGGATGGCGAACAGCCTCGGCTCCTGGTCCAGGATCTACGTGCCTCGGGATACATCGCAGCAGCGCATCGATGCCATCGAGGCGTGTGGTGGCGAAGTGACCGTGATTGATGGCACGTACGACGAGAGTGTGGACCGGGTGAGAGAAGACGCAGATCGGTACGGGTGGGAAGTCATCGCGGATACGGCATGGGCGGGCTATCAGCAGATCCCGCGATGGGTGATCCAAGGCTACTCCACGATCTTCTCGGAAGTGCAGGAGCAACTAGCCGCGATGGCGGTTACGAAGCCATCTCACGTGATCGTTCAGGCTGGAGTGGGGTCGCTGGCCGCCTCCGCCATCTCGTTCTACAGGACGTTGCTCGGGGACGAGGCGCCACGTTTCGTCATTGTGGAGCCACGCACCGCGGCGTGTATTTTCGAGTCGATAAGGATCGGCGATGGAGAGCCATATCGGTTCGAGGGCGATCTCACCACCATCATGGCCGGGCTGTCGTGTGGCCGTCCGAATCCGTTGGCTTGGCCGGTTCTCCAGGAGTCGGCCGATGCCTTTGTCTCGTGCTCCGATTCGGTGGCTGCTTTGGGAATGCGCATGTACGCCGTGCCTCTCTTGGGAGATCCGTTGATCATTTCGGGAGAGTCCGGGGCGGTGAGCCTTGGCGTGCTTTCGCTGATCATGCAGTGTGCCGAGCTTGCTCCGCTACGTGACATGCTCGAACTGGACCAGGATTCCCAGGTTCTTCTCGTGAATACGGAGGGGAACACAGATCCCGACAGCTTCCGTCAGATCGTCTGGCACGGCGAATACCCTTCAACCAGGCACGTTGCCGTGAAACACAGCCAGCCGCGGGATTGATCGTCTCTTCCTGAGGACGGCGACCTCCAACGAGAACACTCTGCTTTGAGGTCGTTACAGGTGCACGCCCGCTCGACTTGGCGATCGAGGGTCGGGTTCGTTCGCGGTAGATGAGTAGATCGCATCGAGTAGCGACTACCAGAATGGCGGCCTCACGAACCCCGCAGCGAAAGGATGGACGTTCCTTGTCTTGGACGATTGCGGAAGACTGCTCGACAACTACCTAGTACATCGAAACAACAACGGAAACAAGGTCATCAATGAGAGGAGATTGAAGGACGCCGGTCGACTCATATGCGGAGTTTCCCTTCATCTCGAGGAGGGGGTGGTGACGGGAATGCAGAACGGATGTTCGCGTGAGCGTTTGGAAGAGCGAGAGCATCGCCAAGCGGAGAGTGAAGAGCAGAAAGAAAGAGGAGAAGAACATGAGATTGTCGTGTCTGGAGTGCGGCCAGGATCTCGATATTTCGGAAGCTGCCTCCTTGCGGAATGCGTCTGTCAAATGCCCGGCATGCGGAACGACCTTTCGTCTACTGGATGGCCACCCACCGTCGCTGGCGTATGTCTCACACGGAGCGGATCCGATGGTGTTGCATCGAATGAGGAATCCGTCGTCGAGCCAAAGGGAAGAGAGGTCTGTCAAGCGTTAGGCGAGCAACATCGATCTCTGCTCGATTCGCCAGGGTGGTTACTCCCGAACTGCGACTAGAGTGGCGGGGTTCCATGATAGGTAGACGGCCTGGCAAGGCCCGAAAGCACAGGAACCCCGCCATCTTCTGGAGATACGGAGAGCGTGTCATGCCGGACGCGCGATGCGCCGCAAGCCTGTAGATATGGAGAGAGGATGAGCTTCGGCGGAACACGGCAGGAAGAAGGTGATGAATTCGCATGAGCAAGCTGGTTGAAGTGGAGGAGAAATATGGCATGCCTCAGGTTCCGACAGAGTTCTGACGACTACAAAAACAGGCAGCAAGTACGCTGAAACGTTAGATCGGATTGGAGACACTGTGTCTGGTACGCCCGAAGGGACTCGAACCCCCAACCCCCGGTTCCGAAGACCGGTGCTCTATCCAGTTGAGCTACGGGCGCAGAAGAATGACTTGCATGATCACGCCCGGGAGGATTCGAACCTCCGACCGACGGCTTAGAAGGCCGTTGCTCTGTCCCCTGAGCTACGGGCGCAGAATCTCTGGAAGAACTGGAGCGGAAGACGGGGATCGAACCCGCATTACTGGCTTGGAAGGCCAGTGCTCTACCATTGAGCTACTCCCGCTTATCTCACTGTCGGAGAGGCCGGATTCGAACCGGCGGCCTCAGCGTCCCGAACGCTGCGCGCTGACCAAGCTGCGCCACTCTCCGATCCTGATTCCCGCATTTGCGGGCTATCCTCCAAGGGAGGAAAGCTTTGAGCTACCCGCCTAGGGAGGATACCTCATCTGTGAGTTATCCTCCTAGGGCGAATAGCTTCGAGCTATCCGCCTAGGGAGACGAAGAACGCCTGCCCGTTTCGGATCACTTTCAACGTGGGACTGTCTGCTTCGTCGAGATCGGCGACAATCTCATTCCAATCGTCAACCGATTGTACCGGCTGAAGATCGATCGCGGTGATGACATCCCCCGCACGCAGACCAGCCCAGTACCCCTTTTCCCCAGGGGCGACGTCGATTATGACAACTCCCTCCCGGGATTGCAATCCGAGCTGTCGCGCCGTCGTCTCGGTGATCGAGCCTACCGATAGGCCGAAGATCTCCGTGGCTTCGATTGCTGCTTCCGTTTCCTTGGTTTCAGCGGGCTCCTCGCCGTACAGCTCTTCTTCACTCGGCTTCTCGGCGAGCACGACGGGGATCGTTTGCTCGACTCGATTTCGGATCAGTGTGACGTCGACCGCGACGCCGACGGGCTGCAGGGAGACCGTGCGGATGAGTTCATCGGTCGTGCCGACGGGCTGGCCATCAACGTGGGTGATCACGTCGCCGGAGAGAATTCCCGCCGCTTCCGCCGGAGCACCGTCCACCGTGTCGGAAACGAGAACGCCGCCGCCGACTTCCACGCCAAATGCATTGACCATCGCCGGGGTGATATCCTGGATGTAGACGCCAAGCCAGGCTCGAACAACCCTACCCGTGTTGACGAGCTGACCAAGGATGTCGGTCACCGCGTTGATCGGCACGGCGAAATTGATTCCCTCGATCGAGACTCCGGACGATGAACTCTCGGCGATCATCGTGTTGACACCGACGACTTGTCCGTAGGCGTTGATGAGCGGGCCGCCGCTGTTGCCGGGGTTGATCGCGGCATCGGTCTGGATCAGGTTCTGGTAGTAACCGACTCCGTCGGGATCGGCGACATCGCGATCCAGAGCGCTAATGATCCCCAACGTGACGGTGTAGGAGAGGCCGATCGGATTGCCGATGGCGATTGCCCAGTCTCCGATCTCGACGCTGTCCGAATCGCCCAACTCCACGGTGGACAAGGCGGAAGTGTTTCCGGTCAGCCGAAGGACGGCGATATCCACCTGGGAGTCGGTTCCTACGACCTCGGCCGGCCAGGTGCTCCCGTCGATCGTCGTCACCAGGATCGTATCGGCGGCGTCGATCACGTGCGCATTGGTGAGTGCATAGGTTTGTCCTTCGTAGCTGATGAGGAAACCGGAGCCCATCGCGGTGACCTGCCGCTCCGAATTCGTATTCGGATCGCCGAAGAAGAAACGGAAGAACTCATCGCTGAGATCATCGCCGTAGACATCGGCAAGCGAGATGGTTGCCGTGACATCAATCCGGACCACCGCGTTCTCTACCGCGGCGATCGCGGCTTTGATCACGCTTTGCCCGGATTCAGCGATTGTCTGATTGGGGTCGACCGACGCAGCGGAAGAACCTGTATCTGCCGCCAGTGCGGTCTGAGAGTCGGATGTAGCAAGGAATGCAAGCGAGCTGCCGGCAATGACAAGCAACGCCAACACCACGCCGATCAAAGAGCTACGCTTCATCATCTGTCCTCCTTCAAACGGGTTGGTTCGGTTTATGATCGTATCTTGCCGACGATTCTAAGGCGGTATTATGAAGAACTGGTGACGAAACGAGAAGAAACGATGAACGCCGAATCACCGCTTTGGATCCCAATGGAGAAGGAGAAGCGATGAACCACGCACGTGCTGATGTTGTCGATGGAGCGGGCCGGCCGATTAAGGCAATCGCGATGCTCTCCGGCGGGCTCGACAGCTCGCTTGCGGCAGCGGTGGTCAAGCAGCTGGGGATCGACGTAATCGGGCTTCATGTGCGCCACCTATTCAGCGGCAAGCCGACGGCGGGAAAGGATCCGATTGCCGACTCGGCGGCGCAAATCGGGATTCCGTTCCGGATCATCGACGGTTCTGACGGGCAACTCGATATCGTCCGCCACCCCCGCCATGGAACCGGTGCGGGGATGAACCCCTGTATCGATTGTCGCATCTTCATCCTTCGAGTGGCAAAGGAGGTCATGGACGAGGAAGAAGCGCAGTTTGTGATCACCGGCGAGGTTCTTGGTCAGAGGCCGATGTCGCAGCATCTGAAGGCATTGGAATCGGTCGCGAGAGAGAGTGGTCTGGAAGATCGTTTGCTGCGCCCGCTTTCGGCGCGCTTTCTCCCGGAGACGCTCCCGGTTCGCGAAGGGTGGGTCGATCTCAAGGATCTTCCCGAGATTCACGGCCGCGGCCGCCAGCCACAGATCGAACTTGCCGGCCGGTACGGGATCCACGACTTCCCTCAGCCGGCGGGCGGATGCCTGCTGATTGAGAAGGCCTACTCGGCGCGGTTGCGCGATGCGTTCTCCGCCTACGGCGCCGATCAAGTTGACCGTCAAGCGTTCGAGTTGCTGGCGCTCGGTCGCCACTTCCGATTGTCGGCAAACGCCAAGGTGATCTTGGGCCATGATGAGCAGGAAAATGCGAAGCTTCTCGAGAAAGCCGGTGAGCGGATCGTGCTCGATCCGGTGGATGTCATGGGGCCGAGCGGGTTGGTTGAGGGGAGCCCGAGTGAGAAAGAGCTTCGACTTGCAGCTTCACTGCTGGCGCGTTACAGCGATCACCGGCCCGATGAATCGGTTCGCGTATGGGTGCGGAGTGGACCGCTGCATAAACAGGAAACGGTTCTGGATGTGATGCCACTTGCCGCGGACGACGAGCGGATCGCCCATTGGCGGCTCGACGACACTAAGCGATGAGCGATAGCGCCTCTGCGCGCGATGCTTGATCTTGGTAGAAGCTGCCCCGTATTGCCGAGGTGACCATTTTTGCCCCCGGTTTCTTGACGCCGCGAAGCGTCATGCAAAGATGGCTTGCTTCGATACGAACCAGGACGCCCAGTGGGTCGAGTCTGGCGACGATCGCATCGGCGATCTGGGTCGTAAGCCGTTCTTGAAGCTGGGGGCGGGACGCGGCGATGTCGACCGCGCGAGCGAGCTTGCTCGCCCCGACAATTCTGCCCTGCTTTGGGATGTAGACAATGTCGGCGGTTCCGACGAATGGCAAGAAGTGGTGTTCGCAGATCGAGAAGAACGGGATGTCCTTCATCACGATCATCTCCTCGTACTTCTCCTGATAGATCACTTCCAGAACGTCGGCGGGGTCCTTGCTGCCATGCGTGAAGAACTCTTGATACATCGAGGCGACGCGGCGCGGCGTGTTGGCACGCACTTCTTCGTTGACCAAATCGGCGTCAATGCCGCTCAGGATCTGCCGCATGCCTTCTTCCATCGCTGCGCGATTCATCGGCTCTCCTTGGTACTGCTGGCCTGCCAGGCACGTCAATGCGATTCTTCTCACACGCATTGGCGCTATCACCGCGTCAATGCTCCTCACACGCATTGGCGCTATCACCGCGTCAATGCCCCTCGAAAGCACTGGCGGGGCGAACGGTGTCCACACTCCTTGTGTTGCTTGAATCGAATGGTAGGCTCGGGATCGAGCCTGTTCAAGGAACCGGCGGAGTCGCCCAGGGAACGATCGCTGGGTTAGCGGCCTTGAGAACGTGGTTATCGTTTCCTAAACTTCGAATCAAGCCTGAGTCTTGGACAGTGCAGCCGCCCTTGTGAGGAGGAGCAAATGGCCGACATGAGGAATTTCCGCGTCATCGCCGAGATGACGTACGACTTGAAGCCCGTGGATCGCGGGTATACCGGCAGAACCCTCTACGTCAATGTGAGTTCCGGAAAGATCGAAAGCCGACCCGTCACGGATGAGATGAAGGAGAAGTTCGTCGGCGGCCGCGGCTTTGGCCTGTGGCGTCTTTGGAACGCGGTAAGCGGAGATACCCGCTGGAACGATCCGGAAAACGAGATCATCATCGGAGCCGGTCCGATCGGGGGCATCACCAATTACCCCGGGGCTGGAAAGTCTCTTGTGGTGAGCCTTTCTCCCTTGACGAACATGGTCATCGATTCCAATGTCGGGGGATACTTCGGCCCTTATCTGAAGTTCTCCGGTTGGGATAGCATCGAGATTCAGGGCAAGGCCGAGCAGAACGTCATCGTGTTCATTGATGGGGACACCGGACGCGTTCAGCTTCTGGCGACCGAGCTTGACGATGTCAATTCTCATGTGCTGATCGACTCGTTGCCGCGGATGTTTGTCGAGTCCGGCGAGGCGCGCGATCTTCAGAGCATCTCTACGGTCACGGCAGGCGACGGGGCGGAGAATACGCGGATGGGATGCCTGAATTTCAGCTTCTTCGACATGAAGCGCAAAGCATTCCGGATCAAGCAAGCGGGACGCGGCGGGATCGGAACGGTCTTCCGCGACAAGCGGATCGCGGCCGTTGTCGTGAAACACACGGGCGTGAAACCTGCGGACAATCATCCGGCGGATCTTGCCAGGATCCAAGCCGCCGGTGCGAGAATCAACAAGGAGATTCTCGAGTTGGATAAGGTCCAGTGTGACATGCGACGAGTCGGCACGGCACATCTTGTCGAGATCATGGATGAATACGACTTGCTGCCGACGCACAACTACAAATTTGGCCGGCACCCCGAGTCGCCTCGTATCTCCAGTCCGGTGTGGCGTGAACAATATACGCAGGACATGCCGGATGGATGCTGGCTGGGATGCACGATGTCTTGCTCGCACGGTGTCGACGGTTTTGCGCTGAAGACCGGTCCCTACGCTGGCGAGACCGTACTCGTTGACGGTCCGGAATACGAAACGGCCGGCGGCAGCTCCAACATGGGGATCTACGATCCGGACTTCGTGTTGGAGATGAACTTCTACTGCGACACGTATGGCATCGATACGATTTCCTACACGACCGGCCTGGCGTTCGTGATGGAGTGTTTCGAGAACGGCATTCTCAACGAAGAGCGCACCGGCGGACTGGATCTCCGTTTTGGGCAGGCCGATGCGGCACTTGAAGTTCTGCACCAGATGGCGCGTGGGGAGGGATTCGGAGCCCTGGCCGGTCAGGGAATCCGGCGGATGAAGGAGCGGTTCATCGCTGATTTCAACGCCGATCCGACCTTCGTCGGATCGATCGGCATGGAAGCGAAAGGGCTGGAATACTCGGAATACGTGACCAAAGAATCTCTGGCGATGCAGGGCGGCTACGGCCTTGCCCTCAAGGGTCCCCAGCACGACGAAGCGTGGCTGATCTTCATGGACATGGTCAACAATCAGATCCCGACGTTTGAGGACAAGGCAGAAGCGCTTCACTACTTCCCGATGTGGCGCACGTGGTTCGGATTGATGGGACTGTGCAAGCTTCCGTGGAACGACATCGAACCGGCGGACAACGCGGAAAGCGATGCGCCGGCCAAAGTTCCGGAGCACGTGCGGAACTACTGCGATCTATTTGCCGGAATCACCGGTCAAGAAGTCACCGGGGATGATCTCATCGTTCAGTCGGAGCGTGTGTACAACTTCCAGCGGGTGTTCAACCTGAGGATGGGATACGGCCGACGAGAACACGATTCGATCCCCTATCGGTCGATGGGGCCGGTCACCGAAGAGGAGTATGAGTCCCGTGTCGAGCGCTATGATGGCCAGCTTCGAGACAAGGTCGGTGTGGAGCCGGCGGGCCGTACGACGGCGGAGAAAGTGAAACTCCTACGGGCGTTTCGTGAAGGACAGTACGAGAAGCTGATCGATGCTGTGTACCGGCGGCGCGGATGGACCGCAGACGGCGTGCCGACCGTCGGAACCCTGAAGCGCTTGGGGATTGACTTCTCGGATGTTTTGGAGGTCGTGCGTCCTCATCAGTAGAGGATTCTAGCTGTATGGTTTGCGGGCTCGGTCGTCTCATCCGGGCCCGCGTTTCCTTTTCCCCGAATCGTGCTGGATGGGCACCCTCAACACGCCTATTTTTGATAACCCTACGGGCTTTTGGTATACTTTCTTGGGTGGTGAAATGGTCTACGAAGCCGATCAGATAAAAGTTCTTGAGGATCTGGAAGCCGTACGCGTGCGGCCGGGGATGTACATCGGCAGCACGGGCCCGTCTGGTGTTATGCACCTCATCGAGGAAATCGTCGATAACAGTATCGACGAAGCACTCGGTGGCTACTGCAACGAAATTCGCGTCACCGTGCACCCCGACAACCGGGTCACCGTTGAAGACAATGGCCGTGGAATGCCGGTGGGGATGCACACGGAAAGCGGTGTACCCGCGCTGGAGCTGGTCATGACCACGCTCCATGCCGGTGGAAAATTCGACAACAAGAGCTATCACGTGAGCGGGGGCCTTCATGGGGTCGGCGTGTCGGTGGTGAACGCCCTGTCCGAGCATTTGGTTGTGGAAGTGCGTCGAAACGGGAACGTCTACCGCCAGGAGTTCGGTCGCGGGCTGAAACGTTCCGAGCTTGAGATCGTCGGTGAATCGAAGAAGACCGGCACCACCGTCACCTTCCTCCCCGATAGCGAGATCTTTGGTGAGGTCCAGTACAGCTTCTCGAAACTGGCCCACCGCCTGAAAGAGCTGTCATACCTCAACGGTGGATTGCTGATCATCCTCGAGAACGAAGCGGCCGGCGTCAGTCGGCGGTACCAGCACAAAGGTGGGATTGTCTCGTTTGTCAAGGAGCTGTCCGATAGCAAGGAACGGGTCCACCCTAAGCCGATTTTCATCCAAGGGGAAGAGAACGGTACCGCGGTGGAGATTGCGATGCAGTTCACCGGCAGCTACGACGAATCAATCTTCGCGTTCGCCAACAACATCAACACCGTGGATGGCGGAACCCACCTGACCGGCCTCAAGACCGCGCTGCCCAAGTCCCTCAATGCCTACGGGCGCGAGCAGCACATTCTCAAGCAGGACGATCAGAATCTGCGCGGGGAAGACGTCCGCGAAGGGCTTGTGGCGATCA
>CAZJLO010000056.1:0-11399 GCA_964547105.1 uncultured Thermotogae bacterium
GCGTCAAGCCCATCCCGACTGATCGCGCCGCTCACCACGCCGCATCGCCGAAGTTCGCGTGCGGCGGCATCGTCGATCAGCGTCGCGTTGGTGGCCAGCGTGTTGGCGAAGCCCAGGGCCCTTGAGTAAGCAAGAAGCTCGAACAGATCATCGCGAAGGAGCGGCTCGCCACCGGTGAATGCCATCATCCGAAACTCGGGAACGCCGGCAAGCTCGTCGAGAAGGTTCTTCCCTTCCCGCGTGTCGAGTTGATCATCATCGGCGATCCCGCCGGAGGCATGACAGTGGATACAAGACAAGTTGCAGGCACGGGTCATCTCCCACACGGGATGCGCGGGAAACCCGATGCATCCCATTCCCCGTGAGCCAGCGGCTCCAGGCAGGCAGCGAATTCCGTAGCGGACGATCCAACGAGGCAATCCCGCCCACTTCGTCAGCAGCGAAACCGCAAACGCGCTGCCGGCTTGGCGCGCGATCAGCGTAGGAGGCCATCCATACGGCTTCACGATCCGCCGCGGTCGATCGCCCCACTCCGGGTTCCACTCCAGCATTGTCTGCCTGCTCCGTCCGAACGTTCCGCTCAAGGCGACTCCACAAGGAACAAAACGAGAAACACCGCTGTGGTCGCCAGGTTCACGATCAGATTCCCGGCGCACAGCCGTTCCAACCGATGCGGATCGCGCCATCCTCCGCGCCAAACGCCGCCGACAACCACGCCCGCCACCACAAGAATCGGAGCATACAGCAACAGCGCAAACGGCGGCCATCCGAGAATGAGGAAGGAGATGGTGGATGCAATCGACGCCGCGCAGACGCCAACGTAGATGCCGGCGGCAATCCGCGGCCCGACCCGCACAAGAAGGTTCCGCTTGCCGGATGCGCGGTCGGCGTCATAATCGGGGAATTCGTTGAGGAGGATCACGTTGAAGATCGATAGGCCGACGGGAACGGCGGCAATGTGAATCCAGGGAAGAAACGCCCCGGTCTGCACATAGGCCGCCGCCGCGATCGGGAGCCAGCCGTAGCAGACGACGATCCAAAGCTCGCCAATCCCGCGGCTCACCCATCGAATCGGCGGGGTGGAATAGAAGAATCCGCCGAGGATTCCCAGCGCACCGAGCGGAATCGTCCACGGACCCGTTTCGTAGACGATCTGAAGCACGACGCCGATCCCCGCCGCAAGCGCAAGGCTGACAATGGACGTCGCAAGCGCCGCATCTCGAGAGATCTCACCGCGGACGACCGCCCCCGAACCACCGGCGAACCGGCTGCGAACGGCTCGCGTTTGTGAACGGGCATCCTCCTCAACATCCCACCGCTCTCCGGCGGCGTAGGTCGCAAGCATGATCAGGATGACGGCGATGATGGACAACGCGAAGACATCGCCTCGAAACACCCCGGCCTCACGCCATGCGATCACCGTACCCAATGCAAACGGCAACACGCCGACGGAATGAAACGGAAGCCACGCCAACGCGGCAAAGCTGCACAGTCCCCATGTCATCGTTACGGTCTCCTAGTCTTCAGACGAGGTGCTCAAAAGATCTTACGGATCGAGGATACATGGAGCCGGCGCCGGAGACGAGATCGCAGCGCCAGCTGAATTCGTCTGCAATGCCGTCCCTATGTCCCGCAAACCCGCAACGAAACAGGAGTCGGAAACCGCGCGACGGATCCGGTGTTCGCTGATCGGACATCGCGACCCAACCCATCGGCTGTGGGTCGCGGGGAAACAGCTTGCCGCAGAGCCGCTGCTTGTCTGGCATCGTCGCCGCGACCCGCTTCTCTCCATCGTGGCCGCAGTTGCCGGGACCATCGGAGAACTGGTGTTCGTTCGTTTCGACGTCCGGCACTATACTCACCCATCCGTGCTGGGAATCCCCGCGTGGTTTCCGCTCGCAGTCGGTACCACCTCCGTGATCGGAGCGAGAATGGCGGCAACAATCGAGTCCATCGGCCGACACGGCGGCGCGTAGCCACCTCTGCCTCTACGGCTGCAGGTAGACCTCAAGGAAGCTTCGTTCGTTGCAGACAAGCGACGACATCTGTTCGACCGCCGTATATCCGGAGGCGCTTGCCTGACGGCTGTAGATAGCCGATGACAACGCATCGCACGTCTCTTCTCCGTCGACGCGAAACCAGGCGCCTTGTTCCAGGTCGCCTCCCGCATACGGGAGATCGTGGGCCTCGAACTCCCATCGACGGGTGAGACGGTAGACCCCGGCATCTTCGGTGACCGTTTGCTCCACCGTGAGCGATGAGACGACGGTTGCCGAATCGTCAAGCACAAGCTCCAGATGTGTCTCGCGGTGACCGCCATCCTCCCACGTCGCCGCAAGGCGATGCTCTGTGGCGACATAGGTCGACACGACGCCGACAGCTTTCGTATCGATTAGGAACACCTCGGACACATCGAACACGCTGCCCGCAGGAGCAAGCATCGGCAGATCCCCGATCGATGTCTCGAGCAACGACACGTCGGTCTCGGCCGTGATTTGAAGCACGACCCGACATCGGGAGATCGTCGCTGGGCGGAAGCCTTCCCGATTCCCATCGCCGGTCGGCAGCGAGAACCAGGCACAGCCGCCGACCGCCAGAAGAGCTACAATCAAAGCTATCCACACGACACATCGAGCTACCCGGACTCCTAGTCCATCCTTGTTCGCCTTGGCCTTCGTCCCCATGTCGCTCCTCGATCGCTTAACGACACAATCCTAGTTCCGAGTCCGCTCCGAAAGGAAATCCGGGGTTTGACAGCCGGGTGCGTTGACATCATGCTGATCTTCGAGGTGATCGCGATGAGCGAGGTTCAAACCACACTGAATCCCGGAGATCCGGCTCCGGCGTTCTCGCTGACTTCGGATGACGGTAAGCTTGTCAGTCTCGCTGGCTTCGCCGGCAAGACCGTTGTTCTCTACTTCTACCCCAAGGCGGATACACCCGGCTGCACGCAGCAGGCGTGCGCCATCCGCGACATCCATCCGGATATCCAGGATGCCGGGATCGTCGTCGTCGGCATCAGTCCCGATCCGCCGGAACGGCTGCGGGCGTTCCGCGAAAAACACCACCTGCCGTTCGTACTGCTGTCCGATCCCGATCACCGGGTTGCCGAGGCATACGGCGCATGGGGAGAGAAGAAGCTCTATGGGAGAAGCTTCATGGGCATCCTTCGCTCGCATGTGGCCGTGGACCCCGCCGGCAACATCATCGAGCTCAAGCTCAAGGTGCGCCCCGCAACCACCGCCCAGTTGGCAAAGAAGCTCGCCAGCTTCGAGGATTGACCTCCTGCAGACAGTCCTTCCACCAACCGGGTCCAGGCCGCCAGTGCCGCTTGACATCGCCCCCCCGCTCTCGTTATTCTGCTGTGTCTGAATTACCTGAAGACGAAGCGCAGGAAGCGCCTCTCCGCGGGGGAGATTTTCCCTCGCGGACGCGTTTCGGTGGTATGTTGGCTGTCATCTTTTCGGTGTTGCCATACGGGCTTCCCGTTCAATGCCGCACGGGCCGTGGACCTGTGCCGTATGAGAATGGGGAGCCCACCGCCGATTCTCCCTGTTCTCCTCTTTCACGCCTCCGCCGCACTTCACCGACTTGAATCGATCTCGAACGGCAACCAGAGCCTCGGCCTGCGTCCGCCAAGATGGCCTGGGGCTTGTCGCGTGATACGATCAGGTCATCGGACAAGCATGTCGCGCTTGAGCCGGAGAGGAGTTCGATGCTTCCAACGCCGCTGAAGCTTCTGAGGAAAGCCCTGCGTGTTCTGAAATCGTCCCTCTCGCCCAATCAGATCGCGCTGTCGTTCGCCCTCGGACTGTTTGCCGGCCTTCCTCCGATGGGACTTCACGTGCTGATCCCCTGTTCGATTGCACTGATCCTTCGCGTCAGCTTCCGAGGGTTTCTGTGGTCGATCGCTCTGTGGAAACTGCTCTCGTTGGCTGTGGCTCCCGGAGCATACGCAGTCGGGAAGTGGCTGCTCGATCCCGCTCGGGGATTGGACGGTCTCTGGCGCCGCATCTCCGCATGGCCGGTGCTCGCGCCGATGGACTACAACCGCTATCTCCTTCTCGGCAGCGAGCTGATCGCCTTGCTGATCGCCGTTCCCGTGTTCTTCATCGTTCGCAGTCTTGTCATCACCTATCGGAATCGCGTCTCCGTTCGACTCGGGAGCACTCGCGCCGCTGAACGCTTCCGCCGACTGCCGGGCGGTCACTGGATCCGGTGGTTCCTGCTCGGCGGGGAAGCGAAATACGCCGCCCCACCAACAAGAAGAGGTGTCTTCCGTATCCTGCGTCGCGCAGCAATCCCCGTGCTTACCGCCTGTTATGGCGCGGCGTATCTGCTTGCAGCATTGATCATCCCCTGGTTCGCCGGCGGCATCGCTACATCGACCGCGTCTTGGGTCGTCGGGAGCGAGGTTGCCGTGGCGGACAGCTCGTTCTCCTTGCTGTCCGGCAAGCTTGCCTTGGACGATCTGACAATTCAGGATCCGGATCGACTCGGGTTCAACATCTTGGAAATCCCGCGCTTGACGCTGGATGTCGCCATGACCCAGCTTGTCAGCCAACGCGTGGTGTTCGATGCCCTAATCATCGAAGACGCCGCGCTGCATGTGGAAAGAGAAGAGGACGGCTCGCTGAACATCGACAACTTCCGCAGCGGATGGGACCCGGGGCCGTATCTGGCCTGGGCGGCGGAGTACGCCGATGAAGTCGACTGGATCGAGCTTCTCAGCCGTTTTCTCGAGTCGCTGTCCAACGCGCAATCTCTTCCACCTCGCCAAGATCCGACCGCCAACTACGCCGGCGGTCGAAGTTTCGAACCGTTTCGCCCCACGTTTGCCATCGAACGGTTGGAGATCGGTCGAGTCTCGTTGAGCTTCGAGGACCGCCGCTCGGCCGATGGTGGTCTTCCGCCGATCACCCTGCTGGAGGTGGAGTTGGAGAACGTCGCGCTTCCATCCGCCCTGAATCGGAACCCGGTCGGCCTTCGCCTTCGAGGGCAGTTCAACAACGATCCATCGAGCGGCTTCTCACTGACCGCGACATTCACCCAAGAAGGCGATGTCTCCATACGCGAACAGCGGTACAGCCTGACGGTGGAGAACATCGATCTTGTCCCCCTCGCCAGCGCCTACGCCACGTCGCTCACCGTGGAAATCGAGTCGGGCCGGGCATCGTTCGAGGCGGCGCTCGTCTCGGCCGGCGGAACAACCAGCGGTTCCGTGCAGCTCCTTCTCGAGGATCTACACGTGTCGCTTCCCGATGGATCCAGCCTGTTCGGCTTGCCGGACGATCTCGCCGCTTCGGTCATCGATGGGCTCAACCGATATGCTGCCGAGGTCCCAATCGTGATCGGGTTCGGCATCGCCGATGATCCGGAATCCGGACGCGCGCGTCCGGACTGGGAAGCACCGCTTCTGGAACTCGCGCGTGAAGGATTGTTGATGATCGGACGGCGGGAGACGCTGGCAGCGATCGAGCAGCTTGACCTGCAAATCGTGGAACTAGGCGGCCTGCCGGACGCGGCGCTCACCGGGGATTACGAAGCATTGGAAGCGGCCGCTCAGCAGGCAGCCACCGATCTGATCGAGCAGTCGGTTCGGGAGACGTTCGACATCACACCGCCCCAAGGGAATGGGCCGGATTTCGTGGAAGAGGACGGCGTCAACGACGAAGAAGCCGGAGGCCTCCCGTGGCTCGATCGTCTCCTCGAGGAGATCTCCTCACCCGACAAGTGAGTTGCTTCTCGAATGCCAAGGATCACGAAAGCGCGGCCCGCTTGTCTCGAGCGGGCCGCGTGCCATCGTTCCTTCGAGATATCCGTTGCTCGAGCCCCTACGGGATGAAGGCCGCAGCCGCCGTCAGCGCCTGTTCGACCTGGATCAATCCGGATCCCGTCGCATCCGATCCCCACGTGAATTCGATCAAGCCGAGGGTCGGGTCGATCACAAGAGCGGACCCCGGAGCAATCCCAAGGGATTCCGACTCGAGGATCGATTCGACCGCCGGAGCGTCGAGCAGCGCATTGACTTCCAGCATCAATGCAACCACGCCCGCCACATGCGGAGCGGCCATGCTGGTACCGCCGAGATAGTAGTACTGGCCGGGTTGACCCTGAGACCAGATCGGCGGCGATGCCGCTCCCGATCCGAGATACGGCCCCACAATCCAACTGCCGGGCGCAAGCACGTCAAGATCCTGGCCGGAATGCTCGCGGCTGCTGAAGTCACAGACATACACATCCGACGCCAACGTAGGATCTTCGACGTCCCACTGCCACCACGGAGGCGCACCCACTTCAGCCTCCCACTCGTGGATCCAACCCGCCGCGCCAACGCTGATCACCGGCGCGTACGCGCCGGGATAGCCCATCCCTAGCTCTCCTTCGTTGCCGGCCGAGGCGACAATCACTACACCCTGGTCGATGGCGTAGTCGATGGCCTCCTCCTCCAACACGGACAGATCGGGCCCGCCGAGGCTCATGTTGATCACCATCGGAACGCCAAGCTCGACTTTCAGGTTCGCGATGTACTCGATCCCGGCAGCGATTCCGCCCGACCACCCGGATCCCGCGTTGTTCAGAACCTTGACGGGAATGACCGTCGCCAGCGGGGCCACGCCGTTCACGTCGTAGTCACCGCCTATGGAGTGCACCGTGTACCCAAGGATCGTGCTCGTCACGTGCGTGCCATGCGACTCCGTGTCATGCTCCCAAAGGTGCACAGGGCTGGCCACGGCGGAGTTCTCGCTCGCCCCGCTCTGGAACACACGGGCGAGGTCGACGGCAATTCGCTCCTCGGGAAAGTATTCCCGCCAGTTCATCACAAGCCCGGTGTCCAGAACTGCAACGTAGACGCCTTCTCCCGTCCAATCCACCGCCCGAACCTCGGGCAGGCCGAGGTCGGTAACGTCGATCATGTCGAGATCCCACGTGCTGATTCCGTCCACGGCAATGTCATGCATCGTTCGGAGCGCCGCGTGCCCCATCCGTTTGACAAACGGCAAGGCTGCGACCTCGGCCGCGTCGGAACCGCGAATGCTCATCGCCACCCCACCGACGCTTCGCAATTCGTGGGTGATCTGCCCGTATTGCGTGAGTTCGGCAATCATTGCCTCGGTTAGTTCCCCTTCGACGGTAATCTCGATCCGTTCCGTCGCGTCAATTTCCATCGGATCGAACGCCTCATCCTTCGGCGCAAACAACGCACATCCCGAAAGAATCAGCCCCATGACGATTCCTAGTACGGCGAGCGCAGCAATCCTTTGCGCCACTTGCTTCCGCATGCGTCCTCCTTCCCTGCGAAGGTCTTTCGGATAACGAACTCCAACACAACCCATCCTAGGACACATGATTCGTCTCCGTCAATCGCGAAAAAAACGACAGGACTCCCACACGGGCGTCCCGCCTGTTGGTTGCTCCGTTGCCGTTCAACCTCGCCTGCAGTCAACCCCGTCGATGCAACGTGGTCCTGACGGCTTGATTCGTAGGCCCGTTACGTCTTCCCTTTGCCACTCGCTACGCTGTCCTCGTCGTCGTTCGCTTCGGGCTACCCGGACGGCTGCGGATCCACACCGTTTCCGTTTCCATTGTTGCCCTTCTCTTCTGAAGGCCGATCTCTTCCTCCGGCTCCTCGGGCTCAGGCGTTTTCCCCGGAACAACATCCTGAATCCGCTCGATCGGGAAGCCCAAAAGGAACCCCGCGGCAAGACCGCACTTTCTCGCCGCGGGGAAATGTGTTGCTCACTTACATCCGGGTGCTACAGAAGCTCCATCGCGGCCCCGATCGAGATGTCGAGCGACCAGCCGGGATCACCCGCACTCTTGGACAGCGAGGCCCCCAGCGTAATGTCCACGCCCGATACATCGAACCCGATCGAGGCGGTGGCGGCGTGGTTGATGCTTTCCACATCGCCTGAGGGTTTTGCTCGTTGCTGCACGTAGTCCAGAAGGAGCGTGCTGTCTTCGTTGATTTCCCTCTCATAGCTTACAGAGGCGTTCATCGTGTGCTCATCGAGGATGTCAAATGGCCCGGTGACGCCAATGTGGAGCACAAGCTGATCGCTCGGTCCCGGAGCGAGGGCGGCATCCGCCGATCCCTTGACGATCACGGTTCCGGCTGCGCCAAACGGATCGATCAACTCATAGCCGATTCCCGCTTGGATCGCCCAGCCGCATCGCCGTTGACCTCCATTGTGGAGAAGCAGTTCCTCGATGAAGAGGAGGGCTCGCGCATCCAACTCGACAGCCGCCGACGATTCAATGGCGATCTCGATCTCCGCAACCCAATCCTGGATCGTGTCAAACTCGATCTCGCGGCCGATGATCGTCGCGATCTCAAGCAAGACATCGTCTCCGAGATCGCTTGCCAACGCGCCGGTGCTTACAAGCTCGTCGTCGATTTCCAGCGCCTTGGCCAAAGGTGTCACATCGGAGAACCTCCCCACCCCGGCACCAAGACTCACATCCACCGCCGCACCGGGCCACCCGCTTGCGTACAGCGCTTCCGAGCCTCCGTACACAAACCACAACCCCCCTTCCGACCAGTAGTAGCGGAACGTGGCCGCCGCCTGGCCGAGGCCGCCGGTGGGAGCAAACCGTTCAAGCGGCACTTCCGCCGCACCGGCAAGCGAGAAGCCGAAACTCGGTGAATCGAAGAGTTGATCGTAGTCAATGGCGATCCGGCCGGAATGCACATCCACCCCCGTGGTCGCTGCGTCGTCATAATATCGGTAGTTCAGCGCAACCCGCGCATCGACAAGCGACGTCTCCGGCGATTGAAACTCACACACATTGATGGCAAGCGCCGTGGCGCCCACCGCGAGAATGGCGGCCATCGTAATCAATATCCCCAGCGTCTTCATCCGCTCCACCTCCTGCAGTGGTTCCTTCGTTCATGCATCAGATGCCGTTGTGCCATCATCACCGGCCCTGCGGGCGAGGCCCATCCGGGTCGATCGCCGGACGGGACCGGAACTGCGACACCAACATCCGAGTATCCCTACAGTGATTCTAGTCTCGCCTACTCCCCTTGGTGCAAGTTCTCCCGGTCCGGCAACCGCTGGAGCGGAGGTTCCCGGCGCCGGAAACCTCACACCAACCTCTTGACAACGCGGAGACTTCCCGTAAAATAACCCGCTATAGCGTGGGTACTTCTGCGGCCCACGTATGTTTGTAAGCTACATGAAGCTCACCAACACAGGAAGGAGGCAAGCACAGATGAACGATGACAAGACAAGCTCTCGACTCGCTGCAACGCGCCTTCCGGAGGCGCTGATCTAACAATCGGCAGCGCTGTCGGTCGCGGTCCGCGATCGAGCAAATTACCAAACATCAACATCCTGTCCACAGACATGACTGCCTGTGACAACGTTCTCCGCCGAACATCCAATCATGTCGGGGATCGCCGGATGCATCCGGGGAAGTGCAGGGCTGTTTCCCTCTTTTTGCAGTTTGTACGCAGGAAGAGGACATCAGATGGCACCAATGGGCGGCAAACTGAGTCTGTGCATTAAGCAACCACGCGTCTGTACGAACCGAAACGCTCCCGGTGAGCGACATACGGTTGACGGCGCAAGCAACCGGAGGAATCGGCTATGGCACAGAACGGAGACACCGCGCAATCGAGAAGTCGGGTTGGGTTGGGACTGAAGTTCGATCTTGAGAACCCCAACGGTGGAACCATGAAGGTACGGAGGCTCTCATGTTTCACGATTTCCTGTTGAATGAGACGCTACATCAGATGAACAAAGAGCGAGTGCGGCAAGCCGAACAACAGCGACAGCGCCATGTTGCGATGCAGCACAGCGCTGCCCGTGAGCGGTTCAGACGGGCCGTCGCCAACGGATTGGCCGCCGGGGTCGACAGAAACGAGTTGGTCCGCGAGCTGTTCGTCGTGCCTGATCAATCGCAGAGTAACTAGATCAAGGATCAAGTACGGTCCTGCGGCAAGACAGATCCATCGGCGCGGGATCGCCCTCGGGCGATCCCGCTTCCCTTTCCTGGTTGCCCCCTTCACCTGCTGATGATACGCTTCCCTGAGACCGAAATAGGGAGGTGCTGCGCGCATGAGAAGAGCTCGCCATCCGGGCCGGCGATTCCGCTTCGCCGTCACCATCGTTCTCCTCATCAGTTGCTCGGTCGCAACACCGGCGTACGAGTTGATCGTCGGCGTCTCCGCAAGTCCGGCTGTCGAACGGAAACAGGGAAAACCCGAATGGCGAGCCGGTTATCTTCTAGCGACGTCTTGGACAACAGCTTCCGACATGGAGATCGGCCTTGGTCTGCGCGGAGATTTCGCGCTTTCAGCGATTTCGATGACAGGACGTCTTCAGCTGCACGTGAGCCCGGCCGTGGAAGTCGGCGCCGTCGTTGACGTCGGATGGATCGACCTTCGGCAATCCGTCTCCTTCTTGACGGCCGCTCATCTCGATCTCACGCTGCAAAGCGTCAAACTCGATCCGTTTCGATTCCGCGTCGACGTGACGCTCCTTCTCGCCGAATTCGTCGCCCGCAACGAGGAAGGGTTGGTGGGGATCTATGTTGGCTTCCCCCGGAGCGGCTCTGTCTCGTTGTCGGGCCGAGCCACTCCTTCATGGGTGCTCACTGAGAAGGTCGCCGCATCCTTCTTGTCCGTGGACACAACCCAGCTTGTCGATCCGATCGGCGTCGTCAGCGATACGTTGCTGTTCATGCCGGAGTTCACGACCCTTCTCCGCTATACCCCGGCCAGGTACTCGGATCTCGTCAGGGCCGAAGCGGCGTCTTCCGGAGAAGAGAGTCACAAGATATCGCCATGAAAGCCAGCCGCTCCCGGCGTCGACAACCTGTCACCTGACACCTGCTGTTGCTCTGTTCTCCTGGTTCCTTCCTGTAGACTTGCGCCCGTAATTCATGTTACACTGACCGTGCGTCGAAAAGGGCAACCCGGGAGTGATCCCGGCACGCAAAGCGGCAGACCTGTTGCTCGCAGGTGGCTGAGCTTCCGATGCAGGTGTGGGAGAGGCAGGCTGGAGAAGCAGTTCTTCCTTTGGAAGGACGCGCATGGCTGGCTCGGTGCATTGGACGTTTTTTCCAACCTGGAGTTTCTTTCCATCCTACTTCCCCCTATATGATCATGCAGTTGAGCTGGACGAAAGGAGCTGATGTGGTTTCGGCTGGAGAAGGCACTGCTAGGAGTCCGGAGGGGATCACAACCCAGATCTGCTGAGATCCGTTGGCGCGGGGTTCCAGCAGTGGACGTGTGATTCCCCCCCCTGAATCGATCTGACTCTACGCAAGATTCCTCCACCGGCACGCAACCTACGGGCATTGAGAATGGGACATTTGCAGCGTTTGGCTGCGGTAAAAAAAGGCTTCCTGAGTTCCCGATAGTGCTTCATGGAGCTTCATCAGTAGTCCCT
>CAZJLO010000057.1:0-11262 GCA_964547105.1 uncultured Thermotogae bacterium
GCGACAGACGCTGAGATGTACTTCTCCTCGGACAAGAACGGCCAGAACCGCGTGATGGACATCCAGGAAGGTGAGGAAGTCTGGATCTGCGTTTACGATCCCGATGAGAATATCGATTGTGACGTGCGGGATAAGATCTGGACCGACATCAAGATCATGGATCCCAAGACAGGCGCGTACATCGTGTGGAAGAGCTACCTCAACGAGTTTGGCGCGCCGGATGAGTTTGGGTGCCCATGCTTGTACGAGAACGCCGCCTATGTTCCCTACAAAGGGCACTGGCCGGGAAATTCGGCCGGGTGGTTCGGCGGGGACTACCTGGAGGAAACGGGCGCCGACACGGGCCTGTTCACATCCGCCAGGTCCTTCCGAATCGGAACACGCGAGGCATACGGCGACCCCATGTACAACACGCATGTCGTTGATGTGGCTACGATCGACGGTGTCGTCGATGAATTCCAGTGGGGACACTATATGTACTGGGATTGGATGGCGAACCTGATCGAGCCGCTCGGCAACCTGTTTGGCGACAACCGTGGTTGGTTCTTCCCCATCGGCATCTTCCCCTGGCCCGGCTTCAATGTCGGCTTCATGGGGCTCGATCACCTGTATCCGAATGGATACCCATTCCCGCCCAGCGAGTGGGCGGTGAATTGGGTTAGCGCCGAGCCGGAAATCGATCTCTATCTCATCGGGCGGTTCGAGAACATGGACACGCTGGTGGGGATGTACCAGGATCAGAACGATGAGGGCGACGTCGCCATTGCGATGATGAAGATCATCGATATCGAAGCAACGATCTCGTGGGATCAGGAGATCTATAAGGACGCCAACACATCGGCGACCATCACGGTGGTCGATTCCGACGAGAACCTCGACTGCAGCCGCGTGGAATGGGTTCCTGTGTTCATTCTGGTCAACCCGGGTTCGTGGTATCTTCAGACCGGCAGCGAGGTGGTTCCATCATCGTTCTGTGCGCTCAAGCGCACCGGCGGCGTGTGGCCGGATGATCTGCTTTCTGGCCAGATCGCCGAGGTCCGTCAGGCACCGATTTTCTGGTTCAACATCTACAACGCGTCGAATCCGATGGGGAATTCCCGCTACTACACGCAATACGACATCAGCCTGTTCGACACGGTGGATCCTGCGGGGATCACCGCCGTGTCGTTCTACGCCCAGGAGACCGGGCCGAACACCGGCGTGTTCCAGTTGAACCTGAACTCCATTCTCAGCGATCTCGGGTTCGACTCGTTGCGTGTCCGCGATGTGCTTGTCGCCTACTACTTGGATCCCAATGACTTCGACGACTTCAAGTTGGCCACGGCGTACATCGAGCAATGGAACCACTCGATCACCAGCTTTACCGACGCCACCCGCAACGATCAGGAGGAGTACTGGCTTGGACGTGACCCGATCTACGTTCAAGTGATCGACGCCAACGCCAATGTAGATCCCTGCTGCCCGGAGCAGCTTATCGTCCACCTCTGTGATCCTCATGGAGAGGACGATGCCGAGTGGCTCGTCCTCGATGAAACGTCCTCCAACAGCCCGGTCTTCATCACCTTCGCCGGTGTGGAACTCCGGCCGGTGTGGGACGCGCTGGGGATCGGCTTTGGGGGCGCCCTCGGCGGGTTCCAGCTCGTACTCGACAACTGGCGGGTCGAGGCGTTCAATGAAGATGACATCTACGTGCGCTATAACGATGTCGTCTACACCGACAGTCTTCTCATGCGGCCGATCGACGATGCGGCGAATGGGCAGAGCCTCTCCGGTCTCGGGGACTTGAGCATCTTCACGAGCTTCCCGCCGGACATTGCATGGACTCGCGTGGCCAACGATGTCTCTTTCGACATCATGTCCATCGCCGACACGCAGGTGGTTGACGGTGAGATCGTCAACATGTATTTCCTCGATCGTCAAGGCAACCGCGTCAGCGGGTATGTCAACAGCGACTGCATCTTTGTCGAGGTGATCGATCCGGATCAGGACGAGGATCAGGCGCGTCGCGAGCGGATCGAGGCGTACTGGGACGGCGGGCAGAGCATTCCGTTCGGACCGAAGCCGCTGAATCCGTTTGGCTGCACGACGGAACGGGAGGTTCTCCATCCCGTGAACCGCTTGCTTGGCGACACCAACATTTTCAACGATTCGCCGAACCCGTATCCCTTCGTCTGCGACGGTGAACCGAAGATCTACGTGCTGAATCCGCGCAGCGGACGCTGGGCGGCGGTGGATCTGATGGAGACGAGCGTGGCGAGCGGCGTGTTCCGCAGCGTGATCTGTGTGGATCTGGTCGGTGTGTACGGATGCGTGCCGACTCTCGGAGTCCTCCCGGGCGACACGATCATCGCGGTGTATCAGGATCCATCTAACCACAGCGACTCGGCTTGGATTTCGATCAAGATCGGCATCGGCGGCGGCGGAACGCCTCCGTCCTTGAGTTCGACAACGACGTTCGTCGACGAGACGGGGGCTGAGGTGGCGAGCTACACGGACGCCGACACGGTGTATGTGAAGGTCATCGATCCTTCGCACGGTGGCGCTGCCGTGCTGTTGGATGCGGTGGAGATCCTAGGGGAAACCTACGATGTCGAGCCTCTTGCCGGCGCGGCGAGCGATACGTTCATCACCGAAGGACTGGCGGTGGATCTGGTGGCCGGCGAGCCGATTACCGCGACCTACACCGACCCGACGAACCCGCTGGACGAGTCTTCCGACACGATCGAGATCGTGGCTTCCGTTCTGGACGTGACGGGCTTTGTCGTGACGCCGAATCCATTCGACAACGAAGTGACGTTCGCCTACGAGGGCACCGGAGTCGCGCAGATGTTTGCCGTCTCCGTGTACAACGTGGCCGGTGACCTGATCTGGACCGCCGAAGAAGAGAACGTCATCGAAGTGACGTGGTCCGGATCGTGCGCAGACGTGGCGAAGGGCGCCTACATTTACGCGATCAACGTGAGTGATGGCGAGAACTCATTCGAAGAGAAGGACGTGCTCGTCAAGAAGTAGGTCGAGTGAGAGGGGCGGCGTCATCTGGGCGGGGCATCCCGAAGCGGATGTTCCGTCCTCTCTCTTGAGGCGATGAAGGGGTCCTGATGATGGCGTGGGGAGGTGGCTCACTTGTGACCTCAACCTTCCATCCTGCCCATCCGGTCTCAAGGGCTCACGCACAGCACGTTACGCCGACTCGTGGGCGGTTCTGGCGATGATCTCCTCCTGGAGGACGGGATCCAGGTGCACGAAGTAGTCGCTGTACCCTGCGACGCGGACGATCAGATCGCGGTATTCATCCGGCGCCGCCTGCGCACGACGAAGGGTCTCCGAATCGACCACATTGAATTGGATGTGATGGCCGTCTAAACGAAAGTACGTGCGGACGAGACTCCCAAGTTTTCGCAGCCCGCTCTCATCGCGAAGAACATCGGGCAGGAATCGTTGGTTCAGCAGCGTCCCTCCGGTTCGCACATGGTCGATCTTTCCAGCGGATCGGATAACCGCCGTCGGTCCCCGCGTGTCTGCGCCTTGCACCGGCGAGATCCCATCCGAAAGCGGGAGGCTCGCGCTCCGCCCGTCTGCCGACGCCCCAACCATCTCACCGAAGAACACGTGGACCGTTGTTGGCAGCAGGTTGATGCGATAGCGGCCACCCTTTGTGTTCGGTCTGCCGTCGATTGCGGAGAAGTAGATGTCGAACAGCCGCTGCGCGATCGCATCCGCGGCCGCGTCATCGTTCCCGAACTTCGGCGAGTGTCGGAGTAGGTTCCGTTGGAGTGGTTTGAATCCCTCGAAATCGGCGTCGAGAGCATCGAGAAGCTCGGTCATCGTGAGATCGCCGCGAGAGAAGACGTGCTCGCCGATGGCCGCAAAGGCATCCGTTGCCGTGCCCAAACCGACTCCCTGGATATAGGTTGTGGGGTATCGGGGGCCCGCATCGTTGTAGTCTTCGCCGCGATCAATGCAGTCTTCGACCACGGTGGAGAGAAACGGCGCCGGCATGTTTTCGGCGAACAGCCGCTCGATTCGGTGGTTTCCCTCAATCTTCAGATCCACGAAGTGCTTGAGCTGTGCTTCGTAGGCGTCGAACAGCTGGTCGAGTGAATGAAACGAGTGAGGGTCGCCCGTGGCCGGACCGAGGCGGCAACCGGTTCGAGGATCGACGCCGTCGTGTAATGCGATTTCAAGGATCTTCGGCCAGTTGATGTACCCGGTGAGGACGCAGCTTTCTTTGCCGAACGCACTCACCGTGACGCAGCCGCTTGGGCCGCCGGCGCGGGCATCTTCGAGCGACTTGCCCGCCCTTAGGAACTCTTGGCAGATGGCATCGGTGTTGAAGATGGACGGTTGGCCGAATCCGCGTCGCACCACCTCGAGGGCGCGCAACAGGAACCGATCCGGATTTGCCTTGGACAGCTGGATGCACGACCCGGTGTACGGCAAACGCATTTCCTCGATGACGTCGAGGATCAGGTACGATAGGTCGTTGACGGCGTCGCCTCCGTTGCGGTCGACGCCGCCTGTGTTGATCAGAGTGAAGTCGTTGTAGGTTGCGCTCTGTTCTTCGGTAACGCCGACCTTCGGAGGGGCTGGCTGGTTGGAGAACTTGATCCAGAAGCACTCGAGCAGTTCTTTTGCCTGTTCTGGAGAGAGGCGGCCTTGTTCGATGTCTCGGCGGTAGAACGGATAGAGATGCTGATCGATTCTTCCGGGATTGAGCGAGTCCCACTCATTCAGTTCGATGACCACGCCAAGATGGACGAACCAGTACATCTGCAGCGCTTCGTGGAAGGTCCGTGGTGCGCGGCGGGGGACCCACTCGCAGATGTCGGCGATCTGCATCAACTCGGCTCGCCGGGTCGGGTCTTCGGTATCCTCAGACAGCTTCCGGGCTTGCCTTGCATGCCGCTCGGCAAAGCAAATGATCGCATCGCAGCAGATGGACATCGCCTTGAGCTGATCCAGCTTGGATTGCTTCCGTGGATCCGCAGAAGCCGCAATCCCGTCCGCGGACCGTGCGATCCACGCCTTGAAGTCATCAAATCCCAGGTGATAGATCTTGTCATCAAGGACAGCGTGGCCTGGCGACCGTTGCTCCATGAACTCGGTGAATACTCCCGATTCGAAAGCTGCCTGCCATTGAGAGGTCATTGCCGCGAAGACCTGCGTGCGCATGCTTCGATCTTTCCAGTACGGAATGACCTCATCAGCGTACAGCTTGTGGGTCGCCTCATCGACAAGGAACGGCGTCTTCCCCCGCGCGGGAAGGACATTGAGATCGTCCAGTGTGTGACAGCAAAGCTCGGGGTACGTTGGGGTCGCTTTGGGGCGAGGTCCCCGCTCGCCGACGATCAGCTCCCCGTCGCCGATGTGAATCGACTGGTGCTCGACAAGGTACCGAAATGCAAGGGCACGCTGAATCGGAATCGGGTGTGCTTCAGGATCGAGATGCGTGTAGAACGCTGTAAGAAGCCGAGCTCGCTCCCCACTGACCGAAGCAGGGGCATTGAGACACTCGTCGCGAAGTTGCCCGACTCTCGCATTCATCGATTCATCCTCCTATCCGTACAGGAACCTTTACGATACCACGCAGAATCTCACAGGCGCCGGCCGCAGCTGTGGCCGAATCGATCTTCAGTTCGTAATCAGGTTTCGATGGACGCCCGAGGCGCTCGCGCTTTCGTTGCCCTCCCGGATGATGCGGAAGGATGTGAACGGCCTCAACACATCGGAGTTCAGCGACAAATTTGCCGAGTGCGACGAGATCGTCGGATCGATCATTCAGGCCGGAAATGATCGGGTAGCGGATCCAGATTCCGCATCCAGCGTCGTCCAATCGCCGAAGGTTCTCGAGAATCCGCCTGTTGGAGACGCCGGTCATCTCCCGATGCCGAATATCGTCGATGAGCTTGATGTCGTAGAGGAAGAGGTCGGTCATCGCGGCGAGCGCCTCGATCTCCGTCCACGGCGCATGGCCGCATGTGTCGATCGCTGTATGAATTCGGCGCTTGCGGCATTCGCCGAGCACGGCTCTCGCAAAGGAAAGCTGAGCCAGCGGCTCGCCACCGGAGAGCGTGATCCCGCCACCTGATTCGTCATAGAACAGAACGTCGCGCTCGATTTCGCGGAGGAGGCCTTCGACAGAGTGCCTCCTGCCAGCGATCCTTCGTGCGTCAGCCGGGCATGTTGCGACGCACCTGCCACATCCGGTGCACCGCTCTCGGTCTGTCCGCGCACGCCCGTCGACCATCGTGATTGCCTTCTCGGGACACGCGATGACACACGCGCCGCAACCGTCGCAACGTTCCTGCCAGAACAGCAGATCAGGTTCAGGATGTTGACTCTCGGGGTTGTGGCACCACAGACAATCAAGAGGGCAACCCTTGAGGAAGATCGTGGTCCGAATTCCCGGGCCATCGTGAACAGCGAACCGCTTGATATCGAACACCAATCCCTGCAAAGAATTCGCCGGCAAGGCGGCTCCAGCGGGATCGGTAGCTGAACGGGTCATGATGCGGTGCTTTCCTCCCTGACGCATGCAAAGATACTCTCTTTCGTCCACCAATCAACCGATCGCACAAGATGAAGGCGGCGATGGCGACCTCCGCGGGCGGCTCGAATGGGCGGGAGTGACCGTCTTGATGATATCGTGTATTCTACGATGGAATAGCTCATGATGGAGCAAAAGAGAAGCCTGCGACAGCCATTCCCGGTCGCGCATGCGGTGTTGGCCTGCCTCATGGAAGAAGCGAGCCACGGATACCGCATTCGCCAGCGGCTTGATAGCGCCTTTGGCGATCTGTGGCACATCCCCACCAGCCAGCTCTATCGGGTGTTGGAACGGCTGGAAAAGCGCGGATGGGCCGTGAGCCAAGCGGAACGCGAAGGGCAGCGCCCCGAGCGGGCTGTCTACGCGATTTCTCGGAAAGGAGAACAGGAATTCTGGGAATGGACGGACAGGCCGATCACAAGGCAATTGGAGCTGGTCGCGGAGTTCTGGACGAAGCTCTACTTCCTCCGCCGCATTGCGCCGAGTGGGGTTGACGCGTGGGTGGAAAGGCAGGTCGAAACCCTACGCCACCGCCTTGTCGCCCGTGGGGAGATCGACACAGCGTCCGATGACCAAGCGTTTGCTTCTCTGGTGCAGGCGTATCGCAATTCCCAACTGGAAGCGGCAATCGGCTGGCTGGAGGAGCAGGCAAACGGAGGGAGGTTCGATTGAAGAAGGTGCTGCAAGCATTGTTGGTGGGTTCGATCATCGTCTGCGGGGCGATGATTGCGAGCGCCGAGACCATCTGGGTCGAGGATTGTTTCGGGACGCGGATTCCGGTCGAGGCGCCCGTGGATCGGGTGGTCAGTACGTACGGGCTCGGCACCTACTACTTCTATGCCTTGGGGGCTGGAGAGCATGTTGTCCTCGGCGGGTATGTCGGCGTCAAGGCGCTGTCACAGGCTCCGCCGACGCTGCTGCTGATCGAACCGCAGCTTGGTGGCAAAATGACGTTCGGGACGCCCAATCTGGAGCAAATCGCGTCGCTGCGGCCGGGGATTGTGATGGTCGACGCGACCAAGCATGCCGAGTTTGCGGAACTTGGAGAGCAAGTCGGACTTCCGATCCTTCGGCAGCAATTGGAGACGCCTTCAGCGGTTCCCGAAACGCTTGCCATGCTTGCCGAGCTGTTCGATGAAGAGGCATTGGCGAGAGCCTCTGAGTACCGGGATGCCTACGACCGAATCTTGCTCCGTGCAAGCAGCGCGATCGACTCGATGGACGAAGGCGATCGAGCCCGAGTGTTGTTCCTGGGCAGCGAGCCGCAGCGGGTGGCGAGTGGTGACATGCTGCAAACGGAGATGATCGCACTCTCGGGTGGAGCCTCCGTGAGTGCAGCTCTTCGAGGCGGCTGGAGCGACGTGGATTTGGAGCAGATCCTTGTCTGGGATCCCGATGTCATCATCATTCCGTCGTATGCTTCGTTCAGTGGCGTTGATCTGCTTGAAGATCCCGATTGGGGGGCGTTGCAGGCGGTGAGATCCAAGCGCGTTCACACGATGCCTCGTGTGATGGGGCCGTGGGATACGGCCGTACCGGATTTCATCCTTGGCGTTCTTTGGTTGAGCGAGTGTTTCTATCCGGGTACGACGACGGATCTTGCCGCCGAAGCGCAAGTGTTCTACGAGAGATTCTACGGACTCACACTCTCTTCCGAGCAGCTCGATCAGCTGGCTTGCACAGCGGAATGATGCGGATGCCCCGATGAGCACGAACACATGGCGGTCGACATGGATTGCTCTGCTTGGCGCCGTCGTTTTGCTGTTTGCCGTTGCTCTTGTCGTTGGGCGGTACCCGCTTCGGCTTGGAGAGGCGATTCGGCTGCTGTTGGGGTTCGGCGATCGCGAGGGCCTCGAAGCTGCGGTTCTCCTGCGCATCCGTCTACCTCGGGCGCTTGCCGCAGTGATGATCGGCGCCAATTTGGCCGGCGCCGGCGCCGTCTTTCAGTCGGCATTCCAGAACCCGCTCGTTGACTCGAGAATCCTGGGCATCGGATCGGCGGCTGCGTTCGGCGCGGCGCTTGGGATGCTGTTGTCGGCATCCCCGGCGGTCATCCATGTCATGGCGTTTGTGTTCGGGGTGATGGCGGTCGTTCTCGTGGCACTCATCGGCTGGCGCCTCGGGGCGAGCAAATTGGTCCTCGTGATCGTCGGTGTCTTGATCAGCGCGCTGTTCACGTCATTGCTTGGCTTGGTGAAGTATGCCGCCGATCCGTTGAGTACTCTGCCGGCGATCACCTACTGGCAATTGGGGAGTCTCAGTCGAGTTGACTGGTCGGAGATCCCAGCGCTTGCTGGGGTGAGTGTGGCCGGGTTGGGGGCGTTCTTTGTCTTGCGCTGGCGGCTGAACCTGCTTGCGCTCTCCGACATTGAGGCGGAATCGCTTGGAATTCACGTCCGTGGTGAGCGAATCGTGCTCCTGTTGATTGGCACGGCGATCGTCGCTGCATCGGTGGCCACCGCCGGGATGATTGGGTGGATCGGCCTCATCGTCCCCCACATCGCCCGGCTGCTCGTCGGTGCGGATCACCGGCGAATGCTGCCGGTGTCTCTTCTGATCGGAGCCGGGCTCATGCTCTGCCTCGATACCGTAGCGCGAACCGCGACGGTTGCCGAGATCCCGCTGGGTGTTCTGACCGGCGTTCTCGGTGTTCCGGCATTCCTTGTTCTCTTCTGGACGGTGGTTCGCAGAAGGGGAACCGTATGATGCTCTTGTCGGCCGAGCAGATTTCCTTCCGGTATCCTCAAGGGGATGATGTCCTGAACGGCGTTTCGATCGACGCATCGTCAGGCTCGGTCGAATTCGTTCTCGGGGCGAACGGAAGCGGCAAATCGACGCTGCTGCACTGCTTGTGCGGCCTGCTTATCCCCCAGACCGGGCTGATCCGGTTGCAGGGAGCGCCGCTACGCGATGTTCGTCGCCGGATGAGAGCCCGTACAGTCGGCTTGGTTCCGCAGCGCAGTGAAGCGCTCTTCGGTGTGACAGTACGGGATACCGTTCTGATAGGAAGAACACCTCATCTTGGGGTTCTCGAATCTCCGGGGCGCCAGGATCGCGTGGAAGCACAGCGGGCGTTGGAGGCGGTCGGCTTGAAGCATCTTGCCAAGAAACGCCTTGACGAAATCAGCGGGGGCGAGCGCCAGATGGTTCTTGTCGCCCGAGGATTGGCGCAGCAGGCGCGCGTCCTGTTGATGGATGAACCGGACGCCCATCTTGATCCGCGATATCAGCAGGAGGTCCTTGGAACCGCAGCACGGCTTTCGGGAACGGGTCTTTCTTTTGTTGTGACATCTCACCATCCGAACAATGCCCTTCTCCACGCAACGCGGATTGCCTTCCTCGGGGGCGGGACGTGCTCCAAGCAAATGCCGCCCGAGCTTGCTGTAACGCCCGAAAGCCTTGAGGCGACCTACGGAGTCCCGTTTGATGTCCTCTATGGCACGGACGGCGCGGTGGCCGCAATGCCACGGCCCCGTGGCGAACCCGGGGGATCGGAAGAAGGTCTTCGGCGCTGACACGGAGAGCAGCTGTCCAGCCCCGTTGTCCATGGATGGACGACGCTTGTGTCCTGGTTGAATGGCTTGGGCTGCCGTAGAGTCGTGCCTATTCGGGCCGAAATAACTCTCACCAACACTTCCAACCAGAATAAGCGTGAAAGCGATGTCTGCGGAGGGTTTTAAGTAGGTACGATGATGATGTTGGTCTTTGACAGGTGAAGGAGAAGCTAGAAAGGCCCGGATTCCATTTTCGCGGGGACTCCCAAGAGGTGGGATGCCAGGCTGGAAGTTGTTTCAAGGATTGCGACGGGTGGTCCGTCGTGATCGCAGTTTTATCCTCAACGAAGTATCTACCAAAGGCAAACCGCCTGAAAGGGCGGGACGCAAAGCTACGGACCTTACTAAGCAGTGCCTGCTCATTGCAGGCCTGCGAAAAGGGCAAACCGGGAGCGATCCCGGGACGCAAAGCCACGGGTCTCCCCCGGGAGACAGCCGAGCTGCCGCAACGCTTAATGGTGGCCGAGCCGCTAGATGCGCTCAGTAAACCATGTGGAGGTGCTTTGCATGAGGATGCGAAACGTGTTGGTCGTCGGTATGCTGGTGGTCGGTTGCATGGGACTTCTTGGAACCACGGCAGTCGCCAAGGCGAGTGTCTCAGACAATGCGTCGGTGAATGCGATGTTTACCGTTGCATCCTGGATTTCGCTTTCCGTGATCGATGGGGACAACGTCGATCTCGGATTGATCGCGGGCCCGGGTGTGTATACAGGTGAAAGCACCCTTCGCGTGATGAGCACCTCCCCTTGGGTCATCTCGGATCAGATCATTTGGTCCAGCTCAGTTCTCCCGGGCGACGCCGATTTGGCAACGGAAGACCTCATCGAATCGAATCTCACACGCACGTACGATGACTCCGGCAGTTGGGGCGTCTATACCCTTGGTGTGGACTACTCTTTTTCTCTGCAGGATGAAAATTTCGCCGACTTGCCAGCCGGCGATTACGTGATCGTGATCGAGTACACCGCAACGACAGACTAGCGATACGGTTGAGGGAGATCGAGGACCTGATTTGACCGCACTCCCGAAGAGATTGGGGTAGCTCATCCGAGCTACCCCTTTCTTTTTGTCTCCGATCGAATGGGTTGCGGATCGCATGGGAGAACGATAGGCTCCCCCTCACGGACGTCCTGCGCCGCATCGCCGCCGAAAGAATCGGGT
>CAZJLO010000058.1:0-11138 GCA_964547105.1 uncultured Thermotogae bacterium
CCGCAAATCGGCGTCAGCATCTTCGCGCGGACTTCTTCGGGATCATCGGTCTGTCCCAGCACCCAGGCAAGCTTGACGTAGGCGACTTCGGGCAGCATGTTCTCGGCCGGGACGACGCCCTTGGCCATCAAGTCACGTCCGGTGTCATACACGAACATATGCACGTACCCCCACAGCGTCTGCACGGTCATGTAGACGTGCACGCCTGCCTTGGCCGCCCGTTCCAGCGCCGGATAGACGGGCTTGTTGACGTGGCCGAGGCCGGTTCCTGCGATGACGATCCCACGGTAACCCTTGTCCACGAGCCCATCGATGATGTCGGGGTGCATGTTGGGGTAGTAGTACAGAAGCGACACCCGATCCTCGAAATGCGGAAAGATGTTGACTTGCCGATCGCTCCGGCGCGGGTTGTAGTCTTGTCGAAGGGGCCGAACGCCGGCCCGAGTGACGGTGGCCAGAGGGATATCACCGATGGTTCTGAACGTGGATCGGTATGAGGAGTGCATCTTGCGAACCCTTGTCCCGCGGTGGAGCAAACCATACTCGTCGGACGTGGGGCCGAACATACAGACCATCACCTCGGCAATGTCCGATGTGGCTGCCGCAGTGGTGGCGTGAATCAGGTTCAGTGCCGCGTCGGAGGATGGCCGGTCGGAAGAACGTTGCGAACCGACAAGAACGATCGGGACGGGCGAGTGTTGCACCATGAACGCAAGCACGCTGGCGGTATGGTGCATCGTGTCCGTGCCGTGGCCGACGACAATTCCGTCGATCCCGGCTCTGATTGCTTCTCCGATCGCCTTGGCGAGAGCCATGTACTGCTCCGGCCCCATGTTCTCGGAGAACACGCCGAACAGTTTCTCGGTCTCCAGGTTGCAGATGTCGGCCAGTTCGGGCACCGCTCCGTAGAGCTCCCCCGGAGAGAATGCGGGGATCACGGCTCCGGTGCGGTAGTCAAGCCGTGAAGCGATCGTGCCGCCGGTGCCGAGAAGCTTCACGTTCGGCTTGTTGGGGGAGACGGGGAAGGCCTTCTCGGGGATCTTGTAATGGGCTTCCTTGATGCCGAGCACATCGATTCCCGTGATCGTGCGGACGTCGATTCCGACGTTGTAGCCACTGGGGATCTTCAACACAAGGTGAAGCGAATCGTCGAATTCGGAGCGGGGAAGGATGATGCCGCGGAATTCTCCCCGAGTGGAAGCGACCACCACATCGCTCCACACCTGCACGCCGTAACGCTCCAGAACCCCAAGGGCTTCGCCACGATAGCCTTTGTGGGCGTCACTGCTGTGGTTGCTGCTGGTGGCATCGCTCATCGAACCGCCTCCTGTACGGCCATCGCCAGTTTGGCGAGCGGCACATTCCCGATGGCATCGGGGCGAAGCTGCCCCATCAACCACCGCTCCTTGGCAGCGGTCACCGACTGTTGACGCCTTTTCAGTCGCTTGGTGGGGGCAAAGCGTGGCATGAGTTCGGGCAATCTCGCGAGCAGCCCGGGCATCGATTCGGTGCCGACACGGAGTTCGCCGAGAAGCTCTCCCACCGGCACGGAAGATGCCCCTTCGGCCAGGACCTTGCGCGCGATCTGAGGGAAGAGATCCGCATTCATTCCCTGGGCGAGCGCTTGCTGCAGCGCTTCGACAAGAACGTTTCCATCGACGCTGCGAGCTCCAGAAATGTGCCGTACGGCGTGGCCGAGAAGTGCTCCCGCTTGGCTTGGGCGAATGCCAAGATTGTCGATCAATTCGGCAAGCGTCTCGAACAAACCTCGCCGGAGAATATAACGGCGAGCATCCATCGGGATATCCCAGGCATCCATTCGAGCGATCTGCTCGGGAAGCGATGTCGGAAGAGCGTCCTCCACATCTCGGATCAGCTGTTCCGGAATCGGGATCGGCGCAGAATCGGTATCGGGATACATGCGGTCGGGCCCGGGAAGAACGCGTTCGAAGATGGTCGTGCCATCGGGAAGAGCTTTCCGTGTCTCGTTGGGGACGCCGGAGAACGCCAGCCGGCACCTCTCCTCGATCGTTTCCACCGCGGTCGGGAAGTCCTCCGCCGGACCCCAGATCAGGAGCTGCGCATCCTCTTCGTCAGCGTTGAGAAGGCTGGCAAGCTTTGCCCAGCCGTGGTCATCGACCCAACCGGACGGCGATTCGGAGTGGGTCATATTCGGTCTCTCCAAGCAGGCAATTACTTTGAGCCGATCGGAGATTTCGCTGGCGAAGTCATGCCCGGGCTGGGTGAAGTGGCTGAGGATACTTGCGAAGCCGGGGAGGTTGACGGCGATCAGCCGTTGCGCGGAGAAGGGGGTGTCGGCGCTGGCGCTGGTTGACGAATCTCCGCTCTGTGGGATCCTGATCTGGATCGTGCCCGGCTCGAGTTCGCTCCAGTCGAGATTCCAGTTGTCACCGGATCCGATCCGCTGCTTGAGGTCATCACGGATGTGCAACAGCGACTTCTGCCGGAACGCTTCGTTGTGGGTGAGTTCCGGAATCCAGCGGATATGCTGCACACCTTTGATTTCAATCCGCGTACCGCCGCCGATGCTGACATTGACGTCCTGCCGCGCGGCGCCGATTCCCGTATTGACCTTGCCCGTGCTTCGCCCGATGAAGCGGATGACATCGGCCGCTTCCTGCGCTTCATCCGGCGTGAGAAGATCCGGGTAGGTGACAGTCTCGATCAGCGGCGTGCCGAGCCGGTCGGTTGAATAGATGCGTTCATGTCCGATATCCGAGACCTCACGGCACGAATCCTCTTCGATCGACAGCTGGATGACGCCGACGCGCTTCGCGGCCAACTGGATCTCGCCCTCGATGCCGATGATCGCCGTTCGCTGGAACCCCGTAGGGATGCTCCCATCCAGGTACTGCTTGCGGGTGATGTGGATCTCGCCGACAAGGTTCGTTCCCAACAGGAGGGCCACTTCCATCGCGATTTCTAGTGCGTCCCGGTTCATCGGAAACGGCGGCGTGTCGTCGATGTCGTAGGTGCAGGCCGTCTCGCCTTTGATCCTGTAGAGGATGTTCTTGCGCGTCTTGAACTCCATCAGAGCCGTGCCGTCGTATTCGCCGAGTTCGGACAGAGTGGGACGCATGTGACGCACCAGTTGCGCATCATAGCTTTCTCCCGCCTGGTATTGGCCGGCGGGGCAGCGGCAGAACAGCTTCTTCTCGGTCTTGAGTTGTTGATGCGTTTCGAGGCCGCACCGGAAACCGAGATCTACGTAGGTCTGCCGGGTTGCCTCGCTTCGGTTGACGTAGCCGACGACGTCATGCGTGGCCGAGCGGCGATTGTTGCGATCTTCTTTTAGCGTCATGAGTGTTGTGAACCCGCCTTGCAGAGTTGGTTTGCGTTTCCGCTTCTGACATCGTCCCGATGTGGCGAAAGGATAAGAGGGAAGGGCGATCCGCGCAACCTGGAGACAGGAAGGAAGAACCGCCTCCTCCGTGGCATGCGGCGGAGGAAGCGGTGCGTTCTTGTGCCGGATTCTGTACGATTCGACCCGCCATGAACCGCCACGGAGATACGCCGAGCCATCAGCAACCTTGTCGATTCACACCCGAAGAACGTCTTGTCCGAGCGATACGTGGGAATCTGCCTCCGTTAGCGGACCTTCTCGAAGCGTGGGGGTCTCCGGTTCACGTGTTGTTTACGGAAGAGATTGACCGGAGCGCCACGATGTACAAGCGCGTTCTCGAGTCGGAGTATGGCAATGGATGGGTTGCGTTTGCCGCGAAGTCCAATCCGTGTGCCGGAGCGATGCGAACCGCCGCCGCGCTTGGATTGGGCGTGGATGCAGTGTCCGAATTCGAACTGCAGGCGGCATTGGACGCCGGTGTCGACACGGCGCGAATCATCTGCAACGGCAATGCGAAGTCCGATGACTACCTTCGCATGGCGGTCGAGGGACAACTCCTGATCGCGGTCGATGGGACAGATGAATTGGGTGTCGTCGAAGCGATCGCCGAACGGACCGGCTTGGAAGCACAGGTTCTCTTGCGCGTCAGCGGGCTGCCGGTCGCCGGTTACACATCCGCTGACCAAACCACCGCCTCGGTGTGGACCAAGTTCGGTTTTTCGCCGCCCGACATCTCGGCGGCGCTTGAGCAGGTTCATTTCTCGAAGCACCTTGCCTTCGCTGGGTTCTCTGCGCATATCGGGACGCAGCTTGCCGTTGCCGATCCATACGACCTACTGCTTCATCGCTATCGGGAGCTGATGCTGGAGGCTCAAGAACATGGGCTGAAGGCACGGATTCTGGATCTGGGAGGCGGGTTCCCGGTGTCATTTGTGTCCAGAGCATGGTGGCATGCATTCCAGAACCGTCTCTGGCAGAAACTTTCCGGGGCAAGCGACGCTGATGCGATCACGTGGGACAACCTACCGATGGGGTACGCGCAGCTCTCGCCCGAACAGCTTCGAAGCGGAGCACCCGGCGACGAACATTGGGTCGGCAAGCGATACTGGTCGGCGCACCCTGGCGCCGAGATGCTTCGGTCTGCCCTGCAAAGAGTCGATAAGGAGACAGGAAGGCCATGGAAGGAGGTTCTCCGCTCTCTTGGGGAGCCGCTGCTGATCGTTGAACCGGGTCGTTCGTTGATGGCGCCGGCGGGGATCACCGTGGCTCGAGCAATGACCGTAAAGCGTGTTGCCGGGCATCTTGTCGTCTCGCTGGACATGGGGATCAACAACCACGGGACAAACCTGATCACGCCGGACATCTTCCCTGTGTCCACTTGGCCGCCCGCGGACGATGACCGGCCGGAGGAAGTGTTTCTTGCTGGACGCCTCTGTTTCAGCGGGGACATGATCAGCAAGGTGAGAATTCCCCTGAACCGCGTTCCGAACAGGGGGGAACCGGTGGTCATTTTCTTGACGGGGGCGTACGGCGCAGATCACTTTGGATCGCACAGTTGCGGGTTTCCTCTGCCGGCGAAGCTTGCTGTCGGATCCGACGGGGCGATCGAAGTGTGGCGGCGGCCCGGAACGTATGACGATGTCTTCGCGCCGCCGTATGGCGGCTAGGAACCGGCGCGCCTTGCGCCTGGGACGGACGTGGATGGCGGCGCCGTCCACGCTCGAACAGGGATGCCAGCTTGGATGTCACCACGACCACGTCCCGATCAGCGAGCAAGAGACCGTTCTCCGCAGCCCGGTTCGAGACAAACGACGACAAGGCTGTTGTCGCTGCGTCCTCGGGGCGGACATGCGCCCCGACGCGATGCGGATGGACACAGATCATCCTGTCCTGTGCGCAACCTCGACGATTGGCGCAATTGAAGCCGGGCATCGCTTCAGGGTTGGAGGAAGAAGTCATGGAGTTCAGCATCGATTGTGGAGCTGTCTCTATCAAGGGGGGTTGACGAGTCGGACGTGGTCCGTATACTGTTCGACAAGCCACATGATGGGGGTGCAGCGAGGGTTGCATCCGGTTGTGTGGAAACCCCCGGCAGCAAAGCGAGAAGGAGGCACGACAATGACCTGGATCAATCAACGAGACTGTGTTGTGGCCCTTCCGCTTGTGCCTAACACGCTTTAGCAGAAACGACTTCCGTTCGGTGAGTAACCTGATTCGGATCCGTCTCTGACCGTTTTTCTTGCGGCAGCCTCGAACACTGAATATCGAACAGCACCTTTTCGATAGCGTGCCGTCCGCATCTTTCTAACACACGGAAGAACAACCGCAACACTATGCGCCTCGTCGAGCTTCGGGCGTTTCGCCGTTCATTCGAGTGTAGACCCATTCCCCTCATACGACGGTCGAAGACCACGCGCCCAACAACTCGATCGGCATAGTTGCGACTTGGAGAACAACAGGGTGACGGTAAGGAGGAAGAGAATGGCTTGGACGATTCCGGATGGCTACGCCGTTCGTGAGCCGAGGTTGGACGATGTTGACGCAGTGGTCGAGCTCCTGAATGCCTGCTCTCTGGATTTGCTCGGAGTCCGCACACGGGACGCCGATGATCAGCGGGCCGACTGGCAAGCTCCGGCGTTTGATCCGGCGCGGGACGCGCGCGTCGTGCTTGCTCCAGATGGGGTGATCGTCGGCTATGCCGACGTCTGGGATGTGGATGAACCGCACGTTCGGATTCATTCCTTGGGCCGCGTTCACCCCGATCACCGGGGACAGGGGATCGGAGACGCTCTCTTGCAGTGGATTGAGCTGCGTGCCGGAGAGTCGATCGCCTTGGCGCCGGCGGGTGCGCGGGTTTGCCTTTGCCAATCCGCCCCGGAACAGGATGTCGATGCGCAGCAGCTGCTTGCTGGAGCGGGATTCGAGTTCAGCCGAGTATTCTCCCGCATGGTGATCGCGATGGATTCGCTTCCGCCTGCGCCGCAATGGCCGGAGGGAATCTGCGTCCGTCCGTACGCTCGGGGCACCGATCTGGAGCCGACGGTCCGGATGGTGCGGGATGCGTTCCGCGATCACTGGGGGCATGTGGATGGTCCGTTTGAGGAAGAGCTGAAGCAGTGGGAGCACTGGACGACGGCCTACAGGGACTTTGATCCTGATCTTTGGTTCGTGGCGATCGACGAGCTGAGCGGCGAGATCGTCGGCGCTGCGTTAGGCTGGCCGAAGGACACGGAGGACCCCGAGATAGGATGGATCGACGTGTTGGGGGTTGTCCGCAGATGGCGCAGGCGTGGCCTTGCTCGGGCGCTTCTCCAACACGCATTCGGCGAGTTCTTCCGCCGCGGCAACCGTAAGGTCGGTCTTGGTGTGGATGCGGCAAGTCTCACCGGGGCAACGCGCCTGTACGAGCGGGCAGGAATGAAGCCTGTTCGCAGAACGTTCAGCTACGAAAAAGTGCTTCGTTCAGGCAAGGAACTGGCCCGACGCGAGCTTGATGATTCGTGATGGCGAGTGGCGGCGTTGGCTCTCCGCAGACGGACCGACAAGCTGCCACGAACACTGAAGCTGCCGATGTCGCTTCTGGATCGATGCGCCGGCAAGGAGGGAGCAGATCATGATTCGAGTTCCGATCCGGCAGTATCTCCATCTGCTGTCGACTTATCTGCGCCCGCAGAGGAAGTGGGCCGTGCTGCTCGGGACGCTCATCCTGGCGACGATTGGGCTTCGATTGGCCAATCCTCAGATCCTGCGGGCGTTTATCGATGCAGCGACAGGCACGACGAACAACGGAGCACCGCTCGTTCGACTTGCTCTGCTGTTCTTCGGATTTGCCGTGCTCACGCAAGGGCTTGTCGTTGCGTCGACGTATGTCGGCGAAACGGTGGCATGGACGGCGACCAACGCATTGCGTCTCGACCTTCTGCGTCACTGTCTTAGATTGGACGCAACGTTTCACAAGGACCATTCACCGGGACGGCTGATCGAACGAATCGACGGAGATGTCGAGACGCTTTCGAACTTCTTCTCCAAGTTTCTGATCAGCGTTGTCGGGAACATCCTGCTGATTTTCGGCATCGTCTCGATGCTGTTTCGCGAGGACTGGCGGCTCGGACTGCCGATGGGGCTGTTCACCGTGCTGACGATCTTCGCGCTTGTCGAGATCCGCAAGCTGGCGATCCCCTACTGGACAAAGTATCGACGGCTGACGGCGCAGTTCTTCGGTTTCATCGGGGAGCAGATCACCGGCACGGAGGATATCCGTGCCAACGGGGCCGAGTCATTCGTGATGAGAAGATTCGACGGGTTCCTGCGAAAGATGTTCACGGTCCGCCGACAAGCAGGAATGCGCGGCTACGGGATGTGGATGGCCAATGTGGCGGCATTTGCTTTGGGGACGGCGGTTGCGTTTCTGATGATTTTTCTGCTGTGGCAGCGGGGCGAGATCTCGATTGGAACGGCGTACCTGGTGTTCTACTACACACAGCAGCTGTTCTCGCCGATCAACGAAATCCGCAATCAGATCACGGATTTGCAGCGTGCCGAAGCGGGGATGCGACGGATTCGCGAGCTTCTGCGGACCGAGACGGTGATTCGCGATTGCGGAATGGAGGGACTTCCCCCCGGCGCGCTTGCCCTAGCGTTTGACCGGGTGTCATTCTCGTACAAGACGGATGAGAAAGACCATCAGGCCGATTCCGGCAACGCGGAAACGATGGAAGCAACCTCCTCGGCGAGTCGGTCGCCGTCTCATGCGCTGAAGGATATCTCTATCTGTGTCGGCGAAGGACGGGTTCTCGGGCTGTTGGGGCGTACCGGGAGCGGGAAGAGCACATTCGCGCGACTGCTGGTTCGACTGTACGACGCCGGGGGGGGATCCATCCGGTTGAACGGGACTCCCTTGGAGCACGTCAGGCTGTCCGAACTGCGGCGAAGAGTGCGGCTTGTTCCCCAGGAAGTTCAGCTGTTCCGTGCCACCATTCGGGATAACGTTCGCCTGTTCGATCCGAGCATTGGCGATCAGCAAGTGCGTGATGCCTTGCGGCAGCTGGATCTGGAGGATTGGGTGAATGGTCTTCCGCACGGCCTGGATACCGAGCTGGGGGCTGGTGGAGAAGGGTTCTCGGCAGGACAAGCGCAGCTGATCGCTCTTGCTCGAGCGTTTCTTGCCGATCCTGGTGTCGTGATCTTGGACGAGGCATCCTCCAGGCTCGACCCCATCACCGAGAAGCTGCTCGAACGTGCTGTAAGTCGCCTTCTGCAAGGGCGCACTGGAATCATCATCGCCCACCGGTTGGCGACGATCGAGCGCGCTGATGACATCTTGATCCTCGAAGGCGGAGAGGTCCTTGAATACGGAGAACGGCGCCTTCTGGAGGACGACTCGCATTCTCACCTGTCTCATCTGAAGCGAACAGGTCTGCAGGAGGTGATGGCATGAGAACGCTACGGGTTCTTGTCCGGCTGATTCGTTATCGCCCAAGACTGTACTTCCTGGATATAGCCGCATGGGTTGCCATCCTGCTCCTCGAACTGGGGATCGGGTACGTGGCGAAGCTGTTCTTCGACCTGCTTGCCGGCGAGTCGGCGGCGGCCGGATGGACGGTGTGGACCGTGATCGCCCTCGCACTTGTGCTGGGTTTGGTGAGAATCCTGTCCATCGCGCTGGGCGCGTGGCTCGACATCCGGCACCGATTCACGATGAGCTCGCTCCTCCGCTCCAATTTGCTTGCCGGCATTCTCAAGAAACCGGGATGCGCTGCGCTGCCCGGCGCTGCGGGGGAAGCGCTGAACACGTTCCGCGACGACGTCAATGTGGTCGAGAGTCTGCTGAGCTGGATGGTCGACCAGGCTGCGTTCTTTTCCTACGCACTGGTTGCGCTCTTCATCATGCTGCGAATCGATTCGAGGATTACGCTTCTGACCGTGCTTCCTTTGCTTGTTGTGATTGTGGCCGCCCGCACGGTGGGAAAACACATCCGGCGGTTCCGTGAAGCGAGCCGACGGGCCACGGAGCGGGTCACCGGAGCCATCGGCGAGGTGATGGAAGGGGTCCAGACGGTGCAGCTCGCGGGTGCCGAGAATCACGTGGTTGGTCATATCAGCGAACTGAACCGGGAGCGGTTGCACGCCACTGTGCGGGATCGATTGCTGACGCAATCGTTCGATTCGTTCTTCTGGAACGCCGCGACCCTTTGCACCGGATTGATTCTCCTTGCGGCGGCCGGCAGTTTGCGGACCGGTACATTCAGCGTCGGCGATTTTGCCTTGTTCGTTACGTATGTCGGCGTTCTCAGCGAGTTTGTCGCGGTGACCGGCGATTTCATGATTCAGTTCAAGCAAGCCGGCGTATCCATCGATCGGATGGACCGGTTGCTTCAGGGGCTGGAAGGAGATCCGCTTTCGAGGCACGTTCCGCTCGCGTTCACCGGCAGTGAGATTCCCTCCCCGCGAAGCGACTCGATCTCGATGTCGGCTAGGCCAACGACGTCCTCACTGCGACAAGCAAGGCGACTGAGAACACTCGAAGCGCGGAATCTCTGCTGCTCCCCGGGCGGCAATGCCCAAGGTGATGATCGGCGCCGATTCGCCCTGAGGGATGTTTCGTTTCGGTTGGAGCGGGGTGAGTTCGTCGTCATCACCGGACGGATCGGATCCGGCAAGACGACTCTTCTGCGCGCGCTGCTCGGGTTGCTGCCGTCGTCGGGTGAAGTTCTCTGGAACGATAAGCCGGTCGCTGATGCGGCGAACTTCTTCGTACCGCCTCGATGCGCTTACACATCTCAGGTCCCGTACTTGTTCAGCGAATCGTTGCGCGACAACATTCTGATGGGAGTTGCCGAACACGACGGGAATCTCGACGGCGCGATCCGGAAAGCGGTGTTCGAAGAGGACCTATTGCATCTGCCGCAGGGGTTGGAGACGCCACTTGGAGCCAAGGGCGTCAAGCTGTCCGGAGGCCAACGGCAGCGGGCAGCCGCGGCGCGTATGTTCGTGCGCGAGCCTGAACTGCTGGTGTTCGATGACCTTTCGAGCGCATTGGATGTGGAGACAGAAAAACTTCTGTGGGAGCGGGTATTCGCCGGAGCAGATCAAACGTGCCTCGTCGTCTCGCATCGTCGGCCGGTGCTGCGACAGGCCGATCGTATTGTCGTCCTTCGCGAAGGCCGGGTGGAAGCAGCGGGAACGCTTGCCTCGCTGCTCGAAAGCTGCGAAGAGATGCAGCGCTTGTGGCACGGGGAACTTCGTTCGTAGGCATTCGTTCAAGAGGATTGCGTGATGTGGAAGAACCGCTCGGTCGAGTTGACACGGCAACCGGGGTGAACCTGCAATGGGATCATCGCCCACTCACCGGATGATTGCGCGCCGACAGGCAGGAGACAGCAGGACTCGGATGGCGCACTGCTCGGAACGAAGAAGAAAACGGAGGTTGGCGATGATGAATCTTCCCGAAGGATACGCCGTCCGATCGGCGACGTTGGACGACGCAAGTGCACTGTCGGCACTTCTCAACAGGTACATGGAGGCGGTGTCGGGACGATCGATTGTCTCGGCCGAGGACGTGCATCGCCAACTGGAGATGCCGGGGATCGACTGCGCGAAGGATACCTGCGTGGTGGTGGCGCCGAACAAGGAGTTGGCCGCGTTTGCAGCGGCGTTCCACGTGGCACCGCACGTACAGGTGTCGGCAGTAGCGGTGGTGGCGATTCTACATCAAGGCAAGGGAATCGGATCGGAACTGCTCCGCTGGATCGAGAATCGCGGTGCCCACGCGATC
>CAZJLO010000059.1:0-10508 GCA_964547105.1 uncultured Thermotogae bacterium
AAAATGTTATTGAGTCAAACTTTGATGTGAAACCCATAATTCCAAAGATGAACGACCGGAAAACCGTCCATCCGTGATCAGAGCAACGGATTGATCCCATCCCATTCCGGAAAGCGTCGCGGTAGGGAGAAGCATTTCCCGCATGCCCGGCCCGCCACGCGGACCCTCGTAGCGAATCACCACGACATCGCCGGGAGAAACCTGCCCTGTCTCCAGGCCACGCATCGCCGCTTCTTCTCCATCGAACACCCGCGCCGGACCTTGATGCCGAAGCATCGCCGGGCACACCGCCGACGCTTTCACGACCGCACCATCCGGAGCTAGGTTCCCCCGCAAGATGCGAATCCCTCCGTCCGCCCGGTAGGGGTCCTTGCCGCTTCGGATGACTTCATCCCCGGATCGCCGCGAGTCATCGGCGATCTCCCGGATCGTCTTTCCGGCTACCGTGGGCGCATCTTCGTGAATCAACCCAAGGTCGCGCAGCTCGCGAAGAACCGCCGGGATGCCGCCGGCATCATCCAAATCTTCCATATGAAACGGGCCGGACGGACTCAGCCGGACTAGATACGGCGTCCTTTGGCTGATCGAATCAAATCGGTCAAGCGAGAAATGGATGCCGGCCTCGCGGGCAAGTGCCGTCATGTGAAGGACCGTGTTGGTCGATCCTCCGATCGCCATGTCAACCGATACTGCGTTCTCCATGGCATCCTCCGTGAGGATATCGAGCGCGCCGACATCCTTGCGAACCAGATCCATGATCCTCATCCCGGCATGCTTGGCCAGGCGGATCCGCTCGGCGGAGACTGCGGGAATCGTCCCGTTACCGGGAAGCGCAAGGCCGATCGCTTCGGCAAGACAATTCATCGAATTGGCCGTGAACAGCCCCGAACAGGAACCGGCTCCCGGACACGCGCACCGTTCGAGAGAGGAGAGTTGTTCACTGTCCAATGCTCCTGCCAGCAATGCGCCCGATGCCTCGAACAGATTCTTCACGTCGACGGGTTCGCCGTTGTGCCGCCCGGCGAGCATCGGACCGCCGCTCACGAGGACAGTCGGCAGGTTAAGCCGGGCCGCGGCCATCAGCATTCCGGGGACGACCTTGTCGCAATTCGGAACGAGAACAAGTCCGTCCAACGCGTGAGCTCGCGTCATGACTTCGACGGAGTCGGCAATCAAATCACGACTGGGAAGCGAGTACCGCATCCCTCCGTGCCCCATAGCAATCCCGTCGCACACAGCGATGACGTTGAACTCGAGCGGTGTGCCACCGGCAATGGATACCCCGGTTTGAACAGCACGCCCGATCCGGTCCAAATGCACGTGTCCCGGTACGATGGCATTGTAGGAATTGGCGATTCCGATCAGCGGTCGTTCCAGCTCCTCCGGCGTCAGTCCCGTTGCATAGAGCAACGATCGGTGTGCCGCCCGCTCGACTCCCAAACGCACTGCGTCGCTTCTCATCATGTTCCTTCCCTGCCGGTAGCCCACATCAAGTCCAATGCATCCACAACACGGTCGCCGAACTCCTTGGTTCCAACGACTTCTTCACCGGCTCTCGCCAAGTCCTGTGTTCGCCAACCATCGTCCAGAACACGCTCGACGGCCGCCTCGACCGCACTCGCTTCGGCCTCGAGCCGGAGCCCATGACGAAGAAGCATTGCAGCGCTGAGGATCATTCCGATTGGGTTGGCGACCCCCTGACCGGCGAGATCGGGCGCGCTCCCATGGACCGGTTCGAACAATCCCGGACCATCGTCGGACAGAGAAGCCGACGGCAGCATGGCAAGGGATCCGACAAGCATCGACGCTTCATCAGCAAGAATATCTCCGAACAGATTGGCAGTCAGCAGAACATCGAACGTCTGGGGACGGCGAAGCAAGTGCATCGCCGCCGCATCGACAAGCATGGACTCACACTCGATATTCGGATGTCGGTCCGCTGTTCGTTCGACAACCCGCCGCCAGAGCCGCGATGAAGCAAGCACGTTGGCCTTGTCCACAGAGATCACCCGGCGCGATCGTCCTTCGGCAAGCCGAAACGCAACACTCGCGATCCGCTCGATCTCCTTCGCGCTGTAGATCATGGTATCGTAGGCGGTTGTGTCGTCCGTCAGTTCGGATTCAGCTTCCTTGCGGGCACCGAAGTACAACCCTCCCGTCAATTCGCGAACGATCAGCAAGTCGACCCCCGCCACCTGTTTCCCGTGAAGCGGGGATGCCTCAAGAAGCTGGCGATAGACGCGAACCGGTCGGAGATTCGCGTAAGCTCTAAGTTCCCGCCGCAATCCGAGCAATCCCTCCTCGGGACGCACCGGATCTGCAACCCGATCGATCTTCACAGCCGGGCCGCCCACGGCGGCAAGCAGCACGGCGTCGGCGGAGAGGCAGGCGTTCACGGTCTCGTCCGGAAGAGGACTGCCTGTTTCGGCAATCGCCGCACCGCCGACCAGAGATCTTCGAAGCGTGAATTGGTGCTTGGCCCGAACGGCAATCGCTTCCAGAACCCGCTCGGCTTCATGCACGACTTCGGGCCCGATCCCATCTCCCGGCAGAACTACGATGTTAGCTTGCATGCCTTCTCCTTCGCACCAACGGCCCATGTTTCGCGGTCGGTTCGACGGAGGCCGAGCCCGTATTCCAGTGCATCCGCCAAGGCGATCCAGCTGGCCTCGACAATGCTCGTTCCACAGCCGACCGTCGTCCACGTGAGTTCACCGCTTGCTGTCGTCAATAACACGCGAACCCGGGCCCCCGTTCCCGCATCGCCGTCAAGGATTCGTACTCTGTAGTCGGTCAATTCCATTTCAGCAAGCTCGGGATAGTGTGGGAGAAGCGCCTTTCGTACGGCGCGGTCCAGTGCATTCACCGGACCGTTCCCGTCATCCGCGGTATGAACAAGCTCGGCACCGACCTTCATTCGCACCGATGCATCGGCAACCATTTTCTGCCCCGTGTCATGTCGCACCAAGACGTGGACTCCTTCAAGCTGAAACGGTGGGCGGTAATCAACAGACGCCCGACGGACAAGTAGTTCGATCGATGCGTCCGCTCCTTCGAACTGGTATCCATCTTCCTCCAATCTCTTGACTTCCCCGATCAGCTTCTCCAACCGCGATGGGCTTATGTCGCTGTCAAGCCCAAGCTCGCGGAGCTTCCATTTCAGGTTGGTTCGGCCCGATTGTTCCGAGACCACAACGCGCGTTCGGTTCCCGACAGCCGCCGGATCCAGGTGCTGGTAGCTCATCGCCCACCGATCCAGAGCATGCACATGCAGCCCGCCTTTGTGGGTGAAGGCGCTTCGCCCGACGTAGGGCAGGTGCGAGGGAAGTTCTTGATCGGCGATCATTCCAACAGATTCCGCGACGCGGCGAAGCGTCTCCAGTCGGTTTGCGCCAAGATCCACCGCATGAAGCTTGAGCTGCAACGCCGGAATCAGCGAGCAGAGGTTCGCGTTTCCACAACGCTCTCCATAGCCGTTGATCGTTCCCTGAACCTGATCGACGCCGGCTCGAACAGCAGCAAGGCTGTTGGCCACGGCCATCTCGGCATCATTGTGGGCGTGGATTCCAAGAGAGATCGGCAGCATGTCCCGCAACGAAATGACAGCAGCATAGACATCCCAGGGCAGGGTCCCCCCGTTGGTGTCGCACAGCACGACCGTTTCGCAACCCGCTTCCCACGCTGCAACAATCGCCTCAACCGCGTACCCGGCATCGTGGCGGTAGCCGTCAAAGAAGTGTTCCGCATCGAACATCACCCGCCGATGCTGGTCAACAAGATAGCGAACGGTGTCATCGATCATCCGCAGATTCTCCTCCGGCCGGACCCGCAACACGCGTTCCACCTGCTGGCGACAGCTCTTGCCGACAATCGTCACCACCGGCGTTTTCGCTTCGAGTAACGAACGCACTTGGACGTCATCCTCGACATGGATCGACGCCTTTCGTGTCGACCCGAATGCGCTGATCTTGGAGCACGTCAACGGAAGTTCGCCGACCCTGGCGAAGAAGCTGCGATCCTTTGGGTTGGCACTCGGCCAGCCGCCCTCGATGATGTCGATCCCCAATGCATCGAGCAGGCTAACGATCCTCAGTTTCTCGCCCACCGTGAGAGAAATCCCTTCCTGTTGGGCGCCATCGCGAAGCGTGGTGTCGTACAAGGTCAGTTTCACGGTGAGATCTCCAATGGTCGTTCCCCTGGGATCCCGCCCTGCCGGGGGCAGGTCGCCTGCACTTTCTTCCTGGTGTAGGGAATCAATCCCCCCGCCTCGATCAGCGAAAGAAGAAACGGCGGGTAGGGTTCGGCTTGGTGGCGCTCTCCCCGTGTCCGGTTCTCAACCGTCCCCGAATGCAGGTCCACCGCAAGAAGATCGCCTGCCATTGCCGCCGCGACTGCAGCGGGACAAGCCACAATCGGTAATCCGACGTTAATGGCATTCCGAAGGAAGATACGGGCGAAGCTCGCGGCAATGACGCACCCCACGGCAGCGCCCTTCAGCGCCAATGCCGCGTGTTCTCGTGACGAGCCGCACCCGAAATTCTCTCCGGCAACCACGATATCTCCGGGCTGGACCCGCTCCGGGAAGGAGGAATCCACACCTTCCAGGCAATGCGCAGCCAGTTCCGCAGGGTCGAAGCTGGTGAGGTATCGGGCCGGAATGATTGCGTCCGTATCGATGTGATCTCCAAAGCAGAACGCCCGCCCGCAACGGATCATGTCGTGACCTCCTGCGGCGATGCGATTCGACCGAGCACCGCCGTCGCCGCCGCCACCGCCGGGCCGGAGAGATAGACTTCACTCCCGGGATCGCCCATTCTTCCTTGGAAGTTGCGATTGGTCGTCGCCAGAGCTCGCTCCCCGGAGGCAAGCACACCGCTGTGTCCACCAAGACACGGCCCGCAGGTCGGCGGGCAAACGACTGCGCCTGCCTGCAGGAATGTCTCGAGAATCCCTTCGCGGGCTGCTTCCAGCGCGATCCGCCGCGATCCTGGGAACACAAGGCAGCGCACATCCGGGGAGACTTCCCGCCCTCGCAGGATCTTCGCTGCAATGCGCAGATCGTCAAGCCTACCGTTGGTGCATGATCCGATCACGACTTGGTCGATGGCAGTCTCCTCAAGTGCTTCGACGGGAAAAACGCGCGACGGAGAGTGGGGCATCGCAACCTGTGGACCGATCTGCGATACGTCGATCCGCACTGTTCGTTCCACTTGGGCATCCGCATCGGATGTGCAGGCCACCGCCGAGCGATCCGGTGCAATCCGCGCAAGGTAATCTCGTGTGACCGAATCAACGGCAAACAATCCCGCCTTGGCACCAGCCTCGATCGCCATGTTGGCCATCGTGAATCGATCGGCCATCGGCAACGCCGCGACAAGTGTTCCACCAAACTCGATCGCCCGGTACTTCGCCCCATCGACGCCAATCTTCCCCAGCGTGAACAAGATGAGGTCTTTTCCTCCCACCCACTGCTGCACATTGCCGCTGTATTCAATGCGGATCGTCTCCGGAACACGCATCCAAGCCGTTCCGGTGGACATCGCCGCGGCAATGTCCGTTGAACCCATTCCCGTGGCAAACGCCCCGAGCGCTCCGTATGTGCAGGTGTGGGAGTCCGCCCCCACCACGATGTCCCCCGGCGAGACAAGGCCTTCCTCCGGAACGAGGACATGTTCGATTCCGCATCCGGCATCGTAGAAGTGGGTCAACACGTGTTCGCGGCTAAACCGCCTCATGTCAACGCAGTTCTCGGCGGCGGCAATGTCCTTGTTCGGCGTGAAGTGATCGGCGACAAGGACGATCTTCTCAGGATCAAACACATGCTCCGCTCCGATGCTCCGGAACGCCGCGAACGCTGGTGGCGCGGTGATATCGTTCGCCAGCACGAGATCCACGGCAACTTCAACGAATTCGTCCGGATGGAGATCTCGTTGGCGGCTCTCGCCCAGACGCGGCGGCAGATGCGCTTGAAGAATCTTCTCACTGATCGTCTGACCCACAGATCCGCCTCCCGGTTCCCAAGCCACGTCCGGCCGAACCTCCCGCGTCGTCTTCCCGATTGGGGAACGGCGTCAAGTTCCACTCCAGCGCCCACCCGGGAGACATCCCCTCGAAGCTATCAATCGTAGAGGCCTGCTCCTCAAAGGCCGGGATCTGCTGGTTTGTCTGTTGTTCGCCATTGCCGATGATCCGTTCGTTGGTCATGCCACACTCCTTACCGATGACTTTGTTCCGCTATCGCGCTCCGCGCGCACTTCGTGCTCCGCATCGCTGACCGCCTGCAGTTGATCCGTCACCAGACGATTGCAGGCATTCAAGTACGCCTTGGCACTGGCGACGATAATGTCGGTATCCGCCCCGAAACCCCCGAATACTTTGCCGGTACTGTTGGACACCTGGACGTTGACGCGGCCCTGCGCGTCGATTCCCTCGGTGATTCCGTGCACCATGTACTCGACAAGGTGGGCATTTACGCCGAGGATCGAATCGATTGCCTGAAACGCCGCGTCCACCGGACCCGTTCCAACGGCTGCTTCGACCTGTTCTTCTCCCGATTGGCTAACAACGCGCACCGTCGCCGTCGGCATGCCCGGTCGGCCCGAAACAACCTGCAGATCGGCCAAGCGGAATTGATCCCCAGCGCGGGTTTCAAGATCCGCTACGAGCGCTTCCAGATCGGAATCGGTGACGTCCTTCTTCTGATCGCACAGCCCCTTGAAGCGCACGAACGCGACATCAAGCGTCTCCTCGTCGATGTCCGCCCCCAGCTGAACCAGGCGCGCGCGGAACGCGTGACGCCCGGAGTGCTTGCCAAGGACGAGATCGACCTGATGCAGGCCGATATCTTCCGGGCGCATGATCTGATACGTGGATTGATCCTTCAGAATGCCGTCCTGATGGATTCCCGACGCGTGGGCAAATGCGTTCTTCCCAACTACAGCCTTGTTGGCTTGCACCTGAAGCCCTGTTAGATCGCTGGCCAAGCGGCTGGTGCGAGCGATCTCCGTCGTCTGGATCCCGGTTTCGAACGCCATTCGATCGCTGCGAACCGAGAGCGCCATGGCAATCTCTTCGAGCGCCGCATTCCCGGCACGCTCGCCGATACCGTTGATCGTGACCTCGACTTGCAGAGCACCTGCGGAAAGCGCGGCCATCGTGTTCGCCACCGCCAAGCCGAGATCGTCGTGACAGTGAGCCGAGTACACGATTTGACGGCCACCGGAATCGCAACGTTGAATGAGGCGTTCGATCAGACGGCCGAACTCATCGGGAAGAGCGTAACCAACAGTATCTGGGATGTTGATCGTCGATGCGCCGGCAGCGATTGCCGTGGAGACAGCTTCCTCGAGAAAGCCCGGATCGGCGCGTGTCGCATCCTCGGGAGAGAATTCGACATCGTCACACAAACCGCAGGCAAAGGTCACGGCATCTCGAATGCGGACAAGCGCCGCACGGCGCGACAGCGACAGCTTGCGCCGAAGATGCACATCCGATACCGCAAGGAACGTATGGATCCGCGGTCGATCGGCGCTTGAGACGGCGGTCCACGCGAGTTCGATATCGCGTTTCAGCGCCCGAGACAATCCGCAGATCCCCGGAGCCGGTGTCGAGGTTATGTCACCGTTGGCCTGGCCGACATCCGTCGCAATTCGCCGCACCGCTTCATAGTCGCCGCGGGATGCGGCAGGAAAGCCTGCTTCAATGATATCGACACCCAACTTGGCCAGCTGCCGCGCCAGCCTCAGCTTTCCGGCCGTGGTCAGCGCCGCCCCCGGAGATTGTTCACCATCTCGAAGCGTGGTATCGAAGATCCGCACGCGGCGTGTCATTCCCTGGCATTCCATACCCTACGCCGCCTTCCCGGGTTCGGGGACTGCTCGTTCGGGACGCAGTGCTCGAACAGCCGCTCCCGCTTGCCACAACTCCGATTCGCGCATCTCCGCAAGTTCCGCTTCCAGGCGCCGACGATAGTCGGAGTTGCTGTTGGCATCGAGAACGATGCGCGTTTCCTCGCCGGATCGAACTCGCTCGTAGAGTTCCTCGAATACAGGCATCGTCGCTTCCCGGAATCGCCGTCGCCAATCAAGTGCACCGCGCTGCGCGGTGGTACTCGTGTTGGCGAACATCCAGTCCATCCCGTTCTCTCCGACCAGTCGAATCAGGCTCTGTGTCAGTTCTTCCACCGTCTCATTGAACGCTTCGCTTGGGGAGTGTCCGTGCTCGCGCAGCAAGCCGTACTGAGCTTCGATCACGCCTGCAAGCGCCCCCATCAGCACACCGCGCTCGCCGACAAGATCGCTCCACACCTCGCGCTCGAAGCTCGTAGGGAACAGATAGCCGCTGCCGATTCCCATCCCCAGGGCCACGGCTCGATCGTGGGCCGTTCCGGTTGCATCTTGGGCAACGGCAAAACTGCTGTTGATCCCCATACCGGCAAGGAAATTGTCGCGGACCGTTCGCCCCGAGCCCTTCGGTGCAACAAGCAACACATCGACATCTTCCGGTGGGACAACGCCGGTTTGATCTCCGTAGACCAACGCAAATCCATGCGCGAAACACAGGGCATTGCCAGGCTGAAGGGCCCGGCGCACCACCGGCCAGAGTTCCGCTTGTGCAGCATCCGAAAGCAAATACAGGACAACCGAGCCTCGCGCCGCCGCTTCTTCGATGGAGAACAGCGTTTCCCCGGGAATCCAGCCGTCGCCGCACGCTTTGTCCCAGGTGGGGCTTCCTTGTCTTTGCCCGACGATCACCGTCAATCCGTTGTCGTGCAGGTTCAGAGCTTGCGCCGGCCCTTGAACTCCATATCCAAGGACGGCGATCGTTGCATCGCCCAACACATCGAGAACCCGATCCATCGGAAACTCATCCCTCGTAACAACATCCTCCATGATGGAGCCAAACTCGATCTTCGCCATTGTCCTACTCCTTCCAAGAAGAAGGCGCATCGTCCCGCAGCATCGCCACGCGGCCGGTCCGCACCATTTCCGAAATCCCGAACGGTCGGAGTTGAGCGACCAACGCGTCGACGCTCTCCTCCGTTCCCGTCGTCTCAACCGTCAGGGAACACGGTCCCGCATCAACGACCCGCGCCCCTGACGCGAACGCCACTTGCATCACTTGCCCCCGTGTCTCTGTTTCCGTTTGCACTTTGACCACGGCCAGATCATGGAAAACCGCCGGACAATCGGTGACATCCTCCACGTGGAGAACATTCACCAGCTTTCGCAGATGCCCGGCCAGCCGCTCGGAAGACGTTCGGCCGCTATCCAGCACAATCGTCATTCGGGAGATTCCCGGACGCTCTGTACTGCCCACCGTCAGGCTCGCGATGTTGAACACACGTCGCCTGAACAGGCTGACGATTCGGTTGAGTGCTCCCGGCTTATCCTCGACCCATGCCACCAACGTCCGTTTCATCGAACCGTCTCCTTCACGCAGGCAGCAGAAATCGGCTGACGAATCATCTCATCGAGCGTGCAGCCTGACGAAACCATCGGGTACACGTTCCCCTCCGGACCTTCTCCGACAACACGGAATTCCATCAAAACCGGTCCTGCGCAGTTCCTCGCCTGGGCAATCACCTCATCGGCTTGCTGTGGTGTCGCGGCTCTCATGGCCTCGATCCCGTACGCATCGGCCAGCTTGACGAAGTCTGGATTGACAAGCGGAGTGGCCTCATAGCGCCTGTCGTAGAACATCTCCTGCCACTGACGCACCATGCCGAGATACCCGTTGTTGAAAACGGCGATGCGCAGCGGAAGCTGCTCCTGAGCCACCGTCGCCAGATCGTGGAGACTCATCTGAAATCCGCCATCGCCGGCAACAACCCAGACCTCATCTTCCGGATGCGCGATCTGAACGCCGATTGCCGCGGGGAGAGCAAATCCCATCGTTCCAAGTCCTCCCGATGTGATGAACGGCTTTCCGGACACCGCCGAATAGAACTGGGCGGCCCACATCTGACACTGCCCGACGTCAACCACAAGCGTCGACTCTCCCTTCGTCGCGCGGAATAAGCTGCGAATCACGGTAGGGACGGCGAGCCAATCGCTGTTGGCGAGAGACGAGGAAGACGCAATCCTCTTCGCATCTTCATCCTGCCAAGCACAGATTCGCCGCCGCCAGGAAAGGTGCTGCTTCGGAGCCGTGCGGGCGATCAATCCGGCGAGTACGTCCGCAACGTCGGCATGAATCGCCAGGTCCACGGATACGAGTTTTCCCAGTTCAACCTCGTCGATATCCACGTGAACCTTGACCGCCTTGGGTGCATAGCCGTCCAGACGTCCGGTGACGCGGTCGTCAAACCTCATCCCCAAAGCGATGAGCAAATCGGATTGCTGGATCGAGAGATTGGCGGCCACGTTCCCATGCATGCCCATCATTCCCAGCGCGAGTGGATGTGCTTCCGGAAAAGCGCTCTTGCCAAGCAGCGTAACGGCGGTCGGGAGATCGGCCATTTCGGCAAGTTGCAGCAGAAGCTGATCCGAATGTGACGCAACCACCCC
>CAZJLO010000060.1:0-3052 GCA_964547105.1 uncultured Thermotogae bacterium
TTCGCTTGGGACCGCTGAAGAAGCTGCTCGGGAGGCTGTTCGACGTTATCGGAGCAAGGATGGCGAGGCAAAGACGGGCGTGAGCATGCACCGCAGAGCGCTCATCGCGTTGAGGAAGGATGGCTTCGAGCAATCGCGGGACACGTGGCGTTATCGGACGCTCACCGCAGCCTCAGAAGACAAGATGCGCGGATGCTCGTGTTGAGTGATGTGGAGGCATCATTGCAGGGAGGTTTGGCGCGAAGCGATTCGCCGCCAATGGCTGTGAGATGGGCGTGGACAAGAACGAGATCCTGTTCACATCTGCTCTTCTGCTTCTTCCCGCTTTTTTCGGGATCCGTATCACGTACCGCGGCGCGATCAGCCGCCGCACGAGGTCCCCGGACTGCCTGCCCTTCGGCTGGCGTTCTTGTGCGCGAGAGCAGAGGTGGTGGGATTCCGGCAGAGATAGCCAACGTTGAAGGGCAGATACATTCGGCTGGTGGACGCATGGCGCGATACTCGCGATCGGTCTGAGCTAGCGGGCGAGCGACGGACGGTCTACCGGACGTTCGAACGGCGGCGATCGCTCGATCTGCTGGCATTTCTCAGCGAGTAAGGACTTGACGCCCAATAGCACCAGGGGCCAGTGTTGCGGTTGTGGCGGGAGCGGTGCTTCAACCTTCTGCGGATATCCCCAAAATCGCGGCAGGGACGTCGGCAGGATGCGGGACATCATCCTTGCGATCGCCGCCGGCATTGTCGGAGGCTTGAGCTATACAACGGACATCCCGAGCACTCTCGTTGGGGTGATGGTCGCTGTGGCGATCCTGCCTCCTTGGGTCGTATTCGGAATGATGCTCGGGTCCTCCCAGTGGGGAGCCGCGTTGGGCGCGCTTCTGCTGACGCTTCTGAACCTGATCTGCCTCAACCTGACCGGGGTGCTTACAAGCGTGCTTCAGGGTGTTCGCCCGGGCAGGCGGTGGGAAGCGAAGAATGCGCGGCGGATGTCGGTGATCGCCGTGTGTGACTGGAGCGTTCTGCTCGGCGTTCTGATCGTTCTGCTGTTTCTCGCAGATCTCAGCTGACGCCGTCTGCGAATCGCCCGCGGACGGTCCGCGATTCTTGATGCGTCCGTGTCTCTTCCGCTATCGGAACGACGCCCACCGTGGGTGGAGAAGCACATACAGAAGCGCCACGTTGGACAGAAGCAGCAGATACGACCAGAACGGCACCCCGAGAAACGCATTCAAGCCGAACGCGATCGCCCAACATGTCAGGTACACCCACAGCCCCCACCTCCTCCAGAACCAGATCCCGACCACCGCGATGGCAGCGATTGCCGAGAGGATGCCCAGAAGCAGGAACGGCCAGTGAGGGGGATTCGGAGCGCGGTGGCTGACAAGGTCGTGGTAGATGGCGAACGCACGGTACGCGTTCCATCCGTTGCTGAAGCCGATGTAGAGTAGGTATGCGGTCAGGACGCCGCCGCGCTTCCTCGATCCTTGATCAGCATCCCCCATGGTGGCCCCCAGGCGGAGCGAAGTGATCACAATGCTCGTAGCCTTGTCGGACCACTCTAGGCTGCGGTCATCCGGCTTGGCAACTCAGAAGCTTTGCTCTCAAGCAAGGCGAACATGGACCTTTCATGCATCACCTCCGGCAACACAACGCGCGAGCGGGCTCCCTCAAACGCCGATCAGCTCAAAGGTGCTCTTCGATAAACCGAAGGAGCCACTCCTTCTCTCCCTCGAGATTCTCTTTCAGCCGCCCGGCGGCCACGGGAACCATCCAGGTCGTGATGTCCGTGTACGTTGTGCCGGGGTTCAGCTTGAGATAGTGGGCGGTGTAGGCGCGGCGAAGCCGATTTCGGAACAGGTTGACGGATGTGCGCAGAAGCCGTCCGCCATACGGCACGTGTCCCACAGAAAGCAGAACGCAGGTCCGCGCCACATCGGCGAGCGGATCCCCCCTGCAGGCGGTCATCCAATCGATGATGACCGGTCCGTTCGATGTCATCAGGACCTGGTCCGGATGGAAATCGAAGTGACACAGTCTCTTTCCATCGGGCAGACGATCCAACAGGCTCAACACCCCTGCTCGAAGCCGCGGAGAAAGGTCACCCACCTGCTCGATCGTCTCTCGGAGCGACTCGCTCAACCCAACGAACCCGCTGGCTTCGTGTACGTGAATCCGTGCGTGTAGCTGGGCCAGCGTCTTCGCCATCCCGGATAGCAGCCAAGGCCTTGCCCTGCCGATGTGCAGCATCGAATCTCCGTTGACCCGCGCGTAGATGATGCCCGTCCGTCCGTCACAGGCCACCGTATCGATCGGTCGCGGCGCCGGCAACTTCAAGTCCGCCACCGCCTGCCCGTTGCCAATCTCCCGTTCGATCCAGGCGAGAGGATACGACGCGTGAAATAGCTTGAGGACACAATCCGTGTTCCAAGCGTAGACGTCTGCCGTGCGCCCCCGGGCCAGCAGACATCCTTTCCCGCCCCGGCTCATCGCGTCTGATATCATGCTTCCATGATGCAATCCTCCGTCCTCGTCGCGCAACCGCCGTTCCTCCGCTGACGGTTCAAGGCCATCATCAACGGGGTTCCCTCGGGGGGAGTTCTCGTTCCGGTTGTGCAAACGAAGTTGGGGGCTTGTTTGCCGTCACACGCGCACGCTGGTCCGTGACCCGTTGGACCGCTGGACGGGAGGGGGTCGCGGTGTCGAATGAAGGCTGTGATCTATCGCCGATACGGTTCCCCGGATGTGCTTCGACTTGAGGAGGTTCCCAAACCCGCTCCGACCCAGAACGGGGTTCTGGTACGGATTCATGCGTCGTCGGTGAACACGGCGGATCTGGATCTGCTGCGAGGAAGGTTCATGATCCGCCCGGGAGGGCTGTTCCGGCCGCGATACAAGATCCTCGGCTCGGACATCGCCGGGGTGATCGAGTCGGTCGGAGCGGTTGTGAAGGCAGTTCCGCGGGCGATGCGGTCTTCGGGGAATTGACGGCGTGTGGGTTTGGCGCCTTTGCGAGTACGCCTGTGCCTGTGAAGATACGCCCGCGCGTCAGCCC
>CAZJLO010000060.1:3062-9786 GCA_964547105.1 uncultured Thermotogae bacterium
CCCGGCCGGGCTGACATTCGAGCAGGCAGCGACCATCCTCGCCCTACAAGGGCTTCGCGACCGGAAGTGCATTCAGCCCGGTTGCTCGTCCCAATCGGCTTCCGCTAGGTTATAAAGGGAGAATCCCGTGATGAGTGCCGGAACAGGGACAGGGAGGAGCTGACATGAAACACCATCGCGTGGTCGTGACCAAGCACGGCGGGCCGGATGTGTTGCAGGTGATCGAAGAGGCTCGCCCCGAACCTCAGGCCGGTGAGGTCCGAGTGAAGGTCCTTGCTGCCGGGGTCTCCGCCTACGATTTGATGTTCCGGCGATCCGGCAGACTCCCCGGGACGCCGCGCGTCCCGTTCACTTTGGGAGAAGACGTGGTGGGGATTGTGGACAAGCTGGGCGAGGGAGTATCCGGCGTCGAGCTGGGACATATGGTTGCCGGCGCGACCTTCTCGCTTGGCGTCGGCGGCGGCTACGCCGAATTCGTCTGCCTGCCGGAGACCGAGTTGGTCCCCGTTCCGGCGGGCCAAGATCCGGCGGAAGCCGTCTGTGTCGTGGTCAATTACCTCACTGCCCACATGATGATGCATCGAGCCGGCGGCGCGAAGCGCGGCGAGCGCGTGCTGATTCACGGTGCGGCGGGAGGCGTTGGCAGCGCGCTCCTCCAGCTTGGCAAGCTGGCCGGCCTGCAATTGCTCGCCACGGCATCCAAGCACAACCACGACCTTGTGTCCTCCCTGGGGGCGACGCCGATCGACTACCGCACGGACGACTTCGTCGAACGCATTCGCGAACTCACCGGCGATGGCGTGGATCTGGTGTTCGATCCCATCGGCGGCGCACGGCAGCTCTGGCGATCGTATCGCTGTTTGCGAAAAGGCGGGCGGTTGGTGTGGTTCGGCGTGGCCGCGACGAAGAAGCATGGACTGCGTGTCATCCCGTTCACCCTGTTGGCGGTGTTTCTGCTCAAGCTGATCCCCGACGGTAAGAAGGCGCCGTTGGCACCCGATCTCTCGAAGGACAACGCTTGGTATCGGGCAACGTTGGCACAGCTTCTCGACCTGCTCGCCGCCCACCGGATCAAGCCGGTCGTAGCGGCACGTATTCCGCTGCTTGACGCGGCTCGTGCTCACGAATTGCTCGAACGCGGAGGATACGCAGGCAAGGTGGTTCTCGTGACCGGCATGGAGAACGGCAGTGCGGGACAAGCATGAACACTGAACTGCGGCGGAATGCGATCTTGATCGTGGTTTCGTACCACCATAACAACACGATGAAGGTCGCCGGAGTCGTGGCGGATGTCCTTGACGCAGAAATCCATTCCCCTGAGGAAATCGATGTAGGCAGACTCCACGAGGTCGACCTCGTCGGCTTCGGCTCGGGCATCTACGGTGCCAAGCACCATGAGGCCGTGCTCGATCTCGCTCGCCGGCTCCCGCAAGTCGCCAACAAGCGAGCGTTCATCTTCTCGACGAGCGCCATCATCTCTACGAGCAAGGTCGCCTCGGATCATGCGATTCTGAGAGACATTCTTAAATCCAAGGGCTACACGATCGTGGATGAATTCAGTTGCCGAGGGTTCAATACCAACTCGTTCTTGAAGCTCTTCGGGGGAATGAACAAGGGCAGGCCCAATGCCGAGGACCTCGACCAGGCTCGGTCGTTTGCCCTACAGATCAAGCGAAGAGCATTCGACTCGTGAGCTGTGCAACCCGGATCGACGGACGAGACATCGGAGCTGAGTCACTGCACACCGGTCCATGGGAATCGAACTCGTGCATAGGAGGAACAAGGATGACTGCAAACGGAAGACTTACGGATCGTGGCGCATGGGCCGTTGGTGGAGGAACTCTCGTCGGATTGGGCGTTGGCTTCTTGTTCTTCGAGAGGTCGGTCTTCTGGTTCCTTGCATGCCTGTTGATCGGCATTGGCGCAGGACTCCTCATTGCAGCGCTGCTGCCAAGCCGCCGGGGATGATGTGAAAGCCGTTGTGTGGACCGCCTACGGATCGCCGGATGTCCTGGAGCTAAGGGAGATCCCAAAGCCTGTTCCCAAGGACGATGAGATCCTCGTGCGGGTCCGTGCGACCACGGTGACGGCCGGGGACTGTGAGATGCGCAGGATGGGAAATCCTACCTGGATCCGGTTTGCGCTGCGAGCCTACATCGGTATCCGGCGGCCGACGAGACGCACCATCCTTGGGATGGAGTTTGCCGGAGAGGTCGAGGAGGTCGGGAAGGACGTGACGCGGTTCCAGCCAGGCGATCACGTGTTCGCCGCCACCGGAATCGTCGGGATGGGAACGTGTGCCGAGTATGTCTGCCTCCGCGAGGACTCCAAGGATGGCGCCATTGCGGAGAAACCGGCGAACATGGCGTACGAGGAAGCGGCAGCCGTGCCTGTCGGCGGTCTCGAAGCACTTCACTTCATGAGGGCGGCGACTGTCCGAGATGACGAGAAGGTGTTGATCAACGGTGCCGCTGGAACCATCGGCTGTTTCGCGGTGCAGCTCGCCAAGCACTTCGGAGCCCACGTCACCGCCGTCGACGGCACGGACAAGCTTCCGATGCTGCGCGCCATCGGCGCCGACGATGTGATCGACTACACGCGAGAGGACGTTCTCGGAAGCGGCGAGAGGTACGACGTGCTCTTCGACGTGGTCGGCAAGCTCCCGTTCTCAAGCGCTGTGAGATCGCTAAGCTCCGGCGGGCGGTATCTCACCGCCAATCCCCGCCTCTCCACCATGCTCCGAGGCGTTTACACGTCCAAGACGAGCCTTAAGACCGTATACGCACGACCTGCGACCCCGCGAACGGAGGATCTGATCGTCCTCCGGGGATTGATCGAGAAGGGAGAGCTACGCACCGTCATCGACCGGACCTACCCGCTGGAGGACACAGCCGAAGCGCATCGGTACGTCGAGACCGGCCAGAAGGTCGGAAACGTCATCATCACAGTGTACCCACAGGAGGAAATTGCATGAAGGCCATCGTTCAGACGGGATACGGCTCACCGGATGCATTTGAAATCAGAGAGATCGCCAAGCCCACGATCAAGAAAGACGATCAGGTGTTGATCCGCGTGTCCGCGGCGGCGCTGCACGCCGGCGATGTGTTCATCATGCGAGGGGTTCCGTACATGACACGAATGGTTGTCGGGGTTCCCAAGCCAAGAAACTATGTTCCGGGGTACGACGGTGCGGGAGTTGTCGAGGCTGTCGGCAAGAATGTATCGGCTTTCAGGCCGGGAGATGAGGTGTATGGTTCCATCAGCCACAGCTGCACTGAGTACGTGATCACACAGGAGAAGAATCTCGAGCGCAAGCCCGCCAACCTGTCGATGCAGCAAGCTGGCGCAGTGGCTACGTCCGCCATTGCCGCACTGCACGGTATCCGCGATGCCGGCAAGGTGAAGCTCGGTCAGAAGGTGCTGATCAACGGCGCTTCCGGCGGCGTAGGTACGTTCGCTGTGCAGATCGCGAAGGCCTACGGTGCGGAGGTCACCGGCGTATGCAGCGGACGCAACGCAGAGATGGTTCGATCGATCGGCGCCGACCATGTCATCGATTACACCCAAGAGGATTTCACGAAGGGCGGCCCGCGCTACGACCTGATCCTCGATAACGTCGCCAATCACCCTCTCTCCGCGTGCCGCAAAGCGTTGACGCCGGGTGGCGTGCACATCCCCAATAGCGGCCAAAGCGGGCTGTCGTACATCATCAAGGCAGCCATCGTCTCCCGATTTGTCCGGCAGCAAGGAGGCGCCTACTTCGCCACAACAAAGCCCGGGGACCTCAAGGAATTGAAGGAACTCATCGAAGCCGGCAAAGTCACGCCGGTGATCGACCGAACCGTACCCTTTGACGAATTCCGCGAAGCGATGCGTCATCTCAACGAGGGCCACGCCAGCGGCAAGGTCGTTATCAGAGTGGAGCACTGAGCCTGCACCGCAAGGAGGCAATCGAACCATGCTGAATATACGGATCACGTTGTCAGGAGTCTGGGTGGCGCTGATGCTGACCTACCTGCTGGGAGACGTCATGCGCATCTTCGCGGGCGACTTCACCGCGGGGAAGATGGGCGACCAGACGGCCACACAATGGATGTGGCTCGCGGCCGCGCTCTTGATGCTGATTCCGATCGTCATGGTCGTCCTAACCTTGACGATTCCGTATCCCGCGATCCGGTGGATAGGCATCGCTGCGGCAGTGATTCTCTTCCTCTTCAATGCGGTGTCCGTGCACACCTATCCTGGTCACTACGACAAGTTGTTGATCGTCGTTGGGCTCGCCTTCAACCTCCTGACCATCTGGCTTGCAGCGACGTGGCGCACGCCGGCCTAGCTCCGCGGGTCACTCCGGTCATCGACAGGGCTTACCCGTTGTCCGAATCCGCCGAAGCCTTCCGGTACCTGAATGAAGGCCACGCCGGGGGGAAGCTTGTCATCGTTGTGAGCGAATCGTCTCGGTGCAACGGAGTGTTCTGCTTATTGAATGCTTCCAGAAGAACAGTTCAGCCCTTGGCCTGATCAGAAATGCGATATGTGTCACCCGATTTATGCGGAGATCCCATCATGGAACCGCCATTTGTCCCGGACATCTCCGCCGATTATGGTCTTCGTGAGCCGCCACCAAACCACGGATCGCAGGAGGACGCCGTGCAACGATTCGCCCGAAACGGCTACGAAGTCATGGTGAACGAGAGAGACATCCTCTTTCTCGACCGACAGACGTGGGGACTGGGCGTGCTGATGGCTATCCTGGGCGCCTGCGCAGCTATCCTGACGCGCCTCAGTGGGCTGGGTCGCACCGTGGAGGGCATGGCAGCCCAGTGCGGCCCTCCGGAGATCGTGAGCATCGTCTTCCCTGCCGTCGCAGCGCTGCTGCTCGTTGCAGTCTGGATGGTTTACCGCACGTATCGCATCCGGCGCGATCAGCCCGTCGAAGCGATGCGCAATATCCTGACCGTTGATCGATCCGCTCAGACGGTCCAAGACGCAATGGGTAGAATCGTCGCCCAGCTGGAGCATGTGAAAGCTCGCATGCACATCGACTGGTGGACACGGGGCGCCATGCGGATTGTTGTCTTGAGCTGGCCAGGCGGGAAGCGAACGATCTACCGCACATGCAGTCGTCGGCAGTCCCTTGAGCTGCTCGCACTCCTCAAGCAGCAAGGACTCGACGCAAACTAGAAGAAGCCGGTTCGCCTCGTCCCAGCTCGCCACGCCGAAAACGGGGGGCTGGTTGAACTCAAGGAGTTCGTTGAAATCGGCAGGGTGACATCGGTGATTGATCGTTTCTACCCGCTGAGAGACATCAGCGAGGCGTTCGCCTACCTCAACGAAGGCCACGCCGGCGGTAAGGTTGTGATCACGTTGTCCGAGTAGATGACCCGCAAGGATCTGCGCATTTGACTACGAAGACAAATTGTCTACAATTGCAGACATAATGTCTGCGAAGAGCCTGGCAGAAGTGCTATTCCCGAGAACGCGCAGAAGTGTTCTCCAGCAGCTCACCGAAACACCGGATGGCCTTCATCTTCGGGAGTTGGAGCGGATCACCGGTGTGAACAGCCGTCATCTGCAGAGAGAACTGCACGCCTTGCGGGATGCCGGCCTGCTGATGGCAAAGAAGCTCGGCAACCAGATCATCTACCGACTCAACCCCGACTGCCCGATCTATGATGAGATACGATCCCTTGTTCGCAAGACGCTTGGTCTGGCCGTGGTTCTTCGCGAAGTGCTTCAGCCCATGGGGAGCAGGATCGAACTGGCCTACGTCTATGGAAGTCTCGCCCAGGGTCGGGAGCGACCTGACAGCGACGTCGATCTGATGATCGTCGGTGATGTGTCTTTGCGGGAGTTGGCTCCGCTGATGAACGAGGCCCAGCGGACGCTGCGACGTGAGATCAACGCAACGCTGTATCGATCCGACGAGTACGCCGAAGCTCTCCTGGATGACAGTTCGTTCGTACGCGCCGTTCACGACGGAACGAGAATCAACATCATCGGAGCAACTGAATGAGCCTCGAAGAACGGCTCGCGCGCGGGGAACTCAAACGAGAGCCGACGCGGCCACCGGAGACTCAACGTCTGATGGACGCGGCGACACGGCGTATCGAAGATGCGGCAAACACGTCGATCCATCGGGAAACACGGCTCGAACAGGCGTATCACGCGATTCTCAACTGTGCTTTGGCAGCACTTCGAGTCGAGAGCTTCAGAGCTGTGAATGCACCCGGCAAGCATCGCGTCGTCCTTGCGTCGCTCGCGGACACGCTCGGCACATCTCCGGATGTCATCGCCTACTTCCAACAGCTACGAGGGATGAGACATCGTGGCATCTACGAGGGCTCGATGCACGTTTCGGAGAGCGAAGTCGAAGACGCCGTGACGGAAGCGGCCAAGCTCCTCGAGCACCTTCGGATGCGGTTGGCCGCGCGGACCCACGCCTCGGACCTCACTCACAACGGCAGCGGCCCGTGAAGGTTCTTGATGCAACCAACAATCAACCCGCCGGCTCATCGCATGCCCCGGGGCTTCAGCAAGGCTTGCATACACAGCGGAGGTTAGGAATGCACCACCGGCCGTATCAGGCAGAGGCGGACGTTGAGCGACTGCAGGCGTTCAACGCGGCGGCGATCGCCCGCACCGATCACTGCGGGTATCTCCATCCCGGCGACATCCCCCACCACATCTTCAGCGGCAACAAGCTCTACGACCTCAGGGAGCTCCT
>CAZJLO010000061.1:0-9668 GCA_964547105.1 uncultured Thermotogae bacterium
GTTCCGTGAGAGAGGCCGTCTCTATCGACATCCACTCGGTGTGTATTGACGGGGCGTCCTCCCTCTTCGCGCTCTCGCAGCGCGACGCCCGAAGTGGGCGAGATGGTCAACCATGAAGCATTATCGGAGAGAGTGTAAGGAATATCGGTATCGGGCGGAGCTAAGATTGACTGAGACACGTCCATGTAGAGCGTTGTCTGCGACTCGCCAAAGTCGAGATCACCATAGGGCATATCGCCGAATATCTGTATCCAGTGATTTGCTGCCAACGAAGAGAGAGAAACCACTGCGAGGAAAGCGATGACCAAGGAGATGGTCTTGACTGCAAGATGGCGTTTCATAGACACTAAACCCCCAAATTTTCTTGTACACTAAACGGTACAGGCAGAACATGTCAAATCGCCAGGAAGGCATCGCTTGCCGCTCTACGCCCCTCCGGGCTCCGAATTCCAGATAGACGCAACTTGTGGTCGCGGAACGGAGTCCAGGAGATTGCGAAAGGAGACGACATCAGCGCTTCGCTGCAATTGGAACAGTCGGAATCATTAGTCCGTGAGAGGCTTGAAGGCAGTCCTCCCCGGGGAGCCAGATCGGACGCTTGCGGCTTTCGCCAGCGGGCCTCTTTCTGTGGCCGGAACCGAGGGACCCTTTCCTGCTCCTTAGTCGTGTCACGTCTCCGTAGAACTCACATCGATCGAAGTCCCTGAACCGTGGGTCGTGGCTCACGCTCGGTAGCCTCTTCCGGCGTGTTGCCGGAGGAGTTCGCCTGGAGGACATCTGGCGTTTCAGCGCTGATGTCGGCTCGCGAAGAAGCCCACTCCGGCGGTTGCTCATACCACTCGATCTGAATTCGCGCCGTGACATCGCAGGTGAAGTGGGTCAGTGTGATCGTGTTGCCGCCGGCCCAGACAATGTTGTCAGCGTACGAGCCGAGATGACTGCAGCACGCCGCTCCGTCCACGATGTACTCGTAGAAACCGTTCCCGATCCGATCCAGTGGGATGTTGGATCCGCTGGCTGCCCACGTGAGCACGTGGCCATCGTATGCATGTGAATCGGAGGCGCTGAACGACAGCACTTCATCCATGTTGTCGCTGAACGTTATGGTCATGCTGCCGCTAAACGGCCCCGTTCCGAGCGGGTCCGTCCAATTGCTCCATTGGGCATGGAAGGTGTTGCCGGTGAACGATCGCCCCGCATAGGAGCTGAACGCATTCACCTCAAATGGATCGTCGTCCTGGTACGTATACCCGGGGTCACCTGTGTCCGGGTCGGGATCGTTCGGATGGACAAATGTCAGGAAGCCGTGGACGTTGACGCGAACGAAAGCGTAGCCGGCACTCGCCGTGTTGACCGTCAGTCGCTGGAAGTCGACGTACTCCCAGCTTCCGCCGGTCTCCCCGAGAATGTAGAACCCAAGGCGGTTCTCTCCAGCAACAAGATCAATGGTGCCGTCGGTGGCGACCGTGAGCCTCTGGCCGTCGCGATAGACGAAAAAGCCCAGCCTGTGCTGGACCGGATCGTCTGCGTCAAGGCCGATCTTCAGTGTGTCTCCGCTGTAGGTCATGCCGTCGACAATCGGCACCGCTCCGCCGGTGGAATTGAGCGCGGACAGCTGGTATCCGGGGAAGCTCTGGTCGCCGATGGTGGCGTATTCGAACTCGCTCCACCGGGTGGCGATCTGCGACCAGGGGACGAGGGCCGTCTTGGCGAAGTAGCGGATCTCCGTGTACGTTGTGCTGTTTCCGGCCGCGATTTCCGCCGCGTTGGCTCCGGACTCATAGGCGGAGAATGTGCCGTTGACGTAGCCAATCTTTCGCTCCGAGTGGCCGGGGTAGTTCGGATCCGCGACATAGAGGGTCCCCGTGTTGGCATCGGCCTTGTAGACGATCATCGCGTGCCCGCCGGTCGCGCTGTAGATCGCCACATACTGTGGCTCGCCGGTGACCAACATCGCATAAAGAAATGCGTTCCAATTGAGTTCGTCGTCGGCGTCGCCAAGGATGAGGGTGATCTGTCGCAGCCAGTTATCCCAGTCGATGTCCGCTTGGACGGTCGATGCAAGGCGGTAGCCGAGGCTGTCATCCTGCCACAGTTCGGGCGTTGCGGTGTCGCCATTGTTATCGAACCGTCCGAACAATGTCGAGGTGCCATGGAGTGTGTTCTCGTAGTAGTACCACATCGCCGTCAGCGATTGCCCGGCGCAGTGCCCCCCCGGTTCGATGTAGGAGCCGTTGTTGGGAAACTGCCAATCGTCGGTCATTGGGCGAAAACCGGTATCAATGATCCCGGTGAGCAGCGAATCGGCAATCTTCGAGATGAAGAAGTCCGAGAAGTGGGCCGTCGCCACGGTGATCGAGGTGGGTGTCTCTTCGACAAGCGGCATTCCTTCGAGGTCCCCGTTTTCATCCACGAAGAACCCCATTGCGAAGTACCCGTCGGGGATCGTCACCGGGATTGTCACCGTCATAACCCCATCCGCGAAATCGTCGCCATTGTCGACGGAGATGAGCGGCGTGAGCGGATCGATGTCCGGATCGATCGAGCCGGTGATTGGCGTGTAGGAGATTTCGAACGATGTGGAGTTCGCGTAGGCGCCGGCCGGAACGTCAATTGTCATCCCGTCGAGCGGTCCGCCGGGGTCGCTGACGACGATCGTCCCTCCGGCGGTTCCGATTGTCGAGCTGGCAGCGGAAACCGGGTCACCGTTCGCCCAAGGGTGTCCGGTTCCCCCGGGATGGAGCAGCGTCTCGATCCATGTGCATCCGGCGAGGCCGATCACCAGCGCCAATCCAATGGCCAACAGGCCGACTCTCCAGATCGATCGTCCCATGTGTGCGCCTCCTCTTGTGAGCGCTGGAAAGCGGCCGATGTGCGCAAGCCATCCGGATGAGCCGACCGGCTCCAAGGGTGTGACCGGCTTCCCCAGCTACTGTAGCCGATTGGCCTGCGCAGAAGCGAGCACCGATCGGCGGCCGATCTCGAGCGCCGGAGCGCCGCAGGGGGATCGATGGCGACGCAGTGGGTGTACCTTTTCTCGGCTGACGCGCGGTTTTACTTGAGCACTCCGGCAAGTTGCTGGTAGTGCGCGAACGCCTCTTCCTCCTCAGAGGGGAGCAGTGCGGCGCGGGCGGCTTGGACGACGTAGTAGGTCGGGAGCGTGCTCCACCCGGATGCGTAGCCCAGCAGTGCCAGCGCACCGTTGGAGATTGCCGACAGGTATCGCGATCTTCTTCCTTGCTCGGACATCCTTGCCAGTTCGATCACGCACGTCCTTTCGCGGTCCTCCCCTTGTACGGCGAGGATTTCCTCGAGGTTTCGCTCTGTCTTCGACGGGAGAGCAAGCGAAAGCGCTCCCGGGACGCCGACGACGACGAACGTGGCCAATCCGAGCATGGTTCCGAGTTCCGAGAATCCATCTGCAGCGGCGATGAGGACCCCCATCACGGTCCCCCCAATCAGGGAAAGCGTTCCGGACCGAATGCGCTGGCTCTCCTTCTCTTCGAGCATGTTCTCGATGATCGGGGTGCAGAGGCACTCGCCGCTAGAGGAAGGGTCCTTGGCGGGAGTGGTGATGTCCGGAGATGGGATCGCGGGCTCGGCAATGGCAGCGTTATCGGTGATGGGTTGGGACGTCTCACGCACAACATGGTCGAACTGCGAGATTGGGTATTCCTCGATCCCCGAGTCTGTGACGATACTGACTGTCTGTTCTCCGATCTGTGTATCCGACCCCTGAATCTCGCGGCCGTCCTTGAGGAACAACACATCTGCGGAGAGCGGCAACCAGATGAGTGCAACACAGAGAAAGACGGCCAGGCTTCTTGAGGCAGTTCTCACTTTCCTCCTCCTTACGTTCTTCGACCCCGGTAGATTGCCCAGGCGACGACTTCGTCGCTGACTTCTCCAAGGACTACCCACACTCAGCAGGCCAACATCGTGCCCTCTCGTCGGCCATGAACCCAGGCCCTTTCGCTCTTGCGCAGACTTCTCCTGCGTGCCGCTTGAACTTGGGCTGGGCATGCGACGATGAGGGGTTGTGGAACTGCGAACTCCCACCTACCTCCGTCGACACCTTCACATTCCTTGGCGCGTAATCCGTCTTCATTCATGAATGGGGACACTGAGCATCTACGGGAACTATACGAATGATATGAAGTGAAGACAACAGTGCGTTATCGCCTTCCGCTTCACAGGGGCAAACCATCCATGCGCTGCCTGCTTGGATTGATCTTGCTCCCACCTGACCTTCAGCCCGAACGCTGGTCCGGAGAGTGGATCAGCTGCGACTCGACGCGCAGAGCATGAGAGGTGTCTGGCAGCGCTAGCCTGTGATGATCTCGCAAGCTCTCCGTGGTTCGAGCACGTCGCACCGCGGAAAGCGGAGCGTTACCCACTCGTCTTCGTCCGGCTACGATTCGTAGTCGAGAATCCAGACCTCCACTGACTCGGGAAGCGCCTCGGAACTCAGCACAGTCTGCGTTGCGTCGACTTCGCGGACCGGGTAGAGCAACGCGGCCAAATCCGTGAACTCGCTGAGAGGTTCCATATCGGGCCACGGTGTGATCCCGTCGACGAAATAGTGCATCGGGAAGACCACCTTGACGGACGGAAGCTGAGCGATCACGGTCATCGCTTCAGCGGCATCCAGTGTGTAAGCAGCGCCAACGGGAATGAATAGCACGTCCACAGCGGCTAAGGCCGAAGCCTGAGAGGCGGAGAGCACCCGGCCGAGATCACCAAGGTGCGCGAATCGCACTCCGCCGATCTCAAAGCTGAACATGCAGACCCAACCGCTTCCACCGCCTTCAGCCGTCACATGATTCCCTTCAATCGCGTGGGTCGAGAATTCGGGAGTGATAATCCATGACGCCGGTGGGAGTTTCTGCCGGCAGCGGCCATCGTCGTCAAGCAGGAAAACCGTGATTGGATCGCCGGTCACACGGTCGGTTTCACCGTAGCAGTACGGGCAGTGATCAATGTGACCATGCGTCATGAGAACGATGTCGGCTGCTTGGGGAAGGGCTGGGTACGGCACGTAGGTCGCATACGGGTCGAGCATGACGATCGGTCCCTCCGGCGCCTGCAGCGTGAAGCAAGAATGCCCGAGGTAGCTCACTGTCACATCCTCTGCGCAGGCTGCGAGTCCGACCAAGAGCAACAAGGACAACAGAAACGTTGTTCGCATCTTCATCACCTCCATGGCATTGGATCATGAACGGCCGCTGTCGGCAAATTCGCCGGTCCCCGGGCGGGGGCCCAGCGACTCGGAAGTCGTTCCACGAGAACTTGATCTGCGATTCGCATGAACTCCAGCATGAAAGCTCCACGAGCCCTCGGCTATGAAGACATCGATACGAAACCTTGACCAATGAAGCGGACGTTGGCATCGAGTTGAAGTTGTTCCGGGCGGGAACGCGGGTTGGCGACGCTCGCACTTGTTGCAGTGAGAACTCCGATCAACGCCACGGCGATACCGATGCCCGAGAAGTCAAGGGGGTCGCCTGCCACGCGTTGGCTGCTTGTAAGGATGTCGGCAACCGTGAAGATCGAGCACCACCGAACCAAGAGCGGTCAGAAAGAGAAACGGTTGCGGCCATCGCCTTTGCGAAATCGTTGAGTAGATCGCCAAGCCGGTGGTGACAAGCCTGACGATCAGGAGGATGCTGTTTGATTGCTCAATGCCGTTGCCGGCGGCACCACCGAAGTGATGCCGGGGAATAGAAACCCCCGACAGAAACAGAGAAACCTCCGGGGAGAGCCGGGACTTGAGCTTCTCCAAAAGCCGCGAGCCGTACCCCGGGCCCACGCGCGCTGGTGTTGGGGATGGGCTTCCGTTGTGACTGCCGAAGATCGAGTTGCGGCATCGTCGATCCTCGCACCACACGTTGGGCGAAAACTGGGCCTGTACGCGCCAGACAGTGTCGTGAACGTGGCGCACGCTGCACGGGCACTCAGGGGATCCCGAATGTGAAGCCTCAAGCCCGGCGACTTGATCTGCCGCCGGGCTCGAGTCCGCTTCAGATGACCAGATCCCCCGTACAAAACCTCGAACCGATCTTGCGCTTACTCGCCAACAACCTCCGGAAGGAGGATCAGCAGGTCGTACGAGAACGTATCCGTGTCTCCGTACCCCTCTACAGCTACGGAATATGTACCCGCCTCGAGAACGTCATCGATCCGGCTCCACAGTCCACTGCCGCCATCGTCATCGCACGTGATCAGGTTCTCGCTCGAATCGTACAGGCACATATAGGAATCCCCTTCAGCCTGTCCTGCCACCTCCACCACGACGCGAGTTGTCGACGGCACGGTGAATGTGTAGAAATCGACATCGGCCTGGGTGATCTGGCCGGCGACCATCGCCGGAAGGGTCTCGACGGCGGTTGAGGTCACCGGGTTGTTGTTGGCTTCAACCTCGAAAACTCTCTCGAACCACTCCAGGCTTGCGGTCAGCGAGTAGCGGAAGGAATCCTCCGTTCCGTAGCCTTCCACCGTTACGAAGTACTGCCCGGCGTCCACCGGCTTCAGAATGCGGCTCCACATGCCGGAACCTCCGTCATCATCGCATCCCAAGCTGGTATCGGTTTCGTCCCTCAAACACACGTAGCTGTCCGCGCTAACGGGGCCGCTTGTCTCGACAATCAGTACTCCGGAGGCATTCAGTGTGATTTCGAAGAAGTCGATGTCCCCACCTGCGAGGAGATCGTCGACGCTCACGGCCCCCCCGATATCAAGCGAACCAAGGACGCACGCATCTGCGGCTGTATTGTTCGGCTCGCACTCCTCGACGACCATTTGCACCACACTGAACTGGTAGGCCTCGATGGCTTCATTGTCGCCGTAATCGTGAATGCGAGCGATGTACTTCCCGGGATCGAGTTCCGCGAAGATCATGCTCCAGCCATGAGCACCGCTGTCATCGTCGCGAGCCATCGGCACGTAGCGTTCCAGTTCCCCATCGTACTGATAAAGGATAAGCAACGTGTCGCCAGATGTTCCGTCGGTTCGCAGCTGGACCACCCCTTCGCTTCCTTCTGCGACTTCGAAGGCGAAGAAGTCAGCATCCCCCGATGGGGCAATGGACGCATACATCCTGACAATCTCCGAACCGATCACGCCGAGGTCATTGGGCATGCAGATGCCGTCGTTCGGCTCGATCTCCAGTGCGCTGCTGACGACGAGTTCGTACGATAGAGTCCTCAACTCACTGCTGGCGACTCGAAGTAGATAGCTTCCCGGAGCAAGCGCGACCTGGAGTTCGTTCTCCGAGGCCTGAATCGGAGCGACCTCCGCCGAGTACAGAACCACCTGAAGATCCGAGTCGTCCTGTGTCGACGTTGACAGCATCACATCAGCGGAGGAGACGGCGATATCAAACCGGTACCAGTCGCTATCGCCGGCGTAATCCATGGCCCCGTTGACTGTGATTGTGTCCGCAGCCGCGCCGAACGAGCCGATTGACATTGCCTGGATCGGCGACTCATTGGGCTCCTGTTCCGCGATCTCACCGAACACCGCAAAGCCACAAAACACTATCCCGAACAGCAAAAACATCCCTACAATCTTCATGCGTCGAACCTCCCTCCCCGGTGGAAACCCGGGGCAATTGTGCGTTCGCTGCGAGAGCAACACGGCCGGTTGACCCCGCTTCGATCCTTCGAAAGCAACATCCTTCGTTTCATCAGCGGATCTCGGCGACACGTGGCCGGATCCGATGTATTTGTCGATCCGTTTGGCTCACTCTCGTGTATCGAGAACCAGTGCGGCATCGACTCGGGTGGCGATGACGACGGATTGATCGAGCAACTTCGCCGTGATCACTCCGACAAGCTGTCCGTTCTCCGCGAGAACAGGAGATCCACTGAATCCGGGCGTGATCGGTGTCTTGACGCTGATCCAAATGCGAGAGCTGTCGTAGTACGGCGACTCAATCACACGTCCGGGGACAACCTCCAACGTTCCCCGCCGGTAGCCGACAATCCAGACTCGCATCCGAGCCGGAGCGAGGAGATCCTCGGAGCCGGAAGAAACGGCAACTCCTTCGCTCATAGCGCGGCCGAGGTTGATCCACGCCAGATCGAGCGTCTCGTCGATCCGCGGATTGGGATCAACCGCTGCCGAAAGCTGCTCAGTACGCCCCTCGACATACAGATCGAACTCGGACAGCCAATCCGAGTGGAACGACGCATCATCGTCGCACCAGAACAGGTGGGCTACGGTCAAGATCTGGCCGTTCTCAAGAAGCGTTGCCGTACACCCGAACGAAGCCGGATCTCCGGACTGAGAACACAGCCCGAATATGTCCAGCCACAGCACATAGCCAGCATCGGCTGCTGCCTGAACCGGCGGAGGAGTCCCGGCTGTGCCGTAGGAGATCGCCGCCAGCAGCAGAAGTAGCGCGGCACACCGCGCTGAGCGAAGTCTATGGATTCTCATCACCTCCGGCTAGGAAGAACGACACAAGAGAGAGTTGGCGAGCGGTGTCGAGCCACTGGAGCGCACTCAGCGCTCCAGTCTGCAAGCCGGGTAGGATGATGGGCAGATCCATTGCCAGCTGCTGAACAAGCGGAAGGTAGAGGAGACGGTCGTTCCGAGCACTAAATTCAAGCACATCGGTTGTTGCGCGAAACAGAGTGTCATCGCTTCTCACTGCAAGGAGGATCACACGCTGCGCGTCAAGGAGATCGACTGCATCATTTGCGGCCATCTGTTCGCCGCAGATGTCGAGAACCAGGGGCCAATCGGGATCGGATTCCTGCACCGGGGCGAGCAGGATGGCAATGTCTGTTTGATCTCCTTCGTCGGCTTCGAGATCGGCCTGAGTATCGTAGTGGATCAGGTCAATGTGATTTGGGCCGACAGACGCAGCCCCCTCGAGCTGTTCTCGAAGACCGGACAGCAGCCCCACTCCCCGCGGAACGCAATCGGTGCTCGGCACGAAAACGGCAGTCTTCTGCCAAGCGGCGTAGATGAGCGCATGGGTTTGCTGGATTCGAGACACCAGAGGGACGTCCAAGACAACACCGCTCGACCCGCCGCCGCAGCATGCTCCGGTTTCGGGATTGCCGGCGCAGTAGGCCTTCTGGCGGAAGTGCTCGTCAAGCATACGATTGGAAGCATCTGCTGGGATTCCTTCGTCGAACGACACATAAAGAATGTCGACCAACTTGGAATCGTCATCCTCGGATCTCGCGGCCCGCTGCGACCCCTCTTCGTACAACGACGAATAGACCAGCTCATTCCACTCCGATGCCGACTGGGCCGTCGAAGGGAACACTTCCCACGGAGTGCAAACCAGTCCGCTCGTCTCGGATGTGTACCAGATGAGAAGCTCGCAGACATCATCCGAGAGGATGAGTTCATGTCGGATCGCCTCCGCAAGGAGTGCGGACCCGGGAATCTCTCCTCCCACCGTCGCGCTGGCGATGATGCCGACCAGAGCAGTGCATATCACCACAGAGTGCACGAAACGCATGCCATCCTCCTTTATGCCGGAAGAATACCAAAACAACTGAACTGAGACAAAGACTCCAGTTTATCAACGTTCTTTGCTAGAATGACAAACTCCGAGAGGCTGCTGGGTCATCGGAAAGGATCGATTGCGATCAAGACGACGGTTCTTGGCAACGGATCCTCAGCCCACGGTTGCGGATCAACGTCGGCCT
>CAZJLO010000062.1:0-9628 GCA_964547105.1 uncultured Thermotogae bacterium
GGCCATCGCGCCGTCGACGATGGCAACGCGTTGGTTCTTGAGAACGGTCTCAATCGGGTTCATCCTGCTCCTTCCGCCAAGACAGTCATCAGGGAGTTCCGGGGACATCATACCGAACTCGATGATTTCGGACCTGGCTTCTTCGGACAAAGCACCCGGCCTGTAGCGCATTCGAGTTGAATCAAGAACCGCTCATCTCCCATCTGCCTTCCCGTCTGTGTGTTCTGCCTGATGATGGCGACGGATGCCTCGGGCGATTTCGCCGATGCCGAGGTTAAAGACCTCCCCTACTCCCTCCATCCCGCTTGACACGCGTGGAGGAGGGTTCATACACTCCCTACTAATTCGAGAGCGCTTCATACCGTAATGGATGTTTTCGTTTCGTCGCTCTTCACCTCCGCTGCTCGAAGTGCAGCTCAGAAAAGCAACGGAGGTGGGCAGAGTGCATAGGGAGGCATCATCTTGGAGCCGTCACAAGTTGACGGCATGTTGGATCGCACTGATTTGCATCCTTGCCATCGCGGGGATCGGCGCTTGGGCACAGATGGACGCTGTCCTCAACACGGCATCGGGGAGAACGTTCGCCTCGATTCAGGAGGCGGTGGACGACAGCGAAACGCACAACGGTGACCTGATTGAGGTCGATTCGGACCTGTATGACTCGGGACTTGAGCCGGCGTGGGATCCTGGTAGTCTGATCTCCATCGACAAGAGCGTCACCATTCAATCCACGCTTGGCGCCAGTCATACCGTGATCGACGCCAGGGATCTCGGGACAGCGGTATCCCTCCATGCGGACGATATCTGCTTCGAGGGATTCACGATCATCAACACAACGGATGCAGCCGTTGTCTGCAGTGCGAATGGAGCCACTCTGACGGATCTCTACCTTGCTCCTGTGGACGGCGACGGGTTCCTGCTCACCCCCGGGACCCGATGGGCTACAATCGAGGGAAACATCGTAGACGGCTCTGCCCATACCCCTTGCGTCCCGGATGTGGAATGGGCTGCGCTGCGCGCGCACTCCTCGAGCGACAATGTGATTAGGGGAAACGAGATCCGCCATACGTGCTTCGGGATCCACCTCGGAGGAGCCTCGAACGACAACGTGATCCAGGGGAACAACCTGTGGGATTTCGGATGGGACGGAATCATTGTCCACAGCTCCTGCGGACCCGACGCCCATGCCCCAGGGGATCCCGCGCGCTCGCTGATCCTGAACAACACCGTCACGGGAGGCACCTGCGGAATCACCTGCGGCGGGAACATCGATGGCACAACGATCGACGGCAACTTCGTGAGTGACGTATCCGAGCACGGCATCCAGATCGCTCCTTCGGAGGATTGCTCCGGGTTTCCCGAAGGCAACCTCATTCTCAACAACATCCTGGAGAACTGCTGGATGGGTATTGATTTAGAGGAAACGGCGCAATGCTCTGTGGAAAACAACGAAGTCACTGGGGCGGAGCACTGCGGAATCGCTGTCCAGCGAAGCACAGGGTGTCGTGTGTTCCAGAATGATGTCGGCGGTTGCACGGTTGGGGTGCACATCGTCGAATCCGACGGGTGCGACATCGAAGACAACACCCTATGGGATTGCAGCTGGCCCATGGAGCTGTACTTTTCCACACAGTGCCTTGCCACGCACAACACCGTCCTTGGAGCAACCTGGGACGGAATCCGTTTGGAGGGTGCAGTCCGCGACAACTGCATCATCGAGAACTGGATCTATGACTGCGAAGGTGCCGGGCTTGCGATCGAGGAGTCCCCGGATGGCCTTACGAGTACCGAGTTTCGGCAGAACATTGTCGAGAATTGTGCTTTCGGTATGTTCCTCGGCGGGCAAGGAAACACCGTGGAAGGCAACGCTTTCACGAATTACAGCAGGACAGGGATGCAGATACTCGGATCGGATCATGTCGTAGCCGACAACACGTTCACCGGCACAATGGAGTCTCGTACGGGAATCTTCGTCATCGGGGATCTCGATTTCCCGGACGAACAAGGAACGCGGCTTCTGATCGAGGGGAACACAATCTCCACCGGCTTCCGCGGGATCATCCTCTACATGGCGCGTGACAACGAGGTCCGCGGGAATGTGATTTCGGGCCACAGCGGCCGGGGTATCATGCTCAGCCTTGCTGATGACAACACGATCGAGGCCAACGTCGTCACAGAGAATGGTTGCGGCTTCACGATTCCGTGGTTCGATGCTGCGAACAACACGGTCACCGACAACACGCTGACCGGAAACATCAATGGTGCGGTGTTCACGTCGGCGCCATCGTCGTTCTTCCAAACGAGCCAGGAATGGACCCCCATCACGGATTCCTTAGGAAACGTGTACCAGGGGAACCTTCCGGCTCTGCTGACCTCATGCGCCATCCCGGAGGCAGTTGCACTCGATGTCAAGCCGTGTTCGTGCCCGAACCCGTTCAACACAACGGATCGAGGCGTTCTGCCGGTTGCCATCCTCGGATCGGCCGAACTCAACGTGCGCGACATTGACTCCTCTTCACTGACGTTGGCCGGAGTCCCGCTGCTTCGTGATGCGTACGAAGACGTGGCAGCACCGTATGAACCATGGATCGGAAAAGTAGGCGTCGAGGACTGCACCACAGCCGGACCCGACGGCTTTGAGGACCTGGTTCTGAAGTTCAGGGCAGAAGAGATCATGGCTGCGTTGGGTCCCGTGTTTGATCGCGAGGTCGTTGTGATCGAGTTGAACGGATTCCTGTTCGATGGCACGCCCATCGTCGGTGAGGATGTGATTCGCATTCTCGATGCGGACACTCACTCGATGATGGAAGCTGAGCCGCCTTTGCTGCGGATCATGGCCGCCCCCAACCCTGTCGAGCAGTCGGGGGTCACCTTCTGGGTCGACGGAGTCGATGCCGCACAAATCTCAATCCAGATCTTGGACCTTTCCGGGCGAGAGGTCTTCGCAAGCGGTATGCAGCTGGGGGTATCCTTCCATTGGTCGCTCATCAACAACCAGGGGAATCGCGTACCCAATGGCGTGTATCTATGCCACGTCACCGCGGTGGACACGTTCGGTGAGATCATTCAGACGGAAGTGAAGCCCATCGCAGTGATCCAGTAGCACGGGCGATGCAATCACGAGAAAAGAGCGGGCGCGTCATGCGTCCGCTCTTTGTCGTTTGGTGCAATCATTGCACATATGCCAGCAGCGAAGACAACTGCGGATCAGCCAAGCCGCGCAACGGCGACACACACAGGGTCTGTCCCCCAACGGTAGGTCGCCTGCGGCGGCCTGGGCGCCGGGAATCATGCCCCGGCGAGGGTTGCAGCGATCCACTCGTCGATGATCCGCTCCAGCGTGGTGAACGGGACGGCGCCGTGCAGAAGAACGGCATCGTGGAACGCGCGGATGTCGAACGCGTCGCCAAGTGCATCCATCGCCCGCTGCCTCAGCTCCACCAGCATGACGTACCCCATGCCGATCGTCACCTGGCCGGGGTAGCCGTCGTAGTGCATCTGACGTGAAGAGGATTCGTTGCGACCGGTCGCCTCGCGGCTGTAGCTTTGCGCCTGTGCCCACGTCCAACCCATCGCGTTCAGTCCGGTGTCGGTGACCAAGCGAACAAGGCGCGCCAGCTCGAGCCGCTTCTGACACAGCCCGCCCAGCGGATCGTCCTGATACACGCCCATCTCCGCGGCGAGCCGCTCAGCGTACAGCGCCCACCCTTCGACGTAGGCCTGGAACAGTGGGTGGCGGAAGTAGATGTTGCTAATGAGGATTAGGTCGCGCTGGAAGTCGGGCAGGTCGAGGTCGCGGCTGATGGCGATCTGGAAGTGGTGCCCTGGGATGCCTTCATGATGCATTAGCACGGGCTCATCATAGGCGGTATACGGGGTCATATTGAACAGGCTCGTCACGATTTGGCCGGGTCCCGATTTGTCGATTGGCGGCTCTTGGTAGTACGCGGGCGGGGCGGCCGGATCAACCGTGATGACGAGATCGGACTCCGGAAGCGTCCCGAAGTATGAGGGCAGGAGCGGCTCCACCTCGTCGACATACGACTGGTATTCAGCGAGGAGCTCTTGCCCCTGGAGGATCGGCTGGTTCTCTTGGATGATCCGCGCCTCGAGCTGGTCCATCGTCATCCCCTCGGGCCATCCGAGCACGTCGCACGCGTATGCCTTCATCTCGTTCTGCAGACGCGCGACCTCTCGCAGGCCGATGGCGTGGACCTCTTCTGGCGTCATCGGCTTGGTGATGTGGTGGGAAAGAACGTACCCGTAGTACTCGGCGGCACCGTCGTATTCCATCACGCCCACCGCCGTTCCCCGCCCGGCCAGCGATGCGACGTAGTCACGAAATGCTCGGAAGGCGGGAACCAAATGCGTCTCGATCGCCGCAATCGCTTCATTCTGCAATCGCCCCCGATCACTTCGGGAAAGGGCGGCCACGTCGGCGAGGCGATCGACGAAAGAGGTGTAGACAGGAAGCGAGCTCGCGATGACTCCGCCGGCAGCGTCGGGAGGGAACAGGTCGTCCAGCTCCATCAGCGTCATGTCGATTGCGTATTCGGTGGGGATAACGCCGGATGCCTCACGAGCGCGGTAGACATCGATCAGCTGCGCCATCCACGCGTCGATCCCCTCGATCCGGCGGATGTACGCCTGTGCGCTTGCCTCGTCATCGATCGGCAGCTCGGCCATCAGCTCTAATGCCAAGTTGTGCACGCCGTAGCTCGACATGCCGACCACGTAGTCCCAGTACGGATACTCCGCTCGCGCGATCAGATCCCGAAGGAACCACTCGTAGGCGTCAAAGATGATCCGCTCGCTTTGCGAGAGGTCTGCCGCATCGTACGCGTGCAGATCGTCCAGGATCTCGCGAACCAGGGCCGCACGAGCATCGACCTCCTGCAGGGAGATCTCGGTCCACACCGAGAAGTCTTCGACTCCGTAAGCTTCCGCGACAGACGACGCCCACAGAGAGTCCGGATCGCGCCGGATCAGCTCCGCATACGACGCGTCGACAAACACACGCAGCGAAACTGTGTCTGTGTCCTCGGAAGCCGCCGTCGCAGCTCCTTCGGACGCGGATGTAGCGGCCCCGAACCCCAAGAGACCGATGACGCAAACGCACAGAAACGTGAAGGCACGAGCCGACATGATGACACCTCACTCATATTGGAGATGGCTCAAGACTACGCATCTGCGCCGCACGAGCCAATCGTGCGGCTACACGGCAGGCCATTGAGGGCAGTCGATTGCCCTGCTCGATGCGCCAGACAGGGTGATCGTCACGGCGGCTTAGTCGTTCGGGCTGGAGCACAACGATCCGCCATGGAAGCACGAGAAGGCGAGCTTCGATCTCGTGGGCGGGCTCATCGCTTCGCATTCGGAGCAGACACCGGGGAAGCCGCGGATTCGTCAAGATTGGTCGTCGATCGGAGAAGTAGGACGGAACAGCAGGGATTGCGACCTGACGTCAAACCCTCCGTCAATTGGATTCAACATTGAAGCTCTGGCCCCACTACAAGCAAGGCGAGAGATCTTCGGACATCACAAGACAAGATCCGTCTCCCTCCGGCTTGTGCGAGTCAGCGGGGAAATGCGTCACTGCACGGACTGACCCTTCCAGCCTTGATGGACGGTCCCTTCGAATTGGATCCGCAAGGACCTCGCCACAATGGTTCGGTCCGGCTCGATGTGATCCGGAAAGAGGGCTCTGCCTCCTCGTGACCTGCAGACGGATACCGCTACCTTGCGTCTCGGGCGCGGCCAAGCCACCGGTGCACCGAGGCGGCGTACACGGCATATTCCTCGCCGAACTTGGCGGCGAGATACCTTTCCTCCGGCGCGATGAGAAGGTAGTGGCAAGCGGCGATAGCCGGCAGGAGAAGCGCCAACACCCAGGGCAGATTGAGTGCCAGAGCGATCCCCACCAGAAAGCAGATGCCGCCAAGGTAGAGGGGATTTCTTGAGACAGAGAAGACACCCGTGGCAACGATCTTGCTTGTGGGAAGCCCCGGGTCGGTCGGCTGGCCGTGCCGCGCAAACTCCCGACGTGCAAGCGCAACGAGAGCCACGCCCGCGATGATGAAGGCCGTCCCCGCAGGGATAAGGGCCAGGGCGAGGAACCCGCGGGGGAGCGAGAGAGGCACAGCCAGTTGCAGGGCGATGGCAGCAAGGAAAGGAATGCCAAACACCACCTCGAAGATCTGCCACCGGCGCCTGTGCGCAACATCTGTCGACATTCGGGTCACCATCCTTCGCACGCATTCCGCCTCGCGTCCGAGGCCAAGTCGCCCAACGCCCTTGGCCGTAACCCGCAACGCCTACGCCCGATCCCGATCCCAATCCCGATCCGAGAATCCCTCACACGACGCTGTCGGGTTGACGCCCGGGTTATGCCACCGCAAGACCCATGATGAGGTCTCTTTTCACTCACGGGCCGATCGAGACGACCGGTAGAGGGACCTGGAGATCCGTCTCGACTCCTGACCCTTACCACGTTTGGCACGGCTCCGCACATGGTGCAGCATGAACAGAACCCCCACGATCAGCAGCAGCGTCTGATGGACCCACCAGCGTGTCTGAGCGACATCCGGTTCCATCACGATGGTGGGAAAGAGCGGAACAAGTGCATTGGCCGTGCCGTGCGCGATTACCGCCGAGATCGGCTTTCCCCCACAGGCCTTCATCACCCACGAGAAGAAGAAGCACTGGCCGATCAACCCAATGGCGAACGCGGCAAGCGGCATGTACGTCTGTGAGGTCCCCGGCACGAGGAAGAGCGGGAGGTGCCACGCCGTCCACACCAAACCCAGAACGACGTTTCCCCCCCATATCCCGAGCTTGGCTTCCATGGGCTCCAAGATGTAGCCACGCCACCCAATTTCCTCCTGACCGCCTCCCACGAGAACCATCAGGAGCCACCAAACAGGGAACACTGACGCGCTCGGCAGAAGCATCGACAGCCTGTCATGCCCGAGCAGTTCCGGCACGTACCAGGCAACGACATTGACTGCCGCAAGAACGGCGAAGATCGCGACCCAGACCTTCCATCCGAGCCTCACGGACAAGAAGGATTTCAAGAAGTCGATGAGCGCTTTGCGGCCCTTGAGCGTCCACACGGAGTAGCAGGCCCCGACGGCCGGGCCAAAGGCTCCGAGATAGGCCGTCGGCATCGCGATGATCGACCACGTACGCTCGTCCAATCGGAGAACGCCCAGGCCGGCGAGCACCAACGGCAACCAAATCAGCCAGGACCACAAGAAGCTGATCACGAAGAAACGCAGCGGAAGACGTTCGTTCATCTGGATTCTCCCACGGCGATCTCCAGCGCGACGGCGCAACGTGTTCGGCAAGAGCGGCGGCCTATGCCGTTCATCAGTCTGACGCTGACGCCGCCCGATCGATGCGATCGTTGCGTGCACCGCAAGCGTGCAGCAGCCACGTCGTCGCAACGGATGTCAGCACCAAGAGCGTGCCCCAGATGGGGAGCTCGCCCGGAGCGGCCACAATCCCCCGACTGATCGAGACGACCGAGTTCACGGACAGGACCAACAGGTAGAGGGAGGCTTGCACGCCAGCGACGGCCGCGACGACGTAGCCCCAAGGCCTGCGCCGCCAGAGGAGCACCCCGCCGGTCACGAGGGCCGGCACCATGAGCGTCATGTCGAGGGCCGCGACAAGACGAAACGCCTCCGTCTCGAGCGGTGTCGGGCGACCTGCGAACACATACGCGGCCCACGTGCCCAGCCACACCGCAGAAACACCCACGGCAAAGAAGCCGTAATAGCCACCGATAGCCCGCGCAGGCGTTCTGATCGAGAACGCTCTCGCGGCGGCCAGCGCATCCGTCCCCACAAGCCCAAGGATCAGGGACGCGACAGAGACGACGAAAGTAAGCACGTAGATCGCGAAAAACACGTTCAAAGCGGCGCCAAGGACGTAGAACGCGTAGTTGTAAACCGCGTAGCCCAGGACCCCGAGCCAAGTGAGACGAGCGCGCGTCGAACCCCGAGACGCGAACCACATTGCGCCCAGCAATAGGGGGACGACGATCGACAAGGTGACGAGGTCGTTGCCGAACCACGTGGCCTTGATCCACGCCACATCGCGGTAGGCCCCGGAAGCAAGCAGGCCCAGAAGAGCCTGCACCGCCATCAACATTGCCAAGGTGATTGAAAGTGAGCGCTCAACCCGACTGAGCCGACCGCTCGCCGCTGATGAAGTCATGCTTCTCCAATCCCTGCCCTTGATTGCACCTGGCCACAATTCGCGTGCACGGATGCAAGTTGTCGCTACCCTGCACTGACCATCCCGAAGGCCGTTGTCACTGCTCTTACTTCCTTGTTTTCCACAGATCGACATGGAAATTATCGCAAGGCAGTCTACGGATTGGAAGAGGGCCGCACAAGCGGATGGTGCGGGTGGCGTGATCACGGCCTGACAGTCGGTGGCAAGGAGGGAATCGGAGAGAGGCTTGTGGCGGAGGCTCTCGAATCTGAGAGCACAGGCAGTTCCGGAACACCCGAAGAATCAAGATCTGCCTCAGAAGATGGCGGCTCGAGGTCTCTAACCAGAAGGAAGACACCTCCCCGACATTCCCTCTTGACCTCCCGCGTGCTTTCAGAGATGTCCCCGGACGCCGGTGTTGACGACCTTCCGTTCCCCGGGTAGCGTTTGCACAAGCACCCGAGGAGGACGTGGTATGGCCGAGAAGTCGATCGTCATTGTCGGTGGAGGGATCGCCGGGCTCTGTGCCGGTTGCTATGCCCGGATGAACGGGTACGAGACGATGCATTCACTGCCCGGAGGCGTTTGCACCGCCTGGACGCGGGGCGGCTACACGATCGACAGCTGCATCCACTGGCTCGCCGGATCGGCGCCCGGTGTCGGCTACCACAAGCTGTGGCGGGAAGTCGGCGCCGTTCAGGGGTTTGAGATGCTCGACCTCGAGATCTATACCCGGATCGAGGGACAAGACGGCAAGGTCCTCAACCTCTACGGCGATGTGGATCGATTGGAGCAACACCTGCTGGAGCTCGCCCCGGAAGATGCACGCGAGCTTCGCTCGCTGACCCAGGCGATCCGCAAGTTCTCCGGCTTCTTTTTTAATGATACGGCGACCACCGAGATCTACACCGTGTGGGACAAGCTGGGCATCGCCTTGTCGATGATCCCGTACGGCAATACGTTCATGCGGTGGAAGAGCGTCACCGTCAGCGGGTTCGCGAAGCGCCTCAAGAACCCGTTCCTGCGAACGACGTTCACCGATCTGGCCAGCGACGCCCAGGAGTTCCCGATGCTGGCGTTGATCATGCCGCTTGCCTGGCTGAACCGGAAGGTCGCCGGCTATCCGCTTGGCGGCTCGCTTCCGTTCGCGCGCGCCATCGAAAAGCGTTTCCTCGATCTCGGCGGAGCCATCGAATACGGCGCCCGTGTCACCGAGATCCTCACCGAAAAGGCGGATCAGGATCGGGGCGATCGCGCCGTCGGCGTCCGGCTCGAAGACGGGACGGAGCACCGGGCCGACGTCGTCATCAGCGCCGCCGACGGGCATGCAACGATCTTCGACATGCTCGGCGGCCGCTATATCGACGCCACGACCCAAACTCACTACGACACGCTACAGCCGTTCCCC
>CAZJLO010000063.1:0-9545 GCA_964547105.1 uncultured Thermotogae bacterium
GTTAGTTGCAAAGGCATTCAATCCAAGAGACAATGCATCCTGCTGGCTAACGTTGCGACGCCCTTTTCGACGCCGGGAATGTACTGCCCAGGGATCGTCGCGCCCTTGATCGCATCGACGAATTCGAAGTCCTTGTCCTTCAACGGTTCGATCCGAAGGACCACTTCCCCGAATTGCCCCCGCCCACCGGACTGCTTCTTGTGTCGGTACTTGGCTTCGGCCTTCTTGCGGATTGTCTCTTTGTAGGGAATCCGTGGACGCTGCGTCTCCAACGAAACGTTGTAGCGGTTCTTGAGCCGCGCCAGGAACAGGCCCAGGTGCACATCCCCCATCCCCCAGAGAATCATCTCATGTGTTACCGGGTCGCGCGTAAGATCGACTGTGGCCTTGGCCGTCACGAGTTCCTTGATCGCTCCGCTCATCTTCTCGACGTCGGATTGGCTCTTGGGAACGATCGTTCTGGAGAAAACAGGCTTCGGGAAAGGGATGAGTTCGAATGCCGCGGCATCGGCTGATGCTCCGATCGTCGTTCCAATCGTTAGATCTTCCGCCTTCCCGATGGCAACAATCTCACCAGCCGCCGCCTCGGATACGCGATGCTGCTTTGTGCCATCGATCGAGTAGAGGTCACGGATTTCGACCTTCGACCCGGACACGACATCGACGCATCCTTTCCCCTCGTGAAGAATGCCGTTCAAAACGCGAACATAGGACAGCCTTCCCAAATACGGGTCGTTGTCCAGGTTGAACACAACAGCCCGAGCCGACCCTGTTTCGGATCCCTCTTTTGTTGGGGTCAGTTCCCCAAGGGCAGTGAGCAGCGTCCCCACACCATATGCCTGCGATGCCGAACCGAAAAGGACGGGAACGATGGCTCCAGAAGCGATCCCCGACGTCAGCGCTTTGGCCAGCTCTTCGTGGCTGATTTCCTCGTCCTCGAGGAACTTCATCATCAGCTCATCATCCACCGAAGAGATCTCTTCCAGAGCCGTGCCGCGCCATTCCTCAAGATCGCCTTCCATCTCTGCCGGAACATCCTTCTTGGATTTGTCTCCGAATCGAACCGCCTTCTGCGAGAGCACATCCACCAGCCCGACGAACTTCTCTCCCTCTCGGATTGGAAGGTAGAGCGGAACAAGAACACGGTCCAACCGATCGTTGAGCTCACCAAGAATCGATGCGTAGCTGACGTTCTCGCTGTCCATATGGTTGATGAACAGCATCACGGGGCGTCCGGCGGCACCCGTCAGTTCCCACGCCCGCTCGGCCATGACTTCCACGCCCTTTTCCGCGTGGATGACGACCAGCGACAAATCGGCGACGGAGACTGCCTTATACATCTCCTCGACGAACTCATCGCCGCCGGGAGTGTCCAGCAAGGTGAACCGCGTCCCTTTGTGCTCGAACGACCCAAAATGCATGTCAACCGTGTGACCGCGATCCTGCTCTTCCTTGGATGGGTCAAACGCGATCTCGTCCTTCACGCCGGCGTGCTTGAGAAGCGCCGCGGCGAGCGTTGTCTTGCCGGAACCGGCATGCCCAATCAAGCCTACGCTCTTGGCTAGCCCCATGAATGGTCCTCCCTGCTTTCGGTCGATGGATCGACAGGCAGTATACCGAGCCTCAGAACACGGCACAAGCGCCATGCTGCCACGTTCTTCGCTGCCAGCCAGCGCTACATCGTTCGCTTGAGGCGGCGCCTGCTTGAGGAATCGTCTCCGACTTCCGTATCCTTGTTGCTGGGTTCTCTCTCGCCGAACAGCGACGCTTTCCCCCGGATTCAAACTGTAACCCAGGAGGTCCAATTGGCCACGCGCCTCTTACTTGGAGATGAAGCGCTCGCACAGGGGGCAATCGATGCCGGTCTGTCGGGCGCCTATGCCTATCCCGGAACCCCGTCGACGGAGATTACCGAGTATGTACAGCGACACGTCGCCGCCACGTCCCAATCGATCCACTGCCGTTGGTCGACGAATGAGAAGACGGCACTCGAAGAGGCGGTCGGAATGAGCTACGCCGGGCGGCGTGCCATGGCCACCATGAAGCACGTTGGACTGAATGTCGCCGCCGATCCGTTCATGAACGCCGCTCTGATCGGAACGCGAGGCGGATTATTGGTCAACGTCGCTGATGATCCGTCCATGCACTCGTCGCAGAATGAGCAAGACTCGAGACTATATGGGGAAATGGCTCTTGTTCCGTGCATCGAACCCGCCGACCAACAGCAGGCCTATGACGCCGCCAAGGTTGGATTCGACTTCTCCGAGAAACACGAACTGCCCGTGCTGCTCCGGCTGACTACGAGACTCGCCCACTCTCGCGCTGATGTGCAGATCCAGGATGATCGCCCGCGTCCCCAGAACCCGCTCTCCCTTCCCGGCGACAAACAGCGCTTCATCCTTCTTCCCGCTCGCGCCCGCGCTCGCTATCTTCGATTGCTGGAGCAACAGCAAGCGCTCGTGGAAGCCAGTGAACAGAGCCCGTTTACCAAACTCTCCTTGGAGGGCGATGCTTCGCTGGGAATCGTGAGCTGCGGCATCGCCGGGAATTACGTCCGAGAGGCGTTTGGCGGCAAGGTCTGCCATCCTTGGCTGCAGATCGGGCAATACCCCCTTCCGGTTCGGCTGATCGAGGCCCTGTTTTCCCGTTGTTCCCGGATCATCGTCTTGGAAGAGGGAGTTCCGTTCGTGGAATCCCGCTTGCGCGGCCTCCCGCTTCGCCCCTCGCCAGAGATCCTTGGACGCCTCACGGGTCACCTCCCTCGCACCGGCGAACTTGCACCCGAATCGGTAGCCGACGCATTCCGCTTGCCGGACACGCCGTCGGCCGGCATGGAACGCAAGCCTTCTCCCCTCGTCAAGAACCGACCCCCGGCGCTGTGCGACGGATGTCCGCACATCGACACATATCGCGCCCTCAATCAGGTCATGACGTCCCATCGCGACCGCGGCCGCGTGTTCGCGGACATCGGCTGCTACACACTGGGAGCGATGCCCCCGCTTGAGGCGATCGACACCTGTTTGTGCATGGGGGCATCGATCACGATGGCCAAGGGGGCGGCGGACGCTGGAGCGACGCCTGCCGTCGCCGTCATCGGAGATTCCACGTTCGCTCATTCAGGACTGACAGGCCTTCTCGACTGTACGGCGGAACAAACGCCGATCACGATCATCCTTCTTGATAATGGCACGGTCGCCATGACCGGCGGGCAGGATTCCCAAGCCACCGGGCGGTTCGCCGACTTGTGTGAAGCGCTCGGCGTGGATCCCGAGCACATCGTCGAGATCAATCCACGCGCTGATCATCACGAGAAGAACGTCGCCGTCATCGCACGTGAGGTCGTGTACCAGGGCCCATCGGTGGTCATTGCGCAGCGGCAATGCATTCAGACACTTCGGCGGGGTGCATCGGCCCAGGAACCGCAGCTCCCCTCCTGTAGCTGTCCGCAAGATGCGAAAGGAGAGCTATCGTGAAGTGTGACATCGTTCTTGCCGGCGTCGGAGGCCAGGGATTGCTGTCGATCGCGATGATCGTCGGGCGCACGGCGATGGATCAAGGCATTCGGGTTAAGCAGGCCGAAGTCCACGGAATGGCTCAACGCGGCGGCGCCGTCCATAGTCATTTGAGGCTTTCCGATCGGCCGATCGCATCGGATCTGATTCCGAGAGGATCCGCAGATGTTCTTCTGGCGATGGAGCCGATGGAAGCATTGCGTCATCTGTCGATGCTTTCCGGCAGTGGCACCGTTCTCAGCAACACGGCTCCAATGCGCAATATTCCGGATTATCCTGATGCCGAAGCCGTGAGAGAAGCGCTCGCTTCTCTGGCGCGAGTAACCTGGATTGATGCAGCGAGCCTTGCCCGAGAGGCAGGATCGCTACGGGCAGCGAATATCGTGTTGCTGGGAGCGCTTTCGAAGTCGCTGCCGATGGATCCGGCCGCCTTTGGGCAGGCGATCGAAGCGATGTTCGCTCGAAAAGGCAATGCGGTCGTTGAGCAGAACCTCCGTGCGTTCTCCCGGGGACGCGACGCCGTCTCCGTGAAGGGCGCGGAGTAGCTCTCGCGTGAAAGACGCGCGTTGAAGCTCGATCCACGCGAAACGGACAAGCATGTGCCGACCGTCTGCCTGAATCGCCTCTAGGCCAGCTTGTCACCGTGTCTGTAGGACCGGTCTGCGTTGTACGCCGCCTTGGCCGCGAGGGCTCCCTCGATGTCAAGCCCCTCTGCGGCGGCGAAGTCCAGAATCCGGATCAAACAGTCGGCAAGTTCCTCTTCGATCTGCGTGAACTGTGGGATCTTCTTGCTCGGAGGATTCCCGACACGGTACGCCTCCATCGCCTCGGCAAGTTCGGTGACGACCAACATCAGAACCTCACCGGTGCTGCGAGGACGATCCCACCATCCGTGTTGTCGTGCCGTCTCGTGGACATCTCTCTGCCAATCGCTGATGTTCATGTTCCCGAGACCCTACGCCGCAGATCACGCAGCTGCAACCTTGCCGTCTTCGGAAGATCAAGCTAGGCTTGCACCAGGCCGGACATGGGATGGCTCCGGCAAGGAACGTTCAAGGAGGACCCTCATATGTCGAGTCGGATACGACGGATCGCATCCGTGCTGGTAGGGCTGACGATGCTGTGCGCGGCAGGAACGCTGGTCGCGTTCTCGGCCCCGGTGCAAGTGGGAATCATCGCCGATGTCCACGCGCATGACACGGATTCGCCGGTCGAAGGGAAGGTGATGACGAACCACGGCGAGAGGCTCGCCGCCTTCGTCACCGCGATGAATCTCCAGAGCGTCGATGCGGTCATCGAACTTGGCGATCTCGTCAACGGGACGTTCGTCATGGGCGCAGACGCGGGCGACGAAGCACGCATTCCCGCGATCCTCTCCTCTGCTGAGGCTCTGCTTGCCAACCTGGCGGCACCCCGCTACTACGTTCTCGGCAATCACGATGTGTACTCCCTGTACAAACAGGAGTTCCTCGACATCGTTGCTGCCGATTCGACATCGTTCAGCTTCGACGTCGGCGACTTCCATGTGGTCATCCTTGATGCTCAGTACAACGCGGCGGAAGAGGACCTCGGGCACGCGTTTTGGGTCGTACCCGGCGGCGTGCCGCAAGCGGAACTCGCTTGGTTGGCAGAGGATCTCGCAGCCACCGACAAGCCGACCATTGTCTGCATTCATCAGCCGCTCGATGTGGATTTCGCGTTGCTCGCGGGAGGACCCGAGGTCAGGAATCACCTCGAGGTTCGCGCCGTTCTTGAGGCGTCAGAGACCGTGATCGCCGTTTTCCAGGGGCATACGCACGACTTCTCTCACTCGGAGATCGGCGGCATTCACTACATCACGTTCGCTGCCATGGTCGATCACATCGAGCCTATCCCGCCAACATGGGCCGTTGTCACGTTGGATAGTGAGGCGCGAACCATCGAGATCGACGGCGAAGGAACTCAGCCGGATGCTTCGTTCACGTTCTAGGACGGGCATGTGGGCCACTCGATCCCGCGGCAAACCGGGCTCGAGCAAGTCTACGGCCGCCATTCCGATGGCGGTTCTCATCGTGCTCTTGGTCCTTTCCGCGACGGCGGCAGCCACGGCAGAAACACTGAGAATCGGTGTCATCGCCGACGTTCACGCCCATGATCTCGACTCTCCGATCGAAGGCAAGTGGATGTCCCATACAGAACCGCGATTGGGAGAGTTTGTCAACGCAATGAACGCATGGCCGGCGGATCTCGTGATCCAGCTCGGAGATTTTGTCAACGGTTGGGTCGTTCTTGGCGTCGATCCCGGGGATCCATCACGGATTCCCGGCATCCTCTTTTGGGCAGACGGCCTTCTTGCCGGGTTCCACGGACCGCGATTGCATGTGCTCGGCAACCATGATGTCTACAACCTCGACAAGGAGCAAATCCGGACGATTCTTGGTCTCGAGGCAACCTACTACAGCGTGGATATGAACGGATTCCATCTGGTCATCCTCGATGTCCAGTTCGATGAGCAGGGTCGCGACCTGGCCCATACGTATACGGGGGTCGCCGGTTTCGCTCCCGAGCCCGAGCTCAGATGGCTGCGCGACGACCTGGCTGCATCGGAACTGCCGACGGTCGTTCTCGTTCACCAGCGGATCGACAACTTCGTCGAAGAGTGGGGCCGTCCGGTGATCGCCAACGCCGCGGACCTACAGCAGATCCTTGCCGATGATGGGGACGTTCTCGCCGTATTTCAGGGACACGATCACGCCAACCATCATTCCCTGATCGATGGAATTCATTACGTGACGTTCGAAGCCCTTGTCGATCAGGGAACTCCATCGTCCTGGGCCGCCGTCACGCTTGACGGCAGGGAGCGAACGATGATGATCGAGGGCGTCGGAGAGCAAGCAAGCTACAATTTCGCGTTCTAGTGCGACTGTTCCTCAACAAGGAGGCCCCAGATGATCGCTGAATTCAGCATTGCTCCAATCGGTGAAAGCGTAAGCCTGAGCCCGTATGTCGCCCGAGCATTTCGGCTGATCGAGGCAAGCGATCTTCCGTTTGAACATCACGCCATGGGCACAAACATCGAAGGGGGATGGGATGAAGTCATGTCGGTGATCAAGGCCTGTCGAGACGACTTGCTTCAGGACTGTCGCCGCATCAGCCTTTCGATCCGCATAGACGATCGAGCCGAACCTACGCCGCGCCTGCACACCAAAGTGTCTTCAGCGCAGAACAAGATGCGATAGGTGATGCGGGAGTCAGTCTCTCTTCGTTCCCTTGGATTCGCTGACATCGCGTTCCGCTGCTTCAGAAGGTGAGGACATCCCCGGCGATATTCATCGCGTGATCTCCGATTCGCTCGAGGTTGCGCACCGCTTCGACGAACAAAACCCCCATCTCGGGATCGCAGACTCCTGCTTCGATTCGACCGATGTGCCGTTCCTTGTACACTTCCTCGAGCCGGTCAATCTCCTTCTCCATGCCCGCTGCAGCTTCAACCAGCGTCCGGTCTTCTTCTCGCAACCCGGCAAGCACTTGCTCGAGCATTTCTTCGACCCGGTCGAACAAGGTCGACACCTCGGATCGGGCTTCATACGAGAGCTCGACGACATGTCTTGCTCGAACGCGGCCTCGTTCGGCGATATTCACGGCATGGTCTCCGATTCGCTCCAAGTCATGGACCGCGTGGCGAAGGACATGGAGCCTGCGTGTATCCGCGTCGGACAGACCGTGCGCATCCACCCGGTCGAGATAGCTGTCAAGATCGTGAAAGAATCGATCCACGCTGTCCTCAAGCTCGAACGTGTCCTGGACTGCGTCGAGATCGGCCTTGAGAAAAGCCATGCGTGACGATTCGATCATCCTCATGACGGTTTCGGCCATGGCCATGATCGCCTGGCCGGCGTGGTTGATCGCCATCACCGGGGTCTGCAGAAGCTCCCGCGACAACTCTGTTTGCTTCGCCGGCACCGCATTGTCCCGACCTCGGACCAACCGTTTGGCCAGCCACACAAGCGCCGGCACAGCAGGAACACGCAGGATCGTCACCGCCACGTTGAAGATCGTGTGAGCGTTGGCGATCTGGCGAACCAGCGTCCCCGCCGTCCCTTCGACAAGGCGGGCGTAGGCCGGAATCCAGGGGATGAAGACCCCCACACCAAGCACATTGACCGCGAGCTGACCGATCGCAAGTCGCCGAGAAGAGAGCGAGGAGCCGATCGACGCAATCTGAGCAGTGATGGTCGTTCCGATGTTCGCGCCAAGAACAAGCGCGATCGCCGCGGGAAGGGTGATGACGCCGGCACTCCCCATCGCAATCACCATCGCCGTCATCGCTGAGGAGCTTTGGATCACCGCCGTAACGATCGCCCCCACCGCAACCCCCAACAGTACATTCGCTCCGCATGATTCGAGCAGCTGGAGCACAAATGGGGTATCGGCCAGTCCGCGGAGTCCCGAGGAGAGTATATCCATCCCAAGGAAAAGCAGGCCGAAACCAAGAATGATCCGCCCCACATCGTGGAACCGGCGATTCCTGCCAACCGCGGAAAGAAGAAACCCAACGGCAATCACCGGCAGGTAGTACTGGCCGATCTTGAACGCAATGATCTGCGCAGTAAAGGTTGTTCCGATCTCCGAGCCAAGCATGACGCCGATTCCTTGAGACAGCGTGAGCACACCGGCATTGATCAGTCCAATCAACAGGACCATCGTCATACTACTGCTCTGGAGAACGCCGGAAGTCACTGCCCCCACGATGACGCCGCGCCATGGGCGCCCGGTAAGGCGCTCCAGCAAGCTGCGCATTCGCCCACCGGCGGCTCGCTTGAGGGCATCGCTCAGAACATGGAGTCCGTAGAGGAACAACGCCACTCCACCCGTAGTCGAGAAGATCAACGCCGGAATAGAAATACTCGCCCCCTCTATCAATCGAGCCGACAGGATATCAAGATTCGGCACACTTTATAACAATCACCGTGTGCTTTCAACAACAGGGCCGGGTTGACCCATGCGGCGATCTGAGTCAATATAGAATATGGAATGGATGATTGGGTAGGGAATCTGCCGAAGCTGGATCTGCATGTTCACCTGGATGGCTCGTTGCGCCTTGAAACGCTCAAGGAACTGGCAACCTCCCTGCCTGAGGAGATTCGCTTCCCTGATGATCTTGATCTGGCGATCGCCGTCACCCCGCCCGAGCGGTGCACGCTTGAGGAATACCTGAAGTCATTCGACTACACAATCGCCGTTCTGCAGACCGAAGCCGCCTTGGAGCGAGCTGCGTTCGAGCTCTGCGAGGATGCGGCATCGGAGCATGTCATCTACCTGGAAGTCCGCTTCGCACCGCTTCTCCATACAGAGCGCGGATTGTCACCGCGCGAGGTCGTCACGTCCGTACTTGCCGGTCTACGCCGGGCCGAGACCCGCTTTAGCATCCGTGCACGGCTGATTCTCTCGGCGATGCGCAATGAATCGCGCGAGCGTTCGGTCGAGGTCGCCCAACTTGCGGCGCAGTTTCACAAGAAGGGAGTCGTCGCATTCGATCTTGCGGGTCCCGAGCACGACTATCCGCCGTTCCTTCACAAGACGGCAATCGGATTCGCTCGAGACGTCGGCCTTCACCTCACGCTTCATGCCGGCGAAGGGTGCTGCCCGGAGCAGATCCGCGAAGCGATCGATCTGGGTGCGGAGAGAATCGGTCATGGTGTTTACCTCGATCACGATCCATCGGCGCTGAAGCGGGTCATCGAAGACGGAATCCCTCTCGAACTTTGTCCGACCAGCAATCTCCAGGTATCCGGCCGGATGAAACGGTACGCCGATCATCCGTTCGGTCAGTACCTCAAGCAAGGAATCCGGGTCACGATCAACACGGACAATCGCTTGATGTCACAGACATCCTGCACGCAAGAACTGCAGGCGATGGTCGACGCATTTTCCCTCACCGCGGACAATGTACGTCAGATCATCCAGAATAGCGTCGACGCCGCGTTCTGCGATGCTGAAACCCGCGACATCCTTCAACGCCAGGTTGATGCCGCGTTCTAGACGCGGTTGATG
>CAZJLO010000064.1:0-9343 GCA_964547105.1 uncultured Thermotogae bacterium
GATCCGATCGTGTATGTCCTTGGAGGGCGCCTTTCTCTTCCGAGCGGGATGGTCGCACCGATCCGAATCATGTTCGAACTCGACGGCCTGAGCGTGTTCATGATCCTGATCACCGCGCTTGCCACGCTCGCCGCGATCCTCTATACGTCATCGTTCTGGAAAGAACGCTCGGGTGGCGCGCTGAAGGACAGCCTGATGCTTCTGCTGGTCGTCGGAATCTTCGGCATGGAGATGACGGGAGACCTGTTCAACTTCTTCGTCTTCCTCGAAATCACATCGATCGCCGCCTGCAGTCTGGTCGGCTTCCGCGTGTGGAAAGGCCGATCTCAAGAGGCCGCCTTCAAAGTGATGACGTTGTACACCCTGTCGGGGCTGTTTGTTCTGCTTGCCATTGGGCTCCTGTACGGGCAGTACGGCGGACTCAACATCGCCTACCTGGCGACCAAGATCGGTTCGGGAGCAGCGCTGGTGGACAAGATCGCGCTTGGACTCTTGCTGACCGGCCTGGCAATGAAGGCGGGCGCTGTTCCAATGCACATGTGGGCCCCCGATGCCTACGGCGAGGCCCCGGGCGCCGCATCCATCGTGCTCGTCGCGAACAGCCAGGCCAGTCTCTACGGCCTATTCCGCGTGCTGTTCACGCTGTACGGCAACGCTTACAGCCCCCTGTCGATCGCATGGATTCTGATCGGGCTTGCCGTGCTGACGATCATCGTAGGTGTCACAATGGCGCTCGTTCAGCGAGACCTCAAGCGGTTGATCGCATTTGGCGCCGTCTCGCAAATCGGCTACATGATGCTCGCTGTTGGTGTCGGATTCGCGGCAATGACCGCACTGCAGCCGCCTGATTTCGGCTTCGTCGCTCTCCAGGGCGGCCTGTTCCACATGATCAACGATGCCGCTTGCATCGGTTTGCTGTTTCTTGCCGCTGGGATTGTGATCCGGCGAGCAGGCACGCGGGATCTTCAGGGAATGGGTGGAATCGCCCACGAGATGGGCTGGACAACAGCGTTCTTCATGATCGGTGCGTTCGCCCTTGCGGGCATGCCACCGCTGAACGGGTTCGCATCGAAACTGATGATCTACGAGTCCACATTCAAGCTCTCACCCGTACTTGCGATCATCGCAATCCTTTCGAGCATCCTGTTGCTTGCCGTATTCCTTCGCGCGTTCCAGGCAGCGTTCCTCGGACCCGCGCCGGAACGCACCACTTCGCGCTTCACAATGCCCTTCGCTTCGCGGGGGTCCTCCACCTGTTCGCAGATCGTGACGGCCCGACCCATGCGCACCAGCTTCGCCACATAGCCGTCCACCGACCGCACCGGCACGCCGCAACCTGTTCCGATTTCGATGCTGGTTTCGATGGGATTGCTCGCGCTTGTCGTCATCGCATTCGGTCTGTTCCCGGGATTCTTCGTTGACACGATCGTTACCCCGGCGGCACAAGCACTGTGGGGCGGGCGGGAAGCATACATCCAGGCCGTCATGAGCGGAATGGGAGGATAGGATGACTGGAATCACAACGGGATTCGGAGCCTGGAACCCGATCGCCTGGCTTCTGCTGTTCCTCGGCGTGGCTGCGGGCACGCTGTTCCTTCGCCGCTTCGGGAACAAGCAATACAAGAAGAATACCGGCCAAACAAAGGTGTTCCTGTCCGGCAATGAAGAACCTGAAGCCTCGGCCCTTCATGTACGCGGCGCTCACCTGTACTGGGGATTTGTCGACGGGCTTTCCGGCTACTACCGTCGAGTGCGCGCGTTGCACACCGGAGTCCTTAGTGACTATGTCGCGCTGTTTGTCGGGACGCTTGGCGTCGTCTTGATCGTCCTCGTGCTGAGTAGGTGAAACCATGTCACAACTACCTCGATCATTTAAACGAGCACTGTGGGTGTTCCACATCGCCACGGGTTCGTGCAACGGGTGCGACATCGAGATTGTCGCCGCGCTCACCCCTCGCTACGACACGGAGCGATTCGGCATCATGCTGACAGGAACGCCACGCCATGCCGATGTGCTATTGGTGACCGGACCGGTCACGCGTCCGATGCTCCCGCGTCTCAAGAGGGTCTACGAGCAAACGCCCGATCCGAAGGCAGTCGTCGTCGTTGGCGGTTGCGGATCGACTACGGGCGTGTTCTATGAGTCGTACAACATCGTCGGTCCGATCGACAACGTCATCCCTGTGGACATCTACGTCCCCGGCTGCCCACCTCGCCCGGAAGCGATCATCGACGGTGTCGTCAAAGCCGTGGCCAAGCTGGAAAGCGCGGGGGTGAGCAAGTGAAACCCGAACAAGTGCTTGAGGTGTTGCGGACCTCTCTGCAGGACCGCCTACTCGACAGCCATGTCGTCGAGCGGATCGTGGCGGACGAACGGACACATCCCGATCTTTGGGTCAAGGTGGTGGATGGCGCGGCGCTGCATGATGCGACCGCCGCCCTCCTCGCTTCGTTCGATCCCCATCTCACCGTGATCTCCGGCGACGATCTCGACGAAATCCTGCTTCTCAACTACCACTTCACAGTGGGATGGGGAGGACGGTTCGGGGAGCTGTGCGTCACCATCCAAATGGGTGTTCCTAAGAGCGACTTGAGAGTACCGACGATCACGGATCTCGTTCCCGGAGCGCTGACATCTGAGCGCGAGAAACATGAGTTCTACGGCGTCGTGTTTGATGGCATCCCCGACGACCGCAATCTCTTCCTGCCCGAGGACATGACCATCCATCCCTGGCGTCGGGATGACGAAAGCCAGCGTGAGACCGATACCATGGTCAAGCGACTCGTGAAGTGGGAGAACCAAGATGCATAACGAACGAATCAACCTTGACTTGGGAGAGAGCAGGACGTGCGGATTGACATCCTATTCCATTCCGATTGGACCGACCCATCCCGCTCTGAAAGAACCGATTCGGTTCTCGTTCGACATCGAAGGCGAGCGGATCGTCGGCGTTGACATCCAGCCGGGCTTCGCCCATCGAGGCATCGAATACATGGGGATGCGCCGAAACCTGATTCAGACGCTCTACCTCTCGGAGAGGATCTGCGGTATCTGTTCGATATCCCATCCCTTGACCCTCGTTCAGGCGGTCGAGGCGGCTGCGGGGATTGAAGTCCCCCCGCGCGCCCAAGCCATCCGCACGATTATCGGCGAGGTCGAGCGGATCCATTCCCATCTCCTCTGGGCCGGCGTCGGCGCACACGAGCTGGGTTTCGATACGCTGCTCCACCTGACGTGGAACGTCCGCGAAAAGGTGATGGACCTCCTCGAACAGCTCACCGGCAACCGCGTGGATTATGCCATTCCGATCTACGGTGGCGTGCGACGTGACATCCCGGAGGAGAAGGCGCACCTTGCCCACGAAGCAATCGAGTACTACAGCGGGGCCCTGCAGCAACTGATCGACGCGTTTCTTCATGACAAGTCGGTGGAGATGCGCACCCGCAATATCGGGGTGATGACCTACGATCAGGCGATCGCCCTCTGCGCCGTGGGCCCGACCGCACGCGCTTCCGGCGTCAAGAAGGATGTTCGACAGGACTGGCCGTATTTCTCCTATGCCGACATGGACCTTCATGCCATCACGCCCGAGGACCACGGCACGGAGCCGATTGGTGATGTGTACGACAACATCATCGTCCGGCTCCTTGAGGTCGCCCAATCTATCAAGATCATCGAGGATTGTCTTGAGACGATTCCCAGCGGTGATCTTCAGTCCATCCCCAAGATCCCCGCACTCCTCGCCGCCCTGAAGAAGGCGGAAGGAGAGGGCATCGGGCGTCACGAAGCCCCGCGCGGCGAGGTGTTCCACTACGTGCGGCTCGAAGCGGGCGTCGAGGAGCCGGTCGTCTGGAAGGTCAAGGCGCCGACCTACTCGAATCTCATGCCGTGGGTGCCGAAGTTTCTTGGAGATGAAATTGCCGATATCCCGATCATCGCCGCGTCGATCGATCCCTGCATGTGCTGCATGGATCGGGTGCACTTGGTCGATTCCGGCGATCAAGGTCAAGGCCGGCAGAGCACGCTGCAAAAGGCGGAGCTTATCAAGCTATCACGCGAGAAGACAAGGAGGGTTTGCGGATGACCGTTTCAATCGGCAACGCAATCTGGCAGGGCATGCTCATCCTCCTCGGTGGGGGATTGCTTGGCTTGGTGTACAAGGGGCTTGATCGCAAACTCGCGGCACAAATGCAGGGCCGTATCGGCCCCCCATTGCGCCAGCCATTCTACGATGTGATCAAGCTGATGGTGAAGGAGAACATCGTACCCGACAAGGCGATCGCCTGGTTGTTCAACCTCATGCCGGTCGTGTGTCTTGCCGCGACCGCAACGGCACTGCTCTACGTGCCGCTTGGCGGCTTTCCACCCCTTCTCGGCGGCTACGGTGATCTTATTCTCGTGCTGTATCTTCTCGCCGTACCCTCGCTGGCGATGATGCTCGGGGGGTTCGCCGCATCCTCACCGTACGCGACCGTTGGGGCGCAGCGCGAGATGGTGATGCTCATGAGCTATGAGTTCCCGCTCGCCGTCACGTTCGTCGGCCTGGCCTGGCGCCTGTCGGTCGCCCTTCCTGCAGGGAGTCAGGTCTTTTCCCTGGGCGTTCTCGCCGCCAACCCCCTATGGACGGTGGTCGGGCCTCTTGGCGTCATCGGTCTGCTCCTTCTGTTCCTCTGCCTGATGATCGTGACACCGGCGGAGCTTTCGAAAATCCCGTTCGATATCCCCGAAGCGGAAACGGAGATCGCCGGGGGAATCCTCGCCGAGTACTCGGGGCGAAACCTGGCCCTGTTCTACCTGGCCGACGCCTTGAAGCTTGTCGTGATGGGGTCGTTGATTGTCGGGTTGTTCATCCCCTACGGCTTATCCGGCCTGTTCGGTCTCACCGGGTTCGCCGCGGGCTTGGTGGATGTTGTCTTCTATCTGGTGAAGCTGTTTGCCGTGGTGTTTGTCGCTGTGATCGTCGTGCGCGTCGCGTTCGCTCGTTTGAAGATCAATCAGGTAACACGCCTGTTTTGGCTCCCTGTTACCGCGTTGTCCTTCCTCGGGTTGATCCTTCTTGCACTGGACCGAATCGTCTAGGAGGGGAGCCATCGTGATTTTCGCCACGCTGTTCCGTCAGCTGTTTCACTCGCCGTCGACCAACCCGTTCCCCGCCAAGTACATGCCGCGTTCCGTCACTGGATTCCTCGACAAAGTTGCATCCGGCAATGCATCGCTTCATCCGCCGGTTCCCGTGCCTGACGATCTCCGGGGCAAGCTTGCCTATGACCGCGACAAGTGCATCGGCTGCAAATTGTGCATTCGCGTTTGTCCCGCCAATGTGATCGAGTTTCTCCCCGATGACAAGAAGATCCGCATCTACGTTGCCCGGTGCACATTCTGCGCCCAGTGCGTGGATGCTTGCCCGGTGGATGCCCTTGCGACAACGCCGGAGTTTCTTCTCGCCGATGCCGATCGATTCTCGAGCAACCTCATTGTCGACGGACTCTTGGAGAGCGCTTTGGCCGATCTTGAGCAGGAAGGAACCACGCCGGAATCACAAACGTAGTTGGCGACCCGCCGAGCCAACCACGGATACAGATACGAAGCTCCTCACAGTCATTCACACGGGAGATGATGAAGATCGGATCCCACCAAAAGAGTGTCTGCGAGGAGCTTCCTTTCGGCTTCACCCCGCGCCGGACACTCGACGCAGGGCCGGATATCACCAAAAGCAAACGAACCGGAATCGGACAGCTATGCCGGGCCGGCTACATCATCTCAACGAATTTCCTTTTTCCTATCTGAACGAGCATCGGAGGAGCAAAAACGAGGTCGGCGTCTACATCGTCTACCAGATCGTCACCGACCCGGACTCCGCCCTGCTTGATCAACCGCTTTGCCTCGCCTCGGCTCGAAACCAAGCCGGAGCGTTCGAGCAAGTCGACCACCCAGATCGTGCCGTCTTCTTTGATCGCTTGTCGTTCGAGGTGTCGCCGCTCCACATCGCTCGGCCGCTCGTGACGAATGTGAATCCGATCGAATTCCTCCTCCGCGATCGCTGCTTCTTCCTCGCTGTGGTACTTCGCGACAAGTGTTCGCGCAAGCAATCGCTTCGCGTCTCGTGCATTCAGCTCTGCGCGATCCGAACACGCAACCTGCGTAAGCTGCTCGAAGTAGCTTCCAGTAAGCTCATCCGGAATCGCGAGAATCTTCCCGTACATCTCGTTCGCAGGTTCGTTCAATCCCACGTAGTTCCCTACGGTCTGACTCATGCTCCGCACGCCGTCGGTCCCGATCAGCAGCGGCACCGCCAGCACAACCTGTGGCGCTTGTCCATACTCGCGCTGGATATCCCTTCCGATCAGCAAGTTGAACTTCTGATCGCTCCCACCAAGTTCGATATCGGCTCGAACGGCAACCGAATCGTACGCCTGTGCGAGGGGGTACAGAAACTCGAGAATGCTGATCGGTCGCTCTGCTGCAAACCGTTTCGCGAAGTCATCCCGTTCAAGCATCCGCGCCACGGTGTACTTCGCCGTAAGACCGATCAGATCAGCGAAGCTCAGCTTCCCAAGCCACTCGGAGTTGTATCGGATCTCCGTCTTCTCGGGATCGAGGATCTTGAACGCCTGTTCCGTGTAGCTCGCCATGTTTCGATCGATCTCTTCGGCGCTCATCAGCGCCCGCGTCGATGCCTTCCCGCTCGGGTCGCCGATCCGCCGCGTGAAATCCCCAACCACCAGCACCCCCATGTGTCCAAGGTCCTGGAAATCGCGCATTTTGCGTAGCGGAACCGAATGTCCCAGGGTCAAGTGCGGCGCCGACGGATCGATCCCCAGCTTCACCCGCAACGGCTTCCCCGAGGCGGCTGATGCCTGCAGTTTCTGGCGGAGCTCCTCCGCGGGGATGATCTCTCCCGCTCCCCGCTCAATCGCGTGCCAAACCTTGATATCGACATTCTGCTGGCCTTCTCGCATCCTCTCTCCTACCCGGCCCATTCGCTCCCGCTAGGCGCAAACGACCGCGAAGATCCGGTCTTCCTTCTCGAGCTGCATCAGGCGGACGCCACGCGCGTACCGTCCGTAGGTATTGATGTCGCCGGCAATCAGCCGGATGACCTTCTGCTCAGTGATCACGATGATCTCATCTTGGTCGGAGACAATCCCTACCGAAACCAGCAGGCCGGAGTCCTTGTCAAGCTTGATTCCCTGCACCCCCTTGCCCCCTCGTCCCTGCAGCGGGAAATCGACAAGTGAAACGCGTTTCCCAAATCCACGATCGGTCACCATCAGCAGCTTCTTGTCGACGGTGATGCTTCGATCAAGCGCGACCATTCCCATCACCTGGTCATCGCCCTCAAGGCGAATCCCGATGACCCCTCGCGACGGACGCTTGGTCAGGCGGACATCCTGTTGATGGAAGCGGATCGTCTTGCCCTCGCGCGTCGCCAGAATCACCTCACCGTCTCCCTCGGTGCCGACCACATCGACCAACCGATCCTCTTCATCGGCATTGATCGCGATGATCCCGTTGGTGTGAACGTTCGCATAGTCCGACAACCGGTTCTTGTTGACGATGCCGTTTGCCGTACCCATCAGGCACTCCAACCCTTCGACATCGTCGAAGCTTCTCACCGGGAGGATCGAGCGTACCCGTTCCTCCTGCTCCATCGCGACGATCGTGCGAATGTTCTTCCCGGCGGCATCTCGCCGCAGCGAAGGCAGTTTGTACCCCATCGTCCGGAACACCCGCCGCTGATCGGTGAACACAAGAAGCTGATCGCGCGCATTGGCGACCGCCGTGCAAGAGAGGTAGTCATCATCTTTCGTTCGCTGTCCGATGACCCCCTTCCCGCCGCGGTTCTGGCTGCGGAATTCCCCCACCCGCGGAGCATTGACATATCCCCGGTCGGTCACCGTCACCATCAAGTCGTGATCCGGAATGAGGCTCTCGAGATCGATTTCTCCGTCTTCATCGGTGATGAGAGTTCGCCGGGCGTCTCCATACCGATCTCCGATCTCCCGCAGCTCCCTCTTGATCGTCTCGTCCAACAGGACATCGCTTCCGAGGATCTGCTCGAATTCGCCAATCGCAGCACGCTTCTCGTCATACTCCTTGTCGATCTTCTCGCCTTCCATCGCCGTCAACTGTGAGAACCGCATCTTCAGGATCGCGTCGACTTGCTCGTCGGACAGCGCCAGCTCTTGCTGCAGCTCAACCACCGCCGCACTCGTATCTCGCGATCCTCTCAAGATCTGGATCACCCGTTCGATGCTCGCAAGGGCGATCCGGTATCCCTCCAGCAAATGCGCGCGACGCTGCGCTTCCTCCAGGCGATGCTCGGTCCGGCGTCGGACAACATCGCGCCGGAAGTCAATAAAGCAGTTCAGAATCTCTTTCAACGCGAGCGTTCGTGGATTCCCATCGATAATGACAAGGAATACGGAGGCGAACGTCCGCTCAAGCGGCGTGAACTTGAACAGCTGGTTCAACACAACGTTGGGATTGGCGGACTTCTTGAGCTCAACGACCACGCGCAGCCCTTCACGATCCGATTCATCTCGAAGATCGCTGATTCCGTCGATCGTGCCATTCTGGACCTTGTTCGCGATCGATTCGACAATCGTCGATTTCTGCACCAGGTATGGGATTTCGCTGATGATGATCCGATCGTCCTCAATCGTCGCCTGGCCTCGAAGGCGCACCTTGCCTTGCCCGGTACGGTACATGTCCTCGATGCCCTTCCTCCCCATGAGGATTCCGCCCGTGGGCATGTCTGGTCCGGAAATATGCTGCATCAATTCCTTGAGCCCTATGTGCGGGTTATCCATCACCGCAATCAAGCCATCCACAAGCTCAGCAAGGTTGTGCGGCGGAATCTGGGTCGTCATCCCGACCGATATTCCCCACGCACCGTTCATCAAAAGGTTGGGAACACGAGCTGGAAGGACTTCCGGTTCCTGGAGAGAATCATCGAAATTCGGTGTCCACTCGACTGTGTCTTCGCCGAGCTCTTCGAGGAATTCCGCAGCGATTCCGGCAAGTCTCGCTTCGGTATACCGCGGTGCCGCAGCGGGGTCACCGTCGATCGATCCGAAGTTCCCTTGCCCGTCCACGAGAGGGTAGCGGTTGGAAAACGGCTGAGCCATGTTGACCATCGTTCCATAGATGGCCGCATCTCCATGTGGATGGTATTTTCCCATCACGTCACCCACGACGCGAGCGCTCTTCCGGTGCGGCTTGCCCGGCGTGACGCCCAACTCCCGCATTCCGTAGAGGATCCTCCGTTGAACCGGTTTCAGTCCGTCACGCACATCCGGAATCGCCCGACCGCGGATCACGCTCATCGCATAGTTGATG
>CAZJLO010000065.1:0-9276 GCA_964547105.1 uncultured Thermotogae bacterium
GGAGGACAAGACCGCGCCTGCGATGATCAGCGTGCTCGACACCCCGGGGACGGCCAACGATGTATTCGTCACCGGGGACTACGCCTACGTCGCTGACGCAAGAGGGGGTTTGCGCGTGATCTTGGTCGCCGATCCGGCCAACCCCGTGGAGATCAGCGCGTTCGAGACGCTTGGAAACGCCGTGGCCGTCGTTGTTGAGGGTCCGAACGCGTACGTCGCCAACCAGGCCGACGGATTCGAGATCCTCTCGATCGCCGATGCAACGCAGCCGGTACGGTTGGGAAGCCTGTCGATCGAGCGGCCGACTGACATCATGGTCGTCAACGATCTGGCGTATGTGTCGACCGAGTGGTCGGGGTTATTCGTCGTCTCGATTGCCGACAAGTCGCAGCCGGTCGAGGTCGCTCGGTTCGGCTACCCCGGCGGCGGGCAATCGCTGGCCGTGTCGAACGGCTCCCTTGTCGCCGCCGACGGCACCCGCGGCCTGCGCGTGTTCTCGCTGGCCGAACCGGAGGCTCCCGTTGCTGTTGGAACGTTCGATACGGCAACCTACGGCGAAGACGTGGTCGTCTCGGGCAAGTTCGCCTACTTGGTTGACTACGAGGAAGGCCTGCATGTGATCTCGGTGTCGGAGCCGCAGCGTCCGCAAGAAGCTGGTTTCTTCTCCCTTCGGGAAGCCACAGACGCTGATGTGGAAGGCTCGGTCGCGTTCTTGTGCGGACCGGATGCGTTGGTACTCGTCGACGTGACCGATCCTTCATCGCCCGCAGAGCTGGGCCGCGCTACGCTTCCTGAACGGGCCGAGGCGGTGGCCGTCGATGGAGATCATGCGTATGTGCTGTGCCCGTACATGGGATTGCAGGTGGTGTCGATCGCCAATCCCGCTACGCCGGTGATCGTGGCCGCGATTCCACTGGAAGGCTATGCCGCAGACATCGTGATCGAAGGCGAGTTGGCGTACATCGCCTCGGGCGGGATCCACATCGTGTCGATCGCCGACCCGCTCCACCCGGAGCTGATTGGGCGCTACGTCAGCAACCAGACATCGAAATCCCTGCGAGTGGACGGAGATCGACTCTACTCCGGCGACGGCTCCATCCTGCGGACGTTCTCGGTGGAGAACCCCGCCGAACCCGTCGAACTGGGGCACTTCGTCCTTGGCCTCGGACCGGACATCGACCTCTTCGAAGCGTACGTCGTGGTCGGGCTGGCGTGGCGCGGCGTTCGTCTGCTCGACCTGATCGATCCGGCGGATCCGCATGAAATCACCGGCCTGGACACCGCCGACCGGGCAACCGCCATTGCGGTGGTGGGCGACCTCATCTACGTCGCCGTTCAGCACGGGGGCATGTATATCTTCCGGCTTGCCGACTGCCGTGGATACCAACAAGCCGGCCTGTGGCTGAAGGCAAGCTGGGCGAAGTCTGCCCGCTTGTGGCTGGGAAGGCGCTTCGCTCGTCAGTGAGTGGCCTGTGGTCTGGAGCCTGTAGGAGCCACCGAGAACCTAGCCGCAGACAAGCGTCCTGCCCTACAAGCCACAAGCCGCCCCGATTCGCCCGATGTGGCCGTCGAAGCTATTCTGATGGGGCGAGGACAAGGCTTGAGGGACCGGGTTTCCAAGGAGGCGATCATGAACCGCAATCACACCCGCAGTCTGCGGCGTGTGTGCGAAGCTGTCTGGATCGTGGTATTGGCCGCGGGGATCATCGGGGTGACGGTTTCGGCGCAATGGCAGCTGACGAACACCGATGGGTTCGGGGTGGACGCCAATTCCACCTGGGAAATGGTGCTGTTCAACGACGTGGTCTACGCGGGCACCGAAAGCCCGGGCGCAATCTTCCGGCTGGGCAATCCCACCGATCCGACCCGGTTCTGGTGGACGGAAGTGAGCCTTCCCACGTCGATCCCCGAGATGGTCGGCTCGTTCCGCGTTGACGCGGTGCGCTGCATGGCGGTGTTCACACCCGCGGGAGCGCGGTGGGCGTCGCTGTACGCGGCCGTTTCGGGAGAGGACACGGGCGATCGGCGGCGCAAGTGCGTCGTGCTAAGGACGGAAAACGGGATCTCCTGGTCGGCCTCCGGCGACATCTGGGACATCGCCGATCAAGGCGAATTCCAGGACATGACGGTGTTCGGCGGGCGGCTGTACGCGACGATGGGTGACACACAAAGGCAACATCCGGAGTACGCACGCGTTCTTCGAACCTCCACCGACGGACTGCGGTGGGAGGTGGCGGCCGACGACGGCTCGTTGGCGCTGGGCACCGGCGATTTCTACTTCGGCACGCTCGAGGTCTTCGGCGGAGCCCTGTACGCAGGGACTTCCGGCTTCAACGAAGTGGATGTGCACGATCCGACCCACACGGCCGAGATCTGGCGCACCACGAACGGTACGGCCTGGACAAGAGTGGGCGAGCTCTCCTCGCCGACGATGGCCGAGGTGGAATCGATGGCCGTGTTCCGCGGCCGACTGTACGTTGGCACGAAGAACCACCCTCTGACTCCTGAGGCGGCAACCGGTCCCGAGCTGTGGCGAACAAGCAACGGAACGACCTGGGAGCGGCTGGACACCAGCTGGGAGTTCGATCGCGACGCCCTCCACGTGGATGTGCTGGTCGCCTATCCGGACGAAGAGAGCGCGTTGTACGCCGGACTCGGCTCCCCGTATGCACATCTGTATCGGAGCGTCGACGGCGAAACGTGGACGGCGATCACGCCGGCCGAGATCCGCGATCACCCCGAGCACGGCAACTACCTGGTGGGGGCTCTCCTGGGCGTAGGCGAATCCTTGTTCATGGCCACGGGGTTCAACGACATCGCCGGACGAGGCACCCAGGTGTGGCGCCTCGCGAGTCTGCGCACCGACGTCGGTCCGTGCCTGGCCACCCACGACGGAGAGCCGGTGCTGTTCCACCGCATTCCCTCTCCCGACGAGCGCGTCGCCGAGACCGTCTTCCGCGACGACGCGTTGCTGGCGCTGGAGCCGGTGCACGACGAGAACGTGTACCGAAGCTCGGCGTTCACCGACACGCAGCCTGCCGCGTACGGCTACAGCCACTGCGGGATGGTGTTGTGCGACCGCTATCTGCAGCTCGTGTACACCGGTCACAACAACGATGGCATCTGGGTGACGCAGAAGCGTTCCCCGGGACGCGGCTGGTTCTGGGACACGCCGGTGTCGATCCCCGGTGCGGCCACCCGCTGCGCGCCGGGCGCTACCGCTCACGACTGGGCCGGCGTCACCGGGCCGCAGCTCACCGTGGCCTACACGGACCGCAACAGCCAGCGCATCCGGCTGCGCGTCCGGCAGGGCGATGAGTGGAGCCGGGCGTATGACCTGCCCATCTCGGCGACGACCGCCAACGGCCCGGAGATCGTGTCGTTCGACGGCGAGCTGTATGTCTTCTACCGCGGCGCGGGATCGGACGACGCGCTGTACGTGGCCAAGAAGACCTCCTCGCGCCTCTCGGACAGCTCCTGGGAGATCGCCGGTTTGCCACGGGCGTTTACCCGCGCTTCCAACGCAGATCGCGCTGTAACGAGCGCCCTGGTCGACGGCCGGCTCGTCGTCGCTTACGTGGGCCACAACAATGACTACGTGTGGCTGCGCAGCACCGAAGACGGCATCACGTGGAGCCGTCTCGGCTACGTCCGGAGCGTCCTCACCGAGCACACCCCGGCGCTGACCGTGTACGGCGACACGCTGTACCTGGCGTTTACCGCCGCCGGCGACGCGGAGGTCTGTTTCGGCACGCTGGAGATCGACTTCGACAACCCGCACGACACCGCCGGCCACCGCTGGCGGTCACTTCGGTCGATCAGCCCCAGCTGTTGCGACGGTTGCGTGCTGCGGATCATGGATGTGATCTTCCCCGAGTTCATCATCCCCGTGCCGGAGCCCGAACCGGAGGATTAGCTGAAAGAGCAGCCCGTAGCATGTGGAAACGGTTCGTTGAGGTCTGACGTTGATTCTTGCGGCCTCTCACGCTTGTCACGCTGCAAGAATCGAGGTCTGACCCCGAATCGCCGGGCAATGCCGTTTCCACAAGCTACAGGCCACAAGCGACGTGCCTGTTGTCCCACCGGCTACAAGCAACAGACCACGGGCTGGTTCTCCCACACCGCAGGGGTCAGACCTTGATTCTTAGGATCCTCAAGGCGCGAATTCATGAGCACCCTAAGAATCAACGTCAGACCCCGCCGCCTGCCACGTTTGCAGCCAGCGGCCGATCCGCTTGTGTTCCCTTGGTTCCCGATCCGTGGTTCTACTCAGGGACCAGCCGCTGACGTTTCTCTCCATCGTCTCCTTCGATCACCGTCCACTCGAGGTGCTCCTCGGACACGGTCAGCCTGATGTGGCCGATCCGCTCCATCGGTCCCGCCTCGCGGACCTGATCGGTGGCCACACGAACAAGCAATCGTGGCGGAGGTGTCCGTTTGCGCATCAATTCGCTGCGGATCGCTGTCTCCAGCGTCTCCTCCACCTTGGCGCGATCAGCAGCATCTCCAGCGCCTTCCTCGCCCGGCTCGGCAAGCTCGCGTGCCGCGATCCCCGCCAAGTCATGAGCGATCCTCTGTGTATCGACGCTGATCTCCGCAGGCTCCGCGCGGAGCGCTTCGATGCGAGTTTCGGCTGCTCGCTCGATCCTGCGAACGCGTTCGGAAGGGATGCGGATTCCTCGCTTTTCGAGATCCACGGTCAGGGCCTTGTCGAGCGTCTCTCCCAAATCGGCGAGGCTCACCGTGCCTCGCGCTGATCCGCCTTCCGCCGGCTCCTCCGCACGATCGATCACCACCGGAACGTCGATGTCCACCTGCGGCAGTCGAAACCGGGGAACCGGCATCGTTCGTAGCAATGGATGACTGGCGTAGAAGTCGGCGATTCTCAGCGATTCGAGATCCGCCTGCATGCGAGAGATCGTCAGCTCCGCCAGGATGTGTCCGAGGAAATCGCCCAGATATGGCATCGGTCCGCCGCCTCCTTTCCGCACGCCGTTCGACTACGCAGCCGTCGGCGTTGAGGTGATCGCTCCCTCGAGGATGCCGAGGATCTTCTCCATACCGGCCGGCATCTCGTCTTGGACGGCCTTGATGTGCACGGCCATCGAGTAGTTGCGGTTGACCTTGTTCCCCTGTTGCGTCGTCCGCTGATAGGCGGTCGATACCTTGAGTTTGGCCGATCCGAACAGCCACCCGGCCCTCGCCTCGACCGAGGCTTTCACGTTGAGACGGGTGTCGGTCTTTCGGTACTCCACAGCGTTGATCTTGGCGTTGAAGTCCACCGTGGTCTCATCGATGCGGATGAACGGGATCGGCAGCATCGTCAGAATCGGCACCTTCAACTCGTGCGTCTCGTATTCGGCAGGCACGGCAGGCGTTGCCGGGATGGGCGGCTCGGCCTCCGGATCGCCGGGGTTGGCCGGGACGAACGGGCTCAGCTCTTTGGGATACTTGAACGACACATAGATCGGCTCTTCGGTGGAGGAGTCCTCGCCGGCATCCGCCATCTCGTCCGGCTTTTTGAATCCGACTTCCTTAATGAAGTTGACCGTGCTCATTGCCGCCTGCGCTTGCGCGTTGATCACGGCAACCAACGGCCCACCCAGCATCGACTCAAAATCGATGCTTGCAAGTTCCTGACCTGGATTTGGCATGATCGCCCTCCTCCTTGATGCCTCTGTGGAGTGGCGTAGCTAGGGACGTTCCGGAGGGAGAGGAGGTCGAACGACGGAAACGGAGTGCATCCAAATGCGTCGAACGTCGTCGATTTGCGCGACTTATCCTCGATGAGTCTATCATGGACCGTCCTGGCGAGCAAACGGCGGCACGCGGAGCGTGACGAAGAGCAGCCCGTGGCCTGTAGCTAGTAGCTTGTGGAAAACCCAGAAGGCACAACGACCTTCTCCTTTCTCCACATGCGACAGGCCACCAGCCGGTTCCCCACGGACTACGGGCAACAAGCTACAAGCACGCCTTCCGAACCTGCTGAGTCAACGTCAGACCCCGACTCGAGTGCAACGACACAGCGATGGGTTCCGGGGACACGTACCCCTGACCATGATTCGACGGGTACATGTCCCCGTCCCGCAAGCCCCCGCCACACACAGGAGAACGCGGCAACGCCGTGACTTGCAGCCTCGCTCCTGCAAGTCCTGTACGCGACCTCCCTCATCGCCTTTGATCTAGTCTGCATTCTCAGCGGTAGATTGCCTACACTTGATGATTGAGTAGCCCTTTGGCAGGCTTTTTGCGCTGTTTGCGATTCATGCTAGGATGCGAGAGCAAGGCCATGAGTTCAGCAACAGGAGGTGGTGCGTCAGCATAGCGAGAAACCAGATCACGCGATAGCCCGAATAGCTCAGGGACGGAGAACAAGGAGGGAGTATGTCGCGAAGAGGGTTGTGTGTTTTGAGCTTGGTCCTGTGCGTCGTTGTGGCGGGATGGACCGTCTCGTTTGCCAGTCACATTCCTCAGGGGGTTCATCTAGGATGGGAACTCCCCGATGTCAACCACACCATGTCGATCACCTGGTACACCGATGCTGCCGAAACGGCGACGGCGGTGCACTACGACACAGAATCGCGGGGTGGCGCGGTCGAGATGTACATGTACTCGGCCGAGGCCGACGGCCCGGTCACGATCATCGGGCGCGATGACGAGGCGGAAGGGTTCACGTACACGGCAACGCTGACGGGGCTGGATGCGGGAGTTACATACTACTTCATCTGTGGCGGACCGGACGGTTTCACGGAGGAGTTCGCGTTCCGCACGCTTCCCGAGAACCCCGAGAGACTCCTGTTCATCGTCAACGGGGACACCCGCCAGGGCTCTCTCGACTTTCCTGAAGGGCGCAACACGATTGCGGCGCTGCAGTCGCAGCACGACCCGTGGTTCCTGATTCATGTCGGCGACTACATTGAACGCGCGTTCGATGCCGACGAGTGGAAGGAGTACAGCCGGCATCTCGAGGAGTATTTCGTTGGACCTTCCGGCCACTTGATCCCGATCGTGCCTGTCATCGGCAACCATGAGGTCGGGCGAACGGATGCGCCGGATGGGGGGTACACCGTTCCGGCAACCGGATTCTACGAGTTCGAGCTGATGATGTCTGATGCGAGGTTGTACTACCAGTTCATGAGTATGCCGGCGCCGTATCGCTGGTACTGGATCGATCTGGCACCGTATCTCCGCTTTTTCGGATTGAACAGCGAAACCTACAGCAACCCTGTGTATCCGGAAAGCGAGCAGTACGGTTGGTTCGTTGATGCGCTCAACCAATCGGAAGAGGTCACCTGGAAAATCGCGGGATTCCATCGGCCGCCGTTCGATGAGTATGGCGGGTTCGACAAATCGGTTCCGTTCATGCCGCTGTTCGACCAGTACCATGTGAACATCGCCGTTTCGGGGCACGAACACTTCTACGCCCGCACACAACCACTCAACCCTACGCTTTCCCCCGGTTCGGTCTACCCTTATGACCTTGCGACCGTGCATGTGATCCCGGGCGGCGGCGGGGCTCCGTTGTCTCAGGCGTATCCTGAGTGGTGGCACGCAGCGGGACCGGTCTCTCAATATAGTTACAGCGTGTTTGACGTATCGGCCGACGACATCCACGTCACCGCCTACGATGACACGAACCGGATGATCGACGAGTTCATCGTTCGAGGCGGTGTGGCCGGATCGGAGACGTTCCTCTCCACGCGCGGCGCTACGTCGTACGCCGCCGACAACACGGGCCCCGCACCGCTGATCCCGTTTACCGAAGGGACCTATCCGCCGATCGCTTCGTTCGGCAAGGTCGGAAACGGGGCGTTGGTGACCGCGGGGTTGGCATGGAACTGCATCAACGGGCAATGGAAGCTGGGGCAGTACGATGTGCTGTTTGACATCATGTTCCAGGAGCTGGTCGAAGGTGCGACTGCAGTGCTGTGGTACGAAGGGTACGGCGTCGCCCATGACACTGTCGCCTGCTCCGAGCTTGTCGCCGCCCTTGAGGCCCTTGGATACACGGTGACAGGAGACGCCACGATGCCAATCACTCCGGACCTCTTGGCGTCGTACGACATCGTTGTGATTCCGCAGCTTCGCCTCGGATCATCGTACGTTGGCGGCGATCCGAACCTTCTTCCATGGGAGGATGTCGAGGCGTTGTCCGACTTCGTCCGCGGAGGCAACGGTTTGATGGTGATGGATGCTCACGACTACGGCGGCAACAACTGGGCTCATGTCCAGAACAAGATCCTCGAAGGGATCGGAGCAGACGTGGCTTTGCAGTCTGACGGCGTTTACGACTGGGTCGATAACTGGCTTGGCCGTGGATGGCACCCGATGGGTACTGTGGATCCCGATACAGAGATCGGCGCCGAATATGTCGTCAGGACAGGCAGCGCGGAGATCGAGTTGTGGGAGATCTCCACGGTGGCACCGGTGCCTGCATTCTTCATCGAGAAGGTGCCGGCCGATGTCCGCTCGATTGTCGACGGACGCAGGACGGGGACATCAGCACGCGTGACAATCCATCCGGAAGCCGAAGGGTACGTGCGTATCCAGCGTGAGCCCGAGCAGCCGATCGCAGAGGCGACGGATGGATACAGCACGCTTAGCGGACCGGACATCGGAGCCGCGTTGATCGTGGTCAACATCAGCACCGACATTCCGCCGATGGACGTCCATTGGCCGATCACGGTGGAGGTGTACTACACCCAAGACGCGTTCGATGCTTCCGGGATGTCATCCGAAGCGAATCTTGCTTTGTTCTACTGGGATACAGAGCAAGGGATGTGGCGAGCGTGTCCGGAATCGGGCGTCAATACGGAACGTAACTGTGTCACGGCTGCCGCCTATCACTTGACACGGTTCGCGATCATGGAGAAGTAGGACAACGTCGTCTCTCGGACGGTCGCTTCGGCCTACGCCGTCGCGGCCGTCCACCTCTTTGGCAAGACAGGAGGGAAGACCGTGACCGCAACCCGTTCCGAGAGTTCGTTGGGTTCGGAGGGTTCATAGCGTTTTGAAATGCGACGTCCACCGTCCATGGTCCGTAGTCCGGAACGGCATGGGGTCTGACGTTGATTCTTGCAGCCCCTCTCCCGTTCCTCACGCTGCAGGAATCGAGGTCTGACCCCCAAGGTGCGTTCGTTGAGTTCATAGGGTTCGTAGGGTTCATGGAGTTCTGAAAGACGACTTCCACCGTCCATGGTCCACAGTCCGCGGTCCGGAAGGGCATGGGGTCTGACGTTGATTCTTGCAGCCCCTCTCCCGTTCCTCACGCTGCAG
>CAZJLO010000066.1:0-9251 GCA_964547105.1 uncultured Thermotogae bacterium
CGAGCAGTCTGTACACGACGAACTCGCTCTTCGTGGTGCCGGAGACGAACAGGAAGAGTCCGACCGCGACAATCAGACATCCTAAGAGGATGTTCATGGCTGTCCTCCCATGAGTCAGCATGTCATAAGGGAGTTCGGCGCGTAGTCCACAGCCTGGGGACTGAATGGTTGACGCGTTTGTCCGCTGTCTCGCAACGATGAATGCCTCAATCCGGCGGGCCCGACCCGTCGGGTCGCGCACTCAGTTCAGGATCGCGATACCTGCAAACGCTTCGTCTCATCGAATCAGGAATGCGCTCGGCGCCAGTTGCCGCTTGTATCGTGTTTGTCTATGCTTTCGTTGTTGATCCACAGATGGTTCCAAACCCAGCGCCAGTCTGCGTGGATCGAGTTTTGGTTTCTACACATGCACGCACAATGAGGGATCTCCATCATGACAAATTCAGGCTGCCTTCCGGTCCGCGAGGATACGCTGAGAACGCTTCTTGAGAGCATTCTTGGGCTGACCATCCGCTCGATCCGCTCGATCTCGATTGGCGCCAGCTCGCGGGAAACCCCTTGGCAGGTCGATCTCCAGACAGATTGGGGAGATCGTCGCCTGCTTGTGCGGTTCGGCAAGAGCTGCAGCGCGAACGAAGTGGCTGCACTGGAGGCGATGGAGAACCACCCGTTACCCACGCCGAAGGTCCTCCACTGGGATTCTGCCGGTAGTGCACTGGGAACACCGCTGTTTGTCAGCACATTCATCGACGGTGATCCGCTCCTCGATGCGATGAAGGCAAGCGAACCGTGGGCCGATGCTCTCTACATCGACACCGTCTGCGCGGTGCAGTCGATCACCGCAAACGACCTCCCGCCAGGCAGCACAGAGAAGATGGATGGAAGCGAATCCGCACTCGAGGTCCTCGAGGAGGGCTACGCGATGTTCGAGAAGCCAAACCCGCTCGCTGAGGCCGCCTATCAACGGCTCAAGAAGACATGGCCCGGCCCGCCGGGAGATCGGTTCAGCAATGGGGATCTTTGGCCGGAGAACCTCCTCGTTCGCGGCGATCATCTCGTAGGCATCATCGACTGGCAGCACGCCGGTTTCACCGATCCGATCTTCGAATTCCTGCTTCCGTTCTTCCTTGTTCCCGGGCTTCGTGGCCGCGGCACCGAAGAAGCGTACTGCGCCCGGATGGGGTTCGATCCGAAGATCCTCACCTGGTATCACGGACTGGAGTTCTTCGACTCGCTGCGCTGGGTGCTGAAACTCGGCAAGCCCTACGAAATCCACACCGCCCAAAGCCTGCAACGGGATCTGGAACAGTGGCTGGAGGAGAGCTAGGTGCCAAGACAACATCGGAGAGGACCGCCGATGTGAACCATGACCTCCCGATTGCATTCCAGTCGAACGCAGAGCTTTCCATCATGAGCCGTGATTGGCGCGAGTCGCATGACACATCTCCGTGGTTCTCCGACGCTCTAGCAGGATAGCTTGCTCGTGGTGTCGCGCGGCCCAAGGCGCGCTGCCGTGAATCGGTTCACGCGTTCGTTCGATCGACGCAGGTCTGCGCCTAGGCACGAAGCCCGCTTCCGGAATTGGCCACTTCGAGGTGACGTTCACCCGCGAATTCGGTCCAGACATGATGTCGAAATCGACATGGACTGACGTATTGGAGAGGCGCAAGAATGGGCGCACCGAGGTTCACCGAGACCGCAATACAAACGGCGGTTTGCGAGCCTGGGGGACTGGATGTAGAACTCGAGTGGCGGCTGCAGCTTGGAGAGCTCCGTCAGGCAAGGGCCGAAGCGTCCAATCCAACAGCTCACCCCTGCGAGTTATCACAGCCGGCTCTTGCCTCTAGAGGGCTCTGTAAACGACGATGCGTTGATCAACGTCTTTCGGGAAGACGTCTGAATGATGCGGCGGAGGAATGGCTTGGATATGGGAGTCCCCGCGCATATCGCGCAGTGAAGTCCCGCCGCACACAATTCCATCACCACTCTTTCAGAAGTTGTTCCCAATTCGCTCACCCCCCCGCCACTGGTCTGACCATCTCTACACATCCGAGAGCGGCATGATGCTCCCATCTTAGCGGTACAAGGAGATTCACATGCACAAGATCAGAAATTCAATCGTAGGACTGACACTTGCATCACTTCTGGCAGTTGGCGCTGTTGCAGTCGCAGGCAACGGATTCGGAGCAAACACGACGTTCGAGCCACAGCGAGCAGCAACAGGCGATTGCAGTCTGCACGAACGCGACGCTGACGGCGATGGAATCCTCAATTCGGAAGATGCAGATTGGGTCCGCCCAATGGACGGCAGCGGGTATGGAGTGAGCCAAGGCCACGGCCGGAAGCTCCCAGGCAATCGTCCGATGGATGGCAGTGGCTTCGGTGCCCACCAGGGCGGCGCAGCTGGACGGGGAACCGGCAGCACCGGACTGCGTGACGGAAGCTGCCTCTAGACAACCAAGTAAGCAGTACGAGGGCGGGCGGATTCGTCCGCTCTCGTAGCCTATTGCATACTCTTCTGGATGCGTAGCACTGCGCATGACAAAGGAGGCATCAGATGAAGACGAAGCTTGCAGCAATGATCGCTGTAGTGGTCATAGGTACTGTTGGGCTTACGGCGATGGCAAGTGCTCAGGCCGCAACGGGGGTCCTGGCTGAGAAGGCCGAGGCAGCTGTACTTGAAGCACTGATCGGACCAGAAGGGGAATACGCGGCATACGCATCCTATGCGGCAGTCCTTGAGGAGTATGGGGACGTGGAACCGTACGCAACGATCGCCGAAGCAGAACTCCGTCACATCGAGGCATTGCAGCGGTTGCTCGACAAGTACGGCGTTGCGTATCCGACCGTGAATCCGTATCTTGGAACGATCGAAGCCCCTGCGGATCTTGCGACAGCGGCGCGAGCCTGGGCGGACGGGGAGATCGCCAACATCGCCCTCTACGACGAGCTGTTTCCGGCAGTCGTAGGCAACTCAGACATTACACGCGTGTTCCTCAATCTTCAGTTCGCATCGCAAGAGGCGCATCTTCCCGCCTTCGAGCTGGCAGCCGAGAATGGTGGAACTCTCACACCAGGGCAGATGACGGACCAAATCGCAGCGTACCAGCAGCGAAATGGCATTGAAGGGTATGCCTATGGCGAGAAGGGTATGATTCGCTGGCGGGGCGGGGAATAGGATCGAAAGACCATTCGAGGCGTATTAGGCTGGCCTCCTGCTGAGGACCACGCCAACAGAGAGCGGCCTCGCTCCTGTCAAGAAGGGCTGGAATATGAAGAGAGCAAAGGTGAATGCCATCGTCGATATGGTGGCGCTTGGTATGCTAGTGCTGTCGATCTTCACAGCGATCATTCCGTGGAAGGTTCTGCCCAGTGGTGGTGGAGGACCCAGAGCAGGGCAAGAAGCCGCACATGCTTTGTTTCTGGGATTGGAGCGCGGTGTATGGCGAGATCTACACACCTACACGAGCCTTGCGTTTGCAGGTCTGATGATCATCCACCTGTTACTTCACTGGCAGTGGATCTGCTGCATTCCCAGGTTCTTCTCGCGGAAGCGGGCAAGGACCTGTGAGCCTGGGGCCGGCGAAGTGCAGGGTGAACGCGGCTCGGGGCCGGGCAGTGTTGGCGCATCAAGTTAGTGATCTAGCGAGCCTTCGTTGCCCTTCACGCTGAATCTGAGCCGAGGATAGACTGAGCGGCGGCCTGGCCAAGGGCGTGGCTCTGGTAGCAAGACCAGAACAGCAGTTTGGAGCCTGAGGGACTGAATGGTTAGCTCGTTCGTGCGTTGCGACATGGCGATGGATGTCTTGTGACGGACGTCCTCAGTGAAAGAACGTGTAGTCTGGATCTGCGTTTCTGCCATTCTGGATCCTCTAAGGCAACTGCTCGCCGGAGACGTCCCCGTTCGATTGCATCGCCGTAGGTATCTCTGTAATGTGAGTGAGGTAGGCACACAAGGGTACTGGCATCGGGGGTGAGTGGATTTGAGGGAGTTCGTAAGGCGAAGGCCTGCGCTTAGTTTCTCACTTGCCATTCTTGTGTGGACGTGGATCTTCATGGCACTAGTCATTGCGCTCGTGCCGCTCGACCCTGTGGAGGGACCACAGTTCGTGCACGTAGCCTTGGTCTTCCTTGTGGCGAGTCCGAGTGTCTTCGGCTTCCTCTTCGCGCGAGTTGTCGACGGGAAACAGGGCGTCCGCTCGCTCTTCGCACGAACAGGGCTATGGCGGGTGAATCCAGCTTGGTTCGCCGCCTCGCTACTGCTGATTCCAGCAATCATCGGAGTGGCAACGCTGATTCGCGGCCTCCTTGGAGCAGATCTGGCGCAGCTCGATCTGGTCGGGAGCCTGTTGTTTGCGATTCCGATCTCCCTTCTGGCTGCGGTGATGGAGGAATTCGGATGGCGAGGGTTTCTCCTGCCCAAGGTGCTAGAGAAGCAAAGCGCACTGAAGGCTGCCCTGATCGTTGGCGGCGTGTGGGCACTCTGGCATGCTCCAATCAACTACTTGGGGGTGTCGAAGTACGGTATTCAGGCCCTGCCGATCCTTCTGGTCCTGCTTGTCCTGCCGATCGTCGAGACGGTGATCATGGTGTGGATCTTCAAGCGCACGAAGGGAAGCATGCTGATGATGATCATGACGCACTTCGGCATCACATGCGGGCACATCCTGTTCACACTTCCGACGTCGACGGCGGGCGCACAGTTGGAGGGCGATCTGATCACCGCCGGGACTCTCGCGGTGGGGGCGATCATCGTTGTCGTAGCGAGTCGGAGGATTCGGCCGGCAAATGCGAAGAAGGAGCTAGCGTGAAGCGTTGGCCCATGAAGACGGTCGCAATCATGGGAAGCTATCGGACAGGCAGGACGATAGACACGCTGGTCGATCAGGCGATTGAGGGCGTGAGAAGCGCTTGCCCTCATGCCGAGATTGAGAAGATCATCCTGACTGACCGACACATCGAGTACTGCAGGAACTGCGGCGCGTGCCGGCGCGACGATCCTGAGAAGCCGATCACGCGATGCACGATCGACGATGACATGCGGGAGATTCTTCCGGTGATGTGCGAGGCAGACGCGTACATCTTCGGGGCACCGATCTTCGAGGGCACGGTGAATGCCCTGACGAAGACCTTCCTCGAGCGCATCTGCTGGACGATGGCACGAGCTGGGCGCTGGCCGGTCAAGGGTTGCCCCGAACCAAGAACCAAGGAGAAGAAGCGGGCGGTCCTGATCCTGAGCAGTGGCCTCATCGTGCCTGCGCTTCGCATGTTCTGTGACGACGCAACGAAGCTAGTCCGGAACACGCTCCGGGACTCACTCAATGCGAAGCTCGTCGGTACGCTCTACGGAGGCGGGGTGGAGAAGGTTGGCATCGAGCGGTATCTCCACCGAGCGAGGACGCTCGGTGCGAGGCTCGCACAATGATCCAAGCGGCGCTTCTCTTCTCCGGCCTACTCATCGGGGCCGAGCTACGTAGCCCTTTACATCTTGGGCGGCGCGTTGCGCCCTGGCTACAGCCACATCTCGAACTCTGTCAGCGAACTGCTCTCGCCCAATGCACCGAGCAAGGCCGTACTCGTCGTCATCCAGGTGTTCTACGCCCTTCTGCACGTGCTGTTCGGTGTAGGCGTGTTGGATGTGGTTCGCCACAATGGCGGAGCGGCCATCGGAGTTGTCGGGGCGTGGACCATCGCTACCATTGGCCTCGCAACGCTTGGGACAGCCGTTTTCTCCCAAGATGCCGAAGGGCAGCCGGCGACGAAGGCTGGCCAGATCCACAAGGCTCTCGTGTTTGGAGTATTGGTTCCTGCGTCCATTCTGTCGACGCTGTTGCTTGCATTCTGGGCGCGGGGATCCGCGGCATCAAGTGGGTTCGATATCTACTCGTTCATCACTGTCGGGGCGATTGTGCTGATGGGCGGGATTGGTGGAGCGGCAGTCAAGACCCGGTTTGCCGGCCTGTCTGAGCGCATTGCCGCGCTCGTCACACATCAGTGGCACTTCGTTCTGGCTTCTTGGATCCTCAGAACCTGAGGCCGGAGACACGTGACCTGCCTAGGAGTTTGGAGCCTGGGGGACCGGATGGTTGACGCGTTCGCTGGCTGTTTCGTGGTGATGGGTGACCACATCCACCGACCACGCGGCAGGGCATTTCCTCACTGACTCATCCGATGGTGTGACGGTTCCGGCACTTCTGGCCTGGGCCTTCTGGTCGAAGGTTTCGCCGCTCGGTAGAATCGGCGAGGCGAGACGGGGCGGCTTCTCGTCCGGCCGAAACGTGCCACGAAGTGAGGTGCCGTCATGCCAAGATCTGCATTTCGCGCGAGATCCTTTGTCGTTGCCCTGATGTTGTGTGTTCTCTTCCTGGTGGCCACGAGCTGCCTGTGGTGGCCGCCAGACGTGGAAGGTCCCGCAGATTCTCAACTCGTTGCTTCGGATCTGCCTCGTGACATAAATCCGCAGGTGTCCGGTCAACAGGTCTCAGACCTTGTCAAGGGGAACTCGGAGTTCGCGTTCGAGCTTCTCATGGAGCTCTCGGCAGACGCCGAGAACGTGTTCTTCTCTCCGTACAGCATCTCGTTGGCACTGGCCATGACGTACGCTGGCGCAAAGGGGACCACGGAGACACAGATGGGCGACCTTCTGCACTGCAACCCAACTGGTCAGGGGATCCACCCGATCTTCAATCAGCTCGACCGGCAGCTGGATGAACGAGATCACGTATCCCTTCCATCCGAAGGCGACGGGTTTGAGCTGAGTATCGCAAATGCAGTCTGGGGACAACACGGATACGGCTTCCTGGAAGACTACCTAGACACACTGGCCGTGAACTACGGCGCTGGACTCCGGCTGATCGACTTCATGGGCAACCCTGAAGGCTCTCGGATTACGATCAACGATTGGGTCAGCGATGAAACCGGAGGCAAGGTCGAAGATCTCCTACCCCCAACCGCGATTGACGCTGATACGCGTCTGGTTCTGGCGAATGCGATCTACTTCAAGGCTCCGTGGCTGAAACCGTTCGATGCCGCTGAAACCCGTGACGAACCGTTCGCGACGCTTGCGGGGCCCTCTGTGGCGGTGCCGATGATGCGGCAGGAAGAGACCTTCCCGTATGTGCGGTTCGACATCGGCCAGGCTGTTGAGCTCCCCTACAACGGCGAACAGGTCGCCATGCTGCTTCTTGTTCCCGATGAGAGGCAGTATGAGACGTTCGAGGCGAGCCTAGACTTCGATCGCTACGAAGAGATCGTGGTGGCTCTGCAGGAGCAAAGGGTGGCCCTCGGCTTGCCGAAGTTCGTCTTCTCGTATGACGTGGCGCTTCCGAATCACCTCAAGGACCTCGGGATGACCGATGCATTCATCCCGGGTGCGGCCGACTTCTCGGGCATGAACGGAACTCGCGAGCTGTTCATCAGCGACGTCCTCCACAAGGCGTTCATCACGGTGAACGAAGCTGGAACAGAGGCGGCTGCGGCCACGGCCGTGGTGGTCGCCCCCACAGCGGAGCCAGGCGAGCCCGTCGTGTTCACCATCGATCGACCTTTTCTCTTCGTCATCCGCGACACCCCGACGGGCGCCATTCTCTTTGTAGGGAGAGTCCTCAGCCTGTAGGCGAAGTCATCTGCGTCGTGAGCAAGAGGGGAATTGCGGTTTGGAGCCTGAGGACTGAATGGTCAATCCGTTCGTGCGCTGCGGAGTGGTGATGGATGTCGGTCTCTGGTGGTTCTGAAGACCCGGAAGCCTCTTCGGAGTCCGGCAATCGTCTTTTGCGGAGTGCTGAAGATCTGTTCGAGACTGAGCGATGTGACATCACGGTTGAAGCGGATCCACGGGGCACGGATCAAGCTCGCTCAGGAGATGTGGATCGGTCCCTCGCGAGCCGATGTGCAGCGTCCCTGAGGAGTCGACCGGATTGCGCGTGGTGTCGGCTGAAGCCTGCCAACGGATGCTTTTCGGATATCGCATACCTCGGGGCTTCCATGAACATGGATCTGATGGCACATGCCCCTGATCCGGAAACAGGGTGTCTATCCTTCGGGCCCCCCTGTCGGGTTCTTTACCCTCGCATGAAGACAAAGGCTTCCCGTTCATCGCCGTCGTAGTCTCGGTAGCGGAATCCCACGACCCGACCGGATTCTCGCAGGAATTCGAGCTGGCTGATGCCGGGATGCGGATCGTGCGACCAGAAGAAATCACGAATCGTAAGCGAGTAGTCGAGATCCATCGATGGGCGTTTCGGATCGGTGTTGGTCAATCGAATCCCGGTTTCCGCGGGGGAGACAGTGAATGTTGTCTGCAACATCTGGCAGATGTAGTCACCAGCGTACTCGTCGAACTGCAACCCACTTGCTGACCCGACGAAGGGCTCGAACGACCGACTTCTTCCGTCCCGGTGAACGACAATGTCCTCCACCTCCTGCTGAGAAGTTGCCCGTAATCCGGCCTTGTACTCGATTGGACGGGGGCTCTCGCCGTTCACACCCGCATGCGGAACCCCTTCCTCTCGGGTGATCTCAAGGAAGCTGGCCGTGTCCCTGTTCAAGTAGAGGCCCAATCGAGGCTGAGACAATCGGCCGCTCAGACAAAGAACGCTTGTCGCTGCAGGCGGCGTGGCGCCGAAGAGTTCAGACAAGACGAAGTCCCGGAGTCCCCAAGCGCCGAGATCCTCTTGGTTCGTCAGGCAAGCGATCACAAGATCGTGCTCTGGAAACGCAGACACCGAAGCGGTAAAGCCTTGGATCATGCCGTTGTGCCCCAGGAACGCCTGACCCATGTGCCTCCCAATGTTCAGCCCATATCCGTAGCCCACGCCGTCTACGCGGCCCCGTGAGGGCGAAACGATCCGCGCCATTGTGTCTGCATCAACGATGGACGGAGCCAGCACCTCTCTTCCGAGTCTGGCAAGGTCGGTTACGCTCGTTCGGAACCCTTCTGCGCCGACGTGGCGATAGCACAACCCCACAGGGTAGTGCCCCTCCTCCCAAGCTGTTCGGTACTCGTGCGGACTACGTAACGCTATCGGATAGGGGGCGTACCCCTCCGCAACTTCGGCATCTACAAAGCCCTCGGCGTCTGTCATGTAGCTGTCCCTCATATGCAGTGGCTCGAACAGCCGCTCTCGAGCGAAGACTCCGAACGGCATCTGCGCAATCCGCTCCACAATCCGCGCCAGCAAGAAGTAGTTCGTGTCCGCGTACTCATACCGCGATCCCGGCCTCCACTTCGGCCCCGGACCACGGCACAATGA
>CAZJLO010000067.1:0-2432 GCA_964547105.1 uncultured Thermotogae bacterium
GAACATCGTTGTGTTCTGTCACCAAAAGGAGGAGAAGATGTATCAGATCGATCCTCAGCTTCGCATTGGAGATTGCGAGACGTACGTCAGGCTGTGGGAGTGGGGGCTGCGGGGTACGAATCAGGAGATTGGCCGCGCTCTCGGGGACTGGGGACGGGAGGAGCTTGGCACGGGCCTGTTTCCGAGCGACGACGCATTCCGGATTGAAGCTCAAAGGAGCTTCTTTCGACAACACTATCGGCCGTTCTTCGATCGCATGGCCGGCGTTGCCCAGGCTGCTGGGCTGGAGATCGATGAGCCGACCCACGATCTGGCAACCCTATGGTTTGATGTCGGGATGCCCGGATGTTCTTCGGCGTTCGTTCCCGGCGGCAGAATGGACAGCGGTCACCACCACATCGTGCGGAACATGGACCTTGGCGTGGATCTAAGGAGCGAAGTCGAGCATCCGGCAAGCTCGCGGATCCTGCTAGTCAACATGGAGCCGGACGAGGGCTACGCATCGCTCTCCGTTGTTGTGTTCGATCTGATGGGGGCGATGGACGGCATCAACGAGAAAGGGCTTGTCGTGGTCTGCAACTCTCATGGCGATTACCGATTGGATGGCAAGTTCCGGCCGGATCCGCTCTACACGTACGAGCCTGTGGGGCATCCGGAACCCGGTTTGAATGAGATGCAGGTCGTCCGCTACCTCCTTGATATGTGTGCCGACACCGACGAGGCGAAGGAAGCTCTTCTCTCCTTGCGGACGTACTACTGCTTCACCCCGTGCTTGTACATGATCGCTGACGCACGGGGACGATCGTTTGTGTGCGAGAAATCTGCTTCCGGGAACCGAGTCGTGTTCACCGATTGCGACGGCGGACCGCTGGTGATGACCAATTTTGGGCGGAGTCGATTCGCGGGGATCGATGAGATACCGGACGACGATGGTCTGGAGCAGGGGTTCATGTATGCTCGATATCGGACCGTGAAGCAGGGCATCGAATCGCAAGAATCTCTCGAACCGTGCCATCTCCACGCCATGGCTCGCGATGCTTCGTTCGATGTGCTGTGCGGTCCGAGAGCCGAGAACGACATGCACCCCAGCCGCACGATCTACACGACGATTTACGATCTTGACGCGCGCCGCCTGACGATCTCGTGCTATCTTGGGGAGAGCGATGCCGGGGCAGTGCATTCCGAGCCGCTGTCCTTCTCGTTGGAGCCCGTCGCGTAGGGATTGTAGGATGGAGTGTTAGCGCTACGCGATTCCACATAGCGGCGGACGTCCGCTTCCGGCACTCCGTGGGCGGTCCGCGCGCTTCGAAGCGCTGCAAAGGGAATCGCTTCTGCACGGCGGGATCGACCGGATGGAGACAAGGAGAACCATGACCGTCACACTGCGAGAGATTACGATGGATAGCTTCCGGGAGTGTATCAAGCTCACAGTCGCCGAGACACAACAGGGGTTCGTGGCGTCGAACATGTACTCGCTCGCCGAAGCTCAGGCCGACGGCGTTTCTCATCCTCGGGCGATCTATGCCGACGAGCGGATGGTTGGCTTCATCATGTTTGACTTCGAACCCAAAGAAGATCGCGGCTACATCTCGCGGCTGATGATTGCGGAGAAGCACCAGCGAAACGGCTACGGACGAGAGGCGATGCAGCAGGTGATCGACGAATTCAAGAGGAACCCGGCCTGCAAGGAAATCCAAACCGCCGTTGTCCCCGAGAACGTCGCCGCCGCCGCGCTCTATCGGAGCCTCGGATTTGAGCCGACGGGCGAACTGGATGAGGGCGAAGCGGTCCTGCGGATGCCGATCAACCGCACGCCGCACCAGAGTCTGGGCCTGTGAAGCGCTATCCGCCGGCGGGAGCACGGCGGCAGGCGACAAGTCCCCATTGGGTGTGGGGCGCATGGGGAGGAAGAAAGGAAGCGGAGCCGTGATGGAGAAGGCCGACTACGGGAACTGGGTTTCGGTTCGTTTCGTTGTCGTGCCGGGAATTCTCGGACTGTTGCTCGCAGTTTGGGCGATCTTCCTCCCCTATGTAGGAATTCCCGCCGGTGTGTTCGCGCTTGTGTCGCTCTACTTCCTGTATGCACGTCATCAGTTCTCCCCGCGCGGGCGAGATGTTCAGGCCAGAGTGCTCGATCAAGTCCTCACACGTCTCCCGAGCGGAAGCGAAGTCCGGCAGGTCCTGGACATCGGTTGTGGGAGCGGTGCGTTGTCGATTGAAGCTGCAAAGCGATATCCAACTGCTCAAGTGGTCGGGATCGATCCATGGGGTCCAGGCTGGGAGTTCTCGAAGCGGTTGTGCGAGCAGAACGCTGCCGCGGAAGGCGTTGCGGATCGTGTCTTGTTCGTGTTGACGGTAAAGCTGTTGCCGGAGCCGACATCAATCTTCCCCTGAAAACAATGAACCGTCATGGTCTGATCGCCGGAGCGACC
>CAZJLO010000067.1:2442-8207 GCA_964547105.1 uncultured Thermotogae bacterium
GGTCTTGTTCGTGCGCGGCGATGCGGCATCTCTCCCCTTTGAAGACGAAGCGTTCGACCTGGTGGTGAGCAACCTTGTCTTTCACGAAGTCCGCGGCATCAGAGACAAAAAGCGGCTCGTCAAGGAAGCTCTTCGCGTCGTGAAGCGGGGCAGGTGGTTTGTGTTCCAGGATCTCTTCAGGTGGCGGGCGGTCTACGGAAGGCCGGATGCGCTGCTTGGTGCGATCCGAAGCTGGGGAATCGACCAGGTCGAGCTTGTCGATACGACGAGCCCCGCGCGGGTTCCCAGAGCTCTCAAGCTTCCGTTCATGCTCGGGACGGCCGGAATCCTCGAAGGGCAGAAGTAGCTGCAAACCCGAGGATGCGGGGCGATGGCGAGACACAGGCGTTGACCCTGAGCGTGGTGCCGTCATCCGAGCGGACAAGATAGTCCGCTCCGCATTTCAGATCGCACGGATCGGAGTCCCATCGGTGGAAAACGGATGATCGCTTTCGAGAAGCTCGAGTCTTCCAGATGATGTGCCCATTCGGAGGGCAGGTGGAAGATCTAGTTGCAGAGTGTTCGGAGAGCGTTCAGATCGTGTGAAGTGAGTTCGTCCACCCAACGATGAAGTCGGCATCGCACTCCTGGTTGTGCCCTCCGACCGCACCCCTCAAGCAGCCGCTGACAGGTGAGCTCCGCGGCAGCCGAGGTGAGGATATCGAAATGCAGGATACAGCGCCTCGTTCTGGCCTCAAGGAGAGTCGCCCAGCCTGCCGGAGGTGCGTCCGTCTTGAAGAGGAGATGTATCAAGGGTATATTATAACCACATGCAAGATCCGACGTCATAGGGTATGAATAGTACGCCTAGATGGAAGGAGCGCGAGCATGAGAGTGAGCGTGCGGCTGCTTTTCGCATGTGCTTTCCTCTTGGGGTCCGCTGTGGTTGGCTGGGCCTCGGGCAGCCGGCCGCAGGAGCAGTCGCTACGGGATCTGTACGACGACTACACAGCCTTTGTCCAAGCCTGGGCCGGTTTGTCGCACATGGGTCTTGCGCTGGGGGTTCAGGCCCCTCAAGTCGGAGACGTGGACTTTGCGGACAAGATCACCGTCGTTATCTTTGTCAGCGAAGCCAAGTTGTATCAGGAAGCTGAGAGCATGGCTCCGATTTATCTACTGCTATGCGAGTGGGATGAGATCCCGGAGGTCGAGGTCGTCACAGTCTTGCCGTGCGCGGAAGAGTCCGAGTTCGGAAAGGGCTGGCCTGCACGGATTGAGACGGTGAGTGACCCCGGCAACACCTTGAGGTATCAGTACAACATCGCCGACCCGGTAAGTCCTGGCCTATCCTTCTTCTTTGTCGATCGTACAGGGATGATTGTGTATCGGTGGCTTGGTCTGCCCGTGTTCGGGGAAGGGTGGGCCTCGTTCCTGAGCATCGCCGGACATCTCGCTGAGGGAGGTGATGCCTGCGATACAAGAGCGGTCCAGAGCCACCCAGACAACAGCTTCGGAAAGCACGTGGCCGCCTATGATTTCCTCGGGCTGGACGATACACCGACACGGATTCCCGGAGAGGAAGTGGCGGTTCTGCTGTTCCTGCGAGGCGTGCCCGGTGTGGCAAGATCCTCGGCTGCTTCGATCTTCCGGAGGCTGGCGGACGAATACGGAGAGCAGGCGGCTTTCTACGTCGTCACTCCAGACGTCTCCGCAGAGGGCTTGCTCGCCAGCCAGGAAGCCTGTTCGCGCGGGCTGATCGACACTGCTGTGGATCCCCTGGCAGAGTCGACGGTCGGCCCACTGCCTGGTGACTTGGAAGGGATCCGGACGTGGATTCGCAGCCTGTGGGACATGTCGACCCTCCCCATGTTGAGCGACCTGGAACAGCAGATGGGAATCCCCGTGCTCAGGGATTTCGGCTCACGGGCCCTATTCGGATGGGGGCTGTCTTTGATGGGCTACGGTACCTACGCCGTCCTCGATGCCAACGGGACGTTGCTTTCATGCGAGATGATCGTCGACACGTTCGAGCCGCTGTACAGATACTGGCTTGGGGAGTTGGTTGCAGCACAGTAGCTTGGGCTTGCGGGCAGGGGACGGAGGAGGAAGAAAGACCAAGGAAGTGGAGAATGCTGCATAGAAGACAGAGAAGAGTGCTGGCGATCATTGTCGGGCTCGTCAGCATCGTTTTTCTGCAGGCGTCGGCCGGGCTAGTATGGGATTTCTGCCCCGCGTGCAGTACCTGTCCTTCAGAGTACACGGAGGAGATCGGGCACGCGAACTGCGAGGAATGCGAAATCGAACCGTGTTGGATCTTCTGGCCGGTCTCCCGCGGCTGGCCGTGGTGGGCGAACATCGCTGATCACCTGAGGATACCTGATACACAGTACACATGCTGGCACACAACAACTTGTATCGACGAGAAGTGTTTGCCACTGCAGTGCGAGTTCTAGGATGGGTCGGAGCGTGAGCGCCGGCCCATTGCCGTTGTCGGGTTCGGGTCGCGGTGCGGCGCAAAGGACGTTCTGGGTGGCAGCAGAAGGAAACAGTGAAGAGAGCACAAGGCGGGGGGATCGCTGTTCTGTACGCGGCGGTCGCTTCCGCCTGTCTGTTCATTGCGCTTGGAGTGCGCCAAGGAGTGGACGGCGACCTTCAGCGTCTGGTTGCCAGTGTCGGTTCCGACGTTTTCACCATCGCATCATCCGGAGAGGCTTTCGAAGATGAGGTTCTCACCACACTGACGAACCTGCCAACGATCGAGATGGCCGGGGGCGCTACGGGCATCAACCAATTCTACTCTCCTGCTGCCTCAAACTTTCTGTTCGTGGCTGGTGTGAGTGAGGACTACTTCCGATTGCGGAATCTCAAGATTGTCTCGGGACACGGGTTCGAGCCGCCAAACGCGGGACTCGTTGCCGTCATCGGAGCGGCTGTCGCGCGCGAGCTGTTCGAAGGGGAACCGCCTGCGGGGCAGAGCCTCACCTTTCGTGGCCAAGCCATCGAGGTGGTTGGCGTGCTGGGAGACTACCCCGCCGAACGAGGTAGTGGGTCCACGTGGGGGTTCTCGCTCGAGTTGGACAACCCGGACAATCTCGTATTCCTCCCCGTCTCCCAGTACAGGCGGATTGCCGTGCTGCCGATCCCGGGAGCTGAAGGTGAAGGTGCGCTGAGATTGATTTGGGCGAGGGCGGCTCCCGGCATGCTGCGGGAGGCCACCGAGCAAGCCGGGGCTGCGCTTGCATCGATGCAAGGAGTCCAGATCAGGCCGCTGTCTTCGCGTTTCAGTGGCCTGTACGACTCGCGGCGGAAGGTTGCCGACACCATGACCCTGATCGCGATCATGATCCTAGCGATCAGCGTGGCAAACGCCACCAGCATTCTGGCAAGGTCCGTCTTGGATCGATGCAGGGAAATCGGCACGCGTCGAGCGCTTGGTGCGACGCGCACACAGATTGCTTGGATGATCCTGCGCGAGATCGCGGTCTTGGTTCTGGTTGGAGGAACGCTGGGTTGCATCGTAGGGATTCTCGTCTATCCGTTTCTGGAAGCCGGACTTGGTGTGTCTGTCGAATTCGGACCTCATCACTTGTTGTACGTCGGCGTGCTGCTGGGAGCCGGATTGGCATCCGGGATCCTGCCTGCCGGCCTTGCTGCCTTCATGGAGCCGGCGGCTGCCATCCGCCAGAGAGGGCTGACCAGCAAGCAGTTTGCCAGCCTTTCCCTGAGCCGCATCATGAGCGTTGTGGCCATTGCCGCCGGTGTCGCGGTGGTGACGCTGGTGGCGATCTCCGGAACCGCCAATGTGGACTACTTGAAGGCTCGGTGGATGTCACCACCTGACGACGTTGTTAGGGTTCGCGCCGGGATCGGGGGATTCCGGCAACCCGCCGCCTTGGACTTCGGGGACTTCGAAGCGTTGTCGTCGCTTGAGTCTGTCGAAGCAAGTGTGTGGATGGCGAGTGAAGATAGAGTCTGGGTCGAATCGGACGCGCATGCCGCCCGCGCAATCTTGGCCGAAGCGACCGAGGGAATCGATGGTGTGGGCGTCGGCCTTGTCGCGGAGGGGGGGCACCTATCCCCCGAGAGCTTCATCGGCCAGGAGGCTGTGGCTGTTTTGGGACATGAGCTGGCGCGCACTCTGTTTCCTGACGCGTATGCAATCGGGCAGGAAATCGTTGTCCGCGGCTTGCCATTCCAGATCGTGGGTGTCTTCGCCCCGCGCCCGGGGCTGCCGCTGTACGACTTCCCGGATGTGAACCAGCTGTTGCTTGTCCCAAGAGGGGCACTTGCGCTGGAACCCGGCTCCGGGAGTGTATGGATGTGGTTCGCTCCCCCGTCGGAGGTGGGTGTGGATGAACTTGCCGCTGCAGTCGAAACCACCATAGCAAACCGGCATCCGGGTCGCGGAGATCCCGAAATTGTCGAACTCTATGCCGAGATGATGGAACTCATTGACATGCAGCTCGGGATATCCAAGGCGTATTTGCTCCTGGGAGGTGTCGGCCTCTTGCTCGCCGCCACCGGGACAGCCAGCATGCTGTGGCTCAGTGTGCGTGTGAGGGCCAAGGAGATCGGCTTAAGAGTGGCCATTGGAGCGAGGCGGCATTCGATCTTTGCGCTGTTCCTCGGCGAGGGTGCCATCGTGGCTGTGCTGGGCGGAGGACTCGGCTCGGTGATTGCGGTGATCGGCGCACAGGTCATCTATCGAAGCTCCCCTTCTGCAACTGGAGAGGGTTGGTGGTTGCTGGCGGCGCTGGGTGTGGCGGGAATCGTCAGTCTCTCCGCGAGTATCATCCCGGCTGCGCGGGCGATGGATGTCGGGCCGGCGAATCTCCTGACGAGGGGAGACGGATGATCCGGCTCGAGGGCATGCAGGGCATTCCGGAAACAGGCTGCGGCCGTTCACGTTCTCATTGGGATCATGCCGGCCGTTGACCCGGAGAGACGCACGGACGGGAAGCTCGATATCGATAGATGCGAAGGTGATGTCTTGCTGAGCAGCGCCTCCTTGACCTGAAGACCGGAGCATCGAAAGAGGAAGGTCGTGCTAAATGCACCTTGCCCCGTCCCTGCGGACCGGGTAGCTTGCATGCGTGTGTCTTGGCCCGTCTCTTGCTGCAGGAACCGGTGGCGGTTCAATCGCTGCCAGCGTCGAACGGTGCTTGCGCGAGATCTCAAAGGAGGAGTGGCAATGTTGGCTCGTGAGGCCATCCAGTCTCGACGGAGTATTCGTCGTTTCACCGCCGACCCTGTGGAACGATCGACGATTCAACAGATTCTCGATGCCGCTGTGCTGGCGCCGTCGGCGAAGAACAGCCAGCCGTGGCGGTTCACGGTGGTGATGCAGCCACGTCGCGAGGAGATGCTGTCGGTCCTTCGCCGTGGGATCGAGAACCGCAAGGCAGAGGGTGAGGATATCGGGACGATTCTTGGGACGATCAAAGCGATGGAGCAGGCGCCGGTGACGATTGTTGTCCACAACACGGACGGAATCCATCCCTGGAAGGCCCGCGCCGAGCATGAGTCGTGGTGGGATCTGGCCACCGTACAGTCGGTTGGTGCGGCGATCGAGAACATGCTCCTTGCCGCGACCGATCTGGGGCTTGGTTCGCTGTGGATCGCCGACATCTGGGATGCCTATCCCGAGATCAACGAGTGGCTCGGGGTGGATGATCAACTGGTAGCCGCTGTTTCGTTGGGGTACGCGGATGTCGCTCCTGCCACTCCACCGCGCAAACCGGTGAGCGACGTCGTTCGCTGGCTGGAATAGGCAACGTGCGTGGGCA
>CAZJLO010000068.1:0-5509 GCA_964547105.1 uncultured Thermotogae bacterium
TCTCCCGCCTGGGGAGCGCAATATCGGGTGAAGCTCGATATCGCTATCCGACGCTACGACGATCATCGAACAACGGCTACAGACTGTGCCCGCCCGCCCAATGGCCAGTTGACCTGTCGGGCGGTGCGCTCTAGACTCCGCGTTACGAGCAAGAGGCGAACTCTACGGTGGGACACCGCACAGCGGATCAGAGAGCACAGGGAGGCAGCAACGATGCGAACGACCGCAGGGATCGGAGTGAATCTAAACGGGATACGAGCCGCCGTCGCCGCGGCATGTTGTGTTGTTTTGGTCGCCGTCGGAGTGGCGGGGCGAGAGATCTCGATCCCCGAAGAGACGGCGCTTCGGGGCAACGTGGCAATTGCCGAGTGGTTTTATCGACCGGCCGATGCCGACGGTTTCGAGGAGCCGCGTGTGCTTCAGGTGTGGCCGGGAGACAGCGGGCTGCGCGAACCCGACTACTTCGACACGCTGATCCTCGCCGCACCGGGCGATGTGATCGTCCTCTCTCCCGGCAGCTACACCGCCGATCTGTGGATCTATTCCCCCAACATCACGATCACCACGGCCGGAAGTCCGGCCTCCGGCTTCGGGGATTCCGGCACCACGGCCGGAAGTCCGGCCTCCGGCTCCGGGGATTCCGGCATCACGTCACAAGATCCGGATACCGATCAAGTCGTCCGTGCTTCCATCTGGGGCACGGTGGAGATCGATGCCGATCGCGTGACGCTCGATAGCATTGAAGTCACCGGGCCACGCAAGCTGACTTCGAGCGGTCACGGCATCGAGGTCAACCGTGAGGTGGCGCGCTTTGTCTCCATCCGCAACTGCCGCAGCGCCGGCAACGACTGGACGGGGATTCACATGATCGGCATCCGCGGGCAGATGATCGAAATGCGGGTCGAGAACTGCGAACTTGCCGGAAACGGAATGGATGGGCTGGATGCGCAGAACATCGAGTCGCTGATCATCACCGGGTGTATCGTGACCGGGAATGCCGCTGCCGGCCTGCGGATCAACCGCTACATCAACAACATTCTGTTGGAGAACAACGTCGTTTCCGGGAACCGTGAAGGCAATATCATCGGGTCGGGGATCTAGATGGGCTGCGGTTTGTCCGGCATGCGGCTTGTAGCCCGCAGCCTGTGGGGACTGACCCCACGGCCGGACGACACGGTGCAAATTGCGGGCTGGCGGAGCTCTTCCGGACCTGTCGCTTGTCCACCAGCTACACGCTACGGACCCGGACCACGGGCTACGCGCCGGGCGTCGCGCACACCCGTCAGCTTTCCACATCGGCTCTTCCCACAAGGTACGAGCCACATGCTCCTGGCTGGGCAGGCACCGCTTGCGCGACCCCATTGACCTTGATCGTGCGAAAGGTGTAGAGTGGGGAGAGACTTCGCAGTTTGCGTTGGATCGAATGAAGATGCAGACAAGGGAGGTGATCGACAGGCGAAATTCGAGGTCCCGACTGTGGAGCGGGACCATGCTGTTCCGTGGATTCTCCACAAAAGGAGGTCAACTGCCATGAAGAAAGCTTTTGTGCTCGCGTTTGCTCTCGTGGTTGTTACAGGAATCGGGGTCGCGTCTTTTGCCGACGGACTTTCCGGTTCGTGGTCGACCGATATCTGTATGGATGGCACACCGATCTTCACCACCTTCGAATCGGAACTGTACGTTCAATACGAAATCTGCGGATGGACATTCGGCGGCACGTTCGGCTTTGGGATCGGTGGCTGGGAAACGGTGGCGTTCGATGTGTACGGAGCGCTTGGTGCATTTGCGATCGACACGGACATCGTGTTCAACCCAAGCACTGCTTCGTTCACCTCTTGGATGAGTCAAGTCGATCTGGCGATTGCCGGCGTTGATTTGACGTTTGAGTTCGATTTGTTCCCGCTCTACTCGTGGTGGACGATCAGCGCCTCCGGCGCGGCCGGCCTCTGCAATGTCGGGATGATCGCGCAGTTCGGACAACTCGACGATTTCTGTTTCTGCTTCGATCAGATCGATTTCACGTTCGACTTCCCGTTCCTTTGCGGAACGACGGTCTACGTGACCGCCGGATTCTCGGCGCTTGGGTTTGACGGGATCTGCTTTACACTCGGCGGGCTCTACTTCACGGAATTTCCGTGGTTGACGTTTGAATTCACCGTTTGCTTCAACACCGGAACCAACGGCAAATCGTACACCTTTGTCCCGTCGATCAGCCTGACCGACATGTGTGACGAAGACGCTGGCTACATCAGCCTGATGGTCGAGCTGTACAGTGCCGGCGCCACTTTTGATGGGATCAATGTTTACGGGATCGAAATCTACAAGGCGTGGAACGGCATCTGGTTCCACGACATCACCTTCTTCGATCTGGAAAAGGCGGAAGAGTACTTCGACTTGGATGTGCAGATCGAGGGTATCTGGGAAGCGATCGGCATCGGCACCATTGGCGACAGCTGCTGCGGTGGCGACTTCGGATTCGAGGTATGGACGTATTTCTCGGGCGCCAGCGTTTGGCTGTTTGACTGGGCGCTGACGACGATCGATCTCTCCTTCGGAATTGGCTCGAACTTCGATGTGACGGCCAGCTTGGCGATCGATGCTGCCGGGCTGCTCGAGCTATGCCTCGGATTCGCCGTGAGCTGGTAGGGTGAGCTAGCATTCGGGCTGGCTTGTCGTTTGCGGCGTGTGGGATAGGGACAAGGAACGTCTGAGAACGGGTTGTTTGTTGTGTGTGTGGAAAGGCCGAGAAGCCGGGAGCACTTCAAGCCCCGGCTTCTCGCTTTGCCGGGTGCCGGGGAACCGCAGGAAGCGGGAACCGAATCCCCCCGATGTGGTTGCTCCGCTTGCACTAGTCTGCTCTTCCTTCGGGGGCTGCGTGCTGCAGGCTACGAGCCGGACAAGCGGCGCTTGTCCTAGAATGTCGACGGTGATGCACATGGTGAATCGAGCGCGTGATTGGTTTGCTCAAGCCGAACGCGATTCGGAGCAAGCACGGGAGTCTCGAACCTCGACACGACACGAGTGGGCATGCTTCGCCAGCCACCAAGCGGCGGAGAAGGCAGTCAGGGCACTGCACCTTGCTTTGGGACAAGAGGCGTGGGGGCAGGTCCTTGCCTGTTTTCTTGACGAGCTTCCCGTTGAGGCTGGAGTGGACGAGAAGTTGGTCGACAAGGCGCACGTGTTGGACTCGTACTACGTGGCATCCCGCTATCCCAACGGACATGTCGAGGGAGCACCGTTCGAGCACTACGGAGATCTTCAGAGCGGGGAGGCGATACGCTATGCCGGTGAGATCCTTGACCTCGCCCGTGCTCGTATGGCCTGACGCGGCGTCTGTCATCGCTTCCCTTCACGATTGGGCCAGGCAAGTTGTGGCCTCCCAACCAGGCGTGCTCCGGATCGGGTACTTCGGGTCGTATGCGCGCGGGGATGCTGGCGTGGGGAGCGACCTGGATCTTCTGCTTGTCGTACGTTGCGCGGATGTTCGCCCGGAACGCCGGCGACAGGGATGGCGGACCGAGCGCCTTTCCGTGCCGGTCGACCTGTTGGTGTACACCGAAGAGGAGTTCGAGCGCGTGCGAAGCTCAGGCAAGTTCGCAGACGTCATCGCCCAAGAAACCGTTTGGGTGTATCGGGGGGGGCAACCAACCGTAGCGTCGGCCTCTGTAGCGTCGAGCTGAATAACAGAATCCCGAAAGAAAGACATTCTGCTACTTGGGACGACGCTACGGCAATCAGCGACGCTACGGGTCTGAACGCTACGACCGTCTACCCCTTTGGCTTCCTCGCCCGCACAACATAGTCAACGAAGAACGAGAACAGCACGCCGAACAGCAGGCCGAGAACGATCCCCACACCCAAGTAGGTGGCGAGACCGATACTTGTGACCACGGCGTTCGTTCGCTCCACCTCTTGAACCGAGAAAAGGTCCTCCGGGCTCAGCTGGTCGAGTGCGGCAAGGGCGACGCGATCTCGAGCGACGAGGATTTGTTGAGCGGCCAACTGATCGGCGAACGCTTCGGTGGTTGCGCTGTGATCAGGAGCGACATCGGACGTGGCCGGGGTGCGGAACGACTCTTCCGGCAGCACGGCGACGATCTCCGCAAGCACCGCTTCCTGCTGCGCAAGATCTTCTACAAGAGCACTCCGTAGAAGGTCGAGATCGTGCGATACGCACGCGGTGATGGTTGCTTCGACCCACGGGGCCCACGCGTTGACCGCCTCGCTGATCGCGGCGAATCCTCTGCGTGACAGGGTGAACACCACGTTCGCTCCCCGGGCTTCGGCCGAAACCTCAAATGTATCCGCTTGCGGATTGACAAACGGAGGTTTTGCCGTGATGCACAAGCTAGACCATGCCGTAAGCTGACCCGACAAGGTGTCACTTCCGCGCCTCCCCGCCGCCGATTCGGCAATGGTGAGAGCGGTGGCGAACTCCGGGGCGCGGTTATCCAGCGACAGGGTGAGCATCGCTTCGTAGGTGGGTGTTCGTGTCGCGGCAAATCCTGCGACTAGGCCGACGATGATCGCTGTGACCGCAACGATGATCCACTTGCGTCGCCACATCACGCGAAGCAGATCGATCAACTCGACTTCATCCAGGTCCTGACGATCATGTTCGCTCATAATCCCCCTCAATGGGCGGTTGTACTCCATTTGCCGGTGTCCGGTCAACCGGAGAAGCGCGATGATCGGTGTCCCTTGCATTTCCGGGTGGGTATAGGAGAATGGAACAGGTGAAAGGGGGGAGTGCGTGGATCTTCTTGAGAAGCTGCGCAGCAAGCAAGCACGGATCGCCGTGATCGGCTTAGGGTATGTCGGATTGCCGCTTGCCGTGGAGAAAGCGCGTGCCGGGTTTCATGTCGTGGGGATCGAGAGCAATCCCCACCGTGTCGAGATGGTGAATGAAGCCCACAATTACATTGGCGACGTTGTCAGCGAGGACCTGGCGACGGTGGTCAGTGACGGCCGTCTGCAGGCGACCTCATCATTCGAGGCGGTGGCTGAGGCTGATGTCGTCACGATCTGCGTGCCAACACCGCTCGATCGGCACAAACAGCCGGACACCTCGTACATCGAGCATGTGGTGGAAGCCTCGCTTCCGCATCTGCATGCGGGCCAGCTGGTCGTCCTCGAGAGCACGACCTACCCCGGCACAACCGAAGAGATCATCCGTCCGCGGATCGAATCGCTCGGCCTGAAGGTGGGTGAAGACGTCTTCTTGGCGTTCTCTCCCGAGCGGGTCGATCCCGGCAATGCCCAGTACAGAACGCGCAACACCCCCAAAGTGGTCGGCGGAGTGACGCCGCGGTGTACCGAGATTGCCAGAGCCCTCTATGAGATCATCCTCGAAGGGGATGTCTGCGCGGTTTCCTCGCCCCGCGCGGCGGAAATGACCAAACTTCTGGAGAACGTGTTTCGCATCGTCAATATCTCACTTGTCAACGAGCTGTCGCTGCTGTGCGAACGGATGGGAATCGACATTTGGGAGGTGATCGAGGCGGCGAAA
>CAZJLO010000068.1:5519-7876 GCA_964547105.1 uncultured Thermotogae bacterium
AAGAGAGGTTTGAGCTGAGGAATTACGTAGAATTTTGCCGTGCCGTCAACATCGCTTTGGTGAACGAGCTTGCGATGCTATGCGAACGAATGGGAATCGATATCTGGGAAGTGATCGATGCGGCGAAAACCAAGCCGTTCGGCTACATGCCGTTCTATCCCGGCCCCGGGTTGGGTGGGCACTGCATTCCTCTTGACCCGTTCTACCTCTCCTGGAAAGCCAAGGAATACGGATTTTCCACGCGGTTCATCGAACTTGCCGGGCAGATCAACGATGGGATGCCCGAACATGTGGTGGAACGGACGATGGAGCTTCTGAGCGATCGCGGAATCGCTCTTCGCGGGGCGCGCATCTTGTTGGTGGGGCTGGCCTACAAGAAGGACATCGACGATCTTCGCGAATCCCCGGCGGTCAAGATCGGTGACCAGCTCCTTCGGCACGGTGCATTGCTTTCGTACCATGATCCCCACGTTCCCAGCGCCCGGATCGGCGAGCACGAAATGTGGAGCGTTTCCCTGAAGGAGACGGTCATTTCATCCTCCGATCTTGTTCTGATCACGACGGGGCATACAGGCATCGACTATGAAACGCTTGTTCGGGCTGCCCCACAGGTATTTGATACGCGGAATGCCACGCATGGGATTCAGTCGCCGAAGATCGTCCGGCTGGGAGCGGGAACAAGATGAGGCCGAGGCTGGGCATCATTGGCACCGGCGGATGGGGCAAGAACCACGTGCGCGTGTTTACCGAGCTACTGGGCGCGGAGCGGATCACCGCGTGCGACCTGGATCCCGATCGCCGCGCGGCGATCGCCGAGCATCACTCGGAGATCGAAGTTCGAGCGCGCCTCGATTTCTCAACTGTGGACGCGGTCGTCATTGCGACGCCTGCGCCGACGCATGCGCCGCTCGCCGCCGAAGCCCTCGCCGCAGGGGTTGATGTCTTGGTAGAGAAGCCGATGTCGCTAACGCCGCGCGATGCGGCGCGGCTCGTTGAAGTCGCTGAAGCGCATCAGCGTATCCTCATGGTGGATCACCTGTTGGAATATCATCCCGCGGTCACCGCGTTGAAGTCGTTGGCGGACCGGGGCGAGCTGGGACAGCTTCTTCACAGTACCAGCGATCGGCTGAACCTTGGCGTGGTGCGCAGCGCCGAGAATGCCTGGTGGAGCCTGGCTCCGCACGATGTTTCGGTGATGCTGTACCTGTTTGGCGAAATGCCGGAAACGGTCAGCGCCCATGGCGCGTCGTTCCTGCAGGACAAGATTGAGGATGTCGTCACGGCCGTGTTCCGGTTCCCGTCAGGGCGGATGGCCCAAATCCGTTCCAGCTGGCTGGATCCGATCAAGACCCGACGCGTGATTGTCGTCGGGAGCGAGCTGGCCACAGCAAGTGGAAGCAGATCAAGCGGAAGAAGGCGGTCACGGACTCGGGGCGATGGACGGTGCATCGCGGGGACGCGCGACCGGTGACACTTGACGCAGCCGAGCCGCTCCGAGTGATGGCCCAGGCATTCCTGGCGAGCATCGAATCAAGAATTCCACCCCGCTCGGACGGAATGGACGGGCTGCGGGTCGTGCGCGTCCTCGATGCGGCGCAGCGATCGATCGACGCCGGCGGTACGCCGGTTTGTGTGGGAGATCATCTGTGACAGACTACTTTGTGCACGAATCATCGTATGTCGACGGCGATGTGGAGATCGGTGCCGGGACCAAAATCTGGCATTTCTCGCACGTCATGAGCGGCACCCGGATCGGTCGCAACTGCTCCGTGGGGCAGAACGTGCTGGTCGGTCCCAACGCGATCGTCGGCAACAACGTCAAGATCCAGAACAACGTCTCCGTCTACGAAGGCGTCGTCCTTGAGGATGACGTGTTCTGCGGACCGAGCTGCGTGTTCACCAACGTCGACCGGCCGCGATCGGGATTTCCGACCGGGCGGGACAAGTACCTGAAGACGATCATTCGCAAAGGGGCGACGATCGGCGCTAACGCCTCCATTGTGTGTGGACACTCGCTTGGCGAGCACGCGTTTGTCGGCGCCGGATCCGTGGTGACCCGAGACATCCCTGCTTATGCCGTAGCCTACGGGAACCCGGCGCGGATCCACGGCTGGGCGTGCGCATGCGGAACACCGCTTCGGTTCACCGAGGATCGCGCGGCGTGTGCTTGTGGGTTGCGCTTCATCAAGACGGGAGAGGTTGTAGAGCGTGTTGATGAAGCGTAATCCACCGTCGGTAGTCCATGGTCCGCAGTCCGAAGTGGAAGGTTGGCGATACGCTTCAGATGGAAGAGGGCTTGCCGTAGGTTCGTAGAGTTCCTTGGGTTCGTAGGGTTCGTAGAGTTGGAGGAGAAACAG
>CAZJLO010000069.1:0-7696 GCA_964547105.1 uncultured Thermotogae bacterium
CGAGTACTCCAAGAAATACGCTGAGTACGAATCGCCCGATTCGAGCGTCCCGTGATTGAGCCCGTCGGCAAGCGTCTGCCTTCCTTGGCCTTGGGCTGCAACGGATACGATGCTTGTCACGAAGGCGAGCATTGCTAGGCCACACAACCAGCGCGCTCTGTTTGCTTGGGAGAATCCGAATGCTAGCGCCAACAAGGTTTTCACGACTTCCTTCCCTCCCCGCTGCCTCCAAGATGCTTAAGGACCGACCCATCACAATGTCAAGGACGCTCCATGATCTTGACGGATGCGCCCCCTCCTTATCGGAGTGGTCGCCCCTCGCCCCAGTGTGAAATCGCTCGAAGAACGGATGAGTCCGTCTTCACCGCCCCTCCTTTCCAATCTAGTCGAATCGACCACTTCCTGCCAAGGTAGCGGCCAGCGTCTTGATCTGACATTGGGGCGCAACTTCCTTCTACTCGTGTTCTTGCCTTCGAGGGGGATCTCCATGCCTCACAGAAAGATAAACCGCCCTCGGTGAGGGCGGTTTGTTGTTCTGGTTGGGAGAGGAGGATTCGAACCCCCACTAACAGGGCCAGAACCTGTCGTCCTACCTTTAGACGATCTCCCAATGGCAACGGGGATGGTAAACGCCGACCGCCTGGGAGTCAAGACCCCGCGATGGAAGTGGCTTGAGTTGGCATCCTCGCGCAAGGGCAATTCCGACTCGAATGGTATCGCGTCGCTTGGGGAAGGGGCGCTACCAGCGCAGGTCGATGCCGACGGCCCAGTCGGACAGGCCGGCATCGCGGAGCGTGACGGTGGTCTTGAACGTCAGCGTCGGCAACACGTCGACTTCGGCGCGAAACTCGCTCTTGACCCAATCGAACAACGATGTGGTGTCGTCGAAGAAGGTCAGCATCAGGAACCGCATTTCATTTCCGTACGCCGACCCTTGAGCGACCCACAGCTCGATCACTTGCCAGTAGTCGGGAAGTTCTTCACCGGCACTGCCGCACATCCCGACATAGCCCGCTTCGGACACCCACACCGAATTCATCATATCGATTCCCGGACGTTCATACAGGCTGTAGGTCGTATTGTCGAACAACGACAGCGATCGGAAGCCGAATGTCTCACACTGGAAGAACAGATCCATCCCGTAGATGGAGAGGCCGGTGATCGCGGTACCGCCGGGCAGCGTCAGCAGGTCGCTCAGGACGTGGGCGCCGCACAGCGCGGTTCCCAGGCCGAGACTGGGTGCGAACGAGATCGACTTCGAATCCATGGTGTAGGTGAAGTCGAGGTCGAGCATGAACGGCACCGGAGCGAGCGGATGGACGTCCAGAGCGAATACCTGTTGCTCGAAGCCGGCGAGCGAAATCGTCGTACGGGATTCAAAATCTACGCATCCCCAGAGATTGGCTTCAATGATGAATTCCTGCTCGGTGAAGGTGAAGCAGTCGGTCTGCGTCGGACGAAGCGTGTAGAAGCGTTCCAGTGGTGATGGCGCGATGATGTCGCCGGGTTCGCAGTCATCGCTGACCGTATCGGAGATGAACAGAATGCCGTCATCCCCCGCGCCGAAATGGGTGATGCTGCGGATCGTCACCGGGGGGAACCTCGATCCGAGTTCGAAGATGGCGCCCCGTTGGACGTCACCGCTGTAGTTGGATGAGATAAATGCCCCGGCGAACCTTGCGTACAGCGGATCAAGTTCGATCATCACGCTTCCGTCGGCATAACAGAAGGTCCACGGATCGGCCCAGAACAGCAGATTGGACTCGGCGCCGAACGAGGGGACATTGACGGCGGCGCGGAAGCTTTGCCAGACCCAGCCATCCACTTTGAAGTCCGACCGCGTCGTCAGGGATGCAACCCCGACATCGAGCGTGACATCAAGTCGATTGGAAAACGCGGTGAACGGCGTGGTCTGCTCGGGGGCAATGGTGAGATCGGCAGTCCACAGCCCGGACAGCGGTCCCGCCGCCGTTGTTGTCAATGAGATGATCGCCATCAATCCGACCAAGATCGTCGTCAGTCGCAGACGTGTCACAGACTTCTCCCTCCGCTGTCTCACTCGGTTCGCATTCCACCCCTTGAGTAGGAAACCCTGGCGGAATGTCACAGGAACACCCTACCTGCGAAGCATCGGCGGCACGACGCGAATCGACCTGCGCCAAGCGGAAATCGATCACCCCAAAACCCATCAACGGTCCCCCGGGGGCTTGACAGCGTTCCGGCTTGGAGGCGGTTGGCAACGGGTTCCACTGCGAGTAGACTTGGTACACGATGAGACGTTTCGTGATTCTTGGACACAAGGTGCCGGTCTCGCCGGCGTTCACGCTGGACGATCTGCCGGGGAGCGCCGGACGGATCGACGTGCTGTGCCGGGCGATCGGTTCGGCTCTGTTTCTGTCGCATGATTTGCGTCGAGATGTGGAAGTGACGCTCGTGCTGCGCGATCAAGTGGAGATCCGCATTGTCGGGTCCCGCGTGAAACGTCTCAACCCGGATGAGCGATCCACGGCGGCACTGCTCCGAAAGGCGCTCGGCCGGTTTGCCGAGATCGATGGGGAAGATACCGATGAAATCGAGAGCACGCCGGGGATCTTCGTTCGCCCCAATGACCTGAGCGGAGTGCTCGATCGTGTGTACCAGACCGGATCGCATCCGGTTCTCCTTCATGAGCACGGCGATCCGATCGATTCGATCGAGTTCCCTGAAGACACGACGTTCTTCCTTTCCGATCATCAAGAATTCAGCGAAGAAGACTACGAGCGGCTCGGCAGCCTCGATCGAGTGTCCCTTGGCCAACAGCCGCTTCACACCAGCCAGTGCATCACGATCACCCACTACCTACTGGATCGCAGGCTAAGCGACGCGAACGCCGAGCTGGTTCTTTGCCACAAGGTGTGGGGCGATCCCAAGGCTCAATTGGTGAAGAACCTCCTTGATGACTTCGGCATTCCGTCGACGATCATCAGTCACGCATCCCAGAGTCATCTTCCCCTCATCGTCGACGGTCTGGGTGAAATGCGGATCATGGTGTTCGATCGGGATCTCCACCGGGCTCGGGAGATCATCGCAGACTACTTCGAACAGCCGATCGCCGACAGCGATTGAGGCTTGGCGTGAGCAAGAACGACGTGAGCGACGATCGGCGAGCCAACGCCGATGAACGCCGCGAAGAGCGGATTGCTCTGGTGTCCCATCTACGACGTTGCGGCATCGGCAACGAGCGTGTGCTCGGTGCAATCGCCCAGGTTCCCCGCGAGCGGTTCGTCCCGTCCGCTGACGCGTCCTACGCGTACCGCGACGTCCCGGTTCCGATCGGATTGGGGCAGACCGTCTCTCAGCCGAGGATCGTCGCTCAGATGACCGAAGCGCTCGAGCTCGGTGGCGAGGAAACGGTTCTCGAAATAGGCACCGGATCAGGCTATCAGACCGCGGTTCTTGCGTGCTTGTGCGCGAAGGTGATCTCCATCGAGCGGCACGAAGCTCTTTCACTCGAGGCCGCGGCACGGCTGGAGGTTCTCGGAGTTCGCAATGCCTTTCTGCACGTCGCCGATGGGACATTGGGCTGGCCTGCCGAAGCGCCGTACGATGCAATCCTTGCCACCGGCAGCCTGCCAGAGGTCCCCGAGACGCTTCTGTCGCAACTTGCTTCCGATGGAGGAATCTTCGTTGGGCCGGTTGGAAGCCGCGGACTACAGCAACTGGTCGTCGTGAGGCGATCCGGCATTGGGTACACTCGGCGGATGCTCGGCGGTTGCCGGTTTGTTCCGCTGATCGGAAACGCCGGCTGGAGCGATGGCAAGGCAGTGAAACGGTCAGGAGGAAAATGATGTGGATCGATCTGCGAAGTGATACGGTGACCCAGCCGACGGAAGCGATGCGCGAAGTCATGGCCGCGGCCGAGGTTGGCGACGATGTCTACGGCGAAGATCCCACGGTGCGCGTCCTTGAGGAGACGACGGCCGACCTGTTGGGGTTGGAGGCGGGGCTGTTCGTGGCCAGCGGAACGATGGGGAACCTGGTCGCCATCCTGGCGCATGCCGGGCGCGGCGATGAAGTCGTGCTCGGAGATCGCTCCCACACCTTCTTGTATGAAGCGGGGGGGATCGCCGTCCTTGGCGGCGTCCATCCCTACACGATCCCCAACAACGACGATGGCACGCTTGCGCTTGATGCGATCCTCTCGGCGGTCCGTCCCGACAACATCCACTATCCCCGCTCGCGGGCGCTGTGCTTGGAGAACACCCACAATCGGTGTGGCGGCACCGTCCTTGGGGTCGAGTATGTCCGATCGGCCTGCGAGCTGGCGCACGAACACGACCTGGTCGTCCATCTCGACGGCGCCCGGCTGTTCAACGCGTCGATCGCGCTTGACGTCCCCGCGGCGGAGCTGACACGGCATGTGGACAGTGTGACGATCTGCCTCTCGAAAGGCCTGGGAGCGCCGGTGGGATCCGTGCTCTGCGGGACGCGGGAGTTCATTGGGCGAGCCCTCCGGATCCGCAAACTGGTTGGAGGGGGCATGCGGCAGGTCGGCATCTTGGCGGCAGCCGGTCTGTTTGCGCTCTCTCACCACCTTGAGCGGCTCGACGACGATCATCGCCGGGCGGCGCGGCTGGCGGAAGGAATCGCCGCCATCCCCGGACTTCGTCTTCTCGGCTCGGGACCTGGTGGCATGCCCGAAACGAACCTCGTCTACTTCGAGATCGATGCGAATGTGGGCAATGAGACAGGCAAGACGCTCACTGCCGCCGATCTGTCCACGCAGCTTCGCGAGCGAAATGTCCTCGCCAATCCTCTTGGGTCGAATGATCGCCAAATGCGCATGGTGACCCACCTTGATGTAGGTGACTCGGACATCGAGTCCGCGCTGAGCGCCCTGCAGTCCGTCATCTGCCGGACATAGGTCCGGCATGCGGCTGAAGGAGTTCGTCCCCTCGAAGGAATCTTGCACTACCGGTCTGTGATCAATCGATCGTAGGCTAGCCCTACCGGGTGGCAAGGGCGTCAACGAGACGTTCTTCCCCACTCCCTGGATGTTCCTAGGAGGGGAGACATGAAGGGGCTAGCTACAATCTGCTTGTTGCTACTTCTCGCCTGGCCTGCGGCCGCGGGATCTTTGGAGTTCGCCGTTGCGGGCGGGCCCACTGCTGTCGCACTGGTCGAGATCAATGCGGACGTTGATCGTGTCAATGCAATCATTCGTCATGTCAACGAAACGCTCGCCCTTCTTCCCAATGTGGAGGGCCAGGTCCCTGAGATCGAGCGCCTCGGCGGAGGAATCTGTCTCGAAGCAGCGGAGCGCTACCGACTCACCGATTGGCTTGGTCTTGGCGGGAAGCTTTCGTATGCGAGAGCCGCCGGCGAAATGAGCGGCCAGTACTTGTCTACGGACACCAGCGAGGTTTCGATGGTCGAGATGGCCCTCGATCTTGTTGCCGTAGGTGCGCTTCTCGACATGACGTTCGACTTCCTCGATGCGGGAATCATGCTGGGTGGCGAACTGGCGGCGGGGTACTACTTCGTCGGTCTTTCCCACAACAGCTTGTTCGAGATCCCCCAAGAGTACCCGGAGGCACTGTCCGGCCTGCCTCCGGATGCTCAAGCGCAGTACACCGGGGGGGGATTCGGCCTGGAGGCGTCGCTGAGTGTTTCGATCCCCGTTTTCTCGGGATTCTCGATCGAGACGGCGGTCGCCTATCGCTACGCACAGGCCTCGCTGGCCGACGGATCCGGCCAGCGTCCCGATCTCGATGGGAACGGCCCCGTGGATGGAACAGATCTCAGCGGGATGACGGTCAGAATCGGTTTCTCTCTGGAAGTTGGGATTCCGGGTTCGGACGAGAAGGAGTGATGCGATGAAACGGGTGAAAGCAGCTACGCTGGTCGCGACGATCGGGATCGGATTGCTGGTGGCACTGTCGGGGTGCATGGCCACCACGGAAAAGGAACCGCTGGCGATGTTCACCGCGACGACATCTGCACAGCTCATTCCGTTTACGGCGAGCTTTGACGCCACTCCGTCCTACGATCCGGACGGAGACATCGCGTCGTACCTCTGGGACTTCGGAGACGGCGGTGCGGGCAGCGGCCCGGTCGTCGATCACACCTATCAGTCCGACGGGGAATACGTCGTCAAGCTGACGGTGATCGATGGGCAGGGATTGAGTTCGGCGGCGACGATGGATGTCGAGGCGCTGAACCCGCAGCCTTCCGCGACCTTCACGTACTCGCAAAGACGCGTGCTGGGTGATGAGTACGTGGTCGGGGCAAGCGAATGGATCAGCTTCGATGCCTCGGGATCGTCGGATGACGGCGAGGTCGAGTTCTGCGACTGGAACTTCGGGGACGGATGCACGGACTCAGGGGCCACGGTGCAGCACCGCTTCCTGTGGCCGGGAACGTACAACGTCGTCCTGACCGTCACCGATGAGGATGGAGGCACGTCCAGCTTCATTCGTGCGGTGAAGATCATCGGCGGCCCGCCGTGCAACGCCGATTTGGATGGAAATTTCGACACCGGTGGGGACTGTTCCTAGGGGGACCAAAATGAAACGTCGACTCGTGTTGCTTGTGGTGATGCTGGTACCGGTCTTCCTTGCCGGCTGTGACCTGCTGCAGACGCTTGGAATCAACGAGCCGCCGGTTGCCGTACTCGACGCTTCGGTTGAATCGGGTCCGGCACCGCTCGCGGTTAGCTTCAGCGGGATCTTGTCGCGCGACGACGGAACCATCGTCGATTACCGCTGGGACTTCGGTGATCCGCACGATTCCGTCGCGGCGAGCGGATCGGCGGCGAGCCATACGTACACGCTGCCGGGAACGTACCTTGCCAAACTGACGATCACCGACAACAGCGGGCAGGTCACGGTGGAGCGGGTGGCGATTGTTGTCACGGAAGCGCCTCCGGTGGCGACGATCGGCGTGACCAACGATACTCCGCCCGCCGGTGATGCCGTGTTGTTCGATGCGGCCGCGTCGGTGGCGCCAACCGGGAGCGTCAGTTCGTACGAATGGAACTTCGGCGATGGAACGACGGCTACCGGGGTCAACGCCTCCCACGTTTACACGGAGCCCGGGTACTACGTCGTGACGCTGACCGTGACCGATTCGCGCGGAGCCGTTTGCACCGAGCGATGCGCCGTGTTCGTCCAGGAAGGAACCCCAGGTGGGGATGGAGGAACGTGCTCTGATCCCGGTTCGAGCTGTGGTGGTGGTGGAGATCGTCCGCTGGCGGTGATCAGCGGGTTGCCGTCTTGTTCCGGAATCGTTGTCGGGCAAACCCTTGTGCTCGACGGCGGCTACTCCCGGGCCGCGGAAGGCAATCTGATCCGCTATGAGTGGGATTTCGGCGATGGAACGACCACTTCGGGCATCGAAGTGACGCACATCTACACCAGTGCCGGGCGCTATGCCCTCACGCTGACGGTCACTGATGACAGTGGGGTCAAATCTTCGGCATCAGGGCTCATCTATGTAGGACAATCCTGCGGCTTGTAGCTTCACCGGGGCTCTGAACCAGTACCAGTACCAGCCCCAAGGCCGAGATAAGCGGATACAATGCAGCGTGGCCTCAACCATGGCGGCCACGCCGCATTTCGTTTGGGCGAGTCGGGGTTCGCCGTGGCGCGGGGCATGCCCCCCCTTGGGTCGAAGATGAAACCCGCTCCGCCCAAGGGTGGCCCGGGTGACCGGCAGG
>CAZJLO010000070.1:0-7651 GCA_964547105.1 uncultured Thermotogae bacterium
AGTCCCTTATAGGGACAGAGGAAACCACCAGCTAAGCTGGTGGTCCTGACTTTGTGTTATATATGCTAAAATTGTACCTGCACACTAAACATAAGCATTGTGTAACAAACAATAAGAAAGGTAAACAGTGCATACTTTTAACAAAGAAGAATTCATAAAAATAAAAGAGAAATCAAAACATTTCAATTATTCTTCCTTTGAGTATATTGAATATGCCTATGTTCATAATTATGAATTAATTGAAAATAACGATAATCTTGTTTTATTGCTAGGAAAAAATAGAGAGGCTGAAATTCACGAATATATATGGGCTGCCAATGAAGTCAGCACTTTGATAAAATCGTTAACGTTAAAGAGCGCATTTTATCTTTCATTTATACCTAAATGTTGGCATGCCACAATGGAGCAAAACGGGTTTCGGGTCCGCAACGCATGGCATGACTATTTTATCAACCGGCTTGATTTAACAGAAACAGCCCCCCACGCAAGCTATGACTTCTTAAAACTTAGCGAAATAGAAATTGCTTCGTCTCTGACGCGCGAATCCAGAAATCAAAGCCGCGGCTTTACAGGGCAAACATCACAATGGATGCTTGAATGGCTTAATCAAAACGGCGATGTGAAAAACACCGCCATTATTGCGCACCGCCTGCCAGATGATGAAATAGCCGGAATTGTACTTGTTGGAATATATGGGCATGGCGCCTCAAATGGGCCAATACTTTGGGTTAAGGAAATAGCAGTAAGCCCCAAATACCAAAATCAAGGTATAGGAAGGCAGCTCTTGAAACAGGCATTATCCTATGGCAGGGCATATAATGCAAAAAGAGCATTTTTGGCAGCAGACGAACAAAACGAAAACGCAATTCACTTATATAAATCCGTTGGGTTTGTTCCAAGCGAAGAGCAAAGCGAAGTAACTTATATAAAATTTAGTTAAACTAAATGCAAAATCAAAAAACATATGTTAATTTTGTGATTTTGCTACAGAAAAACAGTTAAATTGTGTATAATATTATGTAGCAATGAAAATAATTAAAGGTTAAAAGGGAAACACTATGGAAAAAGATATAATTATCATCGGAGGAGGCCCTGCAGGGTTAACCGCAGCAATATATGCAGCAAGAGCAGGATTGGATATTGTACTAATTGAAAAGACTTTTTCAGGCGGGCAAATAGCCACAACTGATAGCATAGAAAACTACCCGGGATTCCCTCAGCCAGTCAGCGGAGTGGATTTCAGCATGGCTTTGGATGAGCAGGCCAGGAATTTCGGCGTTGAAATAATAAATGAAGAAGTCATCGAGTACCATCTTACAGGCCCGGTCAAAAAGGTCACCACAACAGGCGGCGTTTACACAGGATATACAGTAATACTTGCTGTTGGCGCCCAGTCCAAACTTCTCGGCATTCCCGGAGAAGACAAATACAGGGGCAGGGGAGTTTCTTACTGCGCTACCTGCGATGGAGCGTTTTACAGAGATAAAGTTGTTGCAGTAATAGGCGGCGGAGATACCGCGTGTGAAGACGCTCAGTACTTATCAAAAATCGCAAAAAAGGTATACCTTGTCCACAGAAGAGATGAGCTTCGTGCCGCTCACATGATTGCGCAAAGAGTTCTAAAGAATCCGAAAGTCCAGATTCTATGGGACAGTGTTATAGAAAAAGTGGACGGACAGGACAAAGTAACCGACATGCTTGTAAGAAACAAAATTACAGGTGACACCAAAAAATATGAAGTTGATGGCTTCTTTGTGGCAATCGGCTTAACTCCTAATACAAGCAGCATAAAAAACAATGTCAAACTTGATAACGGCGGGTATATCATTACCGATGAACATATGGCTACAAATGTGCTGGGCGTTTTCGCGGCAGGAGATGCCAGAACAACTCCTCTTCGCCAGGTTGTAACCGCATGTGCCGATGGCGCCATTGCGGCAGAAAGCGCAAGGGAATACTTAAACGAGCACATGAGCTAAAGGCATTTTTTACTTGTTAAATAAGCGTTTTATGTGTATAATATCATAAGAACAATAAAGAAAAGGATTTATTATGAAACACATTAATATAGTAAGGTCAAAACGCTTAAAAACAGATGGCGGATGCGGAGAATGCCAGTCCTCATGCCAAAGCGCATGCAAAACATCCTGTACAGTCGGCAACCAGGAATGTGCTCAGTTTCTTCCATGGCAAGTACGACTACACCGTCTCCTACCCGCTTGCCAGAGCGTATCTTGATACGTTGCAGGCGCCCATCAAGGGGTTCTATACATTCGAGAATTCCGCTCATAGCCCGATGTTCGAAGAACCTGATAGGATGAGACAGATCCTGCAGGAGGACGTTCTTGTCGGGATGAATCTCCTTGCTGACGGTATGTAGGGCAAGCCATCGATCTCTTGCAGGACGTGCTGGATGCCCAATCGTTGCCGTTGACAGTCTCAGCCGGGCGTTGGCGAGCGCATACATTCATCCGCCGGGCCTGAATCCGGCACAGCTTCCAACTGGGTTCGACGCCTCGGTGACGCAACACTCGATTCGGCTTCGCGCTTGGCATCATCCCTTGCTCCATGCTGTCCCTCAACAACCCCGCCACGCGTGAGCTGCAGGGCCCGTGTTCTCTTCTCCTGACCGTTGAGATGTGTGATGAACTAGGCCAAAATCCTTCAAGCTGTACATCGGCACCCGCCGATGCGGCAAGACGAAGGAGACATCATATGGCGATCAAGCGAATTTGGCATGGTTGGACAACACCGGAAAATGCTGACACCTACCAGCGGTTGCTTCATGACAACGTGTTCCCCGGAATCGAGGCGAAGAACATCCCGGGGTATCAGAAGATCGAACTGCTACGACGGGACATCGGCGATGAGGTGGAGTTCATCACCATCATGACGTTTGCTTCGCTGCAGAACGTGATCGACTTCCAAGGAGAGGACTACGCGCGCTGTTATGTTCCTGAGGCAGCCCAGCGCGTGCTGAAGCGCTGGGATCAAGTTTCGGAACACTACGAAGCCATCGAGTGCAGAGAGTATGGAATCTAGGGTGTGGAGTTCTACAGGGCTTTCTACAGGTTGATCCTTGCAGCGGGAGGAAGCGAATCCGAAGGAGAGTTCGATGCGATGTGCCGCCAGCTTGGTTTCCCGGCACGCGAACGCAGCCACGGCATGCATCGACCAATGGGTTCGTGGAGCGTCCGCACGCAACGATTTTTCAGGAGCACTGGAGGCTCTTGTCCCGTCGACGCCAACTCCCAAGCTTCGCTTGCTTCCCTCATCGCGTTCTACAGCTTCAGGCGGCCACACCAGGGGTACCGAACCAAGGGCCTCATGCCCTCCTGAGATCCTCTGGGGTGCCGTCCGAGAACAACGTCCGAGCAGGTCTGATGTGTCAGCAGCTTTCCGAAGCCGGACAATCAAGTGCGCGGAACTGATCTTCTAGAAGCTGATCGGTGACTTCTTCGGACGCGAGTTCGACTCCCGCCACCTCCACCAGCTGGTATCCAATACGGAACCCGAGGAGCACCCGCTCTTCGGGTTCTTCTCGTCTCGTTACCTTTTGGGGGCTTGCCGATTCTCTTGGCCGTACAGCCGGCATCCGGCCCCGGAGAGCCGAGACCCTTCTCTCCCTTTGCGACCCGCGCGGACTGTACAGGGGCAAGGCAGTCAACGAGCGGACGAGAGGCGATCCGGCAATTGAGCGTCTACAAATCGGCCCAGGAGTAGGTGATGATGCCCGAGCGGCGCACGGTCTGATCTCCGCCGTACACCAAAGCTGCTGGACCTGTCGGTGTTTGAGCAAGTGCAAGCCAGTACTGCAGGCCAACGTAGAAATCGCTCGCCAGCGTCTCACCCGACTTGACCTCGATCGGCACAAGATGGCTACCTCGCTCCAACAGGATGTCAACCTCATGCCCGGTTGAGTCCCTCCAGAAGTAGAGATCCGGCTCCTGCCCCAGATGGAGGGCTCTCTTGACAAGCTCAGACACAACGAAGCTTTCAAAGATGGCGCCGCGAGCCGAGTGTGTTCGGAGTTCATCTGGCGATCGGATGCGAAGGAGGTATGTCAGGAGTCCTGAATCAAGGAAGTAGAGCTTCGGGCTTTTGACAAGCCGCTTATGGAAGTTGCGGTGATGCGGACGCAATAGGAGCACGACAAAGCTTGCCTCCAGAACCGAGAGCCATCGGCGCGCCGTAGGCTGCGAGATTCCGCAATCGTTCCCTAGAGACGACAAGTTGAGAAGCTGCCCCGTCCTGCCGGCACACAGGCCGATGAACCGTCCGAACGCTTCGAGATCCCCAACGTTCAGGAGTTCGCGAACATCACGCTCGACATAAGTTCGATAGTAGTTGGCCAACCACTCCTGCGGAGGCAGTTTCTTGTCATGAATTCGTGGATAACCGCCCGTGAAGAGCGTATCCATCAGGCTTCGCTTCTTGGACACCCGAGCAGGTGGCATGCGTTCGCCGATGCTATCGCGAGGCAGCGGTGGTTGCCCGTGAAGCTCCGCCTGGGAGAACGGCAGCAAGTGGAGAATTGCTGCCCGTCCAGCAAGAGATTGGCTGATCGTCCTCATCAGCAAGAAGCTTTGCGAGCCGGTGAGGACGTACTGCCCGTTCTGATCGGGCGCATCGACCTGTGTTTGGATATAGGAGAAGAGGTCGGGAACGCGTTGTGCTTCATCGAGGATGACGGGGCCGTCAAATTGGGACAAGAAGCCACGCGGATCACTGATCGCGAACTCTCGCTGGTCCGGGTCCTCCAGGCTGGCATAGGCGTTGTCCGGGAATGCCATCCGGGCAAGCGTGGTTTTGCCCGACTGACGCGGGCCCGTCAGTGTCACAACAGGATAGTGTCGGGCCGCCTGACGAATCACAGGCTCAAGGGTTCGTGGCAGCATGGAGCGCTCCTCCTCGCCGATTGCACAGATTCAACATCCAATGTTCAATCTACAAGAATACCTCGAACAAGTCAATCATTGGGCATTTCGCAGTGTTTCTTCGGTCTGAGAACCTCGCGTCACATACCTACTGGAGAGGAATCCTGGCGTGGCTGTTCGTCAGGCTCACTCACAGTCGATCGGAGGATGGTTGAAGATCGAGACGTCCGTCGTTCCCCATCTGTCTTCAAAGCTGACACGGATCGCATACTCGGAAGCTGTGTAGGCCGCTCGATGGGGATGGACAATCGGCTCTAGCTTCCATGCCGGCTGACTGGAATGGAACTTCTGGATCCTCGTCGGGAACAGAAGTGCTATATGCCGGGCCCGCTTCTCGGCGAGTGCATTCTCGCCATCCCGCAACAGACCGAAGGCCTTTGATTCGAGACTCGTCTGCAGACTAGCCGTGCTCCAACAAAGATACGCCGCGACGGTGTTTGGAACTGTCGCGGCGATCTAGTGGATCCCCCCGCGCCAACGCTTCGAAGCAAGGCAGAGAACGAGGCTGTCGTAGATCCTTGCGTCACAAGAGAAGAAGGCCCGCTTGGGCCTTCTCCCCGCTTGGTGGGCTGGTTTGGGGGAGCGAGTTTTTGGCTCGCACGGAAGGAACCATACCTGCGGAATATGACGAAGCTGTGAAGAGAAGGAAGACTTGTCGTGAATTTATTGTAGTTCCCTTTTTATGGTCTTTTCGCCGTTTGGCTCTTCCCCTTTGTTGGAGGACACTTGACGAGGATCGAGAGTGAGCCGCCACCGTCATGAAGAGGTCTGTCCGCGGCGTTCCCGAAGCCCGGAGGAGTGGAGATGAGCAAGGAGAACGATCGTCACGAAGATGAGGGCAATGCTCCCAAGCAGGAACGGACGCTGGAAGTCCGGGGGATGCACTGTGCAAGCTGCTCGTCGGTGGTAGAGAGGGCGCTGGGGGATCTGCCTGGAGTCGATTCCGCCGCCGTCAACCTACTGACCGGGCAGGCACGAGTGGTTCTCGGCGAGCCGATCTCTGATGAGAAGCTTGTCGCTGCGATCGTCGCCGCCGGTTATGAGGCGGATATCGAACCATCTTCAGAGGACGCCGCGAAGTCCGAGCCCATACAACTGAGGATCGAGGGGATGCATTGCGCCTCGTGCGCAGATGCCGTGGAGCAGGCGCTCCAACAGACGGACGGCGTCGCATCGGCCACCGTGAATCCGGCGACGTCCATCGCCGAGGTCACGCTTGATGGGATGCAATCGGCATCGGTGGCGCAGCTTGTCGATGCGGTTTCTAGAGCGGGGTATGCCGCGATCCACGAACCGCGCACCGCATGGGCCGCGCTGGCACGAACCGATCATAGCGCCCAGGAACTTGCATCAACAAGGGGGCGGATGGTGATCGCGTGGATCGCCGCAGTGCCGATCATCGGCTGGATGATCCCCGAAATGCTGTTTGGCATCATGTGGCCGTCACCGCTTGTGTTCCACGTGGGGATGGTGGTTCTTGCCGCGCCGGCACTGTTTCTCGCCGGCTGGCCGACGTTGCGGGCCGGGTTTCGCTCACTTCTCCACCGCCGCCCGACGATGGACGCCCTGATTGCGCTTGGAACGATTGCGTCGTTTGCCACCGGCATCGTCGCCGTGGCGGCCCAGCTACAGATCGCACCGCAGATTCTCAACTATGCCGGCGTGTCGGCGATGATCATCGCGTTTCACCTGACCGGACGCTACATCGAAGCGCTCGCCAAGGGGCGCGCCTCGCAGGCGATCCGCCGCCTCGTCACGCTCCAGGTGCAAACCGCGCGCGTGCTGAAGGATGATCAGGAAGTGGAGATCGACATCCAGTCCGTCGCCGTCGGCGACGTGATGATCGTCCGCCCCGGAGAGCGCGTCCCCACCGACGGCGAGGTAATCGCCGGCGAAAGCCACGTCGACGAATCCATCGTCACTGGGGAGGCGATGCCCGTACGCCGGGCGGTGGGGGATCTTGTTATCGGAGCGGCGATTCTCCAAGAGGGGACGCTCCGCGTTCGCGCCACCGCCGTCGGCGACAAGACGTTCCTTGCCCAAGTGATCCGGCTTGTCGAACAAGCCCAGGCGACCAAGGTTCCGATCCAGGCATTCGCCGACCGGGTCACCGCGGTGTTCGTGCCCTCCGTCCTCCTGCTCGCGCTGGGGACGTTCGTTCTGTGGCTGGCGTACCCCCAGGGGATGAGTGCCGTCATCGCCCGCGCGTCGAACGTGCTCCCGTGGGCCAACGCCGCGCTGCCGTCGCTTTCGCTGGCGCTGTTTGCATCGGTTGCCGTGCTCGTGATTGCCTGCCCGTGCGCCCTCGGGCTCGCAACCCCCACCGCACTGATGGTCGCGAGCGGCAAGGGAGCGCAGAACGGCATCTTGTTTCGCTCCGGCGAGGCGCTGCAAACGCTTCACGAGGTGTCGGTGATGGCGTTCGACAAGACGGGGACGCTGACCGAAGGCCGTCCCGGCGTGGCGAGAACAGTCGCCGTCCCAAGTCGGAGCAGCGATCCGATCGACGAGGAGGACGTCCTCTGGACGGCCGCGTCTGTCGAGCAGGCCTCCGAGCACCCGATCGGCCGAGCGATCGCTCGCGAAGCGGAGCTGCTTGAGCGCGCACTCCGCCCCGTGACGCAGTTCAAGGCTGTCCCCGGTCGCGGGGTCGTGGGCGTTGTGGACGGCAGGCGCGTTGTCGTTGGCCGCCCCGACCTTCTCGCGGAAGAAGG
>CAZJLO010000071.1:0-7630 GCA_964547105.1 uncultured Thermotogae bacterium
TCCTGGAGGGGAGGCTCGAGTGCCGCTATCTTGATTGGTGGGAGATGCTTGCCGACAACTACTACCAGATCGGTGAAATCGACCGTTCAGTTGATGCCTATAGGCAGTGCCTGGCGATCAACCCGGCGCTGCGTTCCGTACTCGAAGAGCAAGCTCAGAAAGGCCTGCTCCCGGAGGAGATAGCGACGGCGCTGTTCGAGTAGCAAAGGAGCCGTTGCTGGAATACACGACGTGACCCCGGGGGCTCCTCAGGCTTCAGAGAGGTTTGGTCAACCGAAGGGCGTTCGGCCTGATCCGAGGGAGGTTCGGCCACTGCGCGATGACGGCAAACCCCAAGTGCTCGTAGAGCCGGCGAGCGACGGTATTGCGGGCGGCAACATCGATCGCAAGATGTGTCGATTGGCTTGTATGGGCGCGGTTCTCCATCTCGTGAATCAATGCTGATCCGATGCCTTGGCCGCGGTGCGGCTTGTCGACGGCGAGAAACTGGATGTAGAAGTCCCCTTCTTCGTACGTGTGAAGAAACCGAAGGATCGGCGAAGCCAGGATGAGCATCACTCTCAATCGAAGCGCGAACCGCCCGGACGCCTGCTTGAGCGGTTGATCGCTGGATCGGCGGTGTTCCGCCTCCGTATAGCCCGAAGCCATACCAACAACGGTTCCGTCGATCTCGGCGAACATTGCATGCTCGTAGGACAGATCGTGGTCGGGAACGAGGAAAGCCGAGGAGAGGATCTCTGTGACCCGCCGCCCGAGCAGAAGTCGAAACTGTCCCTCGGCAGCCATATCAACGAAGCGAGCGAAGATCAGCCCCTCGCTGCGGGTGGGATTGGCGGCCCGGACGATGATCGGCTGTTCGTTCATACACCCTTTGTGCCCCATCTTCTCTGTTGGGTCAAGCCGTGCAGCATGAAGGACCCATGAGGCAGGCTTGGAGATGCTTCTGGGGGATCAAGGGCTCTCAAGGGATGCAGAAGCGAGTCCGTTCTGGGACTACCGGGCTTGCCTTGCCTGCACTGCCTTCTTGATCGCATCGGCGTTCTTGGCGCGGTAGTAGTAGCTGCGGGCACCCGTGACAAGATTCTCATCCGTGATCGGAGGATGATCCTGGCCGATGAAGATGCCCCCTGCTTGCTCGATGAACGCCTTGTCATCCTCGTGACCGACGATCTGTCTTCCTCGCACGACGTCCGCGGCGGCAAGGACGCGAACACCTCGGCACCAGGCGCTCACGACGAGACCTTCATCGACGGCCTGGTGAACGAGACGGAGTACGTGATCGGACTCGATCAAGCACGTATGGGACGGCCCAGGAAGGATCGAGACCGCATCGAATTCCGTGACGTCGGTGATGTTGTCGATCAGACGGTCGATCTTGGGCGCTTCCAGCTTTCTCTCTGCAGCAAACGGACAGGGCGCGACATGATCTTTCGTCCCGGCGATCGTCAGATCCCAGCCATAGCGCTCGAACTTCTCGAGAATTGAGAGCTTCTTCCCTCCCGTGAGGCAGTTTGCGCCGATCATGTCTCCGACAAGCAGAAGCATCCGAACCGGCGAATTCGCTTCCTTTGCTGCCACAACGCCCTCCCTCCAGAGTCCTGTTGCGCCATCATTCAGTCCGAGTGTCTCATGGACGTCTCACCGAGGGTGGCAGAGCTCGGATGCGTATTCCCTAGAGAGATGACGCGCTGTGTTGACTGAGAGCTGTGCTGCCACGCTGGAATCCAGGACTCGAATTGAGTGGTTTGGTATCATCCCTGCCTTACGAAATGGAGGAATGCACATGGCAAAGACGAATGCACCGGTGATCGGGATCGTAACGGGATTGGTGTTGATTGCGCTTGGGATGCTGGCACAGAAGATCATGCCGCTTGTGGGCAGGGCTGCATTCCAGGCCGCTGCAGCGGGGTCGTACAGCCCGGCGGACTACCAGCTGAACCTCGCCGGCTACTACATCGTGGCTGTGCTGGTGATCGGCGTTGGGGTGGTGTTCCTGGCGCGGGATCTCTACTGCAAGAAGTGCTAGATTCACTCCCGCGGCGGAATCGTGATGTAGGATTCCGACATCGCCCTTCCGTCGCGATTTCTTGACATCCACGGCCACACGACCAGCAGCACGGCGATCAACACCAGCAGCACCGTTGATGAGGATGCGAAGCCGACCAGTGGTGTCGGGCGGTTGAGAAGCGCATGAATGCCGACGGCAAGCAGCAGATTCCCCGTCCTCAGATAGATCACCGCAAACAGCGCACCCAGCCCCAGCAGGCGGACGAGGTCCATCGGATATGCCGCGAGTGGGAGACCGGTGTAGATGCGGTTTGGGATGTGGATCAGGGCGAACACGGCTTGGGAGATGAGAACGGCGACGAAGATCCTCAACGCTGGGCGTCGGATTGCGCTCAATCGCCGGTGTGTTTGCGGCAACAGGAATCCGCGATACGCGATCTCTTCGAACAACGCATTCCCAGCTAGCTGCGCGAGCAGCCCGCCGAGGACCCACGAGACTCCGTAGGCGTTCCAGCTTGGATCAAGCGTCAACCCTCCCTGGATTGCGAGAGCGACAACGCCCACCAGTTGCGTAAGGCCCCACAGCGCCGCGGTCCAGCCGATGGCGCGTAACGCCTGCCGGGCGGTTCCCACGATCTTCCGGGGGGAAAGGCGTCCGCCCAGTCCGAGCACACCGGCGATCAACAGCACGATCAAGCCCGCATTCACAACAAGCGTGGGTTGGATCCATCCTCGTGTGCTGCGGGTGACCGGATCGAGCCACGGCGATCGAAACACAACCAGGTTGATGAGAAAGGAGAGCCCCACGTAGGCAGCGAGGAATAGCAAGATCACACCACCGTGCACCGTGGGTTGACGGCCTAGACATCTCTGCGTTCTCTCCAGCTCCCTGTTGATCGCGTTGCGGCATCGGTATCGGTATCGATTCGGCATGCAACAGATTATCGGCTGTGCAGCCCGGTAGAACCAGCGCTTCGCCCTGCGATGGTCTCGGGAACTCTCACTTTTGGCCTCGGTTGTGGCCGGTGACCACCGGTTGTAGGATCTTGCCTGTTCGGGTGGCAGACGTCATCCGGCACTGGGGATGGGTAAGGGCTCCACCGCAACGACTAGAACCATCATTACCCCGATAGGAGATCCAATGACAGCACGTCTCAGGTCCATGACGGTGCCGGATGAGCAAGGGTTCTTCGGACGGTATGGCGGCCAGTTCCTTCCTCCGGAACTCGAGAAGCCGTTTGCCGAAATCACCAAGGCTTATCACGAGATCGAAAACGACGCGGCGTTCATCGCGGAACTGCGTTGGATTCGCAGGCACTTCCAAGGCCGGCCGACGCCGGTCTACCATGCGCGATCGCTGTCGCTTGCAAACGGTGGAGCGAAGATCTATCTGAAGCGTGAGGACCTGAACCATACCGGCGCTCACAAGCTGAACCACTGCATGGGCGAGGGCTTGCTGGCGCGGTACATGGGAAAGAAGAAGCTGATCGCCGAAACGGGAGCCGGACAGCATGGCGTCGCCCTGGCGACGGCGGCGGCGTACTTCGGGTTGGAATGCGAGATTCACATGGGCGAGGTCGACATCGCCAAGCAGGCGCCCAACGTCAGCCGGATGAAGCTCCTTGGCGCCAAGGTGGTGCCGGTGACTCACGGTTTGCGAACGCTGAAAGAGGCGGTGGATTCAGCCTTCGAGGCGTATCTCGCCGACTACGAGAACTCCATCTACTGCATCGGCTCGGTGGTGGGACCGCACCCGTTCCCGCTGATGGTCCGCGACTTCCAGAAGATCGTCGGCATCGAAGCACGCGAGCAGTTCCACGAGATGACCGGCTATCTCCCCGATGCCGTCTGCGCCTGCGTCGGTGGTGGGTCCAACGCGATCGGGATCTTCAGCGCGTTCCTGGAAGACCCGTGCGAGCTTGTCGGGGTCGAACCGCTTGGCCGCGGGGAGCAGTTGGGCGATCACGCCGCATCGATGACCTACGGACATGAGGGGATCGTTCACGGGTTCAGGTGCTACCTGCTGCAGAACGAAGACGGATCGCCCGCCCCGGTATACTCCTGCGCCAGCGGCCTCGACTATCCGGGCGTCGGTCCCGAACACTGCTACCTGAAGGATGAGGGGCGGGTCAGCTATGTCACCTGTTCGGACGAAGAGTGCAGGGACGCGTTCTTCAAGCTGTCGAGGCTGGAAGGGATCATCCCCGCGATCGAAAGCGCGCATGCTGTTGCTCACGCACTGAAAAAAGCGCGAGAGATGAAGCGCGGAACGATCCTCGTCAACCTCAGCGGACGCGGCGACAAGGACCTCGATTACGTGCTGGAGAACTGGGGCACAGGAGAAGATACGTAGCATAACGCTACTTGCATCACGATCCTGCGTACGTAGCTTGTGGCGTGTAGCTTGTAGCCTGTGGGCACGAGGCGAAGACAAAGTGTGATAACATAGGCGCAAGCGAAAATCATGCGAGGAGAGAGCGGCGAACGGACGGAGTGGAGCAAGCCATGAGAAGAACGGTCCTCCGTGCAGCGGTTGGAGCGGTTGTGTTGTTTGTCTTCATGTCCATCTTCTATCCACTCATGACTGGGCAGCCGATAGGCAACATCCCGTGGCTGGTGATCAGCGCAATCACGGCAGGGATCGTCGCTCCCCTTGCCGATTTGCTGTCTCGCAGAAGCCGGCGGAAGCCGGGGAGAAACGGAGGCAACGCGTCCGGCGAGGCTGAGTAAGTCTTCCGGCGATGTTTGCACTGCAGGCATGTGGCATGCAGACTTGATCCCACGCACCTCGACGCCACACGATGGGGGATCTGCATGACGGTTCAGCACAGGCATTACACAAGTCCCGCTGACTACTGGCGGGCGCGGGCGTTCTTCCGCGAGTTGCTCACACACGGCGACCGCCTTTCCGGCTACTGGCACGTCGGCGAATTCGACTACTGGCGCTGGCACTGGCTGGAGACCGTCGTCGAGCGGACACCGGATGAACTCTCGCTTTGGCAAACGGAAGACGGCCGGATCATTGCCGTGCTTAACCAAGGAGACCCCGGCGTTTGCCACCTGCATGTGCATCCGGAGTTCCGCACCCCGGATGTGCTCCACGAGATGGTGGGGGTCGCCGAACGCGAGTACCCGGCTGTGCTTGAAGACGGACAGCGCGTCGTGTGGGTGTGGACGATGGAAGGCGATCTGCTGCTTTCGGGCGTGCTCTCTGAGCGTGGATTCGAGATGCAGCCGGAAGGCGACCACTCGGTGGAACACAACGGACGCCGCTCGCTTGGTGGGGCGATTCCGTCCGTGCCGATCCCTTATGGATTCAGCGTGTGCTCGATGGGCGGTCCTGAACAGCTTCCCCAGCGCAGCCTCGCTTCGTGGCGCGCGTTCCATCCGGGAGAACCGGACGAGGGATGCGATCCGACCGGCGCGTGGTATCGCAACGTCCAGCGCGCTCCGCTGTATCGGCGCGATCTGGATGTGGTGGCCGTCGCTCCGAACGGCGACATCGCCTCGTTTGCCGTCTGCTACTTCGACGATGTCTCACAAACCGGCGTGTTTGTGCTCGACGGAGCAGCCATCGAGTACCAGCGGATGGGGCTTGGCAAGGCGGTGATGACCGAGGCGCTTCGCCGCTTGCGGTGGCTCGGAGCGCGCACTGCCTACGTCTCGTGGTACGACGCCCCCGCCGGGGCCCTCTATCGCTCGGTTGGCTTCTTCGATGAGCGCCTTGGCCGCGTGTGGATCAAGAGAACATAGCCGATCCAGGGGACATCATCCCCAACTTACTTGTAGCGGCTGAGAGTTGAGTCTTGCATCCAGGAGTTCTAACCATTCTTGGATAGATCACGGCATTCATGGCATTGTGGGTGAACCGATGCATCTGTGACGAACCGTAGGTACGTGTCAGTTCGTTGGCATCGGCAAACGGATCAGATGGCATGTGCCAGGTGTCATTCGACTTCCTGCATTGTCACAGAACGGGAGGTACTGTGAGCGGCATCATCGTCTATCGAAGCAGTTACGGAAGCACGAAGCAGTACGCGGAGTGGATCCACGAGGAAACGGGGTTTCCCGTATTTGAGTCCCGCGACGGTTCGATCCTGTGGGATGCGGACACCGTGGTGATCGGATGTCCGATCATCGCCAACAAGCCCACACTGCTGAGCTGGATGCAGAAGCACTGGCACCGACTCAAGGGAAAGAACGTCGTCCTGTTCACAACCTCCGGAGCCGATCCGGCGACCGAACCGGTGGAAGAGTGGATCGAGAAAGCGTTGCCGGCAAAGATGAAGGACCATGTGACCGTCTTCCCGCTCGCCGGCCGTTTTGAGTTTGCCACGCTGGGCGGGATGCACAAGGCGATGATGCGTCTCGGAGCCGCCCTGACGCGAGACGAGGCGATCAGAAACCAGATCAAGCATCCCATCGACGGCGTCGCCCGCGAGAACTTAGAGGCGCTATTGCAGTACCTGCGGGAATAGTCAGGGCCTTCCGGGGACGCCGAGCGCGGCATGAAGGACCGTCGATAGGGAAGAAGCTCACGGCGTGCCTCAGGACATCCAGCTGTCTCATCAGCGTGAAGAGTTCGAGCATGCCGATTCGAAAATAGATCTCTGCCCCCAATTGCGCTGCCAGTCGGCCACCAGCTTTTGCGAACGCGGCGTGCACCTACGGCTTGTGTGATGCCTTCCGTCTACGTGTGTTCCTCGAAGTTCCCGCCGGCGCCGTGGAATGTGACCATCCCGTCGCCTGGTCCGTCGAACTTCACGTGGATGCACAGAACGAGGGGCTTCGTGCACTTCTGATTGGGGATGTCGAAATACGTGCCTGCATCGATCGTCGTTGCGGAGTAGCTTACGCTCCACTCCTTGAGGCGCCCTTCTCCTGCTCGGTGACAGCTCATCTCGTCGATCGTCGCTTTGTTGTCGATCTTCGCCAGGAGATACAGCCCTTGCTGATCGACATTGTCGTCGTCCAGTCTTGTGGGAGTGGGAATCGCGAAGTGGAACCAGTTTTCGGTTCCTTGTGCTTGCACAATGTCCGTCCCCCACCCGGCCCGCCGAATGCTCTTCACGTTGTCGGGATACTCAACTTGTACGGCCACTCCATGGGTCCAGTACTTGAAATCATCAGACATCTTGCCTCCTTTGTTAGCAATCCCTTGGCCTGCGCTCGCTGTGCGAGCCGGTGACCGAACTGGCAAGTGATGTATTGTAGGGAGCGCATAGATTGTCCGTCAAAGGACGAGTAGAGCGTCGAATCTACGGGATGAGAAGGTTTCTGAACGAGATACCTTATGCGTGGTATCCTGCCGGGACTGCCCGTTCTGGCTGGTGGAAACGGGCGAGAAAGGTGACTCGCCCGTTTCTGCTGATGGTTATGGCTTCGGCTCGTCGAAGTACTTGAGCCATCCGACGGTGCTGTCGCGATCGTTGCCAAACACGGAGGCGTAGACGCCCTCGGCCGGCGGATTAGAGGCTCCCCCACCGCCGAGGCATGCCTGGACGGCTCCACGCTCTCGCAGGCGGCGCATCCCTTCGTAGAGCAGCGCGGTGGCCAGTCCGTGCCTCTGGTGTTCGGGAACCGTCCCCACGGGCTCGTAGTAGCCCGATCGCGTGACATCGTC
>CAZJLO010000072.1:0-7609 GCA_964547105.1 uncultured Thermotogae bacterium
GCCGCCATCCTCGCGCATAGTGCGTGCTTGCATGCCATCCTCGCGCATGGCGCGGGTCATTAGGCCGACACCGCCGTCTCAGGCCACATCAGCCAGCTTCCCGAATGCCCCGGGCTTACCGCCCGGAATGCACGATCAGCTTGGGTAGTGAAATCATGGGGATCGAGCCCTACCATCATCCCGACGTGGTCCGCGACCGAGGATGCTGATCCAGTTTTCCCGCACCGGCGAACGCCTGAAGGAAGCCGTTGATGATCAATAGGTCGGCTCCGGCGTGGAACAGGGTCGAGGCGAGAAGACTCCCAGTAACGTGCATGCAAACACCCCAGACGATCCCCAGTGGAAACAACATCATCAAGAAGCGAATCCGCTCCTTGCTCGACATGTAGGTCGCACCGATATGCAGCACCGCGAACACTGCCCCGGTCAAGAAGATCGCCGCGATCGGACCGAGAAGCGCGGCAAGCGGCTTCAGAAAGAGCGCTCGGAACCACAACTCCTCCATGAAGGCGTTGCTCAGGCAGAACAGGAGCATCCACGCAAGCGAGCGAACGAGAAGCGGTCGCTCGATCTTGAGCGACCGTGCTTGGAATCCCGCGGCAACGGCAAACAGTGCAAAGCCGCCAAGCCCCAGTGCAAGACCCAACGGCACCCTGCCCCAGGCAAGAGATACATCGACAAGCATCGGCCGCCAGATGATGAACACCACGGAGATCGCGGTCACGACGGCAAGGGCTTCCAACGCCTTGCCGACGGCCATTCGTCTGACCGACTCATCGCTAATACGAAGCGGCTTATGCAGGAACGATATGGCCCAGCCTGCAAGGTTCGCGGATGCCGCGGCGATGAACCCAACAGCAAGCAGCTCAAGAGACCCGTTTTCTGTGAATCGCTCGATCAACCACCACACCCCAATGGAGGCGGGCACCAAGGCCGTACGGTACATCCGGCTCTTGTTGGTGCGGAAGAGTGAGAAGTAGCTGCTTCCGAAAAGAAGAACAGCGATACTCCCAGCGAGATACACGAAACCAACGGCAACCCTTGCTGCAATCCCCTGCATCGGCTTCCCCCCTTTGCTTGCCGGTAGCGCGTTTCCATGCTCTGGTTCGGAGATGTCGGTTGTCTCCATCCTATCACGAGCTCCTCCTGCACACGCCTGTTCGTGTACGCTCGGGACTCCACGTTTCGACAAGGAGGAACAGCGGATGAAGGTGCTCGTCGTCTTCTACTCAAGAAGCGGACACACAAGGGCTGTCGGTCAGCAGATCGCCGCGATGCTCGATGCGGCCGTCGAAGAGATCCAAGATTTAGAGAACCGCAAGGGATTTGTGGGATTTCTCCGCTCAGGCTTCGAAGGGTTCCGAGAGAAGCCGGCAAAGATCCGTCCTCCGGTGGAACCCGTGTCGGAGTACGACCTCGTCGTCATAGGAACCCCCGTGTGGGCGGGCAAGTTGGCGAGCCCAACACGCGCTTACTTGGAGCAGGTTCGCGGCGGTCTCACCCAGGCGGCGTTCTTCTGTACATCGGGTGGCGGAGGATATCAGGCCGTTCTTGACGCCATGGAGCAGATCGCCGCTGTTCCTTCTGTTGCGTCGGTTGAGCTGAAGCAGGCCGAGGTGAAGACCGGGAATCTGGAACAGCGGTTGAGCGGCTTCTGCGACCGGCTTCGATAAGAAGACTGAGTCCCAAGCCCATGGCGTCTACCCTTGGATCTTGTCCGGAGACGGGCACTCTAGCTCGTTGAGGTAGACTGTATCCGACACGGGCGTGGCTCGCGGGGTCCGTGGTCTCTGTCCGCTCGGCTCTGAAATGCCGCTCCGTCTTTCTGTGCCATCCGGAAACATCTGGCGGTCATGATGAGCTACTCGACTGTGCTGAGCGGCTTGCATTTCCGGGAGCGGATCTTGCGTTTCGACATACACGCGGATGGAGCCGGGTCGTGCAGTGCAAAATTGGGCAGTCCGCGCGACGCACACTCAGACCTTGGTCTTGCAGCGCACTGCAAGTTCTGACCCTGAATGTTGAGAGGAAGACAAAAAACGCGGCGCACCGAACGTGCACCGCGTATCAATAGCCAAGATGGGTGGTTCTAGACGAGCGTAACATCTAGCGCCTGAGGGCCTTTATCGCCTTGTCCCAATGCAAACTCGACTGCTGCGCCTTCCTGCAGCGACTTGAAGCCGTCGCCACGAATCGAACTGAAGTGTACGAAAACATCTTCGCCACCGTCTCGTTCGATGAAACCGAAGCCCTTGTCGTCGTTGAACCATTTCACTTTGCCGGTTATTCGATCTGCCATGATATGCCTCCCCTGTGCTGGGATCTTAGAAGGACGGGACTTCATCGGAGAGTTCTGGCATAAACCGGACTTCCTTGAAGCACTGTTCAACTACCGAGCAACACCTGCAACTCTAGCGGCAGCGGAGACGAAACACAAGGTGCGTCATCAAAGTCATGACCTTCGACTGCTTCGCTCTGCTCAGGTAGCCGGCCGCCGTCCTTCGGCAGCAGCTTGGAGAACATCAACTCAAGTGCTTCGGGGCCTACCATCGGCTCTTGGACGGAGACGGAGGCGCCCCTTGAAAGCGCAGACTGGCGTCGAGGTGGCTGACATGACATCATCCCGGATCGCTTTCCTTCCGCGGCGCATCAATAGGTGAGATGCTTGATTTCCTCGCCCTTCTCCCCGACCTCGCTCATCGCATCGATCCCGATTTGGAGATGAATGTCCGACCACGCCGCGGTCACCCGCCGATCCGACTCCTCGGTCTTGATCCCGTCTGGCGCAATGGGCACGTCGGAAACAAGCAGGAGTGCGCCGCGTGCGATCGCGTTGTGGTGTCCGACAATGAACAGGGTGGCGGTCTCCATGTCGATGGCGATGCAGGTCATCTGCCGAAGCCGCTCGCGGAATGGCTGATCGTGTTCCCAAACGCGTCGGTTTGTCGTATAGACAACGCCGGTTCGATACTCGTATCCGTGTTTGACGATCTTGTCGGATACGAACTTATGCAACTTGAATGACGGAAGAGCAGGAACTTCCGGAGGAAAGTAATCATCGCTTGTGCCTTCGCCCCGGACTGCTGCAATGGGAAGAATGAAGTGGCCGATCTCGCTCGACGCTTTCAAGCCGCCACACTTGCCAAGGAATAGAACACCCCGAGGATGAACCGCACTCAGCAAATCCATCACCGTAGCGGCATTCGCCGATCCCATGCCAAAGTTGACGATGGTCAGGCCGTTTCGATTCGTGGCAGTCTGCATCGGCCTGTCCTCGCCACAGACATCGCAGCCGAACTTTTCAGCGAAGCTCTCGAGGTAGTTTCGGAAGTTGGTCAGCAGAATATAGGGCCCGAAATCGTTGAGCGGCATTCCCGTGTAGCGCGGCAGCCAGTTCTTGGCAATCTCAAGTCGATCAAGCATACGCAATCCCTCCGTTGATCTTTCGACGATGCGAAGAGCCCACAAGAACACTCCTCGACGGTGCGTCTCACGGAGCTGCGGATCGGCAATCGGCGTCAGCCCCACTCCATACTAGAGCCCGTCCAGCCGTCAACCAAGCGTCCGGCGTGGCCAGAGGCAGCCCTTCATCTCCAGGACCCCGCGGCTCCGATTGCCTTGCGGCGCTCTCCTCGGCGTTGACCGCTCTCTCTTCGCGGCGGCGTACATCGCACACACTAGGGGCAAAGCCACCGTGTCTTCATCGCATCCCGGTACCCAGTGGAAGCCAGAGGATGGTGCGTTGTGCCAAGCAATTCCTTGGCGTCGAGCTCCGCCGGAGCCTTACGGATCGCCAAGGTGCAATCTCTCATCGGTGCCTGGGGCCATTGCCGCCAGGATGCCGCGACCCCGGCCCTACGACGGGAGCGTCGTGACGTCTGCGGCCGCGGAAGCCATCCTGGCTCGCACGTGTACTTGAATGCGCCACCCGCGATCTAGTCGCTGATCCGGTCCTTCAAGGCTTCTTTCAGCTCTGCGGACGCACGTAGCGTGCCGCGGACGCTGATGGACTCGATCGTTTCTCGCGCCAGATCCGGATCGATGTCGTTGGCCAGGAACAGAGCGCCGATGATGCGGTATGCGGTCTTCTTGTTCTGCCGCTTCAGCTCCTCGAGGTCCCGCCGGTTGATTGCGATCACGCCGATCGAGAATGACTTCCTTGCCGTTACATCCTCGATGACCCGCTCGTGCTTGTTAAGCAGGGTGCGGATTGCGCTGCGGATGAGGTCCGTCCGGTTCGAAAACAGTCCCTGTTCGACGAGCACATCGATGTGTCCAAGATCAACCGGGCTGAGATTGACGGTGATCTTCTCGGTGTCAGCCATTGCATTTCCCGCCTTTCGCCCTTCTATTGGGATGATCATAGCATTCTAGCCGGAGTCTCCGGCGAAGGAAATCACGATCTCGATGCCGGCCAGAACACACCCCACACGAACGCCCAGACCTGTCCGCGGACGCGTCGTCAAGGTGTCCTCCCGAAGCGCGAGTGCCTGCCGGGGTTGGCTGGGTTCGGCGTCGACCGAGATCGGGCAAGTATGGATCCAGAGTTTCAGCATTGTGAACATCACTCTCCTTTCCGACCACCATCCGAGTGGATGGCGCGAAGAGTACTATAGCATGGCAGAACCATCTTTTCAACATCCATCTGGATGGCAAGTAGATGCTTGAGGGAAGGCTCTTGGGGCGCGGTGCCGCCGGACTGCTCCAAGTGCTGATGTGGGTGATCTCGATGCCGATCCTGCCACGCCTGGCATCGCCGACCATCGGCGGCATCCTCAGCACGATTCAGCTTCGGCCAGGGCTTCTGCTGCTCGCCATCACGTACTTCATTCTCGGTTCCTTGCTGTTTGTCGTCGTGTCGCTATGGATGTTCTTCCCCGACAGCCCGGAGTAGGTCGTGTTCAGCAATCTTCGGTTCAGCGCGCCCGTGCTGATGATGCTACGACCTGACTATCCGATATCCCGGCATGCCAGCTCGTGGTCAGCATGGTCGCGCTCGTGTCTTGCGTGGCTGGAGGGCTGTGGGCAGCGGCAAAGCTGCTCGGCATCCACCTGGCAAACGCCCGCGCCTGCGCGCCAGTTAGGTCGAATGATCATGACATGGATGCCGATGTCCACGATTACCCTGCCGGACAATCGGCAATCTCGGGACGCACGTCGAGGAGATGCGAAACCACCGAGAAAGAAGACCTGTCCCACATCGCAATTCAAGATCCCACTGCGTTCCCGCCCCCCCCAACGACGCGACAGGATGATCAACGCGGGCCCGGCCGTGCAATGCGCTTGAGATTTGGGGACACTCAATAGATTCGAGGAGTCAAGGCACATGATTCATCGCTTGCCTAGTTGACGGAGCATGGAGGGAGTCACATGGACTACGAGAGAGCTACGGCGTTTTGCGGAATCGACTGTTTCAACTGCGAGTTGTATGAAGCGAATTCCGAGACGGAGGCTCGTCTGGCGCTCAACATGCGGGTTCCGCAGTTGGTTGGCATTCAGTGCAAAGGGTGCCGCGATCAGGGTGGGTGCCCGCTCTCCCCGACCGCCTGTTCGACACGCGAATGCGCAGTGGCGAAGGGCGCGTCGTTCTGCTTCGAGTGTGCGGACTTCCCCTGCGGCCGGTTGAATCCTACTGCCGATCAGGCTGCCAAGTACCCTCACAACCTGAAGATCTTCAACCTCTGCCGCATTCAGTCCGTGGGCATCGAAGCGTGGGCGCGTGAAGCCCAGACGATTCGCGATCGGTATTTCCGTGGAACCTTCCGCATCGGCGACACGCCGACCGTCGAATAGGCCGGATCGAGGCGACTGGCTGTGTTCGGAGTTGAGCCGGGGCATCGGTTGGACCTGTGTGGCGAGACCATCAAGTGCAGCGCCAAACTCTGATAGTCTCGATTGGACTGCTCCGAGAGCATGCTGATGCACGGCAATCGTCCGTGCATCTCAGAGAATCTTCGCATTTGGAGGAAGGGTAGAAGTCGCCGCGAGGCAGAGGACGAGATCCAGCATCACCTTGATGGTGGCGCGCTTGCCGGCGCCATTGGGTCCGATCAGACCGGGGATCTCCCCGCATTCAACGGAGAAGGTCAAGTTGCTCACCCGGCATAGGACTTGTGCAAGCCGCTTGTTGCCGCCACGGGCATAGGTCAGATCCTTTCTTCCGGTCCCGCAACGCGGACCGTGCCGACTGCTCGTATCTCGTTTCGGTTTTGGGGCTGGGGATTCGCTTCATGCTCGCCGGGGTGCTGGACGAGCGATGCCACCCACTCGCGGGCGTCCCACAGCGCGCAGCCGCCGTTCGTTTCATCGAGGATCTCGTGATTCTCCCGGATGGTTCGAAGAAGATCGGACTTCAGCGCCTGTTCGAGCCGCACATTTCTCAGCTCGGCATCGGAATAGGGCGAAAACGGACACGGTTCGACCCGGCCCTCGACGCTGAGATGGACGAATCCGCGGCCGGCGGCAAGACAGCCGCCGAAACGGTCCTCGTCCCCCGGAAACGCGACACACAGCGCCGGTAACTCCCGCCGATACGCGGCCAACCGCCGAGCTTCTTCTTCGATCAACTCACGTGTCAGCATCAAATCTTCGGTACCCGCCTCGATCGCCACGTAATCAATAAAGAACGTGAGCCAGCAACCATCATCGATTAACCCGGCGAGGAACGGCTTGCTCAACACCGTGTCGAAGTTCGCCCTTGTCACGGTCAGTGATGTTCCATAAGGGACGCTTGCCTCGCGAAGCCGTCTCATGCCTTCCCGAACCATCGCATGGACGCCGGGCCCTCGCCGGTCGTCGGTGTCGGTGGATTCCCCCTCGAGGCTAATGATCGGCACTACGTGCCGCTGCCGCTTCAGCCGACTCACCACCTGCTCGTCGATGAGGAGACCGTTGGTGAACATCGCGAACAGGATGTCCGGAAAGTCGTCCATGATGTCGAGGATCTCGGGCCGGGTCAGCGGCTCACCACCGGCGACAAGCACAATCGACACCCCGAGTTCCACCGCTTGCCGAAAGGCATCCGCCCATTCGCCGGAGGTTAGCTCCTTCCCATCCGGCTTCTGGTGGATCTGTGCGTAGCATCCTCTGCAGTTGAGATTGCAGCGGTTGGTGATGCTGGCGATGAGCATCGGCGGCACATGGACTCCCCGTTGTTTCATCCGCGCACGGACACCCGCCGCGTGCCGTTGCCGTCTGAGCAGGTATAGCAGACGGGGGAGAACGCGCGGATGACGGATGCTGATCCTTAGCGCTTCGCGCAGGAATGTCCTGATTTCTTCGGTGAACGCGACACCGACATCTTGTGCGTCATCCATGCTTCTCCTTGCCTTCGACATACTCCAACGCAAGCCCTGGGAGTGGTCGGACGGGACACGCGGGTCGGTTGTCCGGCCGCCCCCAGGGCTGCTCGCCCGTTCCGCGAAGTCTATTCGATCTTGCCCCGCAAGCGCCAATGTCCGAATGGAATTGCAGGAACCATCTCCAAGGCCGTCGATGTCATTGCATGGGTGACGTACACGGCCGTGGCGTGCCATGAACCGCGGGGACATACTCGTCTGCGAGGAGCTTGACCCCACAGACATACTCGTCCGCGGACAGGTTGAACCGC
>CAZJLO010000073.1:0-7451 GCA_964547105.1 uncultured Thermotogae bacterium
ATGGTCCGTTCTGCTGAGTGCTTCGAGATGAAACGTCAACAAGTTTGATAACAACCTACGTAGCGGGTCTTATTGTGAAAACACTTTCCCTGAAAGTTGTCAAGGGAAAACGAAATGTCGGGGAAAAACGTTCGAGTATCGTTGATAGAAATCAATAAAGGTTCCCGGTAAAAAAACACCTGAGGGGAGTAGAATAGTCCACATTCACCTTCGTCTCACTTATATTGTCTGGTCTCCCGATGTGATTGCTTATCATCGCCACATCCCTGGCGACCGAGAGATGAGGGAACAGGGTATATTCCTGAAAGACATATCCCACATGCCGCTTCTGCGGCGGGCGAAATATATTTTTATCCGTATCCACCCAGATCTCACCATTATAAGTGATCCGCCCTTCGTCGGGTCGATCACGTCACGCCAGTATCCTCTCCCCTGTTGCCGTGGACATCACATTGTTAAATCCACCGGTGAATTCGATGATACCCATGGCATAACAGAACATGCAGGACTCATCCGCCAGACGATGGGCCACAACCCGTATCAACTTCTCGGTAATAGGGACGTTCATGTCTCCGTTCATAAATGCAATGTCCGATCCTTCCTTAATGGAACAGGGAGCGCGGAGATCCGCTGGAGTTTGTCGACAGCAAGCCCTATCCGGAGCGGATAGAAGCCGTTCAGGAGAGAACGGGGCTACCCAGTGCGATTCTTGTCGCGGCGGCCGAGATGGGCGAAATCCCCGTGGTGATGGCGGCGATGGATTTCCGCTTTGTCGGCGGGAGTATGGGCTCGGTGGTCGGCGAGCAGATCTGCCATGGGATGGAGCAGGCGGCAGAACGTAGGACGCCGTTCATTCTCATCTCCTCGTCGGGCGGTGCGAGAATCCAGGAAGGGATGTACGCACTGATGCAAATGGCGAAGACATCCGCCGTTCGCGAGCGGTTGGCGAGGGATGCCGTTCCATTCATCTCCGTCATGGCCTACCCGACCACCGGAGGGGTGCAGGCTTCCGTTGCCAGCCTTGGCGATATCATCATCGCCGAACGCGGGGCGTTGATCGGCTTTGCGGGGAGAAGAGTGATCCGCGACACCACGGGGGAGGATCTTCCGGCGAACTTCCAGACGGACGCTTTCGCGTTCGAACACGGATTTATTGACCGGGTCGTGAATCGGGAGAATCTTCGTGAGGATCTGATCCAGGTGATTCGATTCTTCCACGCGGCACAGAAGAGGGAATCATGAGCGATGAACGAACGCTCGATCTGCTTGAAGCGAAAATCCGCGAGCTTCGAGAACTCAACAAGATAGACGGGATGGACCTTGCTTCTGAGATAGCGAAGCTCGAAGCAAAGCTTGAATCGTTGCGGGTGGCGCTCTACGCCGATCTGTCGGATTGGGATCGAGTCAAGATCGCACGGCATCCCAAGCGTCCGTACGCCTGCGACTACTTCGAGAATATCTTCAGCGATTTCTACGAGATGCACGGCGATCGAATGGTCGGAGACGATCGAGCGCTGATCGGCGGACTTGCAAGGCTCGATGGCAAGCCGGTTGCCGTCATCGGTCAGCAGAAGGGACGCACGACGGAGGAGAACAAGCAGCGTTTCTTCGGGATGCCAAGGCCTCAAGGATATCGGAAGGCACAGCGGATCTTCCGGCTTGCGGAGCGGTTCGACTTGCCGGTGATCTCGCTTGTCGATACGGCGGGAGCCTATCCGGGGCTGGAGTCGGAGGCCGGGAATATCGGCGGTGCGGTGGCCGAGAACCTGGCACTCATGTCCCATCTTGAGGTCCCGATAGTCGTCTGCATCGTCGGCGAAGGCGGCTCGGGGGGGGCGCTGGCGGTCGGCGTCGGGGATCGCATTCTGATGCTGGAAAACGCAACGTTCTCCGTGATCAGCCCCGAAGGGGCGGCGGCGATTCTTTGGAAGGACAAGGAACGAACCCGGGAGGCGGCGGAAGCGCTGCAGCTAACGGCGGGGAAGCTACTCCAGCTCGGACTAATCGATGAGGTCATTCCTGAGCCGCTGGGAGGCGCGCACAAGAACTGGCCCGAGGTCTTCGAATCGGTTCGCGCCAGCCTCGTTCGGCATGTCGAACAGCTGGATGACATGCCGCGGGAGCAGCTGGTGGAGTCGCGCTACCTGCGCTACCGAGAGATTGGAGAATTCCGCACATTGGCCGAAGCATGACGCGGATGCTGCTTGCGGTTGGGAATCCTCTTGCCGGAGACGACGGAGCAGCTGCATTGGCTGCGTCGCGGTTGCGGGATTCAGGTGCGGATTGGCGGATCGTAGATGCCGGACTCTCTCCGGAGAACGTGACCGGAGTCGTTCGATGCGAGGCCCCCGATCTCCTCGTGGTGGTCGATGCCGCACGGATGGGTACGCCGAGTGGTTCATTCTTCCGCCTACCAACGGAATTCGCCGATAGGATGTTGTTTTCCACCCATGGGCTTCCGTTGCCGTTTCTCATCGATCGTCTGCGGGAAGCCGCCGGTCGAATCATCCTGATCGGCATCGAACCCAGAAGCACGGTGTTGGGCACCCCTATCTCCGCGGAAGTCTCACGTGCGGCGGAGCGTGTTGCGGAGCTGCTTGCAGCGGACGCTGTCGAGCAAATCCCAAGAATACAGGATGGACGTGACAGGGTTCTAGGGTCGGGTTCCGCCGTGTCCTAAGGTCGGTTTCCTGGATTACCTGGGCTGCCGTCGGCGACGGCGGATGTGCCGCGGAAGAAGATGACGACGAGGATCGGTGACACTAGGTAGAACCCCATCATTGCCAGGAAGAGCGGCGAGAAGCCGACCGCTCCCTGAATATGCCCGCTGACAAACGAACTCAATGCCCACCCCGCGTTCCACGACAGCGAGACAAGACTGGCGGCAAGAGGCCGGAGGGGCGAAGGGACCACGCTCATCGAGAGTGCGTTGAATGTGGGCGTGCTCATGTTCATCAATGCCGTGCGAATGAGGTAGCCCGAAATCGAGATCCACAGCCACGGAGCAAACCCCATTACCAGCAGAAACGGCAGAGAAATAAACTGGGTCAGGGCGATTGCCCAGATATTGCCCAGCCGCTTGACGAGAAACGGCATCATCAATCCGGCGAAAACGATCGTCAACGAGGAGACGGCGAATGCCGTTCCCAAGGTTGCGTCGGAAGCGCCGAATTCGATCCGGTAGAACACGTTGACAAACGGCATGATTAACCCGGCGCCGCAAGAGATGGTGAGCTGGACGGCGATCAGCTGCAGGAGAGATTTTCGATGGGGGCGCAGCTCGGACCGTTTCAGCGACAGCTTGGCCCGGCCGCGATGACGCCCCATCCAGATCACCGGAGCGAGAGCAAAGCTGGCGATGACCATCGCCGTGATCAGCGTCGCCCGATACGGCGCCGGTCCCGAGTCGGGAAGACCGAACAGCCGATGATAGAGGCCGGGAAGAACGCCGCCGACAGCGCTGGCGACGACGGTGGCCAGCGTGGCCGCCGCGAACTGGATCGAGAAGAGATGGGTTCGGTCCTGTTCGGTGGACACATCGGCCATCAAGGGGGACGCCGTGATCATTGTCAATGCCGAGCCGAGTCCCCACAAGGCGCTCGCCATCAACAGAGGGGCGCGAGAAGGAAGCAGCGTCCAGCCGAGGAGGGCAGCGATTTGAAGCGAAACACCCAGGAGTAAGCCGCGGCGGTACCCAAATCGGGGCAAGAGGAAGCCTACGGGAAGAGCCACCAACGCAGTGACAAACGCCGGGATCCCGACGAGCCAGCCGATGAACGCCTGATCGAATCCGAGTTCCAGAGCATAGAGATTCAGGTACAGGTACTGTACCCCGATCATCAAGCTGTAGATAGACGTGCAGATCAGATAGAGTTTGGCATCGCGCGAGAATCCTCGCATGGTGGCAAGGTACTCCCGAAGCGCTTTGCCATGAGTTTTCCTCATCTAGGCCGACGCTTCTTCCATCAGCAGAGAGTGTGCTTCCGCCAGCACGGCCTGGGGGGAAATCCCCAGGCGACTCATGACTTCCGGCCCGGGTGCGCTTGCCCCGAATCGATCGATGCTGAGGATCCGCCGTCCTGGTCCGGACCCAACGTATCGCTCCCATCCCATCCGGATCCCCGCTTCGATGGCGATGCGCAACTTGATCTTCTCCGGAAGAACCTCGCGGCGGTACGACTCCGGCTGGCGCTCGAATAACTCCCAGCTAGGCATCGAGATCACGCGGACGCGATGTCCCTCGTTCGCCAGCGTTTTCGCGGCCTCGACGATCACAGCGACTTCGGATCCCGATGCCATGAGAAGAATCTGGGGATCGGGGGAAGAATCCCACAGAACGTAGGCGCCGCGGCGTACCTCGCACGCCGAGCCATACCGAGTGCGATCGAGGGTCGGGAGTGCCTGCCGCGAGAAGACAAGAACTGTGGGAGCGGCTCTCTGTTCGACCGCAATTCGCCAAGCGGTCGCTGCCTCATTGGCGTCGGCGGGGCGGATAACGGCCAGATTGGGAATGGCGCGGAGCGCAGCAATCTGCTCGATCGGTTGATGGGTGGGACCGTCTTCACCGACCCCGACGCTGTCGTGCGTGAACACGAAAATTGCCGGGTAACCACTCAGAGCGGCAAGGCGTAGCGCCGGCCTCATGTAGTCGGAGAATACGAGGAACGTAGCGGTGTAGGGGATGAATCCCCCGTGAGCGGCGAGGCCGTTAGCGATCGCGGCCATTGCATGTTCACGCACGCCGAAATGAAGATTCCGGCCCTCGTACCCCCACGGACCTCCGACAGCGCCCTGGACCTCATCAGGTACGGGGCCCGGCCGTTGGAAGTCACCCTGCTCCTTCAGCCAAGTGAACGTCGACGGATTCAAATCGGCCGACCCTCCGAACAGCTCGGGAAGTGCGCCGCCGACGGCCTGCATGATCGCCTCCGAGGCCTTGCGCGTCGCCATTCCTTTTGCGTCCGGTTCGAACTCCGGCAGCACTTCCTCCCAGTGTTGGGGAAGCTTTGCTTGCATGCGACGACGGAACTCTCCGGCGAGAGTGGGGAGCTCCGCTTCATAGGTGTCGAACCGCGCCCGCCACTGTTCATGAATTGTCTTGCCCTTGTCGCTGACCGACGCAAACTGCCGACCGACATCATCGGGAATGAAGAATCGTGGCTCGACAGGCCACCCGACCTCGTTCTTGGCTGCGTTAAGCTCCTCCGGGCCGAGCGGTGCGCCGTGCGCCTTGAACGAGCCTTGTTTGGTCGGAGCGCCATGTCCTATCACTGTGGCTACCTCAATCAGGGTTGGCTTGGCTGTCTGTTGCTTCGCAATCGTGATCGCAGTGTCGATTGCCTCGAGGTCTTCGCCATCATCCACTTTAAGGACCTGCCAACCGGCGGCAGCGAAGCGGGCACCGGTATCCTCGGATGTCGAAAGCGATGTGGACCCGGCAAGGGAGATGCGATTGGAATCATAGAGAACGATCAGTCTCCCCAGTCCGAGATGGCCGGCAAGCGCACTGGCCTCGTAGGCGACACCTTCCATCAGACAGCCATCGCCAACCAGAGCGTATGTGTAGTGGTCCACCACGCTGTGCGTTGCCGTGTTGTAGACGGCGGCAAGATGGCGTTCGGCGATCGCCATCCCGACGGCATTGGCGATCCCTTGCCCAAGAGGGCCGGTTGTGATTTCCACCCCCGGGCACACGTGACTCTCGGGATGTCCGGCTGCGCGGCTTCCCCACTGACGGAATTTCCGGAGTTCGTCGAGCGCCAGGTCATACCCGGAGAGCACAAGGAGGGAGTAGAGCAGCGCGGAGCCATGCCCGGCGGACAGCACGAATCGATCGCGATCGGCCCAATCGGGTGCCGACGGATGATGGCGTAGATGTCTCGTCCATAGGACATAAGCCATGGGAGCGGCACCGAGCGGCAGCCCCGGATGCCCTGACCGGGCCTGCTCGATTGCGTCACATGCAAGGAAACGGAGTGCATGGACACAGCTGTGGTCGATCTGGGACGTGGTCATCGATTTCCTCCGCTTTCATTCACTCTTGAAGCCGTCCGGAAAGCGCATCTCGCCAGGTCTTCCCGATGAATCGTGGCGTAGAGCCTCCGGGTCAAACAGCAATCAACTTTGAGCACCCGAGAAGCGAAAGTCAACCTGCCGGGCGCGGCCCAGGTTGGCGGCCGATCGGAGGTCGGCGTTGTCAGCGTGCCAACCCCTGACGGCAAGCCGTCTGGTTGTCTGGCCCATCTAGCGCGCGCTGGGGTTTCCCGATACACTAGCCATGAGCTGGATCGGTAGCGTGCAGCGATATAGCGCTTGCCGGAAACGCGTTGATGACGCCCTTAACAACCATCCGGAAGCGGAAAGAGGAGTGCACATGGCACAAGTAACGCTGACGAACGTGACCAAGAAGTTCGGGGACTTCACGGCCGTGAACGACATCTCCATGGAGATTGAAGACGGGAAATTCACCGTTCTTGTCGGACCTTCCGGTTGTGGAAAGACAACCACGTTGCGCATGGTTGCCGGGCTCGAAGAGCTGACCGAGGGAGAGATCCGAATCGGTGAACGCGTGGTGAACCGCGTTCCGCCGAAGGATCGAGACATCGCGATGGTGTTCCAGAACTATGCGTTGTATCCGCACATGGACGTTTACAACAACATGGCATTCGGGCTCAAATTGCGCAAAACACCCAAGGACGAGATCAAGCGCCGTGTCCAGGAAGCGGCGGATCTTCTCGGTATTGAGGACAAACTGAAAAGCAAGCCGAGAGAGCTTTCCGGTGGGCAACGCCAGCGCGTTGCTGTTGGACGGGCGATCGTCCGCGACCCCAAGGTCTTCCTGTTTGACGAACCTCTATCGAATCTGGATGCGAAGCTTCGCGTACAGATGAGGACGGAACTGGAGCAGCTTCACCACAAGCTTCAAACGACCACGATCTACGTCACGCACGACCAGGTCGAGGCGATGACCCTCGGCGACAGAATTGCCGTGATGCGTGACGGGATTGTCCAGCAGTATGCATCGCCGCAGCAAACGTATGATCATCCGGAGAATCAGTTTGTTGCCGGGTTCATCGGCAGTCCGGCGATGAACTTCGTCACAGCAAGTGTCGTGAGCCGGGATGGCCTCTCTCAACTCAAATCCGACGGGTTCGACATCGAGCTCCAGCGGTCACCCGCACAACCGCTTCCGGAGACGGTAATTGTCGGGATCAGACCGGAGGAACTGTCGGGGCCGGTGGACAGCGAGGAAAATGCTCTTCGGATTCAGGTCACCGTCACCGAGCAACTCGGTCACTCGTTGCTTGTGTACGGGGAGTGCGGCGGCCAGCAAGTCGTCGCCAGTCTTGATCCCCACAGCAAGGTGAAAGTGGACACGTCCATTCTCCTTGGTGTCAACTTGCAGACGATCCACCTGTTCGATCCGGAAACCGAAGCAACGTTGATCTGAG
>CAZJLO010000074.1:0-7104 GCA_964547105.1 uncultured Thermotogae bacterium
CGTTGGTGGACCGTGTGTCGACAGCGACAGTGGGAGCTACGCGATCAACGCGAAGCTGTCGGTGACGCTGTCAGCGCCGACGTACGACCACTGTGCTGGGACAGTGAGCTACAGCACGACGGTGGTTGGAGGGACGGGAGCGTACAGCTACCTGTGGCAGGACGGCTCGACTGCAACAACATGGTCGCTGCCTTCCGGGAGCCACGGAGCGAGTGGACCGGTGTCGGTGCAGGTGACCGACAGCACGCCTTCGAGCGTTGGTGGACCGTGTGTCGACAGCGACAGTGGGAGCTACGCGATCAACGCGAAGGTCGAAGCGAAGATCGAACTTGTCTCGCTAGATCAGTGCACGGGCTTCGTCGAGCTCCTCAGCACGGCGACCGGCGGAACGGGCGCAGGTACCTATAGCTTCATATTCGGCGACCTGCCCGCAGGTGTCACGGATCACGGTGATGGCACAGCTTCGGGCACGGTGGCTTCGGGGATCCATTCCGGGATCTATGTCACGGCGACGGACGCGAATGGGTGTTGGGACAGCTCGAACCTGCTCGGCTTCGAACGTGACAATTACGTTCCGATCTTGCAGATCGAGAAGGTCGTGCTGCCGCCGTTCGACGAGGAACTCGTCCTGTTCGGCGACACCATCGATTACGAGATCATTGTTCGAAACGAGGGCAACGTGCCGCTAACTGACGTCCACGTGGTTGATGTGAAGCTTGGCATGAGCGAGATCATTCCTCTGCTCAACGTGGGTGAAGCGGTATCGCTCTTCGGCAGCTACGACGCCGGAGCGCAGGCACTCGTTGGGGAGATCTGTAACGTCGCAATGGCCACGGCAATTGATGTGTGCGATCAGCCGGTCGGGCCTGTAAGCGCACGTGCCTGCACGGCCGTGAACCACCCGCCGGTTGCCTACGATCAGGAGTTGGAGACGTGTCAGGTGGGATCGGAACAGAATCCTGGTGGCGAGTGGCTGCCGTTCACGATTACGGCGACCGATCCCGACATTGATCCGACGATGAGTCCCACGCACCCGAGGTTCCATTCGCTGACGTTCCCCGAAGACGGCCTGACGGCGGTTCACGGCTCGGTCAGCGGCAACTTGGGTGACGTTCGATACACCGAAGACGGAATGGCGTACGTGAACCTCACCTACGTTTCGCCGATCGGGTTTGTCGGCGAGGATGTGATCACGTATGTGGTCGAGGATCCCTACGGCGAACAGGACGTGGGCACGATTACGATCCTCGTGCTGGAGTGCGAGCCTGCCGGATACGGTGGATCGGTTCCTCTTGTGGTGATCAACGAGGTTGCCTGGACGGGGACCGAGGCCAGCGGCGAAGACGAATGGATTGAGCTCTACAACACCAGGGCCGCAGGTTCCAGAGATACAACCATCAATCTCGAAGGATGGACGCTCGCCTGGTGCGCACGCCGCACGACCCTTGCAGAACTTGTCGGTGGAACGGCTGCCAGCCACAGAGCGTGGCTGAGATCCCTGACGCTTCAGGAGCTTGTCACGGATTGCGAGACGCGTGAGGTTCAGTGTCACCAAGTGCCGCTCTCTGGTCTGCTGGCTGGTTCGGCGTACTACCTGCTCGAACGGCAAGAAAACGACACCGTAAGCGATCTCGATGCCGACCTCGTGTACACGCCGATTCCTGGCGACGACCGATTGCTCGATGACCTGCGCGGCGAGGAAATCTACCTGTTCGACGAAGACGGCGAACTGGCCAGCAGTGCCAACACCGACTATCCGACCAATCTGACCGGCACAGTTACTCGCTGGATCGGCTGGCCTGCGGGCGCTGTGGGCACCACGAAGCTTGCCAGCATGGAGCTTTCCGACCCGATCTTGTTCGATCTCACGGCGCCGCTTGACGAAGACAGCTATTGGAGCACCAACCACGGCATCTTCATCTACGGGGTTGACGCGAGACTCGATCTGCTGACAGCAACGGCGCGCTACATCAACGAAGCGCTCATCCTTCGACTGCTGTTGGGAGGGAACGCTCCGGATCCGATCCAGGTCATCGGAGGAAAAGGCGCGCTGGTCAGTGTGGTGCTCCGCCAGACCGCAGTCGAAGCGGAGGGAATCCCGCAATCGATCCTGTTTGCTATGGTCCCGCTTCCCGCCGGATTAGGTGGTTCGATCTGTCCGACGTTCTGCATTGCGGTGGACGAGCCACGGCTCGGAATCAGTGTGCTTCTTACGCAGATTCTGGAGAACGTGGCTCCGATCGTCGTCAGAGAAGCGTACAGCGACAACACGTGCCTGGTAACCGTTGACGTTTCCCAGCTCGATCCTGGGGACTACCAGTTGTTCGTCACCATGGGCGACGGCGTTGTCCACGGCATTCCGATTCGTGTGGTTGAGGAGGAGGAAAGCTAGGAGGAAGACCACGGCAAGAGAAATCCGCGCGCGGGGGGCTTACGCCTGCCGCGCGCGGACGTTGTTGGCGAGCGTGCCGTGTGAAATGCGATGCTCGCCCTACGGTGCGGTTCGCGACTTGTCGCCTACAGCGGGCCCCAAGAGAAACCTGCGCTGGCGCCGACGGCAAACAGATCCGTGCCGCCGGGGGCGAACGAGGCCCAGAGAGTGAGCGTGACCGGATCGAGATCGATCGTCAGCGTCGAAGAGACGTCGAACGTCGTGTCCCCCCAGTAGGTGACGCTGTTGCGGATCGAGATTCCGTCCACTGCGACATCGGCATTGGCCTGAACATAGTTGAACCCGAACGGAACAACGTCGAGGGCGACGTATCCGTACGGTGTGACGATCACGTCTCCGTCAGCAATGCTGAACTCGCCAAGCGACAGATATGCCAGCACGGAGGACGTAGCTCCAAACGGGATGAAGGTGACGGTGGTCGTGTTCGACAACCAGTGGTTGCCGAGGCTGATCAGCGTGTAGAACTGAGCGTACGGATCAAGAGCAGCGTCGATCGAGACTCCGAGCGTCAATTCTGAGGAGACCGCGATCGCTGGATCTTCTTCGCGAAGCGTGAGCGTAAATAGGTCCATTGCGGCCGAGATATCACCTGTTGCGTCGAATGGTGCAAACGCCATCGAAAGACTTGCCGCCAGGCGAACGGGATCAAGGCTGTAGGTCAACGAAATCTGCTCCGTGACTCCAAACGCTGGAAGCAGATCGACGTTTGTGCCGCTTGAGATGCTCCACGCATCGTCGGAGACGGTCACCTCGAAATCCGCATCCAGGTTGAACGCAGGAAGAACATCGGCACCGAGGCCGATACTACCGCTGATTTCGACGGCTTCGGCCGATGCTGCCAGAACGCACAATAGGCCTAGCGCCATCACGGGTATCAAGTTTCTCCTCATCAAACCACCTCCAAGGTGTGAATTGCGCCCCGATGATCCACGATCGGCACCGAATTGAGGGGGACATGCTTCGTCGTGTGAGGAGACGTGTGCGGCAAGAAAACCGTGCAATCCGATCGCCCGGACGTTCCCGGCCGGTTCTCCAAGCGGCCCCGTTTGCTCGACCCAGCAGGGCGAGGCACGAGGCAGACGCTATGGACCTCAATCCTATCCCTGACCGAGACCATGACGGCCAAGGTCTGCGCTGGGGTTCGAGTGTGTCCTCGAAGCGGTTGACCTGAACGGTGAGATCCGCTCGCAGCGAGTCTCGCCGGGGCCGGGCACAATCCAACGTGCCCATTGTCCGTCGGAGTGCTCGACCGATCGGTAATCGCTCACCGCTCGCCGCAGGTTGGGTTGTAGGTTCATCAGATCGATCGGCCGGTCCTACGAACCGCCGGCGCGCTTCTCGAAGTGCAGGGTATAGGCCAGCCGCCTGCCGAGGAATCGTCTCTGCTCGAATCCAACGGCCTCGGCGGCGCGCACCACCGTCTCACGGCGCTGGAAGTGAGGGTCGAAGATCACTTCGGTGATCGAGAGGATGCCCTCGGGCTTCAGCGCATCATGAATCTCCTGCAGCACTGCATGCTGGTCAGTGGTTTCCCCCAGAACAGTGACCAGCACGGCCCGATCATACTCGTTCAGCGGGAGCCCGCCCTTGCCCAGTTCGACCTGAAGGGTCTGGACGTTCAGCAGTCCGGCTTCGTGCAGCTTGTCCCGAACTCGCTCCAACATGCCTGCTTGGACATCCAAGGCCAGCACATGGCCTTGAGGTCCAACGGCCCTGGCAAGCGGCAGAGTCAAGCGGCCGGGTCCGCAACCAGCATCCAGGATCTTCATACCGGGCTTGACTTCCAGATGATTGACGATGAACCGGGCGCGGTTCACCTTGGTGAACGGATTGTCAAGTTCAACCATCCATCCCAGCCACGACGGACAGGGAAGCGAGCGACGATGGGAGGAGAGGCGCCAAACCAGGCTGATCAAGACGCCCAACACGGCGACGCCCGCAACGATGATTGCGACATCATTCATGGTGACATCTCCCGAAGAAACGGTTCGTTCAGTCGACGATGCCCGGATCTCTCAAGCGCTGTTACTCTCGCGCCGGTCCACCGCACCTTCCTTCGCCGCTCCACGAATCCGCTGAGCACACCTGTCTTGAGGAGCGATGAAGGTTCTTGTCGCTCCAAGTTGTACTGTGTGCCGATGGTCTCAGCAAGGAACTGCCGCGGATCACTGCAAATCAGGAAGCGGCGCTGCCGCGCCCGCCAGAAAGCGACGGCTTCCCGACCAGGGAACCGCGCGTGTCATCTCATCGATCCGCTCATTCCGTGGACAGGATGTCCTTCACCCGGCCAACCTCGCCGGTTTCAAGGCGGACCTTGATCCCATGGGGGTGGGTGGAGGACTTCGTCAAGATGTCTTTGACGATGCCGTTTGTCAGGGTACCGGCCCGCTGATGGTGCTTCTGGACGATGTTCACTTCGAGACCGGGGCGTATCTTGCTTCGTTCCGTACCGTTCATCGAAATCCTTTCCGAGTGGGATGATTGAGTCCCACACGGAGGTCACGGGGCTTCGTGGACCTTCCGGTCGGCATCTCCCATCTCTGTGTCCAGTGGAACGTAATCCGGATCGTCCCGCCAGGCTTTGACGTTGCCCACAATGTAAGCTCTAATCCGTTCCAGTTCATCCTTGCCGATAACGATGTGGTCGTGGTAATTCCTCTGCCACAGGCGGCCGAACCGATGGTTCGGATGTCCCGCAATCGCGGTTGTTCGGCACCGACGATCAGACAGAGATTTGAACGCACCGATGATCGTACCCAAGGTAGGGGCGGGGCTTGCCCCCGCCCGATCCGTCGGCGTATCGGAAGCGGTTGGGTGCGAATTGCCCATTCCTATCCCATGCGGTTGATCGATAGACGGGGTGCCCGCGAGGGGCACCCCTACGATCGTGACAATCCCGTGCGTGTGATTCGGCATGATCGTGAATGCATCCAGACGAACCGTGGGGAATCGTTTCGGTAGAGCGAGCCATTCCTCCCGAACGATCTTGCCTAGGTCGGAGAGTCGCATCGCCTCACCGGCAATGTCTCCCAACAGAGGGTCACGGTTACGGACACACAACGTCACGAAGTAATGGCCCTGCGTGGCGTAGTAATGTTCCGGCTTGCGGATGGATCGTCGGTTTGTCATTCGCCTGTGGCAGTCGTCATTAGGAGTGCGGTCGTGCACACGAGCAGCGCGAGGTTTGCCGCACTGTGCACCCCTGCTTGGTGAGTGCTCAAATCTCTCCTATTGCCCGTGTTATGCCTACACGCGAGTGTACTCCTGTCCGATCCTTGACCAAAAGAGCAGGTGATCTCGCTGCCTTGGTGCTTGCTGCACAACAGCTGCCTCCAGTGTGACTCAGCACGATCGCCTCACTCGGGTGCTACTGACTGTAAGAGGAATCGTGAATCGTTAGAGAGGCGGTGTGCCGTGTTGGCATCCGACACGGAGCCGCACCTTCAATCCCATCCCCACAGACTAGTCAAGGTTTCCCAGGAGGGAGAGGATCGACTCTGCCGTTTGGCGCTGCTGCTGCTCGGGGCTGACGGAGGGTGTGCCGTCGCCCTTCTGGGGCCCGTAGTCGCCGAATTGGGCGTGGTTGCCGCCGGAGATCTCCACAAGCACCGTGTCGGCGGGCAGGCGAGCCACCGAGTCCTCGAAGACGTCGCCCGAGACGCCATCCTCGGTGCCGTAGATCAACACCGTCTGCACATCTGTCGCCGAGAGATCGGTGGACTCGGCAGGATACGAGGCAAGCAGCACAAGGCCGTCGAAGACCTCGGGGTGAGCGGCGACGTACTCACAGGCCATCGCGCCGCCGAGCGAGTGACCGCCGATCGCCCAGCGCTCGACCTCCGGATAGGCGGGAAGGATCTGGTTTGCGCGATCGATGTCGAGGATCGTTAGTCGACGGGTACGGTGTACTTGTGTGTTCATGAGGGAAGAGTGTATGATAAGCACACATCACGCAAAAGGAGTAATGTCATGTACAGGAAAAGCATACTCGTCTTACTGATGCTCGCTATGAGCGTGACCAGTGCAGTATTTGCTGCACCTGCAACAGAACTCGGGGTCACCCGAAACACATGGCAAGGAGCCATCGAGGAGTTCGAGCTTGAGGCCATCGATCAAGCGCCTCCAGGGATTGAACCACTTGTGGTGGAATCGCCAGCACAGCTAGGGCAACTACTCGCAGCGATCGGGCAACGACATAAGGTCGTCCATGTCAACGCTGCGAGCTTGCCGGACCTGGATTGCCCGACAGGGGATGTAGGTGTGGAATCGGCGATGTTCATCCCCCTTCATGAGCACGACAGCAGTCAGTGGCCCATCGTGTTTCACCTGTATGCAAACCTGCTCCTTCTTCAAGGTTCGCTTTTCTCGTGGGAGATCGTCTCATGTGATGATTGGGCAGAGTTCACTGGCAGCGCATTGTATTCGGAGACAGGTGGAGAGTGGAGCGAGCATTTCATTTCCTCCGACGGCCTAAGCGCAGTCATCGATGGTGGGGGCTGGATCAAGCACTACATCTATCTTTGGCCGATGGGGAAGATCCACGTCATGACGTACGACTTCGACATGACAATCAACTTCTCACTGTAAGACCTCTAGGAGAAGGCGGATGAGCTACACGCTGGTGTTCGCCGGGATCAATCTGTTGCTTCAGT
>CAZJLO010000075.1:0-3945 GCA_964547105.1 uncultured Thermotogae bacterium
TGACAGCCACATCCGGGGGCGGCTTCGCGCTGATGACGGAAGCGGTCAGCCTCGCCGGGATGACCGAAACGCCGGTGGTGATCGTGATCGCGCAGCGTCCGGGGCCGGCAACCGGCCTCCCGACGAGAACCGCTCAGGAGGATCTCCTCTTCGCGATTCATGCCGGACACGGGGAATTTCCGAAGGCCGTTTTGGCTCCTTCCGATCCTCAAGACGTCTACGACAAGACGGTTCGCGCGTTCGATCTTGCCGAGCGGTTCCAGATCCCTGTCATCCTCCTGACCGACCAGTACTTGGCGGATTCGCGGTTTTCTCTTTCCCGGCTCGATTCAGCGGCACAAGCCAAACCGGCGCTGGCAGACCCCCACACGTTCGAAGACAACACCTACCGGCGCTATCGTCTTGACCCAAACGGCGGCGGCGTATCACCCCGCTTGGTTCCGGGACAGAGTCGTCACCTGGTTTGCGCCGACAGCGATGAACACACGGAGGCCGGCCACATCACCGAAGACTTGATCGGAACGCGCCCCGCGATGGTTGCCAAGCGATTGGACAAGATGTCATCGCTTCGCCGGGAGATGGCCGGTCCCATCGGCTACCGCATCGACGACGCGGATACCCTCCTCATCGGCTGGGGATCGACCGCAGGAGCGATCCGCGAGGCCACGGACCGACTGCGCGATCTGGGCCATCGAATCGGACATCTCCACTTCACCGAACTGTGGCCTGTGCCGCAACTCGACCTGTCTCCTGAACGCAAGTACATCGCCGTAGAAGGAAACGCGACCGGTCAATTGAGCTGGCTTCTTCGCGCGGAAGCCGGCGTTCGTTTCTCCAAGCTGATTTCCGGAAGGAACGGACTCCCGATCGAAGCCGCCGACATCCTCAGGGAGGTGAGCCCGCATGCCTGAGCCGATCCAAGAGCGCGTTGAGAATCAGTGGTGTCCAGGATGTCCGAACTTCGGGGTTCTAACGGCGGTTCAGCGGGCATTGGAGACGTTGGATATCCCACCGCACCGGAGATGCCTTGTATCGGGGATCGGACAGGCGGCGAAACTTCCCCACTATCTTCGGTGCAACGTGTTCAACGGGCTTCACGGGCGCGCCGTCCCTGCGGCAACCGCGATTCAAATCGCCAATCCGCAATTGGTGACCATTGTGACAACGGGGGAAGGCGACTGCTACGGCGAAGGAGGAAACCACTTCCTGCACGCGCTGCGCCGCAACCCCAACATGACGCTGATCGTTCACGACAACGGGCTGTACGCGCTGACCAAGGGGCAAGCCTCGCCGATGACGCCACTGGGAGAGCGGACCCGTCTGCAAGTCCTCGGGACCGAAAGCAAGCCGTTTCGACCGCTTGCTACGGCGATCGTTCACGACTGCGGGTTTGTCGCTCGCGGCTTCGCCGGCGACATCGACCAGCTTGCCGAGTTGATCGCGGCAGCGATCTCCTATCGTGGCCTGTCGATCGTCGATGTGATCCAACCCTGCATCACGTGGGGGAGACACCCCGTGTCTTGGTACCGGGAACGGATTGCGCCCGTCGACGTTGCCCATGACCCGACGAACAAGGAACTTGCGTTGGCGGTGACCACCGCGGATCAAATGCCTTTGCCGACGGGGATCTTATTCCAGGGGCCGGAACACTCCTGCTTCGGCGATCGGTTTCGAGCGGATCATGGCTGGGGAGATACGCCGATGGTGTCTCTGCCGTGGACGTTGCCGGAGGACATCATTGCGCGAGTGGAAGCGATGAGGGTCGGACAGTCCTCGTCATGAGGGGGAGTGGAGAGAAGCAGCGCACACAATTGTCGTCCAGCCGATGGAGAAGAGACGTCAATCGTTTGCAGAGAAGCTGAAGAAAGACGTTCAACACCGAGGAGGGGAGCATGCACGCGATGACCAGAGAGTTTCTTGAGGCGGCGTTTGCTGGAGAGAGTATGGCCCACATGCGCTATCTGATCTTTGCTGAGAAGGCGCGGAAGGATGGACTCCCGAATCTGGCACGTCTGTTCAAGGCGATCGCGTACGCCGAGCAGGTGCATGCCACCAATCACTTTCGTGAACTCGGGAACCTGAAGGACGCCGTCGGCAACCTCCAGACATGCATCGATGGCGAGCATTTCGAAGTGAAAGAAATGTACCCGGTGTACAACAACACCGCTGAATTCCAGGATGAGCAGGGTGCGGTCCGATCGACCCACTTCGCCCTGGAGGCCGAGAAGATCCACGAGAAGATGTATGTGGAGGCTCAGAATCAGGTTCGCGATGGCGCCGATGTAGAAGTCGGGACGGTGCGCATCTGCCCCGTCTGCGGCTACACCGTGGACGGCGATGCCCCGGAGTTCTGCCCCGTCTGCGGCGCAAAACGAGAGCTGTTCGTTGAGTTCTAGACACACAGGCCCTGGACTGTGAAGCGAGGAAACGAGCAAGTTTCCATTGCCGGAAGCAAAGGACGCCCAAGGAGGCATGCATGCAACTCGGGGAATTGATCAAAGGCGCAACTCAAGAAGGGAAGGAAAAGCATGTACCGGTGATCGAACTCGTTGACTGCCAAGGATGTGGGCAGCGTGTCGTCAAGATCACCGTCGGCAAGGACGTCGCTCATCCGAACACGGTCGAGCACCACATCAAATGGATCATGCTGTTTGGAGTCAAAGAGGGGATCGCCGTGCACCTCGCAACGTTCGACCTTGGTCCAACGTACGGAATTCCCACCGTCGTCACCCACGCCAATCTCGCCGGCTTAAGCGAATTGGTCGCGGTGGAATACTGCAACGTGCACGGATTGTGGGAGGGCTCGTACCCGCTGTAGGAGCCAATGGCGAAAAGCGAAAACGGAGCCGCGCTCCTGCGCGACTCAAGGAGGAAAGGACCATGGCGGAACAAGACAAGACGTATGTCTGCGATGTGTGCGGTCAAGAAGTCCGGGTCACCAAGTCAGGCGCCGGAACGCTTGTTTGCTGCGATCAGCCAATGCACGTGAAGTAGCTTCGAATCGGTCATGTAGACGGGCGCCGGTTTCGTGCCGGCGCCTGCTTCTGAGCGTGAGGAGGGTGGATGACGGATCGAATCATCCCGGCAATCGACAAGAGGCGGGCGCGCCGGGCATTGTCGGATCACCCCATCAGCCGGGAGTTGATCGAAATCGTCCTTCGCGCAGCCCATTGGGCGCCGTCATGCAGCAACAACCAGCCATGGCGCTTTGTCGCCGTGAACGATCCGGCCATGCTCGTCCAAGTCAAGGGACACCTCACGCGCGGCAACTACTGGGCGGCGCCAAGCCCCCTGATCATCGCCGTGGCCTCCCGCAGCGACCTCGACTGTGAGATCCCCGACGGACGGACGTACTACCTGTTCGGTTGCGGACTGGCGGCAATGAACCTGATGATGCAAGCGACCGAGCTTGGCTTGATTGCCCATCCGATCGCAGGATTCAAGCAAGCCACGATCAAGAACGCTCTCGGCATCCCCGATGCCTACGAACTGATCACCCTGATCATCCTCGGGTATCCGAGCGGTGACGTGAGTGCGCTCTCGGACAAGCATCAAGCCGAGGAACGCTCCGATCGCGTCCGGAGACCTCTCGACGAAGTCGTCAGCTGGAACCGCTGGTCATTCGGCAAAGATCGTCCGTAGACACTCAACTTCGTCGACTTGTGCGGCAGCCATGTGATCGTTCCGCCGCTTGATGTGTCGAGATTCTTTCGATCAGGGCTCCGCGCCTGGGAAGCAGCTCAGGCTTGGCAATGTGGATGCGTGATGGACTGGTCGGCAGTCCCATTCCGAGGGTAGATTTCATCTGGCAGGCCACTTCTATCGGATACACCATCCAAATCGCGGCTGCGCTTGCGGCTCGACCAGGAAGCAGGCAAAGCCGATTGCCATCACCCAGGGGCGGGCAGGGAGCCAAGAGTCTTGCCGTCTGCCTTGTCCGCGGCC
>CAZJLO010000075.1:3955-6884 GCA_964547105.1 uncultured Thermotogae bacterium
CCTCGTTCTCGGGATTCCGTTCGTTCTTCTGCTGGGCCGGGTGTACGGAACGGTCGGCGTATGGACTTCGTCTGCAGCGGCCGACGCGCTATCTGCCGCGATCACACTACCGATCATCCAGATCGAAGCTAGGAAACTCCTTATCAAAGGAGACCTTCAACCGGCGAATGCACGGGGATGATGTCTCGCGTTCCTTCGACAGCAGGCCGGCACCGACAGCCGGGCACAGAAAGAAGTTGACCGGAACTGAGCAAGCGACCCACTTGGGGCGATGGAGCCCGGGGGACTGAATGCAGAACGCGTCCGCGCGTTGTGACATGCAAGTGGTGCTCTTCTTCCAATCGCGTCTCGTCGTTCGGTCGCTCCGTCGTTTGTCTCAACGGCTGGCTCGGGCATGCAACATCTGAAAGCGGGATCCAATCGTGTTTCGTTGTGAAGACAGCCCCGGCTCATTCGACGAAGCCCCGCCTGTTCTTACGATGTCATTACGATTGGGAGGTACACGCATGAAGACGAAGATCGTGCGGATAGGCAATTCGAAGGGGGTACGTCTTCCTAAGCCATTGCTCGACCAGGTGGGGTTGGTAGACAAAGTGGATCTTGAAGTCCGAAATGGGAAGCTGATTCTCTCCCCTGCGAATCCGGTGTGGGATCGCTGGAGAGAGGCGGCAATCTTGCTTGCGGAACGAGAAGGGGACAGGCTTCTCGATGCTCCCACATCGACACGCTTTGATGATGAGGAATGGGAATGGTAGCGGTCCGGAGCGTACAGCGGGGCCACGTCTACTTGGTGTCGTTGGATCCAACGGTGGGGAGCAAGATACGGAAGACACGTCCTTGTGTCGTCGTCTCCCCGGACGAGTTGAACGGATACATGAGGACATGCATTGTGGCTCCGATGACCACAGCAAGCCGTAGCTACCCGTTCCGGGTTCGCTGTCAGTTCCAGGGGAAGAGCGGACATGTGGTTTTGGATCAGATTCGAACTGTGGATCGACGGCGACTCGTGCGCGAGCTGGGCACGCTCTCCGCTCAAGCTCTAGAACGATCGCTCCGGATCCTCGGTGAGATGTTCACGCCCTAGCAAAACGGTCCAGGATGCTCACAACGCGCGACCCGCTTGATCCCCATCGGAATCGGAGCGCAATCCACATTTGGAGCCTGGGAGACTGAATGCGGACAAATCATCAAGGCAGGAATTGCAGCATCGTGTTCGGGCCAGGGGTGCGGCCACAGTCAAGATCATGCATCCTGTCGGTGAAGACGAACGATGAATGTCGAACCTTGCCCAGGCTCGCTCTCGACTTTGATTGTTCCGCCGTGCAGTTGGGTGATTTGCTGGCAAATTGCCAGGCCAAGCCCTGAGCCGCTTGCTTCGCTTCCACGATGCCGAGATGAATCCAGCCGCACGAACCGCTCAAAGACCCGATCAAGATGCTCGGCGGCAATCCCGATGCCGCTGTCCCTCACACGAAGCACAGCTTCCGCCCCCTCTGCAGCGACGGAAACCCAGACCGAACCTCCTCGTTCCGTGTAGCGAATCGCGTTGTCCGCCAAATTGATAACGAGTCGACGAATCCTGACGGGATCGCCTGCAATGTGGACGGTGTCCGTCTGAGAAGACAGCTCCACACCACGCTCTTTCGCAAGTGGCTCCAGCACAGCTAACACCTCACCAACAATCGATCCGAGGTCGACAACACTGGTTTCCAGATTCTCCCGATCGAGCGAATCTCCTCGGGCTAGGGTCAGAAGCTGGTTGACGAGTCTGTGCATCGAAGATGACTCTTCCGCTATGATCGCCAAAGCATCTCGATAAGCCTGAGCGTCTCTTTCTCGCCTGAGTGCCAACGTCGCCTCGGCCTCGATGACGGAGAGTGGAGTTCGTAGCTCATGAGATGCATCGTCGGTGAACTGCCGTTGCCGCGCAAAAGCCTTCTCAAGCCTGTCAAGCATGGAATTGATCGTCTGTGCAAGCCGTCCAAGCTCATCACGTGATTCCACGGGCACACGCTTTGCGAGATCTGTCTCTTCTATGGCGCGCGCAGTCGCAATGATCTTGTCCACGGGCTTGAGGGTACGTCGGACGAGAAACAGCCCCCCGATTCCCGACAGAAGAAGCGTAAGCGGAGCCGCTATGAGCAGCGTATTACGAAGAGTGCGCAATGCGTAGACCATGTCGTCAGTCGGTCGCCCCACGACGACGACGGCTGTTCCCGCCTCAATATCGAGAGGCTGTTGCGTTTCGCGAGGAGGGGACAACTCCCGGATCGCCGGATCGGGGGGGGGAATCGGCGAAGATTGCGGCACCCAAGCGGCAAGAAGGTAGCGGACCTGAGGTCCGTCTTCGTGATCCATCGTCACGTAGGTCGATGCACCTGCAGCCGATGCGTCCAGTGTTGACGTGGGAATCGTGTCATTGCTCAGTTGATATCCGATGGCCGTCCAGCCCTCTTCAGACAGGATGTAGGCCCCGTTGACTTCCCCGAGCGGCGCACGGGGCGGATCAACCGTGATCATTCTGATGAAATCTGGCTGGGCCATCACCTCCTCCAGACGATGAGCAAGCGCCCTGTCGAGAGACGTAGCTAGAGTGTGCCTCAGTGCAGCGTAGACTCCGACGCACATCGCGATCAATAAGACCGCAAGGACGACCAGATACCATCCTGTGAAGCGAGCGCGAACCGAACGGAAGATGCTCACGGAACCCTCAATCGGTACCCTGCCCCGCGTACGGTTTCGATCATGCTCGGACCCTTATCGGAGTCAATCTTCGAGCGCAACCGTCGGACATAGACATCCACAAGGTTTGAGACGGAATCAAAGGCGTTGTTCCAAGCATGTTCCTCGATCATTCCGCGAGAGATAACCATATCGGGGTTGCGCATCATGTACTCGAGGATAGCGTACTCCTTCGCGGTGAGGGCGA
>CAZJLO010000076.1:0-6663 GCA_964547105.1 uncultured Thermotogae bacterium
CTTGCGGGCTTGCCGCTTTTCGAGAGCGGTTCCTTGCCAATTCGGTCATCCCTCCGGATAGCCAGATGGTAGGCGGGGCCTGCCGCGGATTCAAGTGCCGACCACTCCTATGGGCATCGATGCGGCGTCGTGGGCTACGAACCTGGAGATCCAGATGCAAGCAACACGACGGCGACAACGACGGCGGCGAGGATCAGCAGCACCCACCACGACGATGCGGACGCAGGCTCTTCCGTTGTCTCGACAGCGTTCGTGCCGCCGAAGATCGGTGTCGTGAGGTCGATGATCGTTGCATCGTCTTCAAAGCTCGAATCAGCCGTGAACGCCGGAGCGATTGCGGCATCGGCTTCGGTCGCCGATTCGATTAGGATGGCCGGCATCTCCAAGAATGCGTCGCCGAGCCATTCCCGAGGTACAGGGTGGAGCGTGGCTTCATGGAGCGCCATCGCCCGGATCGCCGCAGTGACCAACGGGAAGCTGCCGCGATCGGTGTCGATCGTCAGTCCCTCGGGGATTCCCCGAAACGCTCCCCACGGGCCGATGAATACGCGATCGGGTGTTTCGATGACCAGCCGAGGAAAATCAAGCGTGATCTGCCGGATCTCGGAGACAGGGATGTCCAGGGTCGCCGGCGGTCCGATGTGCGGCGGGATCGCAGCGACAAGCCGCGATGTCGGGTCAAGCCCCGACAGTTCGCCTCGATACACTTCGCCATTGGTCATCACGACGGTTGCCGGAACGGTCTCGGCGATTGCAGCGCCGATCCCCAGTCCGCTGATGCAGAAGGAAACCACCAAACAAGCGCCAACAAGACGCCGACTCTTTCTCTGGAAGGACATCATCGCAACGGGTCACCTCCAACGGTCGTTCGATCCGATGCCGTTCGAAAACCGATCGGAGCGAACTCACACAAGCCCTGATCTATCGTGAGCGTTCGGCGACAAGGAGTCAAGCGTCGTGGTTCCAGTGCAAACGGGACAGCCGTGCCATCTCCCTGGCGAGGGGGGGGGTCCTTCCCAGAGCGAATCGCGTTCTTCTTGAGCCGTGAAAGACAGTCTAGAAGGGATCAATAACCCTCTTCCCGGTGGACGATGAGCACAGCCAGCCGCCTTGGACGGTGGCAGAAGCGGTCAATCACTCACATCCAAGCCGGAGGTTCTTGACTTTGATGCCTGTTGAGGATTAGAATCCGCACATAGGGGGGGTCGCAAGTGGAAATGAGGGGGACAGGTCAAACAACACGGACGCCTTCTACCGGGTGGTACGTAGCAGTTGCTGGATCCGAAGACCAACCTTCAGCAAACGCCGGACACCTGTCCCCCAATTGATGGACGCGATGGCCGGCACAACGGTGCCGGCCTCCCTCTTTGTGTGTGGTTTCCCGGGCTACGGTTGCCTAGACGGAAGTGAGTCCCGTAGCCAAGAGGAAGGGAGTCAACACCATGTCGGATTGCACGGCCGTGTTTTTCTCGGCTGTTTCGTTGCTTGCCTGCGATCGACAGGCGATTCTGAGCGGCTTTTGCCCAGTTCCGAACGCACTTGACAGCGTTTGTGGCGTTGTGCTAAGATTCACGGAACTTGGGAGGAACCGCTCGGGATGGTTGGGCGATCCTTTTCCTCTTGATCTTTGCGAGACCACCAACGACGCATCGCGTGGGGGCAGCCTTTATGGGAGAAGCCCGCTTGCGATGGAATGATATTGGAGTCGGTGATCTGCATGGAACCGGCCGTGAAGCCGGCCCCGTGGTGGAGTGTGATGCTCAGAAGATGATGTGCTTCATGATGAGGGAGGTGGTAGGGAAATCTAGGACCCTTCATGAATGGAGTAAAGGAGGTCAACGAGTTTGGAATTTAGATTTGGTCAACGTCAAAGAAACCGAAACCTACCCGAAGGAGGTACGACCTTGAAGAAACGATTCGCCGTTGGAGCGCTCGTCGCGATGTTTGCGGTGTCGCTCTTCGCCCTGGCTGCCTGGGCAACTGACGCGGAGATGTACTTCTCCAGCGACAAGAACGGGCAGAACCGGGTGACCACGATTCAAGAAGGCGATGAGATCTGGATCGTCGTTTACGATCCGGATGAGAATATTGATTGCGACGTGCGGGACAAAGTCTGGACCGAAGTCAAAGTGATGGATCCGAAGACTGGTGCTTATCTCCAGTGGATCAGCTATCTCGATGACGAAGGTGATGCAGACGGTCTTCTCGTTAGCGAAGTCGGCTATGTCCCCTACCGGGGCCATCTTCCGGGAACGCCCGGCTCCCTCGACTTCAACTATCTCGAGGAAACCGGTGCCGACACGGGGCTGTTCGTCAGCAACCGCTCGTTCCAGATCGGATCGCGTGAGGACTACAACGTCGATACGCTGAACACGCACATCGATGGTCCTGACTTCTACGATTTTGGCGAGTATTCCACCGAAGTCTATGGCGAATGGATCTATGATGCCGACCAAGACGGACTGCGGATTAGCCTCGCATCCAGCGCCCTTGACGGACATGTCGAGAACATGGACTCGCTCGTTGGTCTGTATCAGGACCAAAACGACGAGACCGACGTGGCTCTCGCGATGATGAAGATCATCGACCACGAAGCGACCATTTCTTGGGATCAGGAGATCTACAAGGACGCCAACGGCTCGGCAACGATCACCGTCGTGGACATGGACGAGAACCTCAACTGCAACGAGGTCGAATACGTCCCCGTGTTCATTCTGGTGAACCCCGGCTCCTGGAACGAAGTCCAGACCGGCAGTCCGACCACCTTCTGCGCCCTTAAGCGCACCGGCGGTGTGGCGGATGCAGGCGGTGCTGTCCTCGACACTCCGATGGCGTGGTACAACATCTACGCTACCGTCAATACCGACGAGCGCTACTACGTGCAGTATGATGTAGATGCGAACTTCGATACGGTTGCCGGAGACGGAATCACCGCTGTTTCGTTCTTCGCCCAGGAAACGGGCGTCAACACCGGCGTGTTCCAGCTGAACATCAACCAGATCCTTGCCGATCTCGGATTCGACGCTCTGCGGGTGCGCGACGTGCTCGTGGCTTACTACCTGGATCCGAACGACGAAGACGACTTCAAGCTCGCTACGGCGTACATCGAAGAGTGGAACCACTCGATCACCAGCTTCACGGATGCCGATCGTAACGACCAAGCCGAATACTGGCTCGGCCGCGATCCGATCTACGTCCAAGTGATCGATGCCAACGCCAATGTGGATCCTTGCTGCCCCGAGCAGGTCGTGGTCCATCTTTGCGACCCGCATGAGTCGGACGATGCCGAATGGGTCATCCTTGACGAGACCAGCTCCAACAGCCCGGTGTTCATCACCATGGCCGGTTTGGAACTCGAACCCGTGTGGGATGCTCTTGGTGTCGGCCTTGTCGGCGATTGGGGTGGATTCCAGCTCGATCTCGACAACTGGAAGTTCGAGGCCTACAACGAAGACGATGTCTACGTCCGCTACAACGACGTTTACTATGTGGATTCGGCAGTCAACGGCTTTGGCGACACCGTGCTTGATGACGGTTCGTTCCCGCCGACGATCGACCGCATTCGCGTGGCCAACGACGTCAGCTTTGACATGATGTCGATCGGCGATACCCAGGTGTACGACGGCCAGACGGTCAACATGTACTTCCTGGACCGCCAGGGCAACCGCGTCAGCGGATACGTCAACAGCGACTGTGTGTTCGTTGAAGTCATCGACCCGGATCAGGACGAAGATCAGCTCCGGCGAGAGCGGATTGACGCGTTCTGGGATGGCGGTCAGAACTGGCCGTTCGGCCCGCAGCATCTGAACGACTTGGTCTGTGGTGAACTTCAGACCGACGTCGTACATCCAGTCAACTCGTTGCTTGGAGACACCAATGTCTTCGAGAACTCCCCAGTGCTTACAGGGGACAATACGAGCAACGTGGCTGCTGCCAAGCTGTACGTGCTCAACCCACGCAACGGCCGCTGGGCTGCCGTCGACCTGATGGAGACGAAGATCGCTTCCGGCGACTTCGTCAGCGTCACCTGCATCGATCTCGTGAGCGTCTACGAATGCACCCCGACCCTGGGTGTGCTGCCTGGCGACACGATCATCGCCGCCTACCAGGATCCTTCCAACCACAGTGATGTGGCGTGGATTTCGATCAAGGTCGGCATCGGCGGTGGCGGAACGCCTCCGGCGCAGCAGTCTTCGGCGATGTTCGTCGACGAGACCGGTGCGGAAGTAGCGAGCTACACGGACGCCGACACGGTGTACGTGAAGGTCGTCGATCCTTCCCACGCCGGTGCAACGGTGCTGCTGGATGCCGTTGAGATTGGTGGAGAAGCCTACGATGTCGAGCCGCTTGCCGGCGCGACGAGCGATACGTTCATCACCGAAGGACTGGCGCTGGACCTTGTGGCCGGTGAGTCGATCACCGCGACCTACACCGATCCGACCGATCCTACGGATGAATCTTCCGATACGATCAGCGTCGTTGCTTCCGTCCTTGACGTGACCGGCTTTGTTGTTACGCCGAACCCGTTCGAAGATGAAGCGACGTTCGCCTACGAAGGCACCGGAGTTGCGCAGACGTTCATCGTCTCCGTGTACAACGTGGCCGGCGACCTGATCTGGACCGCCGAAGAAGAGAACGTCACCGAAATCACGTGGAACGCTGTGGGAGTCGCGAAGGGCGCCTACATCTATGCGATCACTGTGACCGATGGTGAGACCGTCTTCGACGCGAAGGACGTGTTCGTCAAGAAGTAAAGGTAGGGATATAAGCGGCCCGCCCCTCGGGGAGACCTGAGGGGCGGCGTCGATATCCTTTCTTAGGGAGGAACCTACCTTGAAGGGGGTAACTACGACGATGAAAAGAGTGATCGGGCTTACTCTGTCGCTCATCGTGGTCTTCGCCGCAGCGGCGATGGCCGACGGGACCGGGGCGTTCAGCGCCTTCGATACCGGAGTCGGTGCACGCGCACTGGCGATGGGTGGAGCGTTTGTCGGCGTCGCCGATGACGCAATGGGCGTTTGCTGGAATCCTGCCGGACTCGGTGGTCTGAACGACACGCGGCTGGCTGGGATGTCGACGAATCTCTACGGTCTTCCGACCGACCTGACGCACCAGTACGTGGGCGTGACGACGAGTGTGTTCGACATCGGCGTCGGCCTTGCGTGGGAGCGCTTCGCGGTGGGTGGCGTGTTTGACGTCACCGAGCAGGCGTTCATCGGTAGCGTCGGTGCGAACGTGCTCGACTACGGACTTGTCGGTGCCAACGTCAAGTATTACATGGCGAACAACACCGGTGTGGCCGGGGACGGGTTCGGATTCGATCTGGGTCTTCAGGTGGGCATCGGCGAGATGTTCACCATCGGCGTCAGCGCGAAGGACCTCGGCAACACGCAGATCAGCTACGACGACGACACGACGGATGTCGTGAACGCGGTGTACAAGGCTGGAATGGCGATGAGCCTGTTGGACGAAGCGTTGACGTTGGCGGCGGACCTTGACTTCGGAGCGGAGATCGGCGATGCGCACGTAGGTCTTGAGTTCCAGCTGATTGACGAGCTGGCACTTCGGGGCGGCGTGGTGCTGACCGATTCGTTCCAGGACTACTACTTCACGGTTGGCGCGGGAATCAACGTTGCCGGACTGTACGTGGATGCTGCGTACTTGCTGGAAGGGACGCTTGGGAACACGCTGGTGCTTTCGGCGGAGTTCTCGCTTGGCGACCTTCTCGGCCTCGGCGACGAGGAGCCGGTTGCTGACGTGACCGAATAGAAAAAGGGTCTAGATTTTCTTGATTCACCCGAAGCGGGGCCTCTTCCGAGGCCTCGCTTCTCTTTGAGGCGGGCTTCCAACGCATATGGACGTAGCGTCGGCCGATCCTGGCCGACGTTGCTCGGGGATTTCGGGGTCTGACGTTGCTTCTCACCCGGTGTGCTAATTGGCGTGTGGCATGTGAAAGGGCAGCTTGTGGCACGCGCCTTTAGCGGGTGGGGAAAGAACCGTGAACCGCGTAGCGTCGTCCCGATTGCGGAAACTCGGCCTCGATGAGAGTGTTGCAGCAGGCGGGAGCCTTTCATGTGATCCCGCCGATTGTGGGCGACGGTTCGCTTCCGTAGTTGGTTAACGTTCTCTCGTAGTCCGTGAAACGGCCGTCGGCCACGATGGGGTGCAATATCGAACAGCGATATTGCTATCCCGACGCTACAGCGGTTCCTGGTTGCGCGACTCGATCCGCACTACGAACTCTATGAACTTCATGGACTCCACGAACTGTGGTTTCGTCTCTCCAGACGGTGGACTGCGGACCGTGGGTGTCGATTTCGAACTCTATGAACTCTATGAACTCCACGAACTGAGACTTCGACTCTCCGGACTGTGGACGATGGACTACGGACGAGCAAGCACCCTCTGTTGGTAGCCATACCGCCGTTCGGCACGATGTTTAACGTGTATGTGCGTTGGAACTATGTTCGTCTACGGAACCCGGAAGGCGGACAAACAGGGCATTGCCAATGGTCGCCTGACTTGACACGGAGGCCATTGAGAGTCTAGGGTGGCAATGGTGAGGAAGTCACCGGAGGGGGTGAATCGAGGCAACCCCCACATTTTTAGGGGGTTGCGCGATGACCTAGAGAAGGAAGGACCGAGCCATTCCATATGGGAGGT
>CAZJLO010000077.1:0-6575 GCA_964547105.1 uncultured Thermotogae bacterium
TCGCTGTTAAGCCTTTGACACCAATGTGTGTATGTTATCCTTCCTCCTCGATCGATGCAATCCCCTCGCGGCGGAAGCCGTCGGCGTCGGCCCTCCCTCGCGCCTCCGCCGAAGACACCCCTTCGACCCTTGTGGGGGCTCTCCTTTTGAGCAACGAGCTGATGGCGTCCCAATGCGCATCGCCGGCGCCCCACCAGAAAGGACGTGCAGGAAGTTCGAGGCACACCCCCTCTGGGGCCCTATCGGACAGCTTTCGAACGGACACCAATGAGCGAGCGGTCGGCGGACAAACCCGGAGGGGATTCCAGAGCGCCTTCTCGAGAGTTCACGGGGATCCTCCATCCCCAAGACATTCCGGACCATCACCGGTCTGCATCTCGTAACAGAAGAGAGATTTCCGTATTGGCCTTTGCAGAAGGCCGTCGAGTATTCTGGTCCTTCGGAAGTGGGCCGGTCGTAGGAGGTTGGTCAGTCGAACGCGAACCGCTCGGTTGGATGTGGGCGTCGCTTCCTCCGATCGCAAAGGATGCCCAGACTCTTGGGCAAGACGAACCGGAGCGGGTCCGAGGTGCGGAAGGAGGATGCGAATGGAGAGAAACTCACTGGCCTTTGTGATCATCTTCTTGCTGACGACCGTAGCAATCCCCCTGGAAGCGGCTTGCCCATGCGCTGACTCGTGCGGGATTGACCCGGCCGTAACCGGACACACCGATCCACGTGTTTGGACGGACAAGGCCGACTACGCGCCGGGCGAAACGGTGCGCATCGGCGGTGACGGCTTCGATCCGGCCGCTGATCTGCGGATGAGAGTCACGCGCCCCGACGGCTCGGTAGTGACCGGCGACGGATCCTTCGAGCCGTGGCCCACCGCCTACGATGACGTCGTGACAGACGGAGAAGGCAAGTTCGCGTACGACTACGTCCTGGACGGGATCGAGGGCGAGTACCTTGTTGAGGTGCTAGACGGGTCTGGAGAGGTGCTATCTTCCTGCACATTCACCGACGGGGGCGCGATCATCGGAGTGACGTTGACCTACCAGACCCAGATCGGGGCACACGTGACCGTTCCACCAGGCGCGAGTATCGCGGCCGTCGTCACGGTCGAGACGTACGATGAGGAGTACGATGCAAGCCTCGATTGGGAATCCACCGGCTGGAAGATCGGTAACAGCTGGTTCGACCCGTCGGGAGCGCTCCGGCTGACCTGCGTGGATCATGGCAACCATTCGGGAGCCGGCACCTATTCCGAGGTTTTCATCATGACCGCGCCGCAACTCGCAGGCACGTACGACGCGCGATTCATCGTCTATCACGCCGATATGACCGGTCAACCTGCGGTCTATCGCCCCTGCAGCATTCAGTTTGACTCCTACGTGATGTCGGGCGCGGTGGAGGTGGAGTGCACACCGCCATCGATCATAAGCCCGAACGACATCACGCAGGACTGTGATCCCGGCTCATGTGGCGCCGTGGTCACCTGGGCCGATCCTGCAGCCACCGGCAATCCTCCGCCTGCGATGAGCTGTTCGCCGAGCTCGGGAAGCATGTTTCCTGTCGGTGCAACCACCGTCACGTGCACCGCGACCAACACATGCGGAACGGATACGGCCGACTTCACGGTGGTCGTCAACGATGCCGAAGCTCCTCAGATCACATGTCCGGCGGATATCGCACAGGACAACGATCCCGGCGTTTGTCAGGCAGCGGTGATCATCCCTCCGCCAGCCGCCAGTGACAACTGCGGCATCGATAGCATCGTGAACGATTACAACGGCACGGCAGACGCTTCGGATGTCTACCCAGTCGGCACAACGGCCGTCATCTGGACGGCGGCCGACCTCCACGGCAACACGAGCACCTGTATGATGAACGTGACGGTCAACGATGCGGAAGCTCCGACAGTGGAGTTCGTCACCACACCACCGAACCCGGACAGCAACCCCGTCCCGCTCTTGGAGTGGTCGGGCACCGATGAAAATGGGTGCACCGCCTCGGAGGACCTCGAATTCTCCACCAGTTTGGATGGAACCACCTGGTCCGGTTGGTCGTCGGCCTCGTCAGTGACGCTTGGACCGCTCAGTGAGGGGGAGCACACGTTCTTGGTCCGCGGACGGGATGTGGCGGGAAACATCGGATCGACCACCAGCCACACCTGGTCCGTCGACGTTACGCCGCCTGCCATTACGTTGACCGTCCCCGCAAACCGGGCTGCGTACTTGTTCGGCAGCGAGATCCTTGCGGAGTGGTCGGTGTGCGACAACGAGCCCGGGCTTGTGCTCTCTACAAGAGCGACCCGTGCCTCGGGCGAAGCCATCCACACAATCACGGCCGGAGACAACCCCTTCTTCGTCGAAGCGACCGACTCGGCAGGCAACATCGCGCGGATCGAGGTGACCTATCACGCCGTCTACCTTGTCACGGGAGCGGGATACTCCGGCAGCGGCGCCAGCCAAGACGCTGACGAGGCGAAGTGCTTCCTTGACGCATGCATCGTCGATACCGGACAACCCGTTGGCGGGGTACCGCTGGCTGCGCGGTACGAGTTGGGCGAGCCGATCGGCATCGCCGCCGCCGTGGCCGATGTGAAGGGCAACACGATCGCCGATGCGCTCGGCAGCGCGACCCTCGTAGAGATCGCTTCCGTAGGAGAAGAGGAGCACTACAACATCGTTGGGTACTTCGTTTTCGCCTACGCCCCAAATCTGGGGATCTACACGATCAACATCGCCACCGTGAACGAGAACAGGCGACTTGAGCTCGGATACTACGATGTGTGGCTTGACTTCGATGACGGAACGAACATCCGACAGCGAATCGAGATCGTCGAGCCGATTCGGTAAGACGACGAATCAGGATCGTCGAGCCAATTCGGTAAAACGACGAACCAGGATCGTCGAGTCGATTCGGTAAGACGACGAATCAGGATCGTCGAGCCAATTCGGCGAAACGCCTCGGAAAGGCTGCATTCCTTCGGCCCTCCGATCAAGAACCGCGATCAGAGCTGACGTTTTCAGAAGCGTTGTTCAAGAAGCATGTGGGAAAGAGTGGGGGCCGGCGAGGGCGAAAGCGTCCCTTTGCGACGATCACAGCATCGTCTGTCGGCAATTTGCAGCCAACGGGGAGAGTCCCGCGAACCCACCGCCAAGGCTTGCTGTGTCGAGGCTCTGTCGGTCCACTTCGCGGGACTCATTCACACGCCTGTGCTTCCCGCGGTGCAGCGCGCTACATGGGCGCCGCCACAGGGATCTCAAGTACCGCACCACGGTGGTTGGGCGCAAGATCCCAAGCAGGATATGAGTTCAACCCGATGCCGAGGCTGAAAACGTGCACAGCCACAGACTCAGGTCGCCCCCCAATCTGATCCCACGGGATCTCGAGGTAGGCCACCCGCCCATCTCGCCAGGACTCAAGATGACTGTTGAACCTCACGTCCACTACCGTAGGGCGAATCAGCACAAGGCCCTGTAAGGCGAGACCGTAGTCGTATCCGTTGCCAAAGAGCCGCGTGTTCGTCACGCCTCCCCTGCCAAAGGAGCCTCCTCGGCCATCGACGTCAATAGCAACGAACAAGATCCCGCCACCGTAAGTGGGGATGTTCCCGTTGCAGAAGACGGCAAAGGCGATCCCATCGTCCGTGATGAACCCCTGGACCTCTGTGAGGTCGTACCAGTTTCTGGGTACGCTGTCACCCGACCAGCTCGTAGCATCACCGGATGGATCGGATATGACGAGGTCCGGCGCCGGCAATTCATCCACACTGTTGTAGGTCGCAGCTCCCACACCGAAAGAGAGACCGGCCAAGATCATCACCAGCGGAACCCATCTTCTCTGGTTGCGTTTCAAAGCATTCCCTCCTTGGCTCATGCAAGGCACCCGGCCCATCTACCAGGATCACTTGTAGAGCGACTCTAGCCTGTTTCCGATTGCCGAGGCAAGAGAGGGGGCCAGCGGCAGCCCCCGCGAGGGCGATACCGTAGTTCTCGTTCGATCGGGCCGGCGTCTGTGGGGATGTTCCGCGTCATATCACGCGGACAGGAACCACACTCTGGTTAGCCGCGGTCCCCGTTGCCAAGGGAATGGGAACGCGATCACCAGCTTAGGCGGCCCGCCCCCCATGGCGGGTGCGCATGGTCGATAAGGAACGAAACCGGTGTCTGGTACCCCGTGGTGGGCAGCTTTCTAACGGCCCCGCGATTCGTAGGTGCACTCATATCGAATGTTGGCGGGGAAAGGGAGTGCGGGGTGCTCCAAACGGCCTCGTCTGCTTGTCTCACGTGACAGAGTCCGAACCCAACCGTACGGCACAGCGCCCGTATTGCTCATTCCAAGGCTTCCCCACCGCGGACTTCCAGGCATCTGACGATGTTCGCGAATCCTGGGAGCTAGTCGCAGCCGTTTGAGGTACATAACCGATTTCAGGTTCCCAGGCCCCAAGCTGCAGATGGAATCGTGGCCTTGCCGGGCTTCTCTGGCGGCAACCCTTGCATCTGCGCGAAGAAGCAAGCCTACGCCGATAGCAGCATAGCGGTGGATCGGGTCTCAACTGAAGGCTGCCTTGATGAAGAAGCCATCCCCCTTGCCAAAGCCTTGACCCAGGGACAAGGCTTTGGCTAGATTCGCCTTACAAGCGGACTTGCTGCGGGATGACCTGCTTGGCGGAGGTGTCGGTATGAGAAGAGTGTCGTGTTTGGTGGGAATCCTCGCGGGATTGGCGCTAGCTCAGGGCGTCGGGGCAGACTCTGTTGAGTCGTTCCCGATGGGAGACACCATGCTTTTCAGGTTCAGCAATGAGACCGGAATGCAGGTTGATGGTCTCCTGCTCAAGTTTGCCGGACCGGTCGACTCGCCGAACTGGTTAGCCGTAGGCGGCGGGATGGTTCTCGAATCGAGCTTTGACGGAGAGATTCAACTCGCAGGATGGCTTGTCCCGTACGGCGAGATCTTCGTAGACTGGCCCGCAGATCATCCTCGTTTGGCAGAAGCTGCTTGGTTGGTAGACGGAGAAGTCGTGGAGGATCTTTGCGTCAGTTGCCCCACCGCGAGAATGCGCATCACTCCACGGAGTCCACTTGCTGGACAGGAAGTGCTGTTCCAGTCATTATCGGTTGATCCATTCGGGGGGCCACTTGTGCAGTACGAATGGGAATGGGATGACGGATTCACTGCAAGCGGGGAAGTCGCCCAGAGAACGTATGTCTCTCCCGGCAGGCATGAGGTTACCCTGACCGTGTGGGATGAAGATTTCGAAACCGGGACCGAAACCAAACGCTTCTCCGTCTCTGAGGTGCAGGAGCGATTCACTCTTACAGTCAGTTCCCTCGTGAACGTCTCTCTTCCATTCCCGCTCTTCCCCATTGGGTTCCGCGTGTACGGGCCAGGGATCGATTTCGGTTTTGCCTTGGAGGAATCACCTGATCCCCCGCTTTTCGTGGGAACGCCCGTGGGGACCGATAATTCCGGAACATACCCGGCAGGGTCGTCTGTAACCCTCACTGCGGAAACCACAGGCCCAGGCATACATTTCGCCTCTTGGACAGGCTGTTCGAGTACGTCTGGCAACACCTGCACGATCAACATGGACAGAAACAAGACCGTTCAAGCTGTCTTTCTCGTAGCAGGCTGCTTCACAGCCGACACGTGTGTCCTGATGGCCGACGGCCGTCCGAAGAGAATCGCAGACGTCTGCGCAGGCGATATGGTCATGGCATACGATTTCGCAACAGCCTTGCGTGTTCCTCGAATGGTTACGCAAGTGTTCCAGTTTCAGGCAGACCGCTTCGTAAGGATCAACGATCTGGAAGTGACGCCTACACATCGCTTTGCCGTTGGCCCCGATCATTGGGTTGAAGCCGGACAGTTGAAAATTGGTGATCGGATAGTCAACGGAGACGGTTTCACATCCATCACCCGCATGGAATGGGTCGATGAGTCAGCAACCGTTTACACAATGACAATTGAAGGAGAGCATAACTTCTTCGTGAGTGACGGTGAGGAGTTGTACTTGGTGCACAATGTGAAGTAGGCGGCCTTGGCTCAGCGTCATTGTGTGATGATCTCGCCACAGGCCCACTGCGGTTTTCGGCGCGCACAGGTGACCCCGGCATCTGTCCAGGAGCGTGGCCACCATCAGAACCGTTGATATCTGCACTTCCAGAGGCAGATGAAACGCTAGCCTGACCAGAGAGAACGGGAACCTTTGGTTTTGCCATCTGATCTGAATCTCGCATGCTGAGCGCTGACGATGTGACTTCTCGGGAGCTCCGAACCCCCAATGCGCCACATCGAGGGCTTCTTCGGAAGGGTCTTCTGAGCGACTTGTTTGCCAAGGGCAGCTCTGCAACTTCGTATCGACCGGCAAGACTAGGCAGCCACTCCTAGCGGGAGGGGAGAACCGGGAAGTTCGAAGGAGTCTCGTCTGGTACCCCCTGGTGGACAGCTTTCTAACTGCCGCTTGATTGGCGGGACAATGCCGCTCAAACGCTTATGAGAAGGGAAGTACTGAGAGTTCGAAAGTGATGCATCTGGTACCCCCGGTGGACAGTCTTCGAAACCCCAATCGAAGATGAAGGAGCAGG
>CAZJLO010000078.1:0-6313 GCA_964547105.1 uncultured Thermotogae bacterium
TGACTTCCCGGCTGGGCATTGCCACGAAAAGGCTTTCTTTGCCTTGGATCACTTTGACGCTGTGGACGATGAAGACGTCATCAAACACGATCGAGCAGAACGCTTTCAGGTTCCCCTCATTGTGCATCGGACGAATCTCAACCTTGGTAATCTCCACGCCTGGAACCTCATCACTCCTATGGTATGACTGAAGCATCATACCAAGCCGATGCGGGCCGCGCAATACCGCTGGCATTCTGATCAACTGGGCATGGGGTCACGGACGGTGAGCTCGGTGACACCGTCTCCGCCGTTCCTCGGAGCGGCGAAGCGCACCTCACTCAAGAACTCGCACGAGGCAAGGTAGGCGCGGACGGCCTCGCGGAGAGCACCGGTGCCCTTACCGTGGAGCACGCTGGCGGCGCGAATATCCGCGAGCAGTAGTTGGTCAAGGTAGTTCTCGACGGCGCGCAGGGCTTCCTGAACCGTCATCCCGCGGACATCGAGCTGCAGAGGGATGCGCCGTGAGACCATGCCGCGGGCGGCTCGTGGGGGTTTCTCCACCGCCGGTTCGCGGACGGCCTCGGATGCGGCGGCGAGGTCGCTGACCACCGTACGAACACGGATACCACCGAGGTCGATCAAGACCTGATCCGCGGGACCGAGTCCGAGGATCCGTCCCGAGGATTGGAGACTGTGGACAAACACCGACATGCCTTCCTCGATCGCATCGGGCATCAACGGCGCTTTTTGCTCTTCCGGCCGAGATTTGGAGAGCTCGGCGACTTGGTTTCGGAGGTCGTTGATCTTGTGGATCGTAGCTCGAGCCTCTTCCCGGTTGGGCTCCCGGCGCAAGGCGGTGAGAAGCGCCTCGACTTCCTTCTGACTGCCAAGAAGGAACCTCTCGGCATCCCGCAACCGGCCGGACAGCGTTTCTTCCTTGGCTTCCTGGAATGCACGAAGCTTGCTCTCGTACAGCCGGCGCATCTCGTCCGCCTCGCGGCGGACGGTACTCGCTTCGTCGCGTTCGTCCGCAAGAGCGCGCCGTTCTTGCTGAAGCTCGGCGATGATGTCTTCGGCCCGGATCTCCCCGCCGGACAAGAACGACCGGGCATGTTCGATCAGCTCCGGCGGAAACGCCAGACGCGACGCGATCAAGAACGCATTGCTCTTTCCGGGAAGCCCCTCGATAACGCGGAATGTCGGCATCAGGGTCGATGTGTCGAACTCCATCGATGCGGTCTTCACCTGCGGATGACGGATGGCGAAGTACTTGAGCGGCGTCAGATGGGTCGAGACGATCACGCGGGCATTGCGTTCGAGGAGCCGATGAAGGATCGCCAAGCCGAGCGCCGCTCCTTCCTGGGGGTCGGTTCCGGCGCCCAGTTCGTCGAGAAGCACCAACGTATCTCCGTGAGCCTCTGCGAGGATGGAGACAATGTTCTTGACGTGAGCAGAGAACGTAGACAGGTTCTGCTCGATCGATTGCTCGTCCCCGATATCGCTTCGCACCTTGCGCAGGATCGGCAGCTCGGTGTCCGCCGACGCGGGGATCGGAATTCCTGCCTGCACCATCAGGACGAGCAATCCGATCGTCTTCAGGGTGACAGTCTTTCCACCGGTATTTGGCCCGGTAATCACCGCGACACGGCGCTCGGCATCGAGCGACAGCGAAATTGGTACCACGCTCTCCTTGGGAAGGAGCGGATGGCGGGCATGACGGAGCGCCACCCGGTCCGAGACTTGAGGAAAGGCACAACGGAACGTCGCGGCGAACAGTGCTCGCGCGAACAACGAATCGATGTAGGCAAGCACCAAGCGATCGCGGCGCAGCACAGCCTCACGGTCGAGAAACTGTTGCGTCAACATGCCGCGGACGCGCTGCTTGGCGTCGCGGATTTCGCCATCCAGCTCCGCAACGACGTTGTTGTCCTTGACCAGCGACGTCGGCTCGCCATACAGGGTCTGACCGGTTGCCGAGCGGTCGTGGATGACGAACCGGTCGCTTCCGGCGACACCGCTCCGAATCGCAAGAACGAGACGACCTTGCCGGCGCGTGATCACCGGCTCGGAAATCAACTCCGGGGACTGGGTGATCACCGCGCGCAGCCGCTTCTCGATCCGCGCTTCCAGTGTGCGCCGCCGTGAGGTTAGCTCGCGCAGTTCGGGTGTCGCATCGTCGCGGACTGCTCCGCGTTCATCGATTGCCTGCACGATTGCCTTGCGGAGATCGCCCTGATCGGACAAACGGTCCGCAAGAGCACCAAGTTGCGGGCTGCCTTCGTTCTGCCGCAAGCGATCCCGAACCCGGTCGGTTCCTTCGATCGTGAGGGCGATTGTCAGCAGATCGTCTCCGTCGAGCGCGCCGGGGTGCTTGGCCCGTTCCAGCAACGGGACGACATCGCGAATCGATCCGAGTGAGAATCGCTGATGTTCGGTCAGGAAGTGCATCGCTTCCTTCATGTCGGCAATCGCCGTTTGGATTGCCTGAGGGTCCGCGACAGGCTCCAACTGGAGCACCGCCTCAACGCCAAGCGACGAGGATGCGAAGTCGGCGATTTGCCGCAGGACCCGACCGAACTCCAGATCCCGCAGAGTCTTCTGATTGGCGACAGGCATCTTGTTCTCCTCGGCTCGCATCGCGTTTTGCGACGTCGAATGCACGACGAATCATACCGCCGTTCCCTGCCCGTGGCGAGACAAGGCCCGGCAGTTGCGGTCCCCAAACAAACCGTGGAAAATCGATTCCGATTCCCCTTGCGGTCCAACCGAGATCCCGTGTGAAAGCGCAGGCCCCATCATGAATAGCCGACAGAAGTTACAGGTGTATGCCGCTCTTGCTGCTTCGATGGCCGTCTGGGGGCTCTCGTTTCTTGTCACCAAGCAAGTTGTAGATGTTCTTCCCGTTTCGACGCTTCTGGCGATGCGCTTCCTGCTTGCGGTGGTGTTTCTCGGCGTGTGGACGGTCGCCCGCGGCGAGCTGCGGCTCCCCAAGCGAGATCTGTTAATGCTTGCCGCCCTTGCCGTGTTGTCCCCGGTGGGGTACTTCCTGTTTGAAACGTACGGCGTTGCACGTACCCAGGCGAGCCACGCATCGGTCATTGTCGCCGTCATCCCTGCGGTGGTGTTTATCCTGGCGATGATCTTCCGGCAGGAGAAGTTCGCGTGGCGTAAAGCATGGGGAATTCTTCTGGCCTACGCCGGTGTGATCCTCGTGATCGGCCTTGGATCCACCGAGGCGGGGGCAAGCGTTCTTGGAGACGTGCTCGTTCTTGGGGCGGTTGCCTGCGCCTCCGTGCGAACACTCCTGGCAAAACGCATCCTCCAGAAGGTAACCCCACTTCAGCTGACGTTCTATCAGTTTCTGTTCTCCCTTATCGTCTTCCTTCCGCTTGCAGCAGCGGATGGATTCGGCTGGGCTGAGCAGATCACCGGTCCTATTCTGTTCGGGGTGCTGTTCCTGGGGCTATTCTGCTCGGCGCTCGCCTTCTTGGGAATGCACTACGCCCTGGTCCATCTGCCCGCGAGCGGCGTCTCCGTGGCGGCCAACTTCGTTCCCGTGGTGACGCTGGCCGCCGAAATCGCTGTGTATGGGGCCGTCCCATCGGCGGCGAAGCTCGTCGGCATGGTGATGGTGATTGGCGGGATGGTGCTTGCCCAGGCAGCGAAACGGGACGGAGGCGCGCCAGCTGAACGGCTGCTTCCCGGACGGGTGGGCGGATGAGCCGATTCCATCGGGCGACCTCGCGCCTTGCCTTGCATGTTGCCGATTCGCGTACAGTGATCCGGCTTGCGTACCCCGTGGTCCTTGGGTCTTTGTCGTATACGTTGCTCAGCGTCATTGACACGGCGATGCTGGGACGCCTGGGGGCGATTCCTCTTGCCGCTTCCGGCGTGGCCGGTGTGCTGTTCTTCGCTTTGGTTTTCCCGTTGTCTTCGGTGAGCGTCGGCGTGCAAACCCTTGCCTCGCGCCGGTTTGGCGAGGAACGGTTCACGAGCTGCGGTCAAATCCTGCACACAGGATTGGTCGCAGCGGTGGTTCTCGGCGTCCCGCTGGTCGTGCTTTCGCCGTGGATCGCCCGATTCGCCGCTCCCGCCCTCTCCAATGATGCGGCTGTGGTTGCATTGGGAAGAAGCTACTTGCAGTACCGGCTCCTTGGGGCGGGGTTCATGTTCGCCAACTGGGTGTTCGGAGCGTTCTACGCTGCGATCGGTCAGACTCGGCATCAGATGATTGCATCGATCATGGTAACACTGACGAACATCGTGCTGGATTATGTGCTGATCTTCGGCCATCTCGGCGCCCCGGCAATGGGTGTTGTCGGTGCCGCCGTGGCGTCGACGATTGCGGTGGGCGTAGGCGTGGCGTACTACATCGCGGTTACCTTGCGGCCACGGATCCGCGATCGATTCGCGACGTTCCGACGTGATCACGCATCGGTGGCGTGGGTGCGTCCGATGCTTCGGCTGTCGCTCCCAATCGTGGGGCAGCGGATTCTGTCGCACGGTAGTTGGTTCGTGTTCTTCCTGGTGGTGGCACGGATTGGAACGCTGGAGCTTGCGGCATCGAATGTGATCCGTTCGATCTACAGCCTCACGATCATGATTGCTGCCGGGTTGGGGACAGCCTCGGCGGCGCTGGTTGGGCACCGCATGGGAGCGGGCGATCCCGAAAGGGCGGAGCGGCTTGCCTGGGAATCGACCCGGCTGGCGGCGTACAGCATGGGGTTCCTTGGACTTCTGTTCCTTGTGATTCCCGGATGGGTGTTCCGGATCTATACGGGAGACATCGCCGTGATCGAGGCGGGGTTGCTGCCGCTACGGATCCTTGGATTCGTCCAAGCATTCGCCGGAGTGACGCTCGTTCTCTCGATGTCGCTGCAGGGCTCGGGGAACACGCGATTCGTGCTCCTTGCCGAACTTGCCGTCTGTTCGACATTGTATCTGCCGGTCGTCTACTTCCTTGGGCTGCATACGTCGCTTGGATTGGTTGGCGCTTGGATGGGCGAGTACTTCTACTGGATTGCCCTCGCGCTGATCATGAGCGTGAAATTCGCTCAAGGCTCCTGGAAACACACCCAGGTGTAGGAATCACCCGAATGAGCAGCAACCCGAAGATCGATCATCCGGCTCCTTCAAGGATGCGATCTCTCGCGGCGCATGGGACGTCTTGTCCAACCGCGTACTCGCCGCCGATCGCCCCGGCGATGAACAGATCGGCGACATTGGTTCCGGTGGGCCCGGTCCACAGAAGGTCGCGACTTGCTCGGAGCGCCGGGTAGCAATTGTTGTCGGCAAGGGCTTGTTCCAGCGAGAGATTGACCCGCGCCAGTTCCGCCGTTTCCCCGTCGACAAGGGCTCCGGCGGCCGTAGTGATGCCGTCAACGCCGTCGGTGGCAAAGCTGGCGACGCACGTATCGTTGCTTTCGGAAAGCTGGAGCGCCGCTGCCGCCGCCGTCTGCTGGTTGCGCCCCCCCGTTCCCGAGCCGCGGATGATCACCGTGGTTTCCCCGTGAGCAAGCAACAGACGCGATCGTCCGGCAAGCCGCAGCGCAAGACATCCGAGGCGCTTGCCAAGCGCCTCGGCGTCTCCGCCGAGCGGCCTACGAAGCACCAGCGGATGGATTCTCGCCTTGCGTGCGGTTACCTCCATCGCGGCCACGGCATCTCGGCCTCCCGCCGCAAGCAGGGCCGGATTGCCGCGGAATGCGGGTGCGCCGGGCTTGATCGTCTCCCGCAGGAATCCCGCCCTTCCTTGTTCCAGAACGCGCACGACCGATCGGGGAAGCCGATCTCGTAGGTGGTATCGATCCACGACATCGAGTGCCTGGGCGTAGGTTGAAGGATCGGCGACAGTCGGTCCCGAGGCGATGATTTCGGGAAGATCGCCGGCAACATCGGAGAGGAGCAACGTCACGAAGCTTGCCGGAAGCAACGCTTCGGCGAGCCGGCCTCCGTGGACGACCGAGAGGTGTCGGCGGACGATGTTCATCGGAGCCACGGGGACACCCGATCCGAGAAGCACCGAACTCGCGGCTTGGAGATCCTCGATGTGGAGGCCGGACTGAGGGACGGCGATCAGCGACGATCCGCCGCCGGAGAAGCAGCAAATGACGAAATCGTTTCGGCCGACAGACTGTGCGAATTGCAGCAACGCCTTGCCGGCGGCGGCTGATGAGCCCTTGGGGAAAGGATGATCGCCGGCGAGGATGCGAATGCGACGAAGGCGGCCCCAATCTGGATCCCGATCCCGATCCCGATCTCCGCTCGGCGCGACGACTACGCCTCCGGTCAGATTGTCACCGAGGATCGCTTCCAGCCGTGCCGCCATCCG
>CAZJLO010000079.1:0-6010 GCA_964547105.1 uncultured Thermotogae bacterium
GACGGCGTGATGACCGCCGATCCCCGGATTGCCGCCGACGCCCGGATCGTGCCCGATCTGTCCTACGGAGAAGTTGCCGAGCTTGCCTACTTCGGGGCCAAAGTACTCCATCCGAGAACGATCCGCCCCTTGGTCGAAAAGCGGATCCCGTTGTGGATCAAGAACACGTTTCGCCCTGAGGGAGCGGGGACGTGCATCCGGCACGAAGCCGTGCCAAGCGACAACCCCGACGTCGTCAAGGCGGTCACCCACGTCGCCGGATTGTCGTTGATCAAGCTCGAAGGGCGGGGAATGCTCGGCGTACCGGGGGTCGCCGCGCGCACGTTCGAGGCGGTGGCTCACTGTAACGCCAACGTGCTGATGATCTCTCAAGCATCGTCCGAACAGTCGATCTGCTTTGTTGTCTCGGCGGAGGACGCCGGCTGCGTCATCCGGGAGGTGTCCCGGGATTTCGAGCGGGAGCTGGCCCGGCGCGACATCGATGCCGTCACTCGAATCGATGACGTGGACATCGTAACGGCGCTCGCCGTGGGGATGCAGGGCGCGATGGGGATCGCCAGCCAGGTGTTCTCCGCGCTAGCCCGACGACGAATCAACATCTTGGCCATTGCGCAGGGGTCGTCCAAATACAGCATTTCGGTCGCCGTCGCATCACGGGATTCGAAGGCCGCTGTGCTCGCCGTTCACGAGGAAGTGACTCGCCAGTGGACATAGGAAAGACCCAACCGACGGCAAACGGGCCCGCGGGACGGATCCCGATCGCCATCCTCGGCGCCACCGGCGCCGTCGGACAGCGTTTCATCCAATTACTGGAGTCGCATCCGTGGTTTCGCGTCGCTGCGGTGGCCGCGTCGGAGCGGAGTGTGGGAAGACGCTATGCGGAAGCCTGTGCCTGGAAACTGACCACGCCGATCCCCGACGAGATTGCGGATTTGGTCGTCCGTCCACTCGATCCCTCCAAGTTGGGGCGCTCTGACATCCGCCTCGCGTTCTCGGCCCTTCCAGCGGATGTGGCAACACAGACCGAGCCGGAGTTTGTTGCCGCAGGGTTCGCTGTGTCCTCCAACGCGGCGGCGTTCCGCTATGAGCCGGATGTCCCGATCGTGCTACCCGACGTCAATCCCGATCATCTCGCTTTGCTGGGTGTCCAGCGGCGCACGCGGTCGTGGCGCGGCGTGCTTGTCACGAATCCCAATTGCACGACCAGTGGGATCGCCCTCGTCCTCAAGCCCCTGCAGGAAGCGTTCGGATTGCAGCGCGTCATCGTGTCGACGATGCAGGCCATCTCCGGCGCCGGGTATCCGGGAATCCCGTCGCTCGACATCCTCGGCAATGTCGTCCCATGGATCTCCGGTGAAGAGGAGAAGATCGAACGGGAGTCAGCCCTGCTTCTGGGAACGATCGACGACGGCCGACAACTCCCTGCAACATTTGCGATCGGCGCACACGCCAACCGGGTTCCGGTCATCGATGGCCACACGATCTGCATGTCGATCGGCTTCGAACGCAGCCATGTCTCTCCCACCGCCGTGTCCCAGGTGTTATCCGCGTTTGGCGGTGCCGCTACGGCATGCGATCTGCCAAGCGCGCCGCGTCCACCGGTTCGGGTCCTTTCGGCACCCGATCGCCCGCAGCCACGGCTCGATCGCGGCGCGCAGGGCGGCATGCAGGTCTCCGTCGGCCGCATCAGAGAGTGTCCGGTTCTCGATGTTCGCTTGGTCGCGGTAGTCCACAACACCGTTCGCGGCGCCGCCGGTGGATCGATCCTCAACGCCGAACTGCTTGCACGGGAGGGGTGGTTGAAATGATCGTTCTTGGGCGGCGGTCGATCTTCGATCTGCTTGGCGGCTTCATCGCCTACCGCAGTCTGTCTCCGATCGATCTTCGATTGCGCAACCTGACGCACCCGCACGCGCGCATCGGGCGGAACGCCTCGATACAGCGCATACCGCGCAAGGGTTCCCCCGATCACGCCGCCGCCGTGGTGAAGATCCTCCGTGAAGCCCATCGGTTGGCTCACGGGACCGAAGCCGCCGCACCGTCGCGGTTGCTTTATGTAGGGGACTCCGCCGGTAGCGACGTTCCAGCGTTCGGCCATCTCTGCCGGGTCGCTGGCTGGTCGGGACGCGCATTGATCGTGGCCGAGACGGAGCAGCCGGCAGAGATCCGAAAAGAGCGGATCGATGGGATAACCGTGCACTTCGCCAACCGCTGGCAAGCCGTGGCCGGTTTCGCCGATGAGGGACGCACCGCCGGTTATGGCAGCGATCAACGAACCATCCTTGTGGTCGACATCGACAAGACCCTCATCGGAGCTCGAGGCAGAAACAGCGCCCCCCTCGATCGCGCGCGGTTCCAGGCAGCGCTAGATGTAGCGCAGTCCTTTTCGGGAGGTGCAATCGACACGACCCAGCTCGAGATGAATCTCCGCGAACTCGATCGCCCTGCTTGGCACCCTCTCACCGCCGACAATCAAGATGTTGTCGCCTACGTCGCCCTGATCGCATCATCCGGTGCATTCGGTCTTGACGAGCTGCATGATTGGCGGCAGACCGGCCGGGGGGGATTCCCGTCGTTCCTCGACGCCCTCAACGAGCGCCGGCACCTTCTGTCGCCCGGGATATCGAATCTGCACGACGCAATCCGCCGCCGGGTGGCCCACGGCAGCGCAACGCCGTTTGCCGCGTTCCGTCAGTTCGAGTACTGGGCAACGCGCAACGCCGCCTCACCCCTCCCCTGCCCCGCCAGCGCCGAGGAACGGCTCGCGACGGAGATTGTCATCACCGGCGAAGTCTGGGCTGCCGTACAAGATTGGCAGCATCGCGGCTGCGTTGCGTTCGGCTTGTCGGACAAGCCGGATGAGGCGTGTTTTCCACCTGCGTGTCGCGAGATCGAAGGCGCACTGCCACTGCATCGGATCCCGATGTCGATCATCGGAGGTGGACGATGAACCGCGACCGGACACCCTCAAGCTGGCTTGCCTGCATCCGGGGATGCGATGAGCGATTCCCCATCACCGATAGCCGAACTCAGTGTCCGCAGTGCGGCGGATTGATGGATGTCGAGCACGATCTCGACGCTCTTCGGAGCCGCGGCGCCGACGAGTGGCGAACCCTCTTCCGCGCCCGAGCGGCGGAGGCGATCTGGCCATATGGCAGCGGCGTATGGAGCAAGAAGGAATGGGTGCTTCCGGGAATCGATCCGCAGAACATCGTCTCCCTCGGGGAAGGAAGAACCCCGCTTCTGTTCGCGGAGCGACTCGGCCGATCGCTGGGAGTTCCCGACCTGTGGGTGAAACAGTGCGGCACCAGCCACTCCGGATCGTTCAAGGATCTTGGAATGACCGTGCTCGTTTCGGCCGTGATGCAGCGCTCCGCAGGTGGACAGCCCGTGCAGGCGGTCGCCTGCGCGTCGAGCGGAGACACATCGGCCGCCCTCGCATCCTACGGCGCCGCCGCCGGCCTTCCGACGATCGTGCTTCTGCCCAAGGACAAGATTTCGCAAGCCCAGATGGCTCAGCCACTTGCCTGCGGTGCGATCGTTGTTGCTGTGGACACGGATTTCGATGGCTGTATGAAGATCGTTCGGGATCTGGCCGAGGATCCGTCAATCTACCTCGCCAATTCGATGAATGCGCTCCGTTTGGAAGGGCAGAAGACCGTTGCCGTAGAGATCGTCGAGCAGCTTTCCTGGGAGCCGCCGGACTGGATCGTCCTTCCATGCGGCAACCTGGGAAACATCAGCGCCATCGCCAAGGGCCTCGTTCTCATGAGGACCCTCGGGCTGATCAAGCGGCTTCCCCGTATCGCCGCCGCGCAAGCTGAGAACGCCAATCCCCTCTACCGAAGCTATCTGTCCGATTTCCGGAGCTTCGAGCCGGTCCAGGCCGCTCCGACCCTTGCCAGCGCGATCCGAATCGGAAACCCGGTGAGTTACGAGCGGGCAGTTCGCGCCCTGATAGAATTGGATGGTGTCGTCGTCCAAGCCGGCGAGAGCGAGCTGGCCGATGCATCCGCCCGCGCCGACTTGTTCGGATTCTACACGTGTCCCCAGACCGGCGTCGCCCTTGCCGGGCTGGCGAAGCTCGTCGCCGACGGAACGATCCGCCCCACGGAGCGCGTGGTCGTCGTTTCGACCGCCCACGGACTCAAATTCACGACGTTCAAGCTATCCGATCCCGCCTCGGCACATCCCGCCGCCGCGTCCCGATTCGCCAACCGCCCGCTCACTGTTGGAAACAACACTGGCGCCGTGCGGCACGTCATCGGCGAGCGCCTCGCACGCCGCTTCGACGCGGAGACAACGGCAGCCCGAAAGCAATGGAGTCGTCCTCCTCCGATCCAATCGAACGCCCTCCTTGGTAGGGCGCCCAGCTGACGGAACGTTTGCCGGATACACAAACAAACCTGGTATCGGATCTCCAAACGGAGGACAAGATGCGAATTGGAATCGAACAAGAGCGGATTGCCGTACTCACCATCAAGGACCGGATCATTCAGACCGTCGGTGCTGCTTTGAGGGCACGGGGATTCACGGAGATTCTCCCGGTGCTTCTGTCGCCGATCACCGATCCACTGCATCACGAGACCTACGGCGGCGCCGTCGACTACTACGGAACCCCGTTTCAACTGACGCGAAGCATGATCCTTCACAAGCAGCTTGCTCTACGGACGCTGCCGAAGATCTTCTGTTTCTCGCCCAACGTACGGATGGAGCCCCCTGAACGGGCCGTCCACGGAAGGTACTTGGCGGAGTTTGTCCAGCTGGATCTCGAAGTGCGCGATGCATCGCGCGATAGCGTGATTGCCGTCGGCGAGCAACTGATTGTTCATGTGATCGAGCAGGTGCTCGCCCACTGCCCCCGCGAGTTGGAGGTCCTCGGCCGCGAGATTCGCGTTCCTTCCGCTCCGTTCGATCGCATCAGCTACGGGCAAGCGGAACGCGACTTCGGAATCCCGTTCGACGACGCCCTGTCGGCCACGCTTGCCTCCCCGGCATGGGTGGTCGACTTTCCACGATCGGTACGGGAGTTCTATGACCGCGAGGATCCCAACAGGCCCGGCACGCTTCTGGATATGGATCTCATGTATCCGGAGGGGTTTGGAGAAGCACTCTCCGGCGGGGAGCGGGAACACCTGCTTCCGCGCATCGTTCGCCGGCTGGAGCAAGACCGCATCGAGCCGGAGCGGTTCAGGGTGTACCTCGACGAGGTCGAACGCGGCATCCCGGCATCGGCCGGGTTCGGGATCGGGATCGAGCGACTGACCCGGTTTGTCGCCGGCCTCGACCGCGTCGAAGATGCGCGTCTTTTCGCCAAAACACCTGGGGTCACCACGGCAATCTAGAGAGCAAGGGAGGGCGCCGTGTCTGTGGCCCAAGCCCGTGCGGGGCGAGTTGTCACCGCCGTCCCGCGCGGGCGGGCGTCCCCATACGGATCCCTGCCCGGCCCGGTTCAGCGGCCTGCACTCGCCACATGCCCGCTCAGCGAGTGACGAACCTGATCCAAGTGGCGAATGTCTTCGCTACGGAATCGATGTCCGCTATCATCCCTGCAACCCATGATCGGCGGGCCGTCAGCTGCCCCCGCCCCATTGGAGGCGCAAAATGAAGGCATTCAGCAAGTCTGTGGCGTTTAGACTGCTGTTGTTCATTCTTCTGACTGCTTGCGGCTTGACCGCCGCCGCCACTGAGCCGCCGCTCTATGTCCCCCTAGGGCGCGCAGCCGTCATCGATGGCACGATGGATGAGCAGGAGTGGGCCGATGCACTCAGAGTGGAGCTTCCACGCTCGGTAACGCTCCGCCTCAAGCACGACGGCACCTTTTTGTACATCGGCATTCGCGCCGCGACTCTCGGGCTGTTTGTCGGGAATCTCTGCATCATCGACGACGTCTCACTTCGCATTCTCCATTCTTCGGCAGCCTTGGGCACAGCCGTCTACCGCTGGACCGGTACCGGCTGGACACTCGCTGAGAACTTCGTGTGGCAATGCCGTTCGCGAGGATTCTCAC
>CAZJLO010000080.1:0-5917 GCA_964547105.1 uncultured Thermotogae bacterium
CCTGCATTGCGTCCGGTGCGGAGTCCGCAGCCGAGACCATCGCCCAAGCCGATGCCGCTTTCCAATCTCGCTTCCTTCTCGAAGAGATGAACAGAGCCTTGGCCCTTTATGAAGCGATCGTTCCAAGCCTCGAGACCCTTCCGGTGCAGTCGCAGGCACATGTCCTCAACCGGCTGTCGCAGCTTTGCTACGAAGCGACGATGTTCACCGAGGGGAACACCCCCGAGGACAAGGCGCTGTTCATCAAGGGGAAAGACTATGCCTTCCGGAGCCTGCGGCTGAACGAGGAGTTTGCAAGGAACGAGCCCTACGGTCTTGCGGCCTGCCTGCAACAAGCCACCGATCCGGCAGCAACGCATTGGGCGGCCAACAACTGGGGCATGATCCTCGAGATGAACCCAGTTCAGGGGCTGATGGAGCAGGGCTCGGTGCTGGCCCTGTTCGAGCGAACGATCGAGCTGGACCGGGACTTCTGGGGCGGCAGTTCCGCAAGCGCCCTCGGATCCCTGTTGATCATGGTCCCAGGGATCATGGGAGGAAACACCCAACGGGGGCTTGCCCTTGTCGAGGAATCGATCGAGATGGACCCGACGTACTTGCACAACCGCATCATCCTCGCCGAATACTGGGGGTTCACCTACAACATGTTCGGTTCGTTGACAGGCGTGCGGGACGCCGAGATGATCGAACGGGAAATGGAGTTCATCCTGGAAGCCGATGTCGGGGATTGGCCGTTCTGGAACCGGCAAGCGAAGTCCGAGGCCCAGCGCTTGCTGACACAACTGCACGAAATGTCGGACTAGTCCGGCCCCGGGACGGTCTCGATCCGTTCGTAGCCCCATTGGTCGAACGCAAAGCCCCAGTGACGATTCACCTTCTCGATTGCGTCCGTGTCGAGTTGGTATGAGTTTTTCTCGTAGCCGGAGACGGAATCGATGTAGGCACGCAACGCAGGCTCCGATTCATCAAATCCGGTCAATCCCAGCGTATCATAGATGCGCCTCATCTCACTGAGGGGATCGGCCTCCAGATCCTCGAAGCGAACTTCCATGTGGCGTCCAGAGGGGATCTTCGATCGGCTGTTGAGATACGCATGCATCAGCTTGTCGTAGAACTCCAGCACGTAAGCCTCGATTTCCTCACGGCTGATCGATTGGACCTGAAATCGGGGGATGACCGTCCGATAGAGATGAAGCGTCGACAGGAACACCTCGTAGGGGTTGCGGTGGATGTGGATGAACCGGGCTTCCGGGAACAGCGTGAGCAGGATCTCGATCTGTCCGCAGCTGGCACAGTTCTTGAGCACCAGCCGCCGGCCATCTGCCTTGAGTGTCGCCTTGCGCAGTACGGTTTCGTAGCTTCGGAGGCGTTGGGTGAGATCGTCCTTGGGCACGCCACGGAGCAAGACAGATTGGTTGAAGATCTCGCGCGCTCGTCGGGGAAGCGTATAGACATGCAGGAAGGACAGCGGCGACAGGTTGCCCAACGCGAATTCATCCTCTTGCGGAGCATCGAGAACGAGTGGGATGTTGTCGATGATCCGCGTGGGATGCCGGGCGCCGGCCGCCGTTGCCAGAAACCGCTTGATGATCCCGTCTCCGGTCAGGCAGAAACCGGGGGCCATCGCCTGGAATGTCGTCAGGAATCCGAACCTGTTGTCCTGACACATCAGATTGTGGAGGTGGGTCGTGCCACTGCGCCAGTGGCCGACAATGAAGATCGGTGCAGGATGGATCTCCGTCCTGCGCACGGAGCGTCCGTACCGCACACGTTCCCACATCCGGAGCGGACTGGTCAGTAGGCTGGACAGGGTGACGAAGAGAGCACGCGACACGTACATCGGATCGATGCCACCGCTCCGTCGAAGCAGGCGGATCCACACACGGGCCGACCCAAGAGCAAGAGGGTGTTCGATGTTCGACGGACGCGACGATGAACGCATCTACGGATCTCCTCTCGCGATGTAGGAGGCTGACTGGATGGTGTTCTGAGCCTGGTCCGAGTCCTCGATCCTCACCAGACCGAAGATCGTCGTCGTGTAGGCGACGCCGCCATCCGGATGGATGAACAGCGCCCCGGCCCAATTGTTGTACCCCTGCCCTGTCCCTGCCAGCTTCCTGAACACCGTCTGTCCCGAAACGAAGTCGATGGCGGTCAGATACCACGAGCTGACCGGGCCATCCTCATCGCGCCCGTACGTGTAAGCGAGGCCGCTACCGAACGAAAGCTTGAAGACGCAGATGCCGCGAACGGGACTCGTCCAGATCTGTTCACACCGATACGTGCCGTCGTCGCTTCGAATCAGATCGACGCGCGCCAGACCCGGCTCCGGACGTGAAGTGGGAAACCGGTGGTGTCCCCAGTTGTTCTCAACGAGGATCGAATAGCGCCCGATCCCTGCACCTGTCACATCGGCGTGCTCAAAGCAAGCCACGCTGATGTCCGTCCCGCTCTTCCCTTCTTCGAACAACGGCGTGCGGCAGATGACGACACCATCCGAGCGGCGGACAAAAAGGGCGTGAATCCGCGGCTCGGCATTGTCGGTGATCACCACAAGTCCGTCTCCACCGCCGATGAGAGAAACGGACGTACCCGAGCCGCGCGTGATGTGTCCGGGCTTCACGCCCGGGCCGCGATCGTATTCGGTACGCCAATCAACGTTGACCCGGCCGGCCCCATCGTGGTTGAATCGATACAGGGCGTAGTCGGACACGATGTAAACGCCATCCTCAGCAACGGCAAACGAGTTCTCGATGATTTCGCCGTCCAAGCGGAGCGTTTGAACCTCGCCGGTTGCGATATTGACGGTTCCGACAACGCCGCCGGTTGTTGCGTACCAGTAGTAGGCACCTCCCCAATCCGGAAGAATCCAAGCAACGGAGTCCCGATGCGGCCACCGCATCGGCACGACGTGCTCGCTCAGGTCGTACTCGCGCACGAGAACGAACTCGCCGTCTTCATCCTGTGGCGTTTGAACGACCTGGATGGTGTTCTGCGTCGTCGGAACCACGGCCCGATCCTGATCGTCCAAATAGAAGTACATCCCTGCGCCGATGTACTTCCACGGCAGGATGCCCTGAAAGATCCAATACCACGGACGGCCGGGGAGGGAGTGGGACGCAAGCTCCTCCAGCGTGTCGGGATCCATCAGCTCGAGCTGAAACCCTCGTCCATTGCTGTAGACGGCAACAATCCGTCCGCGCCGATCAAACGTCACCGTCCCGTAACCGCCGAACCCTTGTGTTCTCGACGACACGCTCATGGCTGGCCCGACCGGGCCGGCCGCTTCGTAGGCGCCGCTCATGAAGGCGTCGCAGTGCACATTGTTGCCCCGGCCAGCGGCCATGAACGGATGTTGAGGGGGCGTCACGTGCGGAATCGCACGCATAGATTGCACCGGTTCAGCGCCGGTTGAAAGCTCGCGTTGCGCATCCGGGAGATCGGTTCCGTGGGCGATCGCACTCCAGGTCCCTCGGACAACCTCTCCGGGGGTGAACAGCCGGTCGGAGATCGGCCGCACCGGAAGACCGGCGAGCGGGCCGTAGATCCACATCGAGACCGAGGACGTACAGCAAAAAAGCAAGAGGATCGAGAGGACAGAAAGAAAGAACCTCCTCACCCGATACCGCTTGCGTTTGTCCCTGCGCCCCAAGCCTGGATCACCCGATCGCCAGTGTAGCGGGACACTCGCACAGGAGGAAACCCCGGACTCGCGCTTCCCGGCCGCAGCCCTCGGTCTAGGAACACGGACGCCGCATCGATTCATGCGATACAGTGGTGGCGGGAGGTCCTGGCATGGTCTCAGCACGAGATGGTTTCGTTCTTTGGTTCACCGGACTGTCGGCTTCGGGGAAGACCACGCTGGCCAAGTCGGTCGAGCGTGAACTCATCGAGCGCGGAATCCAACACATCCAGCGGCTGGATGGTGATGTCGTCCGCCAAGATCTGACGCGGGATCTTGGTTTTTCGAAGGAGGATCGAGACGAGAACATCCGCCGCATCACCTTCGTGGCCGAACTGCTGTCCAACAACGGTGTAGCGACAATGTGCTCCTTCATCTCACCCTACCGAAATGCACGAGCCAATGCGCGTGCCCGGTGCAATCAGTTCATCGAGGTCTACGTCGAGTGCCCGATGGAAACCCTTGTGGAACGCGATCCGAAAGGCCTGTACAAGAAGGCGCTCGCAGGCGAGATCACGGGGTTCACCGGCGTTGACGATCCCTATGAACCGCCGGAATCGCCGGAGATCGTCGTTCACACGAGCACAGAAACGGTGGACGAATCAACACAGGTCATCGTCGACGCCCTGGAGCGCCGCGGGCTGGTCGGCTCCTCGGGTATTCATCGCTCCGGCCGGGCGGCACCGGCCGACCTTGTGGACCGAATCGCGGTTCACGCAGAGAATCTCCCCCGGCCAGACGGACCGGCCATCCCTCTCTCCCCGTTCCACCTGAGCGAACTGGACGCCATCGGATGCGGAGTGTACTCGCCGCTGACAGGCTTCATGACCGAAGCCGATTACGAGCGTGTTCTGGAGGCAATGCGCCTTCCGGACGGGACGATCTGGGCGGTCCCCGTGACCCTTCCGGTGCCGGCAAGCATGCTGGACGCGGTCAAGCACGGGATGATCCTGCCGCTCACCGGAAACGACGGGGCCGTCTACGGCCTCATCGAGGTCAAGGACGTCTTCGTTCGGGATCTGGAGCGAGAGGCATCTGCGGTCTACGGAACCACGAACGTGGAGCACCCCGGCGTCGCTCGGCTGCTCTCCGAGTCGAAGGCGGTCATCGGTGGTGATGTTCATGTCCTCAGGCGGGCGCCGATCACCCAGCATCCGGCACACATGGATCCGGCAACGACTCGGGCCACGTTTGCCGCCAAGGGATGGGCGACGATTGTCGCCTTCCAAACGAGGAACCCGATCCACCGGGCACACGAGTACCTGCAGAAGTGCGCCTTGGAGATCGTGGACGGCCTGTTTGTCCATCCTCTCGTGGGACAGACGAAGGATGGCGATATCCCGGCCGACATCCGCTGGCGATGCTACGAACAGCTCCTTGACAGCTTCTATCCGCCTGCACGAACGATCCTTGCGCCGTTCCCGGTTCCGATGCGGTACGCGGGTCCACGAGAAGCGGTTCATCACGCCATCTGCCGTCGCAACTACGGATGCACCCACATCATCATCGGGCGCGATCATGCCGGAGTCGGAGACTACTACGGGACGTACGACGCTCAACGGGTTTTCGAGCGATTCTCACCGGGCGAACTCGGGATAGTGCCGCTCGCCTTCGAGCACGCCTTCTACTGCAAGGCATGCGGCCAAATGGCAAGCGCAAAGACGTGTCCCCACGGACCGGAACATCACGTGTTCCTCTCCGGCACGAAGGTCCGGGAGATGCTTAGAAGCGGAACACCGATCCCCGAGGAATTCACACGGCCTCGTGTCGCCGAGATCCTTCGTGAGACCTACGACTCCGGCACGTAGTACAAGACGCTGTGTCCCCCTGCGTCACGAACGCTCGGGACACCGCCGCAAAGCGTGTCCCCTGGCCTCAAGCCCGGGCTTGGAAGGGAGACCCCGTGACCGCTGGTTGGACGACTCGAGACATCCCCGATCTATCGGGAGCCATCACGATCGTGACGGGTGCGAGTGGGGGAATCGGATCACAGATCGCACGCGAGCTGGCTCGGAATTCGGCGACGGTGATCCTCGCTTGCCGTCCCTCGCCCCAATATCGTGTGGCTGGCCGAGGAACAGGCATTGGGCATGACATCCGAGCAATTCTACACGTCGATGGATAAACAGGAACGCCGCCTCTATTTGCAGCAAGTGCTGACAGATCAAGGCTTTGATGCAATCGCTGCCATCGCGGTGGTCGGGATCTGGTTCTGGAGGACGTGGGGGCTGTGGG
>CAZJLO010000081.1:0-5903 GCA_964547105.1 uncultured Thermotogae bacterium
ACATCCCCCACCACATCTTCAGCGGCAACAAGCTCTACGACCCCGGCGACCTCCTTCGCATCTGGGAGGACCAGCAGGGTGTGGCGGCGTGGGTTCTGATCGGCCCGCGGCACAAGGGCTACGACGCGCAGGTGAGGCCCGATCTTCGCGGTGGAACCTTCGAGCGCGAGGTGCTTCAGTTCGCCGATGCCCGTACGATGGAGTTGATGCGCCAGCATGGGATCGAAGGCGAGAAGCTGCTCGGTGATGCGTTTCGCTGCGACACCGCACGAGTCAAGCTCCTCACCGAGCTGGGATGGACACTCGAGGATGCCCCGCCCTATGTGCTCAATCGACGGGCGCTTGTTGGTCTACCCGATCCTGTCCTACCCGATGAATACAGGATTCGTTCCGCGCGTGGATTGGAGGAGGCCGCCGCCTTGGCGGAGATCCACGTGGCATCGTTCGGAGCCACATGGACCCCCGAGCTCTACCGCCGCTATATGCAAGCCCCCGGCTATGATGCGGATCGCGAGTATGTCGTGGTCGCTCCCGACGGCGGTTTCGCCGCATTCACCGTCACCTGGCACGATTGCACGAACCGCATCGGCCTTCTCGAGCCCGTCGGCACCCATCCCGATCATCGCCGCCGCGGGTTGGGCAAGGCGGTTGTGCTCCACGCCTTGCACCAGATGAACGCCGCAGGCATGACCCACGCCACCGTTGCCAACGCAGGCGCCAACGAGGCCTCACGGGCGCTCTACGCTGCCTGCGGCTTCACCCCCTGGCACGTCATCGATGACTACATCAAGCCGATTCCGGCTCGCCGCGATCAACTCGGTGCTCGACCCAGAGAAACCCCTGCCGCCGAACCCTGTCTCCCCAAGAATCAGAGGCAATGGCTGGCTTTGGCTACAGGTTGTTGTGCGAAGGGCCCCCTCGTACCATCGATCATCCACACCCAGCTTCACTGATCCGCGTTTCGACTGCTCACCCTCAAGGAGGAGCTGATGAAGCCGTTTGACCAATTGACGAACCTCGGCCGTGGACGCCGACTCAAGCCTCACGCTGCACGGCTTCTCCAGCAGCATTACGGCATCCGGCCTGCGCGACTACAACAGGTTGCCGAGACGGTCAATATCGTGCTTCGGATCCAAGCGGACGACGGCGTGCGCTATGTCGTGCGAATGACGCCGCCGAAGCACTTCCATGACCTTGCAGATGTCCGATCTGAACTTGCTTGGCTGAGATCCCTTGCCGAGAACGACATCTTGGTTCCCGTTGTGGTTCCCAGCCGAGACGGCTCAGCCGTGGTGTCGATGTCATGGGACGGAATCCCGGGCGACTGGCACTGCGTCGTCTTCCAATGGATCAAGGGAACGCTCCTGGCGAACCGATGCACCCTGCCGAACCTCGTTCGCTTCGGTGAACTGATGGCAAGGCTTCACAAGGCCGCGGAGACCTTCGCTGCACCGTCTGATTTCAGGGTTCGAGCGGCGGACACGGTCTTCCCTCACTGCAGCGCCGGCTTTGCCCGGGCTGAGAGTCTTGTTCTGTTCAGCGGTCTACCCGAAAAGCTACTACCTGCGCGTAGGCTCCACCTCTTCAAGCGCGTGGCCGATCTTGCACAGACAGAGATCACAAGGTTGTTCGAATCGGGTGCCCCGCGTCCCATTCACAACGATCTTCATCCGTGGAATGTGATGATCAATCGCCGTGAGATCTACGCGATCGACTTCGAGAACATGCTCATGGGGTTCCCGATTCAGGATCTGGGTACCGCTCTCAACTACATGAGGCGCGATGAGCGCTTTGACGATCGCGTGCATGCTGTTCGGGAGGGCTACGAGCGCGTGCGTCCTTGGCCGGAGAAGTTGCCTGGACAGCTCCAACTGATGACGATGTCGCATCGCTTGCTGCTGTGCAACTACTACGCATCGCACCACGATCCTGAGTTCCGCGACTTCGCGTACAAGTTCTTCGAAGCGTCCGAGAAGAGGATCGAGCAGGAACTCGAAGCCCTCCAAGCGTAGCCCAGGGTCAGCGCTTGCTGGGCGATATTCGAACCTGGAGTTCCAGGACACGGGATCCAACTCCGTCCCGGCATCGCAGTGTCGAGTACTCTCTTTGCCCAGGACTGCACTTGATGAATGCCGCGGGCATGACCCCGCGCTACCGTTTCCAACACCGGCGCCAACGAAGCCTCACGCCGCTCTACGAAGCCTGCCGCTTCACCCCTTGGCACCTCATCGATGACTGCGTCAAGCCGATTCCGGCTTGGAGCAGCTGAAGCAGTCGGTGGGATCTTGCTTCGTCCCGAACCGCACATTGCGATCCTCTCCGGGTGAGTTCTCTCTGACTTGAAGATCGTCGCGATGAGGCGATACAGTCCTTCGAGTGCCCCGCAAGATCCGGCCGAAATCCCGCACTCGCCGGTGGAGGGCAGCATGCCGAATCGGGAGAGACTGCACATTCTGGTCGCAGAGAGCAACGCCGCTGACATCATGCTCCTCAAGCGCATCGCCGGCGACTGTGACGTGGAATGCGAACTGTGCTTCGCTCGCGACGGGGAAGAGGCCCTCGATGCATTTGCGCAGCGAGGCGGATTCGAAGCCATGCCTATTCCGGACCTGATTCTCGTGAGCCCGTACCTTCCTAAGCTCAATGGATTGGAGGTCCTGCGCAAGGCCAGGGAAGACGCACGTATTCGGAGGATCCCGATCATCGTTTTCACCTACTCCGAGCGGCCAGAAGACTTGGTCAGAGCCTACGATTGCGGCGCGGCTTCCTACCTGCTCAAGCCGGTGGATCCGGAGCAGTTCAAGCAGCTCACAGAGACCGTTTCCGCGTATTGGCAGGTTGCAAGAGGACGACCAAGTTCGGGAGCCAAGCGCGAGGTTCATGGCGACTGATTGTCGCTTGGAGATCGGCGCATATCTCCGATGACCTTCTTGTGGGTGAAAGAGCCGGCAACAGGAGCGTGAGGATGGAGTAGGGTCTTGTGTGCGATGAGCTTGCCGGGGCTCCTGCGCGAGGGATCCGTAAGCTGGTTGGTGTAGGCGACGGTCCGGCGGGAGGTCGATCGACATCGAACTGATGGCTTTGGATTTCTGGGCGGCGGTAGGAACGGCCGTGTTCTGCGGCACCATCGTGGGGTTGGAGCGGCAGCTTCACAAGAAGCCGGCCGGCATCCGGACGAGCATCCTGATCTGCCTCGGCACGACGGTGTTTGTGCGTTTGGGCACGCTGACAGCACTCGTCGGCGGCGATCCGAGTCGCGTGGTGGCGCAAGTCGTTACCGGCGTCGGATTCATCGGCGCGGGGGTCATGCTGGCCCGGGAGGGGCTGGTCCGCGGCGTGACGTCGGCAGCTGTGATCTGGATGCTTGCCGCGATCGGATGCGCTGCCGGATTCGAGGAGTACGTCGCGGCGATGGCGCTTGCGGTTCTCACGATCGCGCTGCTGACAGGGGTCGCGTTGCTCGAGCGGCTGATCCTGCGATTGCGGGGCGGCGACTACGGGGCGGCAGATCACAGAGACGAGCGTTAGCCGCCGGGGCATGGGTTGGCCGGCGTAGAGATCCGCGGATAGGCCTCTCCGCAGGGATGCCCCGACCAAGATCAGCGGCCGCCACCCTTGGCAACGCAGGAAGCAACGAAGTCTCACGGGCGCTCCGCGAAGCCGGGGGGGGCGAGCCTTGGCGCTTGATCGATGACCACGGCAAGGCAGTTGCTGTCCGGCTCGACAGGCTCGACGCTCGACCCGGAAAGCGCCGGAACCCCCGAGAGCAGCATCTGCCCAGGTCCGAGCGGTCATCGGCCGAGGCGCTTCGCGCTGCGGGAGACCTGTTGCACGAACGGAGAGGCGAGCGGCAAGGTAGCCGTTCGCCTGCTTCGTGGAACGGATCTGTCTTTGGACCTTATGGAGTCCTGGTTAGGCGGGCTACTTCCCTCCGGCCCACGGTGGCGGCAGCATCGATGGAGGCCCCGCGATGGCTACTTTGCCGATGTAGACATCCAGGACGTCATTGTTTGCGGAATCGTACGTTCCCGTCAGCGTCCCATGGCCTTTCAGACGGGCATAGCTTCCCGTTCCTCCGATGACCTTCCAGATGCCCGTCGTATCGCCCCCGGTCAGAAGCCACACACGCAGCTCCACATCGAATGTTCCATCGGCACACTCGAAGTGCTTGACCATCACGACGCTCCCGCTGGGAGGCGGGGGCCAGTTGTAGGGGCCGGTGAACACAGTCCCCGTGGCACATAGAACGCCGGACGTGACGGCCGGGCCACTGGCTGCGAATAGGTCGCGAACACCGGGAAGCGTATCCAGATCGGTGAGGACGGAGATCTGCACGCTTTGCATCGGTCCGGCTAGCACAGATACCGTTGCCAACGCAAGGAACACCGCTGCAACAAGGACAACAAGAACGGCTCTTCGTCTCATGGTAGCACCTCCGTAGCTTGATTCCCTCTAGAGACTTCGCCAGGCGGATTGGCCTCCCCGAACAGATCCGAGTCGATGGTTCTCTCGGCAGCGTCGCCTTCAGCCCATCAGGAGGCCGCCAGGGTCGATGGTCGATCTCTCGGATCTCACCTCCTCATGCAAACGTCACTTCCGGCAGACTAAGATCGTCTTTCCACTCATGTCAAATCCGCTTATAGACAACCCTGATGTCGCGATCCTTCCGTGTCGTGACGTGAGATCCACGGAGCCCGGGGACACAGCACCTGACTCCGCTCCGGCCTCGCCGGGTTGAGTATTGTGTCCCCCGAATTCCCGCCACGGATCCGGATTATGTTCGACAGGACGTTCGGACGAGCACGCAGGCGCGGAATGATTCGTCGAGAACTTGCCTGCCGGCGGTCGATTATGGGAGCATACACGGTCACCAGGTTCATGGGAGGATGGACATGCCGGCCGTAGACGTCATCGATGTTGTCAAGGCATACAAGGAGAAGGTCGCTGTCGATGGCCTTTCCTTCTCCGTCGAGAAGGGCGAAGTGTTCGGACTCATCGGCCCCAACGGCGCCGGCAAGACGACCACCCTTCGGATGATGATGGACATCATCCAGCCCGACAGCGGGCGGGTCAGCCTCTTTGGTGAGACCCCGAGCCAGGCGACGAAGGGCCGGCTCGGATACCTGCCCGAAGAGCGGGGGCTGTACAAGAAGCTCTCCGTCATCGAAACGATCTTCTATCTCGCCTCCCTCAAGGGCATGGACCCCCGAACGATCGAGCCGGAAGCGGATGCATGGCTTGGACGGACGGGGATGCTCGCCAGCAAGAGGAAGAAGGTGGAAGAGCTCAGCAAGGGTATGTCGCAGATCATTCAGCTGATCGTCACCATCGTGCACGATCCCGAACTGGTCATCCTCGATGAGCCGTTCACCGGCCTCGACCCGGTGAACACCGAGCGGGTCAAGCAGCTCCTTCTCGACCTTCGCGAGCGGGGCAAGGCGGTGATCCTCAGCACCCACCAGATGAATCAAGTGGAGGCGGTGTGCGACCGCATCCTCATGGTGAACGACGGGCGGTCCGTGCTCTACGGAGCGCTCGACGAGATCCGCGCACAGCACCGGGGGCACGCCGTGCTCGTCGACTCACCTGCTGAGATCCCGCAGGTAGCGGGCGTTATCGAGCGGCGCAGACACAAACATTACGTGGAACTGGTGCTCGATCCGGCATCGCCGCCCCAGGAAACGCTAGAGGCGTTGGGGAAGACGGGGATCGCGATTGAGCGTTTCGAAGTCGCCACGCCGTCGCTGCATGAGATTTTCATCGAGACGGTCGGAGGTGATGCGAATGTCGAGTAGAACCATGCGGATCCTTCGACACGAATTCCTGTACACGGTCAGGAAGAAGGGCTTCATCATCCTCACGCTGGCCGTCCCGGTGATTGTGCTTCTGTCAATCGGCGTGTT
>CAZJLO010000082.1:0-5870 GCA_964547105.1 uncultured Thermotogae bacterium
TTGAATCCGCAGGAGGATTTCGAGGTTGCCTTTCTCGCCGATGACGGGGGAGTAGATCTTATCTCTCACTTCCCACGGGGTTTTCTCACGCACGAACGACTCGAGGTGCTCGAACGCTTTCTGGCGCGCGGCGGGGTCTTTCACCACGCCGTCGCTCGGCAGGTTCTCGCGGCCGACTTCGAACTGCGGTTTGAGCAGCGCGATGATCTGCCCCTTCGCCTCGAGGATCTCCGTCAGAGGCGGGAGGATCAGCTCGAGGGAGATGAACGAGACGTCGATGGTGACCAGCTTCACTTGCTCGCCGATGTCCTTGGGTTCAAGAAACCGCGCGTTGAGGCCTTCGTGGACCATGACGCGCTCGTTTTCGCGCAGCTTTGGGTGGATCTGGCCGTGGCCGACGTCGACCGCATGGATGCGCTTGGCGCCGTGCTGCAGTAGGCAATCGGTGAACCCACCGGTCGAGGCGCCGACATCGAGACACACGAGGCCGGATGGATCGATGCGGAATTCATCGAGCGCCGCCTCGAGCTTGTCGCCGGCGCGGCTGACGTACCGTTCGTACGACAGGATCTCGATTTCGGCTTCGGGATCGATCGGGTGACCGGGGCGGGTGAGGATCCGTCCATCGACCTTCACCCGTCCCGCGGCGATCATCCGCTGGGCCTTGGAACGGCTGCGGATGATCCGGCGTGCCTTGATCACCTTGTCCAGCCGTTCCTTCATCTTTTCCCTCTTACCGCGCGAGGTAGGCCTCGAATCCGGCCTTCAATACTTCCACGGCGCGGACAAGTTTCTCCTCTTCAAGGACATACGCCACGCGAAACTCGTCGTTCCCGACCCCAGGGGTGGCGTAGAAGCCGGCACCGGGGGCGATCATGACGGTATCGCCGTTGTGATCGAAATCGGTCAGCAGCCACGTGGCGAACGCTTCGGAATCGTCAAGCTCGCTGAGCTTCACAAAGATATAGAACGCGCCCTCGGGCTTGCGGCAAACCACGTTGGGAAGGGTCTGTAGAGCTGCGAATAGCGTGTCTCTACGCCCGTGGAATTTCTCCACCATCTGCTGGATCGTGCTGCGGTGGTCCGGATCGTTCATGAACGCGATCAATCCGTACTGACTGAACGACGGTGGCGATAGCCTGATTTGAGACAGCTTGTTGACCGAGGCCATGACATCGTGGTTGCGGCTGGCGAGAACGCCGATTCGCGCTCCACAAGCGGAAATCCGCTTGGAGATGCTGTCCACGAGGATGGCATGCTCGGCGAGTTCGGGGAACGAGAGGATGCTCGTCGCCTTCCCTTCGTACACGAGTTCGCGGTACGGCTCGTCGGAAATCACGTACAGGTCGTGCTTCAACGCCAGATTGGCCAGCTCCTGGAGTTCGTCGCGCGTGTAGCTGACCCCGGTCGGATTGGCGGGGTTCGAGAACAGGATCGCCCGCGTACGCGGGGTGATCTTGGACTCGATCTCCGACATCGGAGGCAGGTGGAAGCCGTCCTCCGCCCGCGTGGTGATCGGGACGAGGGTGAGGTTGTTGATGACGGCCTTCCCCATGTAGTTGGGATAGAACGGTTCGGGCACGAGCACCTCGTCGCCGGGATTGGCCACGACTTGGAGTGCGAATTCGAACGATTCGCTGCCACCTACGGTAACGCAGAGGTCCCGTGCTTCGAGCGCGATGCCGCACTCTTCGTAATAGGCGAGGAACGCGTCGATTGTCTCGGCGATGCCTAGGGAAGGGCTGTACGACAGGACATCGATTGGAACGTGGCGCACGCCGTCCATGAAGCTTTTCGGCGTTGCGATGTCCGGTTGGCCGATGTTTAGATGGTAGACCGTCTTTCCCCGCTTCTTCGCCGCAATGGCGAACGGAGTCAGTCGGCGGATGGGAGATCCGGTGAGTTTGCGGGTTCGATCAGAGATCCTAGGCATAGTTGAGGATCCACACCTCCAGAGTTTCGGGCAGTGTCCCGCGATCCAGCGAGACAGCCGAACAGCCAGTTTGTCGTACATTGTCCATGGTTCGAGCGAAATCCTCCACCGGTCCGATCGGCCAATCGGCAAGCACGTCGGTCCGGAAATGCATCGGGATTACCAGTCGTACCGTCGGCAGCGTTTGGATGATCGCCGCTGCCTGCTTGGGGCCGATCGTGTAGTGACCGCCGACCGGAATGAACAGAAGCTCGACCCCGTCGAGTGCGGCGATTTGCTCCGGGGACAGCTGGACGCCAAGATCGCCGAGATGGGCGATCCGAACCCCGTCGAGTTCGAAGCGAAAGATCAGATTGCTGCCGCGGGCCGCTCCCTGGGCGTCGTCGTGAAACGATGGAATCGCGTGAAACGTCATTCCCTGAGCGACCTGTTCACCTGGTGTACGCACAGCGATCGGCTGCCCGGCAACCCGATCGAGCGCATTGTGGTCGGCATGATCGTGGCTGATGGTGACCACGTTCACAGGCTGCTCAGGAAAATGCGGGTAGGGAACGGCGGCGTCGAACGGATCGGTGAGCACCGTGGCTTCCGGTGCCTCCAGCAGAAAACAAGCATGCCCAACCCAGGTGATCTTCATCTTGAGGTCTCCTTTCGCACCGATGCCGTTGCCAGCATCCGTTCGATCAAGTTATCGTAGGGGATTCCGGCGGCCCCGGCCGCCCGAGGCAGGTCGCTGATCGATGTCAAACCCGGCAAGACGTTGAGCTCGAGCACGTACGGCAGTCCATCATTCCCGAGGCGAAGATCGACGCGGGAGAATCCGCGGCAACCCAGGGCCGTATGCGCTCGTAACGCCGCCTGCTGGGATGCCTCCGCGGCCTCCGCCGGGATCGGTGCGGGGACGATGAACTCGCCTCGGCCGGGCGTGTACTTGGTCTCATAGTCGAAAATCGCGGACGGTCCGCGAATCTCGATCACCGGCAGCGCCAGCGGCATGTCGTCTTCTTCGAGGATCCCCACCGTGATCTCATGGCCTGGGATAAACTTCTCGATCAGCGCCGAACGTTGCCGATCGACAAGTTCTCGCACGCGGTCTTCGACTGCGGACATGGTCTCGCACAGCGACACATCCAGGCTTGATCCGCCATCGATCGGCTTGACGACGAGAGGAAACGTCAACGTCGGGTCTTCCTCGATCCGCCTGGGGATGGTCTGGATGCTCGCGGTGGTCGAATCGGAAGCGAATCCCGGCGGAATCCTGATTCCGTGGGTGGCGAAGCTCCGTCTGGAAAGGGCTTTGTTCATGGCAAGATAGCTTGCCATCGGACCCGATCCGATGTACGGAATGCGAAGAGCCTCCAAGGCGAGAGCGATGGTTCCGTCTTCACCACGGCCGCCGTGAAGGCAGTTGAATGCCACATCGATACCGCGCATCGCTTGGACGAACGCATCGAGGTCGGGAAGCTCGATCAGGCGAGCATCGTGGCCACGTCGAACAAGCGCCGCATATGCGGCGCGTCCCGATCGAAGAGAGATGTCGCGCTCCAGGGAATCGCCTCCGCAGAGGACCCCAACAAGATGGTCTGACATGTCGGCCAGATCCTACCGACTTGCGTCACTCGACACAACACGAAATCTTCGATTCCAACGTGCCTTGCTTGGGCCTTGCGTGTCATCTAGTCTCTCGGCCAGGCTTGGATGGGCAGGAGGCGAGGATGATCGACTTGAACGGACGGCTTGAGGCTCATGGGTTCCGTTTTCCGCAGCGCGCCGTGACGTATTCCATGGAACAGACGTTGCGCGCCGCCGAGACGATCGGGTATCCGGTGGTGCTCAAGGCGCAGGTGGAAGGGCTGCTGCACAAGACAGAAGCCGGTGCGGTTCGGCTTCACCTGCGGAACGAGGCCGAGCTGCGAACCGCATTTGACGCGATGCATACGGAGGAAGCGGCGGCGCGGATTGGGACCCGGGTCGAGGAAACGATCGTCGAGAAGGAGTGCTCGGAAGGGATCGAATTGCTCCTTGGGATCGAATGCAATCCCCAACTTGGCCTAACGATCACGTTTGGGTTTGGCGGAATCCTCGCCGAGCTGATCGCCGATGTGCAGGTGCGAACTGTGCCGCTTTCGGAATCGGACGCTGTGGGAATGATCCGCTCGCTGAAGGGCGCCAGGCTCCTCCGCGGCTTCCGAGGGCTGTTGCCGGTATCGGAGACGATGCTTGTCGAACGGGTTCTGTCCGCGGCGAGGCTTGCCGAGGAACTCGGAGATGTGGTCGAATCGATCGACCTCAACCCGATCCTTGTTCGCGGGAATGATCATGTGGTTCTTGATGCAAAAGCCGTTTGGATATCTTCCGGTGGATCGCCGCACCCGGCCTCCGATGCGATCCCGATCCGTACGGAGCATCTCGAACGGTTCTTTGCCGCCCGCTCGGTTGCGGTGGTTGGGGCGTCCGCGATATCGGGGAAGGTCGGGAATGCGGTGTTCGGTTCGCTTCTTGCCGGGGAATATGCAGGCGAGGTCTATCCGGTGAACCGCAAGCGCGGGGAGATCCTCGGCCGAACAAGCTACGGTCGACTGAGCGAGATTCCCGGCGCAGTGGAGTTGGTTGTCGCAGCCACGCCTCTTTCGGCGATTCCCGCACTGATCCGCGATTGCGCTGAAGTCGGCGTTAACACTCTGGTGGTTGTCTCCGGCGGTGGCAAGGAGACGGGAGAGGCAGGGAGGGCTCTGGAGAGAGAGATTTCCGAGCTTGCCAGGGCACTAGATGTCCGAATGATCGGACCGAACTGCATTGGCGTGTTCGATGGACAATCCCGTCTGGATACGTTCTTCCAGCCGCACGATCGCATGACACGGCCGCCGCAGGGGCGGGTATCCGTAATAACGCAGTCGGGTACGGTCGGAGCAACGCTGATCGAGGATGCCGTTCGCACCGGAATCAGCCGCTTTGTCAGCCTTGGAAACAGAGCTGACGTCGATGAGGGAGACCTGATCCGCTTTCTTGGCCGGGATTCGGCGACGGATGTCATCGCCTGCTACCTCGAAGGATCGTCCAATGGTCGCAAGATGCTCGACGCAATCCGCGCGGTTTGCCCATCGACGCCGGTGGTCGTGTACAAGGCAGGGCGATCGGCGGAGGGGGCGGCGGGGGCCGTCTCGCACACCGGCTTCTTTGGGGGGACGTACCGCGCCTGGGAGGGGGCATTGGCGCAGGCGGGAGCGATCGTGGTGAACAGTGTGGAAGAGCTGTTCGCGGCGGCGAAAGCGCGGGCCATGCAGCCGCAGGCAGCGGGAACCGGGATCGCGATGATCGGCAACGGAGCGGGTCCGATGGTGCAGGGCCTCGATCGTCTTGCCGAGCACGGCCTTGCCCTTCCTCGTCTCGCCGAGGAGACGATTGCCGCGATGCAAGCGGTGTTCCCTCCCCACTTCATCGTTGGCAATCCGCTGGACGTTACCGGCTCGGGAACGGCTTGCGATTACGAGGTCGGGATTCGGGCGCTCCTTGCCGACCCCCATGTGGCGATTGTGATGCCGTGGTTCGTGTTCCAGGATGCGGGGCTCGAAGAGTCGATCATCGATCGGCTTGCGGCGGTCGGCGCGGAGGCCGACAAACCGATTGTCTGCGGTGCTGCCGGCGGACCCTTCACGACCCGGATGAGTGCGATGTTGGAAGCGGCGGGCATTCCCGTGTTTGCCAGCGTTCGCGAGTGGATGGCCGCCGCGGGTTCGCTCGCCGCTTCCGTGCGTTGACGTGACTAGCTTTGCAGCGGCTTCAGCGATGTCACGCTGATCGCAAAGCCAAGCACCGCCAATCCGATGACCGGGAGAAAGACGGGCAGGTAGCTTCCCGTGGCATCCTTGATCATTCCCGACAGAACCGAACCAAGGATCGCGCCGATTCCATAGGCCGAGAAGACGATGGCGTAGTT
>CAZJLO010000083.1:0-5758 GCA_964547105.1 uncultured Thermotogae bacterium
GGTCTCTGTGAGCTGCTTGAACTGCTCCGGATCGACCGGCTTGAGCAGGTAGGAAGCCGCGCCGCAGTCGTAGGCCCGGACCAAGTCTTCGACCCGCTCCGAGTATGTGAAAATGATGATCGGGACCCGCCGAATACGTGCGTCTTCCTTGGCTTTGCGCATCACCTCCAACCCGTCGAGCTTGGGAAGGTAGGGGTTCACCAGGATCAGGTCCGGAATAGGCATGGTTTCGAATCCGCCTCGCTGCGCAAACGCGTCGAGGGCCTCTTCCCCATCGCGAGCGAAATACAGATCGCATTCCACGTCACAATCGCCGGCGATGCGCTTGAGCAGCATGATATCAGCGGCGTTGGTTTCCGCGACCAGAATGTGCAGTCTCTTCTGCATGCTGTCCTCCTGTCGGCGAGTGGAGTGTTCGATCAAACCTTGCTGGCACTTGAGCAACTCTATCGTCGAAGGATGACAAGCTTCAAGCCGGGGAGAACGGCCGCAGAAAGAATGGCAGCAGACGGTCAGGAACGAAGAGAATCTCACTCTCCGAGTCCGTGTCACCGACCCGGCACCGGCTTGATGTAGTCATCGATGAGGTGCCAAGGGGTGAAGCCACAGGCTGCATAGAGAGCACAGGCGGCCTGATTGGTTCGGAAAGCGGCGACGGTAGCCCAGGTCATGCCACAGGCTTTCATCCGGCGCAGGGCGTGGAGCACGACAGCTTTGCCCAGGCCTCGGCGTCGATGGTCGGGATGAGTGCCGACCGGTTCGAGGAGGCCGATTCGGTTGAGATCATCGTGCCAGGTGACGGTGAAGGCAGCGAAGCCGCCGCCGGGGGCAACCACAACGTATTCGCGCTCGGCGGCATAGCCGGGAGCTTGCATGTAGCGCCGATACAGCTCCGACGTCCAGGTGGCTCCGAACGCGGCCACGTGGATCTCGGCCAGGGCAACCGCTTCGTCGAGCCCACGGGCGGAGCGGATGTGGTAGCCATCGGGTAGGCCAGGATCAGGCAGGTCGGCAAGCGGCCGGCGGTTGAGCACGTACGGCGGGGTGTCCTCGCGCGTCCATCCCAACCCGGTCAGGAGTCTGATTCGAGCGGTGTCGCATCGGAACGCATCGCCCAGCAGGCGGTCGCCTTCGATTCCGTGACGGTGCATCAGCTCCATCGTCCGCGCATCGGCGAATCGGAGCACCTCGCGCTCGAACGCTCCGCCACGAAGATCGGGCCTCACCTGGGCGTCGTAGCCCTTGTACCGTGGTCCGATCAGAACCCACGCCGCCACGCCTTGCTCATCCTCCCAGATGCGGAGGAGTTCGCTGGGGTCGCAGTGCTTGTTGCCGCTGAAGATGTGGTGGGGGATGTCACCGGGGTGCAAGTACCCGCAGTGATCGGTCTTGGCGATCGCCGCTGCGTTGAACGCCTGCAGCAGCTCAACGTCTGCAACTCCCTGATACGGCCGGTGTTGCATCTTCCCTCCGTCACGTCCCGATCCGCGTTGGCGGCTTCCCCGCGAGTTCAGGATATGCTGGAAGCCGTATCTATTCGAACCGCAGGTACCAATACAGGGCGATCTCATCGGAGTCGCGATCGAGGCCTTTGTAAAGGTGCGTGTCGAAGCCTCCCAGACGGAAGCCGCAGCGTTCGTAAAACCGGCAGGCGCTCACGTTGTTGTCCTGCGTCTCCAGCATCAGCCCCGCCAGGCCCCACTGCTGTGCCCACCGCTTGGCCTGTGAGATCAACTCGTTACCGATCCCCTGCCGCCTGAACCGCCTGTCCACGGCGATATTCTCGATGCAGGCGTATCGGTTCCAGCTCTTGCGGAGCGTGATCTGCCCCGCGAAGCGCCCGTCGGCATAGGCGAGGAAGACGATCCGATCCGGGTTGTCGATGTAGGTGCTGTAGTCGATGTCGTCTTTCCCGTAGTGCTTTGTCGTGCTCGGGACATCGACAATGGTATAGCGAATGTCGCCGTTCTCTGCGTGCAACACGAGCTTGGCATCAATGGTGAAGCTGCCGTCGCACGTACCGATGTTGCAGATGTTCGTACGATTGATCTCTTCTAGGGTGATTCCCATGGTATCCCTCGCCGCCTCAAGATGCTGTCTCTGTGCTTCCCGGGCATCCTACGGATGGAGGATGGGTTGATCAAGCTGCTCAGGTACGGAAACGGCCGTTGACGGATTCCATACAGCATCTGACCCCGCGCCAGATGCTGCAGCCAATTGAAGACGCGACGTGTGCGGTCGCGCTCGACAATGGTGAATTTGTCCAGGAGCAGTCGCTCTTCGTCGCACTTGAACATATTGAGGGAGCTGAAAGGGACTGGGACTGGGTCAGAGCTTTATGTTTGAATCTTGGAAGCTTTCAGCTCTGCCTCCGGGGACAGAACCTGTCCTTTGACATCGAGGTCGCGCAGGGTCGGACGGCGGGTTCGTCGCTCCGCGCTAGCAGTCTTCGTCGGAGAGACGTGTCGCCAGTCCAGAGCGGAATGCGCGCAGGAGCGGCGCTCTCTCTTGACCCCACGCCTGGTCGGCGCCCATCCTGGCATCCTCAAGCAACGTTTGGATTGCCTGCTCCAGTCGTTCGTATGTCATCTCGTCCAGCATCGAGTTTGCATCACATCCGAGCAGAAACGCCCCGGCCGTCTCCCAAACAAGCTCAGGAGCCGCCTGGTAATCCACCTCGAATCGCCGTGTTTCGTGGACTTCGTACTGCTCCATGATGGCAAGCGCGTCCGGAAGGTCGCGGTCTCCCACACGAATCGTGGCGGCATGGACCTTGATCACGGCAAGGATCGGCAGACTGGCGACGCGCAGGGTGCATTCCCCGCTCTCGATCTCTTCCGCGCATCGAACGGCCTCGGCCAAGCCCACCGAGCTGATCCACTCGTCGTCGGGGAACTCGATGATCGTGCCCGGCTGGGGAGAGAGCGGAAGGATGTCCACCTCGGTCCCCGCGCCGGCCACGAACCGGTGAGAGATGCGTGTCGAGCGAAGGCCGTTGGCTTCCAGAATGCCGCGAAGCTTGTCGAGCCCTCCCTCTACAACCACAACCAAATCAAGATCTCGCGTGGTTCGCGGCAGAACGATGCCTTGGAGAATGAGCGCGTTGGCTCCGATGACGGCATACGGGATCCCAGCCTCCGCAAGCGCACGGGTTGCTGCGCACAGGTCGGCTGCAAGGCGCGGTCCGAGACGGTCTACGCGATCCATGGGAGGTGTCGTTCCTTCAGCCGAAGCGCGGTCTCACCCAGACGAACGTCATCTCCCGCCATCAGCTCGGCGTAGACAATCAACGGATGCGCGATGAGGACGCCGTGTTCGTCGATTGGCTGGCCCAGATCAGCGGCGAACGCCTTGCACAACTCGATGTTCCCGTCACGAGCCGGAGCAAGCCTCAGCCTCCTTTGCACCGCCTCTTGCGCGTCTTCGGGGATGTACAGACGCAGGGCACCGGGACGGAGGTAGTCTGTGAGCCAGCCTGCGGCAACCTCACCACCGATCACGGTGGGGAGCATGGCGGCTCTCATCAGGTCTATCAGCGCGGGGAAGTCATCGCTTGTGGGCGCCTTGTACTCGCCGAGGAGGATCTTTCGCTCGAGCTTGGCGGCGAACGTACCCACCCAGCGATCGAGAAGCGTCTCGGCATCGAGGATCTCGTAATCCCCGCGCGTCCGGGCGATTAGCAGTTTGTCGTGTGCCAGCTCGTTGAATACCTTCGAGATCTTGTCGAGCGAGACACCTGTGGCTGTCTGCACGTCGCGGTAGGTGGCGGGGATCCTCGGGCCATGCTGAAGAAGAAAGAAGAGAATCTTTGCACCGGCTGCGGTGAAGTACTGTCCCCGGGTTGCCGGTCTTCGTGGTGGGGGATTCCCGGTGTGGAAGACCGACATCTGACCGGGACCTGCCAGGTACGCGTTCCCGGTGGTGTCGACGAAGTTGACCCTCTGCCTGCGAAGCGACTCAGCCAGTGGCGCTGGGACATAGTCGGTGAAGACGATGACTTGATCGCAGTCCCCAACAGCAGCGGTGACCTCGATCCGCTCGAGTAACTGCGGGAGCGTCGCCGGCCTCAGGCCCCTGCGAACGACTGCGCAGAGCCGAAACCCCGAACGGTCAGGCAGGAAGATCTCGCAGACCGCGTCTACGCCATGTGGCAGGTTGAGGAACTGCTGAATCGTTCGAGCCGACATGGATTGCAGGATGGCGCGCAGGACGGCCACACACTGCTGCACAAGGTTTCCTCCGACGGTCATGTTCGCTCCTTAATAATGTTCGCGTTACGCGAACAGACCTTAACAGCGAACAAAATGCTTGTCAAGAGGTACCTCATGGGTCAGCTTTCGGCACTCAAGGTACGAGGCCTCATACTTGAATCCCTGTCTCTGTATCGTCTGTCCCTGCCTTTGGGGAATGGTGCCAGAGCAATATTCTCGAATCATCGAATCCTTGCGCTCGCGACATCCCCTCACTTCACCCAGTCCTAGGTCACTGTTTTCCAGGCTACGGCAAGCCAGATCGTTAATACGTTGAAGCCCAGCCCGACGACGGTCAACACCTTGTCGTAGAGGCCGGGATAGGTGTGCACGGAGGCGGCGTTGAACAGGAACAAGATTCCCGCGGCAGCGATGCCGATCCAGCGGATCGCGGGGTACGGAACCATCAGGGTCAGAACCACCATGACGATCGGGATCAGCATCAGCAACGCCGCTCCGAGCCACACCCATTGGCTAGTCACCTGGCCGCCGCCCATCTCCCCGGCCTTGAAGTCGCCGGCGAAGACGCGGATGACGTCTCCCAGTAGGTAGGTCAGCATCAACGCCACCCAGACTCCGGCCACTGTGATTCTTGTGCTCACCATGATCCGACGGCCTCCTTCGTGTGCTGCGCTACTCGCCGACGGCGATGACGACCTTGCCGCCGGCGTGGCCTTCGTTGAGATAGGCGAACGCCTCGGCGGTTTCGGCGAGCGGATAGACACGGTCGATCACCGGGGTGAGCTTGCCGAGTTCGATGAGTTCGCGGAGCTCCACCAGGTCGCCGGGCTTGGTGGTCGCAAAGTAACCGCTTCCTTGCTGCTTGACGAACATCGAAACCCATCGCGTTTTGAGGATGTAGGGCATGCCGGCATTCCCGCTGTTGGGGATGTGCTTGCCGCGTGGCGTGAGGACGCGTCGGCAGGCGCGAAGTGGGTGATTGGCAACGTTGTCGAGGATGACGTCGTAGCGAGCGTTCCCTTGGGTGAAGTCTTCCCGGGTGTAGTCGATAACGTGGTCGGCGCCGATCGAGCGGAGCATCTCTGTATGCCGTGTGCTGCACACGCCGGTGACCTCGGCGCCGTACGCCTTGGCGATCTGCACGGCGAACGTGCCCACGCCACCCGATGCTCCGTTGATCAACACCGTTTGCCCTTCCCTCACCTTGCCGGCATCGCGGATGCCGTGCAGCGCCGCGATCGCCGATGTGGGAACGGCGGCGGCCTGCTCGAACGGGAGGCCGTTCGGCATCTGTTCGACCTTGCTTTGCGAGGTGACGACGTACTCGGCACAGGTTCGGCTGATCGAGCCGTAGACGTTGTCGCCGGGGCGGAACCTGGTTACGCCCCTCCCCACCTCTTCCACGGTACCGGCGGCATCGTACCCCGGCACGTAGCCTCTGGGTTTGGGGAAGCCGACAACCAATCGGGTGAACACCGGCACGCCCCGCATCATGAACACATCGCCGGCGTGCAGCGCCGCGGCGTGGACTCGGATGACGATCTGAT
>CAZJLO010000084.1:0-5658 GCA_964547105.1 uncultured Thermotogae bacterium
TGCTTGAGCGTGCTTTCGAGAACTTCCTGCTTTCCCATCCTTGTTCGGCCCCCTCCATGATGATCTTTTCCGCGATTCTAGGGAATCACTCTTGTCGATTCAAAACCACTCCAACCGCCAACCCGTCCGGCTACATCGCTCCGCTGCCCGCATCGCGAGCTCGATTGAAAGCGGCGATGAACCGCGCCGCGCTTTCCGGCTCGACGCCGTAAAGAACGAACTCCGTCCCCGCGAGTTGCACAGCGAGGTTGTCGCCACGCATCGAGATGCCGAGTTGATCGATCGGGTGCTCTCGCTCCAGGGCGATTGCTTCGCGAATCCGCTCGGCCGCCCCCCCGTGCCTCGACCTTCGCAGCAGCGCTTTCCATCGCCCTTCGCCTGACTCCTGCGAAGACGTCTCATGAAGCGTCTTCGCCGGTTCCAGAACCACCGTGTCGCGCTCCGTCAGGATCAATGTCAGCAAATCATGGCTGTCGGTAACGCGGGCGATCTCTCGCAACCACACAATCTCGTACAACGCTTCCATTCCGATCCCACGAAGAGATCGCTGGCCAACGGGAATCGTCTTCAGTTCATCGCTCACACCATATCGCTCGCAGATCGGCTGCGATACAAGAATCTGCCCTCCCTTGGCCTCACTGGAGATGCGCTGCGCAAGATTGACGGCATGCCCGATCAGGTCTCCATCCATCATAACCGGGCTGCCGAACGAGATCCCGATTCCGACATCGATGTCCTCGTCTCCGCGCGCAGCCTGGTTCTCGACTCGGATGGCCCGTTGCACGCCGACCGCCGTATCGACGGCCTCGTCCGAATTCGCAAACGCGGCCATGATTCCGTCCCCAAGGGTCTTGACAAGCACACCGCCCCCCTGCACGATGCGATCGCGCAGCAATCGAACGTGACGTTGTGAAAGCCTGGAGGCGGCATCGTCTCCCGCGCGAGCCGTAAAGCTCGAGAAGCCGCGGATGTCACTGAACATCACAGCGATTCCTTCTCCGCTCTCGAGTTGTGCACGAATTCTCTGTCGGTTCTTGAGGGTCGTGCTCCACGACATCGTGATGATCCCCTTTGCATCCGTGTTGCATCGATGAGCTATGGCATTATATCATCGCCCCATTCGAGCAACACCGAGCGAAGGAGACAAGACATGGATCGGAATCAAGCAATGGATCTTCTCAAGGCGACCCCGTTGTTCGGTGGAGTCAGCGAAAGAGGGCTCCACGCGATTCTCACTGCGGCGACCGAGCGCGCCTACAGTGCCGAGGAGAAGATGGTCGGCGAAGGCGATCAGGGCGTGGGCTTCTACCTGATTCTTCAGGGAAGCGCTGATGTTCTCAAGGGAGGAAGCAAAGTTGCTCACCTTGGAGCCGGCGCATTCTTCGGCGAGATGAGCGTGCTGTCCGGTGCACCGCGAAACGCAGATGTCGTCGCCGCCGCGGACACGACTTGCCTCATTCTGACACCCTGGGCTCTCAAGAGCCTCATTGCCTCCCACCCCGACGTAGCGATGGAAATGCTTCAGGAGCTTGTCCGTCGGCTTCGGGAAGCCGGTCCTTCCTAGCCCCAATCCGACGATGAATCCGCTCTCGGTGACGTGTCTTGGCTCGGGCTCGGCTCTTGGCGGCGAGCGTCTGTGGAGTTCGCTCCTGATTGACGACACCACGCTCCTCGGCCTCCCCCCAACTGCGGTCCCACAGCTGCACCGCCTGCACAAAGATCTGACGCTGATCCGCCGTGTGTTTATCAGTCATCTTCATGCGGATCACTCGTTCGGGTTGCCGTTCCTACTGCTGCACTATCGCTACACACACGACCGCTCCGAGCCGCTGTACATCATCGGTCCGTCAGGGCTTGAGGAGATGATGAAACAGCTGTGTCACCTTGCGTGGCCGGGATTGTGCGACCGCGGATTCCCGGCGGAAGACCCGGTGAGCTTCATCGAAGTCGCCAAAGACGGAAGCTACGACGCCGGCGGCTTCGAATTCGATGCGGTGCGGATGACGCACTACGATATGCTCTCGTTCGGCTTTCGCTTCAAGATACGGGACCGCCTGATTGCGTTCACCGGGGACACCGGTCGATGCGAGGCCGTCCTGCAGTTGGTCGCCGGTGCCGATGTGGTGATCACGGAGTTCACCCACACCGGAGAAGAAACCGGCGATAACGGCGGCCACTTCGACGCAGCGGACATCCATTGGTTGCTCGATCACCTGCCGCCGGAGACCCGCCTGCTCGCGACTCATATGTCGGGCACGCCATCGGCTCAAGATCGCGCTTTGGATCGGCTCCACCTCTGCGAAGACGGAGTGCGGATCGAGCTGTAGCGTCGTTCGCAACCAGGACTGGTCAGCCGCTCTCGTAGCAGTCCCGGCAGCGCGCCTCGTACGCGCCGAGACCGCCGACGACGATCACATCATCATCAACCGGCGCCGGATGCCCGTCGATGAGCCGCTGACTGCGCGTGGCCGGGGCGCCGCACTTGGCGCACACCGCCTCCAGCTTGTCCACCCGGTCGGCAAGCGCCATCAGCATCGGCATCGCACCGAACGGCTCCGCGGCAAAGGTCAGATCGAGACCGGCAACAATCACCCGCTTGCCCATCCCGACCAGTTCTTCGCACAAAGCCGGCAATTGATCGGAGAAGAAGTTCCCTTCGTCGAACGCAACCACCGAAGCCGAAGCCAGCTGCCGCGTCCCTGCCGCCGCGGCCAGTGCTTCCACCGATTCTTCGCCCGCTTCGATCTGCAGCGCGTGAAATTCGCGGCCATAGTGGGTCACGACAGCGCTTTGGCTGTACCGATCATCGACCGTCGGTTTGAACAGGCAGATCCGCCCCTTGGCAATCCGCACCCGCTCCAAGCGGCGAATCAGCTCTTCCGTCTTGCCGGAGAACATGCACCCCGTGATCACCTCAAGTCGTCCCATCCGCGAACGGTTCATACGATCTGCTCCTTCGTCCTGGATCTTGATCCGTCTTCCCATCACGATTCCGCGTCCGGAAGGAACCGCTCCGTGAACCACGTTTCGGCGCCGCTTTCCATCTCGATCAGCCCGTGCTCAGCCAAATACCGGTGCAGATCACGCCAGCTTTGATCGCCCCCCAAGCGCATGTCGGCGGCAAACAGGGACAACGTCGCCGCCAGCGAAAGATGCTCGACATCGGTTTCCAGTTCCGGATGGGCTTCAAAGAAAAGAGCCTCCGCCTCCACAGGGAACGCTTCCATCCAAGCCATCGCATCACCGATCACGGCGAAGAATCGCTCCAGAGCGTCGGAGCGGTCCTCGAGCACGCTTTCGCCGGCGATGAAGATGACTTCCATCGTCTGCGGGACGCCAAACTGCTCTTGAGGAAAGAACACCGGCTCGAAGCCGTAGTTCGCGACATGAAACATCTCCACATTGCGAAACGCGCCGATCGCATCGACCTGCCCCGTCAACAAGGCGGCCACGGTGTTCATACCGACGTGAACCAGATCGACCGCCGACGGATCGACGCACGCGGCGGCGAGCATCGTTCGCCAAAGCACAGGTTCTAGCGGATCCAACGAGTAGCCGATTGTGCCGCCAGCAAGATCGGCAAGGGTGACGATTCCGCTGTCTTCGAGCGCCAGCAGTCCTCCAAGCGGATGGCCGATCAGCGCGGCGATCGCCATGACGGGAAGACCGGCATCCCGAGCGATCATGTAGTTGATTTGGGGGGTCAGTGCGACTTCCACAATCCCTGCCGCGGCCAGCTTTGCCGGATCACTTGCCGATGTCGGCACAAGCAGGTCGACATCAAGTCCCGCCGCCTCGAACAACCCCTTTTCTTCGGCGATCACCAGCGGCAGATGATTCGCATTCAGTTGAAAATCGAGCATGACCCGTATCGGCTCAGCGCTTGCGCAACACGAGAAAATCGCCAAGCCAACGGCCAACGCGATCCATCCCCCTCGTCTCTTCTGAATCATCCGGACTCCTCGGCTCCTCACCCCCGGCGGGCGAGGACCCTGTGTTCGATTATGCGAACCAGCCCAAAAAGCAACAACCCGACTGCTGTCAGTAGAACAATCGCCGCAAACACCCTATCCAGCTTGAGCAAAGCATTTGCTTGAACCATGACATGCCCGAGGCCGCGCTGTGCTCCGATCCACTCACCGATCGTCGCTCCAACCACGCCAAGAGTCACACCAACCTTCAGTCCCGAGAAGAATGCCGGAACACTTGCCGGCAATTCCAGCAACCGCAGGGTCTGCCAGCGGCTCGCCCGGAGCGAACGAAGAAGATCGCGCTGATCCTCCGTGGGGGAGCGCAATCCGTCCACCATCCCTACAACCACCGGAAAGAAGACAAGAAGCGCCGCCGTCGCCGCCTTGGACCAAATCCCATACCCGAACCAAACCACCAACAGCGGGGCGATGGCAAACACGGGAACCATCTGGGTGGCAATCATCAGCGGATACACAGCTCGTTCCACGGTCTTTGACATCACGATCAGGACCGCGAGCCCGATTCCGGCGCAGACCCCGATCGCCAGCCCGATCACCGTCTCGGCAATCGTCGCCAGAGCGTGCCCGGCAAGATCGGGGAGCGATCTGACAAGCTCGACAAACACCGCACTTGGCTGAGGGAAGATGTACGCCGGCACCGCCGCCAGCCGGACATACGTCTCCACCGCGGCCAGCACGAGCAACAACAGAACTACCGGGGCCAGCCACCGCCGCAATTCGTTCAACGAATCCCTCCCTCCGACAACGACTCGATCAACGAGGCCCGGTACGCCGTGACCTCCGCGCTGACTCGGGACCGGGGACGGGGGAGGTCCACTTGGATCTCAGTCCGGATCCTTCCTGGCAGCGGGGAGCTGACAGCGACTCGATCGGAGAGAAGGACCGCTTCCTCGACATCGTGCGTAATAAACAGGACCGTATGTCCCAGCTCCATCCACACCGTGCTCAGCCACTGCTGAAGTCCTGCTCGCGTCAGCGCGTCGAGTGCTCCGAACGGCTCATCAAGCACGAGAATATCCCTCCGGGTGAGAAACGTTCGGATGAGAGCAACCCTCTGTCGCATCCCACCGGACAGCGTCGACGGATGCTGATCCTCAAACCCTCCCAGGCCGAATCTCACTAACAACCGCCGCGCCTCAGACCGTGCCTGGAAACGAGAGCGCCCATCCACATCCGCGGACAGGGTCGCGTTCTCAAGCGCAGATCGCCACGGAAACAGCGTGTCATGTTGCGGCATATAGGCCACACTGCTCGACCGCTCGGCATTCGTTCCCCCGACCTGCACCTGTCCCGCATCGGCAGCAAGGATTCCGGCGGCAATTCTCGCCAGTGTGGTCTTGCCGCACCCCGACGGCCCGACCAGGCTGGTCCAACCACCGCCATCGACTTCCAGCGTCACCCCGTCAAGAACGACCATCCGCCCACGAGGAGAAGGGAAGCTCTTGCAGACGCCGGCAAAGCTCAATGAGGTCCGCATCTCACACCACTCCGTTCTTCCGCTTTTCCGTGGCGCTCCATCGACTCCCGGATCTCCACGACATCCCGGATGCTCGGCACCCCCACAACCAGGTACGCTCTAATCCTACGCGGAAGCGGTAGCTTCCGCTCTATGCGGAAGCGGTAGCTTCCGCTCTATGCGGAAGCGGTAGCTTCCGCTCTATGCGGA
>CAZJLO010000085.1:0-5597 GCA_964547105.1 uncultured Thermotogae bacterium
AACTGCGGATTACGCATACGCAGCTCCTTCCTACAACTAGGAGGAGCCGTCTGACGGAGTTTCCCGTGGACTTCGATCGGGCGTCAACGACGCGGGTATCCCATGAACGTGTGCCTTCGGCCTCATGGTGAACCTTAGAGGGCTTGGGGAAGATGCATCCTGGTCGCGGGAGGCCTATTCCCGACATTAAATCGCGACGCTAAGCTTGTAGACGCCGACCCAAGCGAGTTTCGGACGCGGGTTCGACTCCCGCCACCTCCACCAGCTGGTATCCAATACGGAACCCGAAGAGCAATCAGCCCTTCGGGTTCTTTGTTGTGCGGAACCAGGATCCGTAGGCAGCCCACTTGCCTGCCAGGCAGCCCAATCGTAGAGATCGTTCCCCAGGTATGGATACGTGCAGAACGTAAGATCAAGTTGGATGCCCCCCTCGCAGACCCAGCTACCCATAGGGCGTAGCAGATGAGCCGTGACCAGGGAGAACATCGGATTAGGACGCACTGTTTTCTTGTGTTATGTTCTATGCGGTGATCACCATGAGACCGATACGGACGATTCGGGTACTGGTGCTTCTTGCGTGTGTGTTCTTGCTGCCAGCGTGCTCTTCGTTCTCTCCTACACCGCAGTTTGAGGCCGTACAGGAATTCAACGGCACAACGCCAACCGTGACCGAGCTGTTCCGGCTACGACCAGGCGCAGCAATCGTCGCGCTGGAGCATCAAGGTGAGAGAAATTTCATCGTCTGGCTGGAAGATGAAACCGCTGACGAGGTAGAGCTTCTCGTGAACGAGATCGGGCAGTTCTCAGGCTCAACATCGGTACACATCGAGACCGCCGGTTGGTACATGTTGGACGTCAAATACGCCGATGGGGCTTGGAGCATCCGCGTGGAACAGCTACAGGATTAAACGCATTGTGTCACGGTTCGGCTGCGTGGCTTCAGATGACATTCCCAATTCCAGACTTCCCTCGCATCCCTCATCGGGTTCTACAACTTCAAGCGATGTTACCAGGGCTCCCGAACCAAGGGTCGCACATCCTCCGGAATCTTCTGGAGAGCCGTCCGGGAACAACGTCACGAGGAGGCCTAATGTGTCAACACCATTGCGGGACTGGACAGATGGCCTCAACCCCGCCGCCCGGATCATCCTCCCGTTCGTACACCGCTCGAACGCAAGCGATCACCCGGCCGCGCTCACGCACGAGCCACCCTCCCACGCCGCTCAGGGAGCGCTCCTGCGATCGGATCCGGTGTCCCGGAGAGGAACGGTCTCCCACCTGCCGATCTCCGCGAGCTCGATATGCCTTTGCATGGCTTCTCCTTCGTTCCCCGTTGTCTTCAGATCGAACGACTCGGGGCAGGACCGCACGCAGGAACCTTCCTAGGAGAACAACGCGTGCCGTCGTTTCGCGGACTCCTCCCCTTCAGGTTGGAGGATTCACAACCTCAGCCAGGCGCGCCTGGATATCGCGAAGCAGATGGTTGACGCCCTCTCCTCTCGGCTTCTTGCGCAAAGGCAGGAGGTCGCGGACGATCGGGATGAGATCCTTCTCCTCAACCCAGCCAAGATGATGCGCGCTCTCCAAGGCGTAGACGAGATCCTCGATGGCCGTCTCGGCGTCGGCGAGGTCCTTCTGCGCGAGGATCTCTCGGGTTGCCTGCCCCATCTCCTCCGGCAAGCGCAAGTCTTCCTTCGCGAGAAACTGGTCGATTCGACGCAAGTGCTCATCATCGAGCCGGAAGCCGCTGGCGGCAACGTTCTCCTTCAAGTGGTCCGAGGATGACGGCCCCGTCAGCGCACAGAGGACAGACGGCCTCGACAGCACCCAAGAGATCGCTACCTGAACCGGTGTTCGTCCGTATTCGGCCGCGATCTCGCCCAGCAGATCGGCCACACGCAGCGCCGACTCGAATCGCTCACGCTGGAAGAGCGGGTCGATCCGTCGAATGTCTCCTTCGGCGAACTGCGTTGCGGCGTTGATCTTCCCGGTGAGAGCTCCTCGGCCGGTGACACTGAACGCGATGACGCCGACGTCTGCCTTCTCGCAAAGCGGAGTGATCGACGTGTGTCCACCCCGAGCGACCGCACTCAGCTCGATCAGCAAAGAGAAGGGGTGGCCCACCTTGAAGTACTCCTCAATCCTCGCCGCTGGCAGGTGCCCAAGTCCGTACTGGAGGATCTTTCCATCCTGCCGGAGACACTCGAGCGCGTCGACCGTCTCGTCAATGGGTGTTTCCGGATCGTCGAAGTGGACTTGATACAGATCGATGTAGTGCGTCCCCAACTGGGAGAGGCTCCGCTCGCAGGCATCCTTGATGTAGCTTGCAGACAGATTCGGCTTGAGCTCTTCGCGAACCCCCACCTTCGTCGCAATCCGCACCTCTTGCCGAAACGGCGAGACTGCTCTGCCCAGAACCTCTTCCGCCTTCCCGTACGCTTCTGCTGTGTCGAAGAACGTCACGCCAAGGTTGTGTGCAGCCCGAATCGCGTCCGCGTACTTGTCTACGTTCTCGACACCGTACGCCCCGCTCAGGCCGTAGCATCCGATGCCAATCTCCGAAACCTCCAGACCGGCGTGCGACCTGTACTCCACTTGACCCACCTCCCGCTCCTACGCACCATGGATCCGCCGCCCATATCCCCTTAGACCTGAGGCCACTGCGGCGGGCTGACCCAGTTTCATCCACCATGCATTCATCCATTGTCGAAACGTAGGTCTCGAATCCGCTTCGCTCGGTTCACCGAGCCTGACCAAGCCTATGCTCATCCAAGGTCGGCTGCTTGCGTGCCACAACAACGGAACACACCGCCAACCGACAGGCGGGAGGTGTTGATCACCGTGCCAAACTCAGGAAAGAGGTCTCTCAGCCGACACCTTAACTGCGGGCGCGCTTCTCATTGCCGCCACGGTGCTTCTTCAGGGCTGTCTTTTGGCGTTCAGAGACCAAAGTCGTCCTCCTCTTCGCGCGGGGGGGATGCTCGGTGCGCCACCGAGAACGAAATCGATGCGGCCGACATCTCGGTTGGTGCGGTCACACAGCCGGGCGCCTATCTGACCTGCACAGGCGCAATCGAGTACACGGACGTGATCGCGGATCTGGCCCCCGGCACATGAACGCTACGGGTACAGCATGAGAGTGAACTCGCCGCTGAGGCACACGTGTCGCTTCCGTAGTCCGCCAGCCCCTCACTGATCCCGCAACTTATGACTCCGTGCCTCCGAAGGAACCGGCCCCCGGCAGACCGATCCAGATTCCGGCCGCGAGCGACTAGGCTCGCGGCATCAGGTCGGCAGTGAACAGACCGACGGTCTCAGTCGTTGTGGAGAGAGGCGGTCGTCATGATTGACATTCGTCGGAAGAGCTTCTCCAAGAGTCTCGACTTCGTTACACAGTCTCCAATGGCGAGCTCCCGACAGAGGCGTTCGTGTCAATCTTGCTGCAGGCAGAGACGATATCTGCGTGGGCAGGCGCGTACTCTCGCTGGCCTGAGTTCGATCGCGATGGTCTGCATTGTTTGTTGCTGAATCTCCTAAGCAACGAGCCAGTCGCCCAGACTCCCATCATGCAAATCTTGGAGAACGTCTTCAGGCGGGCTGCGGGTGAACCAAACCTACTCAGGTAGACTGCCACCCAGTACCGCTCGATCGACTTCGCGGCCGCTAAGACGAAGGCCGTCGCCTTCCTCCCTCTCGGTGCGGAAGTTGCCGCTCGTGTCCACTTCACCGCTGACGCCTAACGGCGACTTCTTCCACGGGCGGGACGTCTTCATCAGTGTTCTCGACATGCACGATTCGTTCTTCGGTGTGGATGCTCTCGCTCACGCGTTCCACCACATGGGCGTGCAAGCCTTGACCAGCCACGGCCGACCAGATTCCAGCCGGTGGTCCTTCGCGGAACAACTACGAGAAGGAACTGCTCAACCACATGCCGCGTTGCCTTCTTGAAGGCAGTGAGCCGCCATTTGCCTGGTTTGATGTTCGCTTGGCACCGGAGGCGCTAGAGAGATGGAAGTCATGCTTGGCCCGTGCTGCTCCGAAGGGGATCGCCTCATCGTTGAGTCGTTTCTCAAGCGGTTTGCGGCGGGTGGATACCTCATGAGCAGAGGCTTCGAAGGAACAATCCGGACTTCTTAGCTGAGCCGGGTCACGAGTTCTCCAATCGTTCACACCGGCTCCACCAGCTGGTATCCCATACGGAACCCGAGGAGCCGATGCCCTTCGGGTTCTCTCGTCCAGCTGAAACAGGAAGCTCGGACAGCGAAGTCTGGATCGGCTCAGATGATGGAAGCACCATCCCGAGAATCGACGTTCGAGAACGCTGCGGCGTGATGCACATGATGCGTTGCTGCACGGCACGACCGAGAAGACAAAGGATCCCCGGGCGCCCCCCCGACAGAGAAGGTATCTCTCCCCCGGACGACAAGGAAACAGACTGAACCAAGGGCTGGCATGGGCGCCACGGCGGCGGTGTGCCTGCTGTGATGTTTCCGGCGCAGACTCAAGACCGTGCAGCATGTGCCAGTGGATGGCTGGTTCCTTCTGGATTAAAGTACCCGCAGCATCCCGTTGCCCGTGCATGATTTCAACTGCTGCAAAACCTCTGCCCAACAGCAGGAGGAGTGCGTCGGGTGAGTTGGGTCAGGAGGGCGCGTCGCATTGAACATCGTCTCGATTCCTTTGGGGGCCGTACTCATTCTCTTGGGCGTACTGCTGGCATTCAGCTCCGGAAAGCCGAGGCCTTTCTTGGACGAGGACGGAGAGGTGCTCGCAGGAAGCATCTCAGAGAAGATTCACGTGAACATCAACGGTGTGCAACAAGGGATGTTCATCATGGGAAGAGATGTCGACAATCCGGTGCTGCTCTTCCTCCATGGCGGGACGGCCATGCCCGAGTATTTTCTGACACAGAACTATCCCACCGGTCTGGAACAGGACTTCACGGTCTGTTGGTGGGACCGGCGCGGTGCAGGACTCTCATACCACGCGGGCATCCCTCCCGAGACCATGACGCTGGAGCAGGCAATATCGGACACGCTTGAGGTGACGAATTATCTTCGTAACCGCTTCCACAGGGACAAGATCTTCCTGATGGCCCACTCGGGGGGGAGTCTGATTGGAATCCAGGCGGCTGCCCGTGCGCCCGAATTGTACTACGCCTACGTTGGCGTCGGGCAGATGTCGTATCAGCTCGAATCCGAAATCCTGTCGCACGAATACATGCTCCAGCAGTACACACAGATCGGAAACACGAGGATGGTGCAGCAGCTGGAAGCAGCAGCGCCCACCATGGCGATCCCGCTACCCGCTTCGTACATGAGAGTGCGTGACCGGGCAATGCACGGCCTTGGCGTTGGCACGACACGTGATATGAGGTCGGTGATGACTGGGGTCTTCCTGGCATCCTGGCTGTGCCGAGAGTACACATTGGGCGAGAAGTTCGCCATTTGGCGAGGCAAATTTTCTTCGGACAGAATCTTGTGGGACACGCTGATTGCCACGGATCTAACACAAGAAGTGCAAACGCTTAACCTACCTGTCTATTTCTTCCATGGCAAGTACGACTACACCGTCTCCTACCCGCTTGCCAGAGCGTA
>CAZJLO010000086.1:0-5470 GCA_964547105.1 uncultured Thermotogae bacterium
TTGTTGCCGAAGTAAAAAAGCATTTGTAGCCAATGGAGTTTTTGCAAAACCTGATGGATCCGGTTGAGCGTCCGGGGCCAGACAGAGTCGAAGTCCCGTCCATCATCAGGTTGAGTGAGTCGCTGCAGGATAGATCCGCGTGGGACGGGCTCCCGAGCGCCGTGAAAGAATCGGGGGAGCAAGCCATGCCGCAGATCGTTGACGCGATCGATCGCGTCTGCAACCCCGCCGAACAAGGAATGATTCACGGCGCCGTCCATCAGGAGCACTACCTGTTTCACGAAGGCGATGCAGGATTAATCGGGTTCTCCGGTTGCCGGATTGGCCATCCGCTGGAAGATCTTGGTACAGCTTGCCGCTTCCTCGGCAAGCGTGACGCCTACAAAGAGTTTCGAGATGCGCTGCTCGATGGCTACTTGAGCTTCCGCCAGGGTTTCTCGATGGCAGCCGCAGAGATCGAAGCAATCGCCGTGGTGCAGCTGCTTGTTGATCGCCGCGAGCGGTCTACTCCAAAGGGCGGAACACGAGGCACATCGCTCGCGTTTCATCTCGACAACATCCGTGATGCAACATCGCCGTAGACGACAGATTCGCCGCAGTTTCTGAAGCCTAGCCGCCGACCCACTTCGTGGGGGAGACAAGCACCACGAATTCACTCGGCGGCATATACCCCGGCGGGAACTCGACGTAGTGGTAGCTCGTTGCTTGATAGGTCGCACCGCCCGCAACCGTCACCGTATCGTTGCACGTCACCCGCCAGACGTTCGAGCCGTCATCCGATGCAGTTGATAACGAAGCCATTCTCCATGAGATACGTTGCCACAAACATGTAGGGTATCCTGTAGAATAGCGGCCATGCGACCGTGTTCGACGCGCCATGATAGACACTCAGACCGTTTGTCGTGAACTTGTACGTGCAATTGACAAGGATCTCCGTCAGCAGGCTCTCCGTCTCCGCTCCGCTGTCCGTGGACACCGAATCGACGCCAAGGCTGAGATCGAACTCAGGTCCGGGTTCCATCTCGGTTTCAGCTTCGATCGGGCGGGCATGCATCTGACCGTTCCCGCCCCAGGTCACCGGAGTGTCCCACCCATTCCGCGGCAAGAGGGACAAACTCCCGGGGTCTGTCGCCCGGAGCAGTTCGCTCGCCGTCATGTCTCGTCCCCAATAGGGCGCGAGATGCTCCGGGATATCTCCAGCACATGCAGCATACGCCATCGCGGACATCATGCCGGCAAGGATGAGCATCGTGCCTAATACATGTTTTCTACGCATCTTTCATACCTCCTTTCTCGATTTATTATACTACATGTCGCGTTATTTTCAATCCGAAGGCACGGAGTTCGGATTTGACGGCATCATCCCGTGATCGAGTGTTTGCCGGGAGTCCATCCCGGCGAGCCGCCCTAGGGTGCGTCCGTTTTGCGCAGGGCGCTTCGCATCAGAATGACGTAGCTCCCGGCAAGAAGGAGAATCCCGAGCGGAAGAGGCACGAACAGCAGCATTGAAACACCGGCGGCCAGGACAAGGCCCGCAGGTGCGCGGTCGATCCGCGCTGCTTGACCAGCACGCATCATCAAACTCCCAACGACAACAAGCGATCCGCCAACAAGCACCATCGATGCCACGGCAGCAGCCAGCATCCCCATCGATCGCAGCGGGTAGGCCGTCAGCGCGGCAAGCCCTAGATACCCGGCGGTCATCGTCCCGATCGCCGCCCACAACAAGCGGCGGCGCCCCCCCGAGGCCGCTGTCGAAAAGCCGATCCATGGCAACACAAGTAGAAGCGCCACGACCACAGCGAGGACGATCCGGGCGATCACGGCCCCGCTGGAAAGGGAACCCGCCGGCGGACGGCTCGCGATCCCCACATCGAGAAACGGAAGCACCCGGACCCAGCCGGATAGGGCGACCGACATCGGAGACCATGCAACCCATGGGGAAGCAAGGAGAACGACGACTGAGCACAGTGAGCCGACAACAATCACCACACGAGAACTTCGATGCGCCGTCATGATGACCTCCTGATGGCTTCAGATATTGGCCTTCTTCCTAGGATAGCGTCTTATCTCCGCATTGTCTAAACTCGCGCTCGACGGGCGGCAAAGAAAAACGGCCGCCCGATCGGACGGCCCGTCTTCTCCATATGAGACTGCGCGGTTGTCGCTACTCGCTCAGAACCCCCAGTCGGCGGGGTCAAACGCCGGGAGGTTCTCCGGCGCGAAGACCTCGTCGGAGATCTCTGCATCCGGGCGATGTTGGTCGAGGATGGTGACCGTGGTCGAGCTCCCGTCGGTGACATTCTCGGCAAGCAGAATCTCAGCGGTCAATCTTCCTTCGAACTCACCGAGCGCCATGACCTGCATCGTGCTCTCGAGGTTGCCGAGGTCGTTGTAGCCTTCCATCCTCAGCATGATGAAGAACTCGGTGTCGACCCAGATGACGGTCCGAAGGGTCTCGACATCGGCCTCCGCCTTGGCGGTCGATTCGATCTTGTAGACGGTCCGTGTGAGATCGCCGACCACGAGTCCTTCCTCGCCGAGGAGAACCGCGTCGTAGTCGTTGCGGCGATCGTCATCCCCTAGATCTTCATAGGAGAGGGAGCTCCCGGCGAAGCTGCCGCCCCGCTCCTCCTCCGAGACCAGTTCCTTCGGGATCCCGAGAATCGGCAGATAGAGCCACAGACGGTTATCCGCGTCCTCTCCCTCCGCTTCATGGGTGAGGAAGATCGTCCCTTGCACATCGGCCGGCTCCATGAAGTAGATCAACGAGAAGTTCGGCTTGCCAAGGGAGCCGAACAGGTTCGAGGCCGTCGTCCCATCGCCGTAGCTGTTGTCGAATCGAATCGTCGAAACCATGCTTCCTTCGGCCAGCAGATCGGCTTCTTCATCCATACGGTCGAAGATCTCATCGGGCGTGATCGCGACAGCGAGAACGCCGAACAGGAGAACCGCGGCCATCGTCATTACCAGGGTCAGTGCTTGCTTAGACATTGCTTGCCTCCTTCAAGAAGTACCTACTCCTAAAGAACGTTGTTTCGTGTCTTGAACTAGTCCCGTTTCCATGGCTCGCGTCCGAGGAATTTCGGTGTCCACTGGACAAGGATCGCCGGGATGATGGAAATGGCCGATAACGCGCTTACTGCCATGGTCAGAGCAATTTGCCATCCGAAGGTTCGTATTCCCTTAAACGAAGCGAAGATCAGGATGAAGAACCCCAGCGCGACGGTGAGCGCGTTGTAGGTGATCCCCCGCCCCGTTGTCTGAATCGTCTTCTGCAACGCGCGCTCGGCATCTCGATCCTTCCGGTATTCACTGCGGAACCGGGAGATAAAGTGGATCGAGTAGTCGACGCCAATTCCGACGGCGACGACCGAGACCATCAACGTCATAATGTCGAGCGGCTGGCCTGTATACGCCATGATGCCCATGCTGAATGTGACCGTCAGGATCAGGGGGATCGCCGCAATCAGACCCGCAACCACTGAGGCCATCAAGATCATCACCAGAATCGACACCGCTGCGATTGTTGAAGCCAACCCGATGAGCTGGCTCTGGGTCATCTGCGTGAAGATGCGATCCATCAACGTGGTTCCACCGATCATCCGAACGCGCATGTCCCCATCTTCAGGGAAGTGCTCGTCCAGGTACTCCTGAACCAGGCCTGCCAACCGTGACACATTCCCTGAGGATCCCATCTTGTACATGCCCATGACCGTTCCGGCGCTGAAGTCTCCCAGCGCCATATCGCCCAAGGTCCCCCCCTGGAACGTGAACAAGAGCAGCAACTGCGCAACCATGTTCTGCTGATCGGGGATCACGTAGAAAGCAGGGTCATCGGCATTGAACTTCTCGTTCATCTGCCGCACCAGCGTGGTCAGCGAGAACGTCTTGCTGACGCCGTTATCGAGGAGAAACTCCTCCAGATCGAGCATGGCGTTCAGAACCGCCGGGTCCTTGAGGCCGTCGCGGCGTCCCGTATCGAACTCGACCATGATGTTCATGTCGCCGGAGAAGTACTCCGAGGTGAAGTCGAGCACCTGAACGGCTTCGTGATCCTTGCCGAGAAACTCCTCGTTTGACGTCTCCACTCGAAGACGGGGAATGGCGGCCAGCATGACGCCGAAGATGAGGAGTGCGACGACCAACACTGTCCTTCGATGTCCAATAATCACGTTCTCGAACCCCATAAGGACGCGGGTAAGTGGGCGAAGCCCCTTCTTCAAATCGCGAATCCGTGGTTTTTTGAGAAGCGACATCACCGCGGGGATGAGAACAAGCGAGAACAGCATCGCCGCGATGACCCCAATGGCGGTCACGATGCCGAAGTGCCGTTGGGGAACCATGAACGCTGTAAGAAGAGACAGGAATCCGACCGCTGTCGTAAGCGACGTCATGACAACAGGTCCCTTCATTTCATCCATGGTCGCGAGGATCGCCTCACGCTTGGGTCCTCCCTTGGCAATCTCCTCGTTATAGCGGTTGAGCACATGGATGGCATCGGCAATGCCGATCGCCAACAGCAAGATCGGCGCGATGAACGACATCGTGGTCATCGGGAACCCCAGAAGAACCATCGCTCCCATGGCCACGACCACCGACAGCAACACAACGGCAATCGGCAGAAGAATACCGCGGATCGTCAAGAAGCTCACGAACAACAGAACAACCATCACCAAGATCGCAAGCGGGAACAGGAGCGCCGTATCCGCTTCCATTTCCTCGGCCATGATCGTATCGAAATAGGCATCGCCGTAGATGAAGAGCTCGTCTCCATCTCCTCGGTAGGACTCAACAATTTCGACAATGTCCGGGGTCAGTTCATACTCGTCCGCGCCAACCTCGAGTTCGATATTGATCAGCGCGGCTTCGCCGCCGGGACTGATGACGCCACCGACGAGGTTCTCATCTCCCAGAACGCGGGAGCGGCCGCGCCTCCCGGAGAGGCCTTGCTCACACTAATTGCCGTTTCGCTTCCAATGATCGTCTGGGAGTTCAGCGGCGTGGTCACGCTCTTGATGCCCGGAATTTCTTCGAACGCATCGGTCATCGCTTCGATCTTGGCAAGAGTGACATCATTGAAGATGGAATCCTCATTGAGCAGCATCACCATGATGCCCCAGGATTTACCGTAGCGCTGTTCGGCCTCATCCATAAGCACGATGATCGGGTCATCATCACTGAGAAACTCTCGAAAATCGGTTTCCTGCGTCATGTATTGGATCGGAAACGCCAACGCGGCAACGGCAACCAGCGTGCCAACGATCGTCCAGATCGGGTGATCGACTGCGAATCTGATGAGTCGGGTCAAGATCGAGCTCATTTCGGCCATCCTTTCCGCATAAGAAGCGGCATCTGCTCCCAAGATTCGATCTTCAAGATCTGTCTTAGCAGGTGGTGTGTTTCGTATCCATCAGAGGGACGAACGATTGTCCCTGCACGGTCTTTTGTCAACGGGACGAACGATTGT
>CAZJLO010000087.1:0-5346 GCA_964547105.1 uncultured Thermotogae bacterium
CTAGTCCACGATGAACAGCTTCGCGCCCGTTGCCGTTCTTGAGCGATGGGCCTCGGCGTTGTCCGCAACTTGATAGCTTGTCCCCGGCAACAGGGTGAAGGTTCGGCCATCCTCAAGCTCCGTGTGAAGTTCGCCTTCCAAGCACAACAAGACATGGCCCTTGCTGCACCAGTGATCGGCCAGGTAGCCGGGGGAGTATTCAACCATACGGACCCGGATCGGACCGAACTGCTGTGTCCGCCACATGGCAAAGCCCGTCTTTCCCTCGTGTCGCGAGGGCTCGATGGCGGACCAGTCCGTGACTTCGAATGGGATGCTGCTCATCTGCATGGGACACTCCTTGTACGTGTGGGCTTTTCCGTGTGCGTACCGGTCATCGGAGATGCAAGGCTGTCAGATTATATCCCTGTCATTGTCCGGCTTCAGAGTACGCTGCTCGCAGGGCCGATGCCCTCTCGATACGCAAGAAGAAACGGGGCCACCGGGTTGCCACCTTCGAATATGTCCTGATGGTCGGTGGTTTCGCTAGCCTTCCGCGACTTCTCGGTGATCTTGTAGAGGTGCATGGCTTGCCTTCGCGCTTGAGTTCACAGCCGTCGGCTTCCAAGATATGGGGAGATGTCCAGAACCTGCAGGCAGCAGCGCTTGGGACTGTCTTCCTCAGCTTACATGGTCACGGACGGTTCGTCCTTCTCTCCGGACTCCGCCGCGCGAACAAGCTCATCGAACAGCTCTCCGATTGTCTTTTCGACCGCTAGTGTCGGGATCTCCGCAAGGACTTCCTCGGCCATCTTTCCGAGTTCGTGGACCCTTTCGGGGTTCAGCACCGGTTCACTATGCGGAATCGACAGCATCCGTAGCCCGATCCAGAACCAGTTCCAGCACAAGCGGATGCTTGGATTGTAGAGCTTCACGCATGCGGTCTCGTCACAATCCGCCTCGAAGATCCCGACGTGGGTTGTGTAGTTCAGGTGGATGCGCGTTCCCCAGAAGCTGATGTTCCCGGCAACCGTCCAGTAGCACCCGGGCGGCAACTCCACCTCGAGATGCCCGCATCGATACGGCAGATTCCTGTATTGTCCGTTGGGCACCGGCATCCATGTCCCATTGGGAGCGAGATACCGACCGCATGGCCATTCGAGAACGCCCTTGCAGTCGAAGATCGTTGCTCGTCCTGTTCCCTTCCACGTGCCGCACGCATCTGCGACATCGCTGATCCAGATGTTCGCCCGTGCAATGCCCATGATCTCTCCTCCTTGTCCCTGCTGATGCGGCTCGGCCACATCCTTCCGAACACGTTGAGAATGATGCTGCTGCCTGCAGGGACGTTGTGACGTGCGGAGAAGATTCGTTGCGACAAACAGGGGAAGTGGTCGAAGCCGCAACAACGAAGGAAGAAATAAGTATACATCCGGATACACGAGAAAGACAAAACCGATAACAAGCGAGAACAGGATGAACGAATGAAGAAGAGAAAAGGCGGAGGGATGAGATAAACGGAGCGCTGGTTGCGAATGCCCTCGAGAGTGTCTTGATGAGTATCCAGTTGTCGATTCGATGCTTTCTTGCGTTGCGGTGGCGAATCAGTAGAATGTTAGCATCTCTGCCGGGCAAAGTACTCGGCGACACTAAGGCGGGTTTGGGATGAAACGAAACTTCGCAATCGTGGTGATGGGGGCGGTTCTGATACCAATGGTTGCGGCGGTGTTCACGTTGGCTTGCGATACGTGGGTGGCGCTGCCGGATACAACGGCGGATGGCGCGGCGGTGATCCTTGCTAAGAACAGCGATCGTCCGTTGTTCGACGCGCAGCCGCTTGTTTGGAACAAGGGCGGCACCTGGCCGGAGGGGAGCGAGATCGATCTGGGCCGCATAACGATTCCTCAGGTCGGCACGACCTACACCACGCTCGGCTCGCAGCCGTATTGGTGCTGGGGGTACGAGGAGGGGATCAACGAGCACGGGGTGGCGATCGGAAACGAGGGGGTCTGGACGCGGCCGTTGATGGACAACCTGCGATCCCTTCAGGCGGGACAATCTCCGGAAGTCGGTCCGACCGGCATGGATCTGGTTCGCCTGGGGCTGGAGCGGGGCCGCACGGCGCACGAGGCGCTGATGGTTATTACACAGCTTCTGGAGGAGTTCGGGCAGTTCGGATCGGGCGCGCCAACCGTCACTGCTTTGAACGGCGCCTACGACAATACGTTCCTCATCGCCGATTCGACAGAGGCGTGGATCCTAGAAACGGCCGGCCGGCAGTGGGTGGCGCGGCGCATCACCTCCGGATCGGCGTCGATCTCCAACGATCTGACGATCGGGGAAGTGTTCGACCTGACGTCCGAGGATCTGATCGGGCTCGCCGAGGAGAGGGGCTGGTGGGACCCGTCCGCAGGAGATCCATTCAGCTTCCGCGACGCGTACCGTGATGACTCCCCGCTTGGAAGCGGGAAGACCGAACGGGCGACGCCCCGCGCCGAGACCTCGGCGCGGATGCTGACCGACCGCGCCGGTTCGGTCGATGCAGGTTGGATGATGACGATCGCTCGGGACCGGTCGTCCTCTCCGTCGATCGACCAGGCGGCGAGCGCCAGTTCGTGCGTGGCGGTGCTCCCAACGGATCCGTCGACAACGTCGGTGTTCTGGTGGGCTCCCGCGCGGCCGAGCGTCAGCTGCTATGTGCCGTTCTTCGTTCAGGGGCAGGGGGTGCCGGACAGTGTATCGCGTGCCGGAACGTACCCGGGAGGTGTCACGCCGCCCAGCCAGGTGGAGCCGGATGCCTACGCCGAAGGATCGTATTGGTGGGTGTTCCGAGATCTGGCTGATCTGGCGACCGGTGGCGTGCTCGACGAGACCCCCCGTGTCCGCGCTGTGTTCGATCCGCTGGAGCAAGAGTTCTCTGTTGGGCTCCCGAACGTGCTTGCACGGGCCGACCGGCTCCGCTCCGAGGGCCGCGATGCAGACGCGACGCAGATCCTATCCGAGTATTCCTCCCTCTGCGTCGACCGTGCACTGGCGGCTGCGGAGGAACTGCGAATCCAACTGCGACAAGAACAGGACGCACAGGAGATTCCGCCTCATCTGCTCCCGTATCTTGGGAGCTATCACGCCACGTTCAACGACAGCGTCTACGCCGTGTCCGTTCGAGGCGGGCATCTAGCGCTCGATGTGCCGGGGCAAACCGTGTATGAGCTGAACGATCCTGACGAGTCGGGGCGGTGGACGTTTGCGCTCTCGACGGCGTTGGCCGTCTCGTTCGAGTTTTCGGAGGACGGCACCGCAGTGTCGCTGATTCTACATCAGGAAGGTCTGGCGTTGGAGTTCCTCCGCGAGGGGTACGTCCCGCAGGTTGAGGTGGCTGCATCGGAAGCCGAGAGGCATCTGGGAAGCTACCGGGATCCCGATACGGGGCAAACCGTAGAGATCCTCCATCAGAACGGGCGGCTGGGTGTTCGGCTGGACAGTGCGATGGTGTTTGAGCTCCGCAAATCGGCAGATGGTGAGATCTGGATCGCTCGCGCCACCGACCATCTGACCGTCCGATTCGAGACAGACTCAAAAGGACAAGCGATCGGCTTGACGCTGGCGCGCGGACCGCAGATCACGAGCTACGTTCGAGATCTGCCGATGACCGAAGCCGTTCAGCCGAGCGAGGCCGACGCTCCTGCGCGGACGTGGAACAGGTGGTGGCTCGCTTTGATCGGGCTGATTGCGATCGTTGCCGTCGTGTTGCGAATCCTGCCGTAGCGGTCAACGGTTGTTGGACCTGGGACAGAGATCCGGAACCGGGCGAAGAGAAAGGGAGCGGCAAGGCCGCTCCCTTTGTCGTCTATGTCCGGATGATCGAAGACGGTTCTAGCCTTCGGCCATCTTCTTGTAGGTCTGGTAGCGCTCCATGTATTCGGCTTCGAGCTGCGCATGGAGCCTTACGGCTTCTTCGGGGAAGCTCTGCACCAAGCTTGAGTAGCGAACCTCGCCCATGAGGAAGTCGTGGAAGTTGCCCGTCGGCTCCTTGGAATCGAGCTGGAACGGGTTCTTCCCTTCGTCGGCCAGCCGCGGATCGTACCGGAACAGCGGCCAGTAGCCGCACTCGACGGCGAGCTTCTCTTCTTCCTGCGATTTGCCCATCCCCTTCTTCAGTCCCTGGTTGATGCAGGGGGCGTAGGCAATGATCACGCTCGGACCGGAGTAGCTTTCGGCCTCCAAGAACGCCTTCAGACACTGGTTCTTGTTGGCGCCCATCGCGACCGAGGCGACGTAAACGTAGCCATAGGTCATCAGCATTCGCCCGAGGTCCTTTTTCTTCGTCTTCTTCCCGCTGGCGGCGAACTTGGCCACCGAACCGGTCGGGGTTGCCTTTGACGACTGTCCGCCTGTGTTGGAGTAGACCTCGGTGTCCATGACGAGCACGTTGACGTCCTTGTTCATCGCCGCCACGTGGTCCAGTCCGCCGTAGCCGATGTCATACGCCCAGCCGTCTCCACCGAAGATCCATACAGACTTCTTGGTGAACAGGTCGCGCCTAGCGAGGATCTGCTTCAGCCGCTCGTCACCGGTTCCCGCCAGAAGCGCTGCAAGGCGATCCCCGGCGTCGCGGGATGCCTTGGCATCGTCCTTTCCGGCGAGCCATTCATTCATCGCCGCGGCGAGGTCCCCAGTGGCGCCGGCTTCGAGCGCTTCCTGGATCAGACCGGCTAGCCCATCGCGCCGTGCGGCGAGCGCAAGGCGCATCCCGAATCCGTACTCGGCGTTGTCTTCAAACAGCGAGTTGGCCCATGCGGGCCCGTGGCCGTCCTTGTTAGTGCAATATGGCACCGCGGGGGCGGATCCGCCGTAGATCGACGAGCAACCCGTGGCATTGGCGATCAACATCCGGTCGCCGGCGATCTGGGTTGCCAACTTGACGTAGGGTGTCTCGCCGCAGCCTGGGCAGGCGCCGGAGTACTCGAATAACGGCTGCCGGAACTGGCTGCCTTTCACCGTTGCCGGATTGACGAGATCGTCACGGATCGGAAGCGTCAGCGCGTAGTCGTAGGAGGGTTGCTCGGCGAGCTGAGTATCCAGCGGTTGCATCACGAGCGCCTTCTCGCCCTTCTTGCCGGGGCAGATGTCGACGCAGTTGCCGCAGCCGACGCAGTCGAGCGGATCGATCTGAATCCGGAAACCGTAGGACTCCAAGCCCGGTCCCATTGCCGGAAGCGTGTCGAATCCTTCGGGTGCGGCTGCCTTCTCTTCCGCGGTGACGAGGAACGGACGGATCGTCGCGTGCGGACAGACAAACGCGCACTGGTTGCACTGGATGCAGTTCTCGGGGATCCACTGCGGTACGCTGATCGCCACACCGCGCTT
>CAZJLO010000088.1:0-5275 GCA_964547105.1 uncultured Thermotogae bacterium
CGTGCAGTCTGCGCTTGATACGCGCTCTGTCTCCGTTTCTCCCCGGCTCACAGCCGTTCCGCCGAGCTGGCAGAACTGGTCCCGCAATGCCCTGAGATCAGGTTGGCGGAAGCTCTCTGGCGAGTCCATGCGACCGTCTAAGCCCTCCATGCTCCATTCGCACGACGGACCTCGACCGCGTTAGGATGCCTATGCGGGATCTCCGGGCGAGGAGCGTTGGTCGAGATGCAAGCCGGGTCCAGCAAGTGGCTTGCCGGGCAACGCGCCCCGCAAGGAGGTCCACCGATGAAATGGTTCCCGCTTCTGGTGGTTTTGGCTCTTCTTTCCGCAGGGATTCTTGGGTTCGGCGCAGCTCCGTGGCAAGCGCCGACGGTTGCCGAGGTTGATGCAGCACTTGAAGGCCTTGGCTTTGATGAGTTCATCGAGACGTCGTATCGGCTGTACGTCCTTCGGTCTCCGCAGAGGGTGACGTCGATGGGGCTGGCGGCAGAGTTCGGGGTTCGCAACGATGCGCTCGATGATTACTCGCCGGAGTATCAAGCCGAAACGTTCGCGATCGAGTCGCTGATCCTCGAACGATTGCGTGGCTTCGATCGCGAGATGCTGACGGAAGCGCAGCAGATGACCTGTGACATCGCCCTCTGGTACTGGGACGATCTTGTGCGGGATCAGGCGTTTGCCGGCTTCCATTACCCGGTTCACTTCATGACGGTCTGGAGCCTTCCGGGGTTCTTCCAGTTCACGATGACCGAGGATCACCCGTTTGCATCCGTGGAGGATGTGGAAGACTACATCACGCGTCTTGAACGCGCTGGCGAGCAGTTCGATCAGATCATCGCTCGGATCGAACATGGCGCGCAGAACGGCATCATTGCGCCCCGCTCCGCTCTTGAGTGGGCAATCCGTGATATCCGAGCGATGGCCACCTATCGTGCGGTCTCGCATCCGCTGTACCGGGTTTTGGAGGAGCAAGCAGGGGGCATCCAGGCGCTCTCGGCAGCAGATCTGGATGCCTATCGGACGCGGGCCGTTCAGGCGATCGAGGATGTGGTCAAGCCGGCCTATGAAAGACTTCTCGAAGCGATCTACGGACTCATCACGCAATCGAGCCGTGAGCTCTCCATCCGCCGACTCGCGCGGGGAGACGAGGCGTACGCCCACCTGCTCAGACATCACACCCAGACGGAGTTGACGCCGACAGAGATTCATCAAGCGGGACTTCAGCAGGTAGCCAGAATTCAGGCCGAGGTTCATCAAGCGGCCGTGGCGTTGGGATTCGAGGACACAACATCGATGACGGCGATCTTCGAGCAGGCTGCGATTGCCGGCGGAGCCGTATCCGGCGAAGACGCGGTCGATGAAGCGGAGCGGTTGATCGCGAAGGCCCAACGCATCGTGATCGAGACAAGTGCTCTCTCTCGGTTGCCGCGAGCGGAGGTCATTGCGATCGGGATCGAGGCTGGTGGGTACTATTCGCCTCCTGCGATCGACGGCTCAAGACCCGGCGCTTACTACGTTACAACCGGAGGGACGGAATCCCTTTACCAGATGCCGACGATTGCCTACCACGAGACGGTCCCCGGACATCATATCCAGATTGCGTTTGCCCAGGAGGTCGATCTGCCGCTTCTCAGGCAGGATGTGATCTTCACAGGCTTCTCCGAAGGATGGGCGCTCTACGGCGAGCGGCTGATGAGCGAACTGGGCGGCTACGAGGATGATCCATTCGGGAACCTTGGCCGGCTGCAGTATGAGCTTGTGCGCGCCGTCCGCATGGTCGCCGACACGGGCATTCACGATCTCGGTTGGAGCTTCGACGACGCCGTGACATACATCATGCGCAACACGGGAGATCCTCGGGGTACGGCGGAGTATCGCGCGCTGCGGTATGCGCTGTTTCCCGGACAGGCCACGGCCTACATGATCGGCCTTCTCGAGATCCTTGAGCTGCGCAAAGCGGCACAGGAGGTGCTTGGGGAGTCCTTCGATCTCGCGGCCTTCCACGAGATCATCCTCGGACAGGGAAACATCCCCCTGCCGTTCCTCCGCGACCTGGTCGAGGAATGGATCGACCAATGACCGGCACTACATGTTGCGCACGACGCGGACGAGGTTGTCAATGCGGATGGCGTCGCCCTGCGGACCGCGTCCGTTCGGATACTGGCTAGCATCCCCCGCCTTCGGATCGGACCGTTGGGACCCGGCACCGTGAACGTCGATCCACTGCCCGTTCATATATCCGAGGCTGCGGCCGAAGGCCACGTACACGGCTGCTTCTCCGCCTCGGGCTGAGGCATGGGTTGTCCCGGTCCAGTAGAAACCCCAGTCGATCTGACCTGCTTCGTTGACCAGTGAGGTCGCGTTGAAGACGGGATCGATGGACGCCGAGTCGGTGGTGTCCGGCGATCGTGTGTAGTCGACGATCGACTGCAGCTCCTTGGCGTTCGGCAAGTGCCAATCGGAGTAGCCGCGGTAGTTTCTGGTGTTCAGCTCCTGAACGTAGGTCAGCGCGTCTTGCCAGTCCATGCCGACACCCGAGTCATCTTGCGCCCACATCAGGCCGGTGGCTCGATCGGAAACGGTTCCGTCGCCGTTATCGATGAAGTCGTTGTCACCGTAGGCGGTATTGTCGCGCACGTAGCGCACGTAGAACTGCATGTCGCCGCCGTGTGGAGACGTCAATCCGTACCCCTTGATACGGCCGTCCGCGAAGTTGACGCCGAACATCTGGTCTCCGGCGACGTACAGAGTGCTCGTGGCCCACTGCGAATCAATAATCCGCTCGCCGGCCGCCGTGTCGCCGTACGCGAAGTCGAAGGTTTCGGTGTCGATGAACGGCTTGTTGGCTGAAGCGGACATCGGATCGACGTCTTCGCCACTGAAATCGATCAAAGAGTACAGCTCCTTGATCGTCGGCAACCGCCAGTCGGAGTATCCAGCCAGGTTGAAGCCGGAAGCTCCGGCTTCCGCCTCACTCTGAGTCATCTTGCCGCTGTAGCTTTGCTGCCACATCAATCCTGTGACCAAATCCGTCACCGTTCCGTCGCCGTTGTCGATATAGCTTGGCTGATTCCCGTCGACTTGGGCGTCTTGTCCATAGAAGCCCGAACCGCTGACCGGCTCCGACGTCAAAGCCGTGGTTTTGTCGTAGGCCTTCACCTGGCCGGTGTCGACGATGGCGTAGGGAAGTGCCTCTGAAACGCTCTCTTCGGCTCCGATGCATATCCGATCGACAAGAGCGCAGCCGGAAAGCGCGAGCGTGAGTGCGAAGACGCCTACCACAAGAATGGATACGGTGAGCCGGCCGATCATCCCGTCCATGATTGCACGCATTGAAGTCTCCCCGGTGTGTGCATGATGCGTATAGCGTGCTCACGCGCTGTGTTGCCGGATGGCCAGCCGTGTGTCAACCGTGTGAGCAACGATCGGCACGTGTGCCTCTGCCCACTGGATCGGGAGGCCGTTCAGGCAAGGTGTCGGCCAGGGTACGCACTCGAGGATGGCCAACGAGGGCACCGCGATTCGATCACGGCATGGCAGCTTCACCAGGGATGTGCAAGCGTGATGACCCGGTGGAAGCCTGTGATCCCTTCCCTCACGATGTTCTGCCTCAGTCCATCACTGCTCGAGGTGCCCGCAACACGAGAACTCCATCGGTCCGCTGACGCCGTACATGGCCCACATCGCGGCATAGACCATCACGTAGTCCCCCTGATACAGCTGCAACGGATTCGGTGAATGCATGCCACAGTTTCCCAGACAGGTGTTCTCGCTGATGCTCTCCATGTTCGATGACTTGTAGAACGAGTACCCCCAATAGCTGCTCCCGGACACCGGGTAAACGACGACAACAAGGTCGAGGTCGTAGTTCGGATCGCCCCAGATCATGCTGATGAACGCGTTTCCGTCATGGGGGATCGTTCCCTCCCAAACGAGCTTCCATCCGCCGGCGTTCGTCCAGGGGTACGGGATGTCGCAGACGCACTTCGTCTGGAAGGATGCCTCGGGTGCCGCACCCAGAAACATGTCTTCCGGATACGGGTTCTCGCTGTCCACCTCGTAGCCGGCTTCCTGTAGAAGCACTCCGAACTCTTCGGGGTTCTGCGATCGCTCGACCAGTGCACCAACCTCAGCGAGCCATGCTTCCGTGTCGGTTGTGTCGATACGCTCCTCCGACATCGCGCCACCTGCAACCCAGCCTGCTACGAGCACCAATGAAACGACACCCCACATCGCGATGAACCTCTTCACGGATTCCTCCTTCCCTGCGTCTTACACATCTTGCTGTTCTCTCTTGAGGGCGCTCGCACGACAACAAACATCTACGCCGCTCATCATCTGCCATATGAGAGACAGCGTAAGTTCACGATCCGTGAGAAGGCAAACCGACGCCTTGCCGATGACATGGCGTGCCAATGTCTATCATCCTTTTCTGTTGGCCCTTGCGACGAGCTGACCGCTTCATCATCTTGCCCAGGGTTCGTTCCTGCGCATACGATAATGAGCGATTGCATGGGACCGTGCGCAAGGAGAACCAGGGGGCATCGATGCGAATTACAGCGTTTGTCGGAAGCGCTCGCAACAAGCACACGCACGAAGCTGTTCGTCGGTTCTTCGACCATCTCCAGGCACTGGGAGCGGTCGAAACCGAGCTAGTCATGCTGAGGGACTACCCGCTCGAAACCTGCCGTGGCTGCAAGCTGTGCTTTGATCAGGGCGAAGAAGCCTGCCCTCTGAAGGACGATCGTGATGTGCTGATCGAGAAGATGGAGGCCTCCGACGCAGTTGTCTTCGCTTCGCCAAGCTATATGTTTCAGGTGTCGGGACTGATGAAGACGTTCATCGATCGACTTGCGTTTCTCGGCCACCGCCCGCGCTTTTTTGGGAAGGCGTTCACCAACATCGTCGTGCAAGGCCTTCCGTTCGAGGCCAAGATCGGCAAGTACCTCAATTTGGTGGGCTCCTGCTTCGGCTTCACTCCAGTCAGGGGAAGCCGGATCACGGTTCGCGATCCGATGACCAGCAGGGATGTGCAAAAGATGGAGCGAAACCTTGCCAAGCAGAGCAAGCGGTTCTACGAGAGGATGGAGCGGGCAGCCAAACCCGCGCCGACGCTGACGATGCTGATGGGCTTCCGGATCGGGAGAACGACGATGAAGCTCGAACTGGACGAAGGCAGTCGTGACTACCGCTACTACAAAGAGAACGGTTGGTTTGACGCCGACTACTACTATCCCGTTCGTTTGGGACCGCTGAAGAAACTGCTCGGGAGGCT
>CAZJLO010000089.1:0-5205 GCA_964547105.1 uncultured Thermotogae bacterium
GGCGCCAAACCGACCAAGGCGGCGCGGGACATCCTGTCTAAGGCGGGCGTGATGGAGCGGCTCGACGAGGCGAAGCGGAACCCCGTCGCTGCTCCTGCCGAAGAGTAGCCGATGCTCTATCGCCTGTGCCGATTTCTCGTTACCTCGTTGGTGGAAGACTCGGGTGCGGTGCGGATCGAGCGCATCGAGACCGAGCGGGTGGATATCTTCCTGTTGAAAGTCGCCAAGGAGGATCGCGGACGGGTTCTCGGCAGGGGCGGACGAACGATCGGGGCGCTGCGAACCGCATTGGATGCGGTGGCGTCGTACATCGATCGGGAAGTCGTCGTCGAGATCATGGATTGACGCGGACGAGCGGCTTCCTGGTTCAGGCGAAGGCTCAGCAACGCCGGCGGGATGATCGGGATTGGGATCAACATCCGGATCGATCAACGGCGGGAAACGGCGGCTCGACATGATCCGATTCGACATCATCACCATCTTTCCCGAAGGGATCGCTCCGCTGCTTGGGGTTGGTGTCGTCGGGGCGGCGCAGGACAATGGCTACGTCGAGATTCGCTGTCATGACCTGCGCGATTACACCGACGATCCTCATTGCGTGGTCGACGACCGCGCCTACGGCGGCGGTCCGGGGATGGTGATGAAGGTGGAACCGTTCGTCCGGGCTATCGAGGCGATCGCAGTGACGCCGGACGATCGCCGACGGATCGTCCTTTTGTCTTCCCAGGGGCGATTGTTTCGACAAGCCGACGCCCGCGCCTGGAGCGAACTCGATCAACTTGTTCTTCTCTGCGGACGATACCAGGGCGTGGATGAACGGCTCACGGCGTATGTCGATGAAGAAATCTCCGTCGGCGACTTCGTCATTGCCGGCGGTGAATCGGCGGCGGCAATTGTGGTGGAGGCGACGGCGCGAATGGCGCCGGGCGTGGTTGGGCAATTCCAATCCGTCGAGGGGGATTCGTTTTTCGACAGCCCGAGGCTTGGATCTCCCCATTACACGCGGCCGCCGGAGTTTCGCGGCGTATCGGTGCCGGATGTTCTGCGAAGCGGCGATCACGCCAAGATCGAACAGGCTCGCCGGCGGTGGGCGTGGGAGAAGACGGCGAAGAATCGGCCCGATCTGCTTGGGCTGACCCCCGAAGCCGATGGTGGAATCCGGCCGGCTGGCAAACGTCCCGCGGAGGTGGAAACGGTGCGCGATGCAGGCGGCGATGAGCATCTTGAAAGCGTTTCCGGCGATGGGTAACCTATACGTTGGTCTCCTGCACTTTCCCATGCGCAACCGCCGAGGCGAGGTGGTGGCGACGGCGATGACGTCGATGGATGTCCACGATATCGCCCGTTCGGCGCGCACGTTCGGTGTGGAACAGTATTTCGTGGTGACGCCGCTGCCGACGCAGCAGAAGATCGGATGGCGGATTCGCGGATTCTGGACCGAGGGAGAGCAAGCGCGCGAGATGAGCCGGCGCGGAGAAGCGTTGGAGATCATGTCGATCGCCGCGGATCTCGAAGAGTCGATCCGCTGGATTGAGGAAGCCGAACAGCAGCCCCCGCTGTTGGTCGCCACATCGGCGCGCCCGCACGGGAAGCTGTCGATCGGCTATGATGCGTTGAGAACGAGGTTGCAGGACAATCCGCAGCCGGTGTATGTGTTGTTCGGCACGGGCTGGGGAATGACGGACGAACTGATCGAAGTGTGTGACCGCTTGCTGCCACCGATCAACGGGTGCGGCGACTTCAACCACTTGTCGGTGCGCGCGGCGGCGGCAATAGTTCTTTACCGCCTTGCCGGGCAAGCGTAGGAGGGACGATGGACAATATCCTGAGAGCTGTCGAACGCGAATTTCTCAAAGAACGAGACGTAGATTTCGCCCCGGGCGACATCATCCGGGTGCACGAAAGGATCGCCGAAGGGGCGAAAGAGCGGGTCCAGGTGTTCGAAGGGATCGTTCTAAAACGAAGCGGCGGCAGCACTCGAGAGATGATGACGGTCCGCAAGCTCTCCTCGGGGATCGGAGTGGAGAAGACGTACCCCGTTCACTCTCCGAAAATCGAGAAGATCGAAGTGGTAAAGAGCATCGGAACGCGGCAATCCCGGCCCTACTACCTGCGCCGGCTGCGGCGGATCTAGCGCCAGGGGGAAAACCACGCAATGGCGCTGTTTCGCAAGCGGAAGAAGACGAAGAAGCAAGCCTGGCTCTTGCGGCTTGTCCATCGCCTCGGATACCACCCAGGTCGCGTCGTGAGCGAGATCCTCGAGTGGGTTGAAGTCCTCGTCGTCGCCGGCGTCCTCGCTGCGCTGATCATGAGCTTCGTCACGGTCCGGATGCACGTGCCGACGCGGTCGATGGTCCCGACAATCGAAGTCGGCGACTCGTTCTTTGTCGACCGGGTTTCCTACTACTTCCGGGACCCCGTGCCGGGAGACATCGTCGTCTTTCGGCACACCGATTCGTTGAAGATCGAAGGTGTCGAAGACGAATCGCTCGCGGCACGCATCGGTCTGCGGACCGGGGACAGGATCAAGCAGATCAACAACATCCCGGTTGCCGACGGTGAGCTGGCGATGATCGCGTCGATCGAAGACGGCACATCCCTGGAGATCATCTTCGACCGCAAAGAGGATGGCACCTGGCTACGCTACCGCGCCATTCTCGGGCCGAAACCGAGCGCCGCAGCAACCCTCGCCGACCTCGGGATCTCCGCCACCGCGTTGCGTACCCGCTATGTCAAGCGATTGGTCGCCGTCGGCGGAGACACGGTGGAAATCCGCGATGGTGTGGTCTACGTGAATCAGCTTCCACTCGACGGGGAGCGCTTCAACCGCACGTACTCGATCAATCCCGGAACGATGCGCTACGCGGTCGAACCGACGGTGGTCCCCGAGGGCCACTACTTCGTGCTCGGAGACAACACCAACGATTCGCTCGATTCCCGCTACTGGGGGTTCGTCGAAGAAAGCGACTTCATCGGAGAACCCTACATCCGCGTGTGGCCGTTTTCGCGGTTCGGATCGATGGTCGGCGACTAGGGCGATGGCCGCTTCGGTCGAATCCGGATCCGGGTCGGAGTCGTGACGTACGCTCCGCGGCGGGCGGGCGACCGATACTGGTGTCGATCCGACGGCCCCTCCAATCCCGATCTCGATTCCAATCCTGATTTCGATCCTGATCCTGATATGGATCCCAACGGTGTTGACGCGCCTCAGGCGCCGGAGCGGCTGCGCGCGGCGAAGCTGTTGGCGTTCGATGTCGAACTCCTTGCTTGGATGCGTCGGCGAACACCGCCGCCGATCGAATCCGGCTCCGGATCCGGTGAGTGGGCCCAACCGCATCGGCTGGTCGGATTCGACGAAGCGGGACGTGGTGCGCTTGCCGGTCCGGTCGTCGTCGGCTGCGTCTGCTTCGGCTCCTCCCCTCTCGTCGTCGGGCGCACAACCGGCGCCGTTCCATCGTTGACCTTGATTCCGGCGGCATGGAGCCTGATCGACCGCCTGATCGGGCTGGATGATTCGAAGAAGCTTTCGCCTTCGCGCCGAACATCGCTGTACGAACGGATCATCGACCCTGCCGCTTCCTTTGGGTCCGCATGGGCCGCGGGAAGCGCGACCGCGGCGGAAATCGACGCCATGGGAATTGTTGGGGCATGCCGGCTTGCCGCGGCGAGGGCATGGGGTGGGCTGCAACGGACACTTGCCGGCGCTGCCACGACGACGGAGCCGCACCTAGGTGCCGGGGGCGACCATCCGGGCTTGGGGTTCGGACTGGTGTTCGACCGCAACCTATCGCTTCCGGGACTGCAGGCGGCGGAATACCCGCGATCGGATCCGGGCACGACTCGACAGCTGGGGTTGCTCGAGGAGCAGGTTCCGTCCTGTCGGCGCAACGGACCGCCGTCGGTGTGGTGCACGCGCGGAGACGGACGATCGTTTCACGTCGCCGCGGCGTCGGTGATCGCCAAAGTGACCCGGGATCGGATCATGAAGCGATTGGCGGTTTCGTTCCCGGAGTACGGCTGGGAGAGCAACATGGGGTACGGCACCCAGCGCCACCGGGAGACGCTTTGCCGGCTGGGGGCGACCCCGCAACATCGGCGGCTGTTTCGAGGAACATGAATGCCCCGGCCCTGACCTGGTCGGGGTTTGTTTTGACTCGCCCGGGTGCGGGGTCTATACTGCGTCAGATCTCTTGCAGAAGGAGGGGGTTGGCAAGGTGAGACGCACACAAAGCATGGTTGGCATTGTTCTTGTTCTTCTGATTGCCTGTTCTGCGTTGGTGGCGGCGCAGACGGGGAATGGGAGCGCGTATCCGCCGAACACCGGCGGACTGTTCGTCGATGTTCCGATCGACCATTGGGCGTATGAGGACATCGTGTACTTGAACGAGCGGGGGATCATTACCGGTCTTCCGGGAGGCCAGTTCAACGGAGACGATCCGCTCGACCGGTACTCAGCGGCGGCGATGATTGCACGCGCCGTCCGTTATATGGAAAACAATCCACAGAGCGTTACCGCGGAGGATCTCGATACACTGAGAGATCTGATTTTCCGGACTTCCGACACGGTTGACGCACTTCTACAAGATGTGAGTACGTTGGAGACGGGCGGCAACCTGGCTTCGCAAGTGTCGGCAAACACACTGGCAATCCAGCAAATCCAATCGCAGCTCGCAGGCGGCGAGCCGACGGCGGACTCCGCGCTTGCCGGCAGGGTGAGCACCAATTTCATCCTTTCGGTAACGGCGCTACTTCTCGGCATTACCGGGATCGCTCTGTCGCTTGTGGCGTGGTAGGGATCGCGAGTGTGATGTATATCACTTGACTTGCCTGCAGGCCAGGACTATGATGTTCCTAAGATCTAGTGGAGAGGCGGAACACTGAGAACAAGGAGGTGGTCAGCCGACACGTTCATACGCTCTGATCGTGGAGAGAGCGCGCTTCGTTTTCAGACGTTTCCACATCGTAAGGAGGTAAGGAAAATATGAAGAAAGCTCTCGTACTCGCGTTTGCTTTCGTGATGGCTCTCGGGATCGGTGTCTTTGCCGATGCACTTTCCGGTTCTTGGTCGACGGACATCTGCGTGGATGCTACGCCTAGCTTTACCCTGTTCGAATCGACGCTCATCGTCAACTACGAAATCTGTGGTTGGACGTTCGGCGGTACGTTCGGTTTCGGTATGGCCGGCTGGGAAACCGTGGCATTTGA
>CAZJLO010000090.1:0-5075 GCA_964547105.1 uncultured Thermotogae bacterium
AGACATACAGATGGGAGAGAACGCTTGAGAGAGTGGCGGTCGTTGCCAGGTGAAGTCCCACAAATCGGCTTGTCGAGCGGCTGTCAAGCTGATTGGAACCAAGACCTTGGATCGGTGAGACATCGACGGAATACCCCAAAGGAGTGAACAGACTCGTCGCGAACTCGCCCCCCGTTTCATCCGGAACAACGGCGAGTTCGACCTCGAGAGGAATTGGTGTCACGACAAGTTCAGGTCTCTCTTTGCATCGTCCCGCAAGAGCGGTGCTGAAGACCTGCGCGATCGCAACGCTCATCAAAGAGGAGCTGATGTACGGCCTCTCATTGACATAGTCTCCCAGGGACGGGCGAGGCATGCCCCGCGCCTTGGCAGAGCGAGGACAACGAGCAAGTTGGAAGGGATCAATGTCCAGGAGAAGGGCTGCCGTGCACACATCGTCAGAGGCAACCGGATAGAAGACATGTGCCGTCCCAAAGGGCGCCGGGAAGAGCTGGCAGCGATCGGGATGTTTGCAGAGCAAGTAGCCAAGATCTCTGGCTGGTGTGTATGTCGTTGTGATGGTGAGAAGCATCTGTTCCGCCTTCTCCGACCCTGCCGTGAAACGTTCACGGATGAAGCAAGCTCATGGATCATGCACTTGTCGCAGCAAGCAAGTGCGCCATCGCAGCACTCCACCCGTGATTCGATGCCCCTTGTGGCGCTGCCGTCATGTTTAGCGTCGAGGCAATTCGCATTGCTGAGCACAACAAGTACGATGGTTTCCAAGGATCATGCAGGAATTGCGGAGAACCGTCAAGGCAAGAATCGCTTCTACCGGAGAATGGTATGTCTTAAGTGTAGGCGGGAGGACATGTGCCCTGCTTGTGAAACGCCGGCACTGTTCTCTTCCTCCAATCCCATGACACTGATGACGCAGGGAGGTCGAAAGCGATGCCGAACCCGAGCACAGTGAAGATTGCGGGAGTGGAGCTTGAGAAGCGAAGAAGCGTTCGCGATCCGCGTGTTCCCCGATCCAGTTGCAGGCTGGTGCTGACCGAGACGACCAAAGCCGCTTGTCGGCTGATCGCCGAAGCGGTCCGGCTGGGAGAGTCGCTGATGCTGGAAGGGGAAACCGGGGTGGGTAAGTCGGCGCTGATCCGCTTCCTCGCCTATCGCACGAAGACGCCTGTGTATTGGGTCAACCTCTCGGAGCAGACCGATCCGTCGGAGCTGATCGGCAAGTACGCACCTACGGCGGAGCAAGATCGTTTCGAGTGGATCGACGGCGTGCTGATCCGGGCGATGAAGGAAGGAGCGTGGCTGTTCCTGGATGACATCAACCTGGCTCCGGCATCGATCCTGGAGCGGATGAACTCGCTGCTTGACGAGGACCGCTTCATCGCCGTCACCGAGCATGCGGGAGAGCGCGTTGAGCCGGCGGGCGGGTTTCGCCTCTTTGCCGCTCGGAATCCGCTTCACTACCAGGGACGTCAACGGCTGTCGGCGGCGTTCGTCAACAAGTTCACGCAGGTGTATGTCTCCGATCAAGCCGATGACGAGAAGGTCCGTATCCTCAGCCACGGGAAGGACGGACTGAGCCAGGCCACAGCGAAGGCGCTGGTCGCATTCGCCGGCGAGCTGGTGAAGGGATTGGAAGATGAGAAGCTCGACCGCAGCCGCTTGGGGGGGTACCGGTTCGGGCTACGGGACCTTCTGAGATGGAAGGCGTACATCCAGACGTACACCGTGGACGACGAGCAAGCCCTCACGACCGCGTTCGGACGCGGGGCGATGTACGTGTACTACGACCGGCTGGAGACGAGGGAAGCCAGGAAGCTGTGCTTCGACACGCTGAGCCGCTGCACGGTGGGCAAGGAACAGCTCAACCTTGTGGAGATCCTAGAAGGCCGCAACCTCGCGGCCGACATCCAACCGACGACGTCTGAGCTCTTTCGGGAGCTGACCAAGGGGATTGACCGCTGGGAGATCCATGCCGTGCAAGGTCTGGCGCGGGCGAAGCACTGCGGCGGAGGTGTGTTCCAGGCAGCGGCGCTTGCTGCGATGCCGAGCATCAAGGCTGACTGGGCGGAGATCATTGAAGAGGAATTGGGTCAAGCCGTTTCCGACAAGTCGACGCTTGTGAGACAGCACGCTGTCAGTGCCATCCGGAGGCATGGATTCGCGTCTGATCGCACGCAGGGTCGTCTTGTGGAGCAGCTCGATCGAGAGCGCTCTCCCGACGTCGGCCATGCGATTCTCGCAGCTCTTTGGGAATTCTCCCCGGTAAGTGAGGCGGCGGTTGCTGCGGCCATCAAGGCAGCGCACGACAAGAATGAGACAATCCGCAGTGGGGCACGGACATTTCTCGAGAAGGCAGCAAGCCAGGATGCCCACGCTGTCGATGCATTAGTCGCCGAACTCGGGGCAACCGGAGATGAAGGCTACGCGCTGAGGGTCATCGGAATCCTCGAACCGTTGGCACAGAGTCAACCGGATGTTGCAGACATCGTGCGGGGGAAACTACACCAACTCTTGGAATCCAAAGACGAGGCGACGAAGGTTGAGGCAGCGTGGTTCCTCGTGGTCAAGTTCGATGAGCGAAGCCAAGACATCGTAGATCTCTTGCTGAAGACACTGAGGACGACCACCGCGGCGTCGCTCGCTCGCCGTGCGGTATCCGGCTTAACGGCGACCGGGAAGCAATCCCAGGTGCAGGTGGCGATCCTGAAGCGGCTTCGATCAAACCACCCTCCGTTGGATGCTGCCGAGCTCCGGAGCGCGCTCTACGGCGCGTTGCGGGAGGATGAATTGCCGCAAGACAGCATTGCGTGGCTTACGGAACAACTGGGAAACTCCGAAGAGGCGCACTGGAAGATTCGGGTCGCGGTTGCGAAAGCGCTTGGTGGTGTCAATGTATCAAAGCTGGGCGTACTCGATGCGCTTCTCGATGCGTTCAGAGGTGATCCTACCCCTGCGGTGCAGGTGGCTACCGCACGTGCAATGATCTCCGGGGACGACGTGCCCGATGTTGTGTTGGACACGATGCTCCAGCATCTCAAGCAGCAGGAGTGGGTATACGTTACCCCTGATGATGAAGGTCGGGCCGACGTTGTCGGTGCCGTGGCCAATGCGTTGGGGTCCCGTGCCGCGGCCGATCCGCGGATCCTGGAGAGACTGCTTGAGATCGTCGATGGAGCGAGAGATGCAAATGCACGCCGGAATGGATGGGGCGCACTTCAAACCTACTCGATTCGGGCAAAGAGCGAGGCGCGCGGCGGGGTTGTAGATGCAGCGATCAGGGCGTTGCGTGAGGATCCGGAGTTCTGGGTTCGACATCATGCTTGTGGTGTCTTGAGCCATCTGCCATGCTCGGAGGCGTCCCTGGACGCACTGATCGGCGGCATCGACCGCTGGGATGACTTCATAACAGTCCGAAACTGCTGCGAGGCGCTAGGGAAAATCGATGCAGCCTCAAAGCACGAGGAACTGGTTCCGATTCTTACCAAGCGGATCGAGGCAGAAGACGATGAACGGAGAATGGGTATCTCGGCTGCTTCTTGTTGTGCTTCGCTGCTTGGTGGGATTCTGGAGAAGACGGGCAGGGCAACGGACGACATTGTCGATCTGCTTGCGGGGCGATGCATGACGGAGAAGCATCGCAGTCTGTTCGCCGAGGCAATCGGACGCATCGGCAGGCCGACGGTCAAGGTGATAGAAGCTCTGATTCATCATCTCCAGGAGGAGAAGGATTGGCTCCGCAGGCGACGAGCCTACATTGCGCTCGGCCAACTAGGATCGACGGAGGACAACGTTGTTGAGGCGCTGTTTTCCAGACTGAAGCAGGAGACCGACGACCAAGCGCGCGGTGGAGCGATCCGGGCGATCATTCTTCTCTCGGAGAAAGACGCGTCGATCATGAAGCGAGCAACGAAACTCATCGATCAGCTGCCACGCGCTGCGGCGCTCGACGCATGGGGAGATCTTGGCTTGTTCTGTTTATCGAGACTCAACAAGGGTCCGCAAGGCGACTGGGATGCTGTTGACGAAGAGGCTCAGAAGAACAGGTCACGGATTTCGTTCTACCTCGATCCGTCTTGCCAGCCGACGGTACCGGAATCGCTGGAGGATCACATCGAGGGTTGCCGCGGCTCGGGCGGTTCGCGTGTTCCGGATGCTGAGGATGCGAGCTTGATTCTCACCCCAGGGACCGTCTCCCGCCTGCGCGGGCTTCTCGTGGCTGTTCGCATGAACCATGCGGTGGCACTGGTCGGGGAAACGGGTGTGGGGAAGACGGCGCTTGTGCGCTTCCTCGCGTCGCTGACAAACCACAACTACGTCCGCATCAACCTCAAGGACATGGCCGAGGTCAGTGAGCTGGTCGGAGGGTACGTGCCTACCGAAGACGGGTCGCTGGTGTGGAAGGACGGGCTGTTGGTCCAGGCGATGAAGGAAGGGGACTGGGTGGTGCTCGACGAGGCGAACCTCGCCGGTCCGGGGGTTCTGGAGCGGCTGAACCAACTGCTGGATCCCGATGGGCAGATGGAGCTCCAGGAGTGTGGATGTGAAGACGGTGAGCCGATCCGTCCTCATCAGGACTTCCGCTTGTTTGTGACGATGAACCCCACCGACTACGCGGGACGGAACGCGATGTCTCCGGCGTTTGTGAACCGGTTCGTGATGAAGTGGTTCGACAAGCCGTCGGAAGCGGAGCTGACGCAGATCGTCGCCGGCAAGTACGGAGTGGATGAGGACGTGGCGCGGCGACTGGTGACGTTCCACCAGGCGATCGCCAGCAGTGCGGAACACCGCGAGCTTGGGCGACAGCGTGCTGAGCGGTATGTGTATACCTTGCGGGACCTACAGGCGGTGATGAATCGGCTGCGGAACGGTGGTGGAGGAAGCGGAGAAGATCTCTCGGCAGCGGATGTCGTCCGATGCGTGCAGGACGTCTACGGAGCGAGGCTGTCGCACAAGGAAGATCGAGACCTGTTCGAGACCCACGTCAGGGCGTGTCTCGAGGTCGGGTGAGAACTGCCGGGTGTGAAACGTTCTGCGGTTCAAATGCCTCCAATCCCTTGACACCGATGACGCAGGGA
>CAZJLO010000091.1:0-5068 GCA_964547105.1 uncultured Thermotogae bacterium
CGCAGCGCTGCGGCATCACTGCAGCCAATCGGCTGTGAAACCAAATCTGAATCGGGTGCCTTCCCTAGGCCATCCTTCATCGCTTGCGCAGGGCGACCGGTCGGAAGGCCGTGGCCGATTCAAGGGGTTTGGCTATTATTCCGGAGCCTTCGCTTGAGAATGGCGGCATCACATTCGATGCGATCGATCATCCGGCCCGCTCCCACATGTCGAAAGCGACGGCGGGAGCGGAAATGAAAGCAAGCTAGGGGGAGAACCGAATGAAGGCGAAGCATCTGGTTACGCTCGCGGATCTCACGACCGAGGAGATCTTCGAGATTCTAGAAACGGCGCGAAATCTGAAGCTGGAACTGCGTGCTGGAGTCCGGCACGACATGCTCGGCGGCAAGACCCTGGCGATGGTCTTTCAGAAGCCATCGCTACGAACGCGCGTTTCGTTCGAGACGGGGATGTCCCAACTGGGGGGGCATGCCATCTACTTGGGCCCCAACGATATCAAGCTCGGCAAGCGAGAAACCACTGAAGATATTGCGATCGTTCTCTCGGGATACGTGGACGGAATCATGGCGCGTGTCTTCGAACACCAATCGGTCGCCGACATGGCGGCGTACGCCGATGTGCCGGTGATCAACGGGCTGTGCGATCTGTATCACCCGTGTCAGATTCTCGCTGATTTGTTGACAATCTGGGAGAAGAAGAGAAACTTCGACGGGTTGACGCTGACGTTCATCGGCGATGGCAACAACGTTGCCCATTCGTTGATGATTGGATGTGCCAAGGTGGGGATGAACTTCCGGATTGCCTGCCCCAAGGGGTTCGAACCCAACAAGGATGTCGTGCGGATTGCCGAGGAAGCGGGCGGCAGCGTTGCTATCTTCCACGATTCCCTCGAGGCGGCCTCGGGAGCCGATGTGCTGTACACAGATGTCTGGGTCAGCATGGGGCAAGAGGAAGAGGCTGGTTCCAAGCAGAATGCGTTCGCCGGATTCACCGTGGACATGAAGACGGTGAAAGCGGCCCGTCCGGACGCAGTCATCCTTCACTGCCTTCCCGCGCACTACGGCGAGGAAATCAGCTACGAGGCTTCGCGGGCTCCGGGGAGCGCGATTTTCGATCAGGCCGAGAACCGGATGCACGCGCAGAAGGCCGTCATGGCGCTGCTAATGTCGTAGCTTGAAGTCCGTTCCAGAGGGGTTTGCCATCATGTCGCAGGTCGAGATCGGTACGGAGAACAAGGGTGACTGCATGGTCCGCGTCAGGCGCGGGGAGGCAGACATCCGGATTGACGCCAAGCCGTTGGTGGAACCTGGATTGCGGCACCTGGCCGAGCAGACGCTCGGCCGGTGCAAGGCGAGTGGGGCAAGCGTCGAGGTCACGGACTTCGGCGCGCTGGACTATGTGGTTTCGGCGAGGCTGGAAACAGCGTTGCGGCAAGCTGGGCTTGGCGAGCGGTTGAACGAAGACTCGTCCGACGGGGCCGATCGGACGCCGACAGCGGCGGATCGGCTTCGCCGCACCCGTCTGTATGTACCCGGGAACAACCCACGATTGCAGGTCGGGATCGAACTGCACGGAGCGGATTGCATCCTGCTCGACCTTGAGGATTCCGTTCCCCCGGCCGAGAAGCTCGCCTCGCGGGTGCTTGTCAAACACCTGCTGTGGACCGTTTCGTTCGATGAGGTCTGGGTGCGCATCAATCCACTTGAGACCTACGGCGACGACGATATCGCGGAAATCCTTCCCGGTCGGCCGCACGGTGTGTGTCTGCCGAAGACGGAAAGCGCTGCGGATGTCTTGCGCCTGTCCGGGCTTCTCTCGAAGGTGGAAGCTGATCTTGGAATCCCGGCGGGATCGACGAAAATTATGCCGATCGTCGAGACCGCCAAGGGCGTCCTTCATTCCGAGGAGATTGCGTCGTCGGATTCGCGGGTGGTTGTGATGGCGTTCGGTGCCGAGGACTACACGCGCGATGTTGGATCGAAGCGAACTCGAGAAAGCCTGCTGTTTGCCCGATCTCAATTGGTGGTCGCGGCGCGAAGCGCCGGCATTCAAGCGTCGGATACCGTGTTTGCCAACGTGGATGACAGCGAGGCGCTGCTCGAAGAGACGCGGCATGCGCGGGAACTGGGGTTTGATGGCAAGGGAGCGATCAACCCGCGGCAGATCGGCGTGATTCACGAAGGATTTGCTCCGACGGCCGCCGAGATCGAACATGCGCGGCGCGTTGTCGCTGTTGCTGAGGAGGCGGAGGCCCAAGGAATCGGAGCGATTGCGATCGGAGGGAAGATGATCGATCGTCCGGTGATCGAGCGGGCAAGGCGGACGCTCGAGCTTGCCGTGCGGATGTCTCCGGGTGCCAAAGGCGGGAGGGAAGCATGAGAAACGCTCTCGGACGAGAGATTCCGGAGACCCGCTCCGGGTTGACGATGCGACCGTTCGCCGGAGCATTTGCGTCATCTCCGCAGGGGATGAAAGCGGCGCGGCCGCAGAAGACGATCGATCGCGTGGAGGACAAGCTCCTCCCATCTGTGGAAGCAGCGATCGAAGCAACCGGGCTCGCCAATGGGATGACGATCAGCTTCCATCACTCCTTCCGGGACGGCGACCGGCTGGTGAATGCAGTGCTCGACAGCTGTGCCCGCAAGGGGATCAAAGATCTACGTCTGGTGCCGACGGCGCTGTTTCCGGTGCATGAGCCGGTGATCGAACACATCAAACGGGGTGTGGTCAGCCGGATCGAAGGGTCGATGAACGGGCCGGTGGGGGCGTTTGTCAGCCAAGGGGGAGCGCTTCGCGAACCGGCGGTGTTGCGGTCGCACGGCGGACGATGGCGGGCAATCGAGGCCGGCGACATCCACATTGACGTCGCGTTCATCGCTGCGCCGCAGGCGGACCGTTACGGGAATGCGTGTGGGATGCGAGGGAAGACGGCGTGCGGGACGATCGCCTTCTCCGCTGTCGACGCCCGCTACGCCGACAAGACGGTCGTTGTCACCAACGACCTTGCGCCGTATCCGGTGCACCCGTTCGAGATTCAGCAGGGGTGGACGGACTATGTGGTGGTCGTGGACGAGATCGGCGATCCGGCGAGCATTGCCTCGGGGACGCTTCGCTTGACCAAATCCCCAACCCGGCTCCACATCGCCCGACTGGCGGCCGATGCCGTGATCGCCTCGGGAAGGCTGAAAGATGGATTTAGCTTCCAGGGTGGCGCCGGCGGGATCTCGCTCGCAGCAACGAAATACGTCGGCGACGCAATGCGGGAAGCAGGGGTGGTCGGTGATTTTGCGATGGGCGGCGCGACGACGATGCTCGTCGACATGCTCCATGAGGGGCTTGTGCGGACAATCCTCGACGGGCAATCGTTCGATCTGGACGCGATCGCATCGCTTCGCGACGACCCGGCGCATCTTGTGATGGATCCCGGCTTCTACGCCAACTACGACTCCCGCGGCTGCGCGACCTACATGCTGGACGTGGCGTTCCTCGGAGCTACGGAAGTGGACCTCGCGTTCAATGTCAACGTCAACACCCACTCCGACGGGCAGCTTCTGCATGGAATTGGCGGGCATCAGGACGTCGCCGCGGGTGCGGCGATCACGATGATCACCATCCCCACTCTGCGTGGCCGGCTTCCGGTGATCGTCGACGATGTCACCACAGTGACGACACCGGGGGAGACGGTCGACGTGATCGTCACCGAGCGCGGTCTGGCGGTCAACCCGGCGCGGGAAGACCTGCGCGACCGGTTCCTTTCCGCCGGGCTTCCGGTGAAAACGTTGGAGGAGATCAAGGCGGAGGCCGATCGGTTCATTCAGCCTCCTCGACGGCCGGTGTTTGGCGACGATGTCATCGCCCTAATCGAATGGCGCGACGGCACGGTAATCGACGCGGTAAGGAGGGTGGAAGGATGGCTGTAGGAGAAAGGCTTCGGGAGATCCTTCCCGAGATCGAGTGGATCGCAGACGACACGCTTCGACAGCAAGTGATCGACACGTGGGCTGACGGGCTTGCCCAAGGCGGGTGGACCCCGGATGACCTCGAACGGATGCCGTTTACGCTTGCCAAGAAGTCTCAGCTCAGCTTCGCTCAACATGTGCGAAGCGTGACGACTGTCTGCGCACGGGTCGCCGAGACGTTCGATGCGATCTACCAAGGCGTCGATCTGGCACTCGACAAGGACGTCCTGCTTGCCGGCGCTCTCCTCCATGATGTGGGGAAGCTTGTCGAGATGGAGAAGGGCGAAGACGGCGCATGGCGCAAGACGCACGACGGCAAGCTGGTTCGTCATCCGTTTTCGGGGTTGGCGCTGGCGACGAAGCACGGCATGCCGGCGGAGGTGCTCCATATCATCGGAACGCACTCCAAGGAAGGAGACCCGTACAAGCGGACTCCGGAAGCGGTGATCCTTCACTACGCCGACTTCATGAACTTCGATCCGATCGAGGGGTGATTTCCGTGGGGATGACGTTTGCACAGAAGGTGCTCGCCGCCAAGGCAGAGCTCGACCGGGTGGACGTCGGGCAGATCGTCGAGATCGAGCCGGACATTTGCTTGTCGCACGACAACACGGCGGCGATCGCCAAGACGTTCGCCAAGATCGGAGTGAAGCGGGTCAAGAACCCGGAACGGTTCGTCGTTGTCCTTGACCACACAGTCCCGGCGTCGGTGGAGAAGTACGCCCAGAACCACAAGGAGATCCGGGCATTCGTTGCCGATAACGGCATCGACCGGTTCTACGACGCCGGAGTGGGGATCTGCCATCAGGTGCTCCCCGAGAAGGGGTTCGCGCTTCCCGGGCGGCTGATCCTCGGATCGGACTCCCACACCACCACCTACGGAGCGTTCGGCGCGTTTGCCGCCGGGGTCGGACGGTCGGAAATGGCGGTGCTCTATGCCACGTCGAAGATCTGGCTCAAAACCCCTTCCAGCTTCCGCATCGTCGTCGACGGACGGCTTGCCGAGCCGGTCACGGCCAAGGATCTCATCCTGAAGATCATCGGAGACATCGGTGCCGACGGCGCGCTGTACCGGTCGGTCGAATACACCGGAGAAGCCGTGGAATCGA
>CAZJLO010000092.1:0-2558 GCA_964547105.1 uncultured Thermotogae bacterium
CTCGGTAGCCAACGGTGACAAGGAACAGATTGACGCCGGTCTCGATGATCGAAACGCCGATCACCATCTTGATCAGGTTACGCTTGAACAGCAGCGCGTACAGGCCGAGGACAACCAACAACGCCGACACGACGAACGGCATTTGCCCTAAGGTCATTCCACCGCCTCCTTGCGAGCCCCGATGACCATGATGATCAAGATGGAGGCAATGCCGGTCATGACCTTCAATCCGACAGCCCAGTTCATCAGCGGGAGCAGCCCCCCGCTGGCCAGCGCCGCCGGATCCGAACCACCGAATGCCGGGCCGGAGTTGGCAAGAATATTGTAGAAAAACGCTGTTCCAACACCGGCAAATGCAAGGCCGAGAAACGCCAATGCGCCAACTTCTTCAAGCGACTGGAGTAGGTGGTGATTGAGAATTCCCTTCAGACCGGCCGTGCCGAACGCCACAAGAACAAGGGCAAACGCTGAAGCAACAACGGCGCCACCCTGGAAGCCTCCGCCGGGGGTCAAGTGACCGTGCATGATCACGTAAAAGCCGAACACGATGATCAGCGCGTAGGTGAAGCGTGTCACGGTTCTGACGATGACTGACATCCCACCGTTCATCGTTCATCCTCCCGTACAGTCCGGAACAACGCAAGCACGCCGACGACCGCGGCAAACAACACGGTCGCTTCGCCGAGTGTGTCGAATCCGCGATAGTCGAAGACGACCGCGGTGACGACGTTGTTGGCGACCACTTCGGTCTGACAATTGGCGAGGAAGTAGTCGTCCATCTCGGTGTGGGACGGCTCGCCGAATGGCCGCATGGTGGTCGCGGCGACGACGAGAAACGCGGCGACAAGGAGGAATGCAGCAACGGTCAATGCTTTCTTCATTGCTGTTCCTTTCTCCGGGTTCTTCTGAGCGCGATGATGTAGATGGCCGTGGTTAGAGCGGCTCCGATCCCGGCTTCGGCGATCGCCACATCGGGGGCTTGAAGCAGGTAGAATTCCAGCGAAACAAGCAGACTGGCCGCGGCCAGCGCGATCACCGAGGAAAGAAGATCGCGGAGCATCACTGCAAGAATGGCGCCGCAGACAATCAGCACCAGCGTGACGATCTGTAGAATCGTTTCAGCGATCATGAGTCTTCCTCCAGTCGGTCCACGACAGCTCCCACCGGCTTGACGCCGCTACGGTGAGCGGCGCGGGCAATCGCGTGAGATCCCGTCGGATTCGTGAGAAGGAGCGCCACCAGAGCGATCATCGCGTGGATTGCCAGCGTCTGGTAGGCGGCGCCTCCGCGGACGAAGCCGTAGACGATGACTGCCGCCGTGGTGAAGATCGAGCCGAACGTCGTGCACTTGGTGGCACCGTGAAGGCGCGTATAGACATCCGGAAAGCGGATGAGCGCGATGGAGCCGAGCACGCTGGCGGCAAGCCCGATTCCGAACAACACGTAGATCAGGATAGTCATGGGCTTCTCTCCAGATAGCGGGCAATGTACAGTGTCCCGACGAACGAAAGCAGCGCATAGATGATCGCGACATCTACGAACACGACCTGGTCGAACGCGGCACCGAGCACAATCATCGCGGCGACGATCATCGTGTTGATCGTATCCAGACCCACCACGCGGTCGGCGACTGTTGGTCCAAGGCCTATCCGAACGACGCTGATGATCATACACAGCGACAACACGGCGGCCACGGCGAAGAATGCAACCGAGGAGACGATCATTCCGTGATCCTCCTTGCCCATGCCTCGAACGGCCCGCAGACCTCCCTAGAAGACGGTTCGGTGTTGGATACGTTGATCCAGTGCACATAGAGCGCTTGGCTCTCCTCGTCAATGTCCACCGACAGCGTTCCCGGAGTGAGCGTGATGGAATTGGCCATCAGCGTGCGTCCAAGATCTGTAGAGAGCTCCGGTGTCAGCTTGACGATCCCCGGGCGGATCTTTCCCGTGATGATGCGATAGGCGACGTCCAAGTTGGCGCGCGCCATCGCATACAGGAAAGGTCCGAACAGGTAGACAAGGAACAGCAGCCATCGAAGCGGATTGAACATCCGCAGCATAGCGCGGCGCTCCCTGCGATCCGTTGAGAACCCGACATTGCGAGCGATCAATCCGGTTAGCACGGCCAACACGGCACCGGTAACCAGTTCCTCAACGCTCCACAGCCCCACCGTACCACTAGGGAGAGTAAGCAGGAGATATGCTGCGAAGGCGACAACCGATGTAGCCAGAAATACGAGCATGTAACCCCCTCCATAGAGAGCAGCGTGATTGTGCTCAGGACCTCTCCCATGAGACGGCCCATATTACGCAAGCGCAGCTCGGTGAGTCAACCGCGATCCGTTCCGGAACGGCAATTGGCGAGAGACGAACGCCGGATGGACGTTGGGCATCCCTCTCACACACGGAGGACCGATGTCCGCCGGTGATGCGGCGTGGCACTGTGAGCCGGCGATGAGTTGAGCTACGGTGTAATTATCTCACTGTGGCCAGTAAAAGATACCATTCGGGAAATTCCGATTTTACGGGTCTGTGATATTTTGACGATTCAAAGTT
>CAZJLO010000092.1:2568-4929 GCA_964547105.1 uncultured Thermotogae bacterium
GATGAGTTGAGCTACGGTGGAGAGGCGTTTACAGCGCTGCAAGGGGGGATGATGCGTCGCGCGACAATTGCCCGTGAGTTGGTCATCGCGGCACCGAATGCCCCGGGAATTCTCGCGGAGATCACAGATCGGCTGTATCAGATGGGGATTGCGATCGTCGCCGTCAACATCCGAGTCGACGATGATCACGCGGTGATCCGGCTGCTGACCGACAATGAGTCGTACACCGCCGAGGCGATGCAGGGCATGCAGCTGCCACTGGAGCAGCGCGAGGTGGTGATCGTCGATCTCCCGAACCGGCGGGGCTTCCTCGGTAAGTTGGCGGACGCTCTTGGGCGGGATGGTATCGATATTCTCGACCTCTACCTTACCGTCGCCAGAAACGCCACGTCCGCCCTTCTCGTTTTCACCAGTTCGAACAACGGGAAGGCCGTGCAAATGTTGAGAGGACACTAGCCGTTTCCTGAACGCAGATCGCCGCGATCTCCCTTGTGCCGGAGGAGACGCGGGGCGGATCGGGGTCGGGAACGGAGTCTGTCGGAGATGCTACTGAACGGTCAATGTCACGGTGACCGAGTCCGAAGCCCCATCATTGTCGGTCACTGTCAGCGTGATCGGGTACTCGCCAGGTGCAGCGAACTGGGTCTCGATCGTTTCCCCAAACATATCCGTTGCACCGTCTCCGTCAAGATCCCATTCGTACACCACAATCTCGCCGTCGAAGTCGAACGACCATCCGCCGTCAAGCAGAACGTCGCTTGCCGCGGCGATCGGATCGGGCGACGACGTGAAGTCGGCGAACGGGGGTTGGAATGTGATCACCAGCTGTCGCGGGCGGATGAAACCGGCGAAGTCCACTGAAGATGAAGCTTCCCGCTGAAGGATGACGGCAAACGAGTCCGGTGTTGCGAATTCGAACCGCTCAGGAAGGGTTGCGTGATCTACCGTCACACTGTACGTTCCCGGCTCAAGGGCGACGAACTCGTACCTGCCGGAGGCGGATGTTACCGTTTCCAGAAGGGTCTCTTCATTGGAAGAGAGGGTGATGCGCACGCCTTGGATTCCCGATTGGGCCGCTGCCTCCGTGGCAAGTCGGTCTCCGCCTTGCTCGGCCGTCGGCACAGCATTCGCGTCGATGGATTCATTCGCGACCTCGAACACGGCGCCGGCAATTCGAAGAGATGGGCGGAGAGGGAGATTCACGAACGAATGATCGCCAGCGATGAGATCGACTTCGATCGGCGCTTCAAGAATCCCTTCCTCCGGCGTTTCGGCGATTGTGACGAGATATCGCCGTGCCGGAAGCGGCGCGAAGCGGAACAACCCGGCGGAATCGCTGGATACGCGTTGCTGTTCGTCAAGCAACGAGACAATGACCGACTCGAGAGGTCGATCGCCTCCTTCGAGAGCGAAGTCGAAGATACCGTTCTCGTTGTAGTCGATGAACACACGACCTTCGATTTGGCCGGACTCCGGTGCGATGGGTAGCGGGAGATCGAAGGATGTTGCGATGTTCAACCCGAAGGACAGGGTCGGAGCGAATCTGTCTTTTCGATCCCATGAGATTCCGATATCGACGGCGATATCGAATGACTCATCAGGCGCGTAGTGAATCGACAACGTCAGATCGCGATCATCTTCGGACGCTGTTCCAAACAGGGTCCCTCCCACGGCGGAGTCGAGCGATTCGACGAGCAACGAAAGGTGGCTGGTGCCGTCGAGTCTCTCCCCGCTTCGCGGATTGAGAATCGTCTCAAACTCCGCCACGAGGGTGAGCATCCAGTTGTCGGAGGCTGTTCCGAGTTCGTGAACCATCTTCCACTCGCGCAGGCGATGGTCAAACGCACGATCCCATCGATCGGTGACTTGGACCAACGATCGAAACGGGAACAGTGTGTCCGTCTGGCCAACCGTGATCGCGTAGCTTGAGCGGATGCTATCCTCGGCTGTCTCGATGACTTGCTGCCGTTCCAGATCGGCGATGGCAGTGATCGTCGGCAGCGTGTCGGAAAAGGCGAGGTCAAGCGTCAGACCGAGCCGATCGGATGCAACCGTGACCTGCGCCGGATCGCCTTCCACGTTGGATCGTTCGTGTGAGAAGGATGTTCCGAGAGAAAGCGTCTCACTCCGGTATCGTTGACTCAATCCGTAGCCGGCTCGATCGTCAAGACCGAATGGAAAGGCTCCTCCGACTCGAAATACGTCGAATGCAACGAACGACGGCTCGACATCGCAACGAACGCGGCCGAGCCCGGACCAGGATCTCTCGCCATCCTCCTGCCCAAGGGCCCCCTCCACCTCGAAAGACCCCTCCGCTACGGGGGCACGGTCTGCCGTGCTCAGCCCGATGCCCCGGCCGGG
>CAZJLO010000093.1:0-462 GCA_964547105.1 uncultured Thermotogae bacterium
GTTGACAGGACGGCATACTCGATCACGGAGATCCCGCGAACCAGCGGGTCATCGCGCGGGTAGCTCGCCAGCCCGTCAATGCTTCTGGTGTAGCTTGCTTCTTCCCATGGAGCATCCGGGTTTGCCGCCGAGAAAACGCTGGTCGCCGACGCGCTCTCGCCGACGATCGTGATCGAGCGAGAGATTCCCTGAAGCTGAGAAGCCACAAGTGTTAACTCCGGCCCTGTCGTCGATTGCCCCGCCGGAAACACATCGACTCGAACACCGGTCATCGTCCGGTTGTAGACAAAGAGGTCGGCGGCTCCGCTGAGCGAGAAGTCCCCAAGAATGCCGGCTACGTACTCCGTTTCAAGCTCCACGGAAAGGTATATATCTTCCTATGCAATTCATAATTAAGAGAATTATACACTACATATAATTTTTCAGGACTGAATCCGGAATCAATCAATAACTTTCTTGATC
>CAZJLO010000093.1:472-4876 GCA_964547105.1 uncultured Thermotogae bacterium
TGAGGGAACGAGAAACCGCTCCCACCGAGAACGCCGCCTCCGAATCCGTACGACAGGGCCCATGTCTTCGTCCCGGTCAGTACGTAGTCGAATTGCTCGGTCACCTTCACGGCGCCGGTGGAGGTGCGTCCTTCCCCGTCGACCAGCGTATACGTGAACGTTTCCGCTCCGCGAAACTCGCCTGGCGGCCAAAACAGGATCAACCGGCCGTCTTCATCCGGCCGGATGCTCGCCGACCCGCTGGTTGGACCGACTGCAGCGACGACGAGGTCGCCGGCTCCGGAGTCATTGGCGAGGACGTCCAGCTCGTGTTGTGTTCCATCCCATTCGATCAGAAACACGTCGTCGCGAGCCAGCGGGGCGCTCGACCCGGGCGCGGCGGCAAAGGAGATAAGAGCGCCGCCCAGCAGCGCCGCCGAACACGCAACGATCATCAGGAAGCTCAGGTTCCATCGCACGCTTGGACGGGCTGCGGAATGCGGTGCCTTTCGTGACGGGCACCGCCGCATGCCGGCGCACGCCCGAGCGGCAGGCGCCATTGACGGTTCGCGATTGAAATAGGACTGCACGTTGCTCCCCCCTTGCTTCTCCCGTCCCGCTTGCCTCAATTCCCCGCTCCATCAAAGCGGACTTCCAGCGAGGCCATGTAGGTTGCTCCGAGATCATCGTGCATCGTGTACGCGATGTGAAGGCCGTATCCGGCGAATCGCAGGGATAATCCCATCGAGATGGACGCTCCATCGTATCCGGCTCGCAATCCAACCGGGCCGACCCATGCCTCGGTGCCGGCGACCACGCCCAGCAGGCCGCTTGAGTCAAACGCAAGCTCTGCGGCGGTGCCCCATGAGACGCCGGTTGCCAACGGAACGGAAATCGCCGAAACGACAGATACCTTGGGAGTCCATTGTTCGGCGTAGCCGTTGTCATAGGCAATCGGAAGCGAGAGTCCGTTTTCGACGAGGACAGCCAGCGCCAGCTGCGGCGTTGCCAACGCCATGCCGATATCGAGTGATGCGCCCAGCCCAAGGCTCGGCTGCCGTGCCGCGTAGCCCTTGGCCCGCACTCCGACCGAAAGAGCATCGGCTCGCAGCGCAAGGTCAATGATTCCTGCTTGAGCAAGAAACCGGGTTGTGTCTCCGCCACCTTCCCCCGAGATCGCGCCACTGTCGAGCTGAAGAAACGTTGCCTGCAAGCCCGGTATGGCCACGGTCGCACTGGCCGCAGTGATCCCGGCGAATCCCAAGTACACAGACGAGGAGACAGCCAGCGAGGTTTCCCACGAGGCAAAAGCCGGATGGGTGGAAACCCAACTTGGTTCGAGCGGCGACGCGGCGAGGCCGACTCCGGCGAGGCCGGCCCATTGGGCCTGGTACGGGAACTCAAGCAGTTCGGCGATCTGGTCGGGCTTGAGCTCGTGGGAAGCGGCTGTCGTCACCACGATCGAAGCGAGCATCAACGGCAGGAGAGCGAGAAAAATCCGGAGTTTGGTCATCGGTCGATCACCAGCCTTGCTGTTTCCGATTTGCCGTTCGGGGTTGTCAGGATGCACAGATACAGCCCATTGGCCAGTGCTCCGCCGCTTGTGCTTGTCAGATCCCATGTGTAGGCGGAGCCGGCAGCGTCAACCTCGACCGGGGCGGAATAGACGAGCGTGCCAAGGATAGAATAGATCTTGAGCACCGCAGACGGTGTGTCGACAGGAACGGCAATCGCGAACTCGGCGACTGTGGATGCGGGATTGGCGAGAATCTCAAGATGAGGTCGTTCCACCGTGGTTGGTGGCGGATCGGGTTCATCGGGGACGATCGACAGCACGGATTGCTGCGCGTCGAGTTTTCCGTATCCCCAACGAAGATTGGGGACCGTGCCGGTGAACAGGTCACTCCGGCCCGCAGCCGTGAGGTGGCCGAGAATCTCATCCACGGAGAGCGATGCTGACAGCGAAAGCATCAGCGCAATCACGCCGCTTGCATGTGGCGCGGCGAAGCTCGTTCCGGCGGCGGCGACGTGCTGTCCATCGGGATGAAGCAGAGTCGGTGAAGACCAAGCATCGCTGGAGGCGCTCGACATGATCCACGCCCCCGGCGCGGAGATATCCGGCTTGATGCGGCCGTCGCGCGTCGGGCCCTGGCTGCTGAATGAAGAGAATGCTCCCACTGGGAACTCCACGCTGTAGTCCACAGATCCGCTTGATGACATCCACTGAGCCTTGGTGTTGAATGAGCCGACGGTGATGATGCCGTAGGCATTCCCCGGCTCGGCAATCGTGTACGCTGAATCGCCACCAAGGAATGCGGCGTTGCCCGAGGTGATCCATCCGTGAAACGCGCCCCCTCCGGACTGGTTCGACATGGTGAGGGTCCAAGGGGCGCCGCTCAAGGCGCTCAGGCGGACGCTGATCTCGGCATCCCCGTTCAATGAGCTGACACCCAACGACGCGTTGTCCACGTAGAGACTGCCGTGGGGAGTGATCAGGGATCCTGTCGCTCCGGCGGGAACCTGGACGGTTTCGCCGCTTGGGGCGGCGACACGAAGCGCGAACGATGATGCTCCCGGATACCAGATCTCAAGTTCGGTCGAGATCGAGTTCGGAGCGACCGAAAACGTGTACGATCCTCCCGCGCTCAACGTCTGCGAGACATGGATCGTCTCATCGCCTTCGTTGCCGGCGGAGACGACGATCGCCGCGCCCGACTCCGAGGCCAGCTCGGCCAACGCTTGCTCGAACAGGCTTGTTCCATCGTGCGGACCGGAGTGCCCGCCGAGGCTCAAGTTGACGACCACGGGCTGCCCTCGCGCAGCCGCCTTGTCGAGGATGTACTCCACCCCGGCAAGGATGTCGGACGTGTAGAACGGAGTCTTGACGACGATCAAGTCGGCTCCGGGAGCGACGCCGACCAATCCGGCCGCCGACGATGATCCATCTCCGGCGGCGATTCCGAGCACACTCGTTCCGTGGCCGTCGGTGTCCGACTCGCGGACGATGCCTCCATCCGAGCCGAGTCCGAGGCGAAGATCCCGCTCGATATCGGCCTGCTCGTAGCGGATCCCGAACAAGCCTTGCGTCTGATCCCAAATGGAGACGATGCGCGAGCTTTCCTCGAAGCCATCACCATCGCGGTCGGTCCGGAAGTCGAGATGCGTGTAATCGACGCCGGTATCGACGATTCCAATCAAGACGCCTTCGCCGGTGATCGGCGGCGACATGAGCCTCAATGTACCCCCGCGGATTGCCGGAATGCTGTTGTCGAGCGCCGGCTGTGTTCTCCAAACCGGCTCCACATAATCGACCTCATCCGATGCGGCGAGTCGCGACAAATCCGCCGCTGAGACGCGCATGCCGGCGATCGTTCCCGTCACGAATTGCAGCGGAATATCGAGAAATGATCCGCGGTCGCCGCCCAGCGTCCGTTCGTCGACGGCTTTGACGAGAACCCCGAGGCGGAGGGAAGTCCCGAGTACACCTTCGACGATCTGTGACAGCGGCAGCTCGACTTGTCCGCCGAAGCCGTAGACAGCCGTCTGTTCTAGAAACCGCAATGAAGCGATCGGTTCGGCATAGCTCGATGGGGTAACCGCGTCGCTCGTCTCGGTCAACATGAGGACTCCGGCAAGGTCGGGATGAAGCGTGCCAGCGTAGGCAGGAAGGAGTCCAAACGTCAGACAGGTAACGATCACCGCTGACAGGAGAAGAATCCTCTTCAGATGGTTCATGCAACCCCCTCGGTTTCGCGCATTGTACCATAGGCCGTGGCTTGGCCGAAAGCGGCCGGGCGCGGTGATCGACGACGACCGAGCGAGCCATCCGCGGAAAATCGCCGTGGGTTCGAGGAGTGGCTTGAATGCAGGTCTGGACAACGTTTTGTGCTTTACAGGTGCCGGAACCTGTGATATGATCGCACGTCCGGAGAAATCAGCGGGAAGGGGCGGGGATGGGTACGGAAGAAACCACGGTTCAGCCGAACGAACTGGAGATGTTCGGTCGTTACAAGAAGACGGTGGAACAAGCGATCGCTCGTGTGCCCGTGAAGAACGGGGTGGTCGACATCGATTCCATCTGGATCGAGGCGTCGATTCCGTATGACCTTCTTCGGAAGATCCTTGCGCGAGGAGATCTGGAGCTTCCGGGGAATGTAGAAAGGATCAACACGATATCGCGGGCACGCATGGGAGAGCAAAGTGGCAGCCGACCAGAAAAGAAGCGTCGCAGGCGGCATAAAGTTCGGCACTGACGGATGGCGAGGGGTGATCGCACGGGAGTTTACGTTCGCCAACGTCGGGAGGGCGGCGGGGGCGATCGCCAAGTACTTGGTGTCGCCCCAGCGCAAGGAACAGGCGGTGTACGCGGATTGGGGCACGGAATACCGTCCCGCCGCCAACGGGGTCGTGGTCGGCTACGAACTT
>CAZJLO010000094.1:0-4765 GCA_964547105.1 uncultured Thermotogae bacterium
GAGGCAGCCTAAGCAGCCTTCGCCGCATCAACGGGACGATCCGGAGACGCTTCGCTGAACAATGTCCATCGGACCCATATGGGACGTTGGTCGTAGCTGCGCAAGTGCGGCGATGAAGCCGGACGCATGTTTCACACGCGCAGTTCTTACGCCTATGCTGCGGGACACGTGCTCCGTAGAGGTCGATTGGGCAGTCCAGCAGGAAGGGCTCTCTTCAAGGGTGTACCAAGCAGGATCCGTGTCGGCCATCGATGCATTGAAGCAGAAGACCAAAGCGATGGGGTGGAGAGCGGCCGTTGTGGAATTTGGTATTCCTGCCGTTCTCGTCGCATGGTCTCTGTGACTGAGTCCTTGCCCTCAACGGAAGGGACGCCCAGCGGGGTTCTCCGCTGCAGATCGATCCCTGCACAGCCTGTAGAAACGTTGTTGACTCACACCTGCGGCTTCCCGATACTCACCTCCGGATGAATCGAGGGATGGCTTGATGAAGTCACGACTCCTTAGGCTTGTGGGGCTCCTGCTGATGGCTTGGGTTGCCGCCGTGTTCTTGCTGGCAACGTTTGAGTCGCATGAAGCGGACCCTTCTATCCACGGATTCTGGGATGCAGCATGGTACTCCCTCGTTACACTCACCACTGTCGGCTACGGAGACATGTACCCCGTGTCCACGGCCGGAAGAATCATCGGTGTCCTCCTGTTGGTTGGGAGTCTCGGCGTCTTGGGAACGCTTGTCTTCAAAGTATCTGAGCACATCCATCAGCTCAGAGAAAGGAGGAAGATGGGTCACACAGGAACGAACTTCGAACGTCATGTCCTGATCATCGGATGGAATGAGTTCGCTCGCACGATTACGGAGCAACTCATCCGGGCAAACTGCAGAGTTGCCGTGGTGACCGACCGAAAGGACGACATCGATCTCATCAACGGGCAGTTCGGTAAAGAGAGTGTCTTCGTCCTGTTTTCCGAACTCCGTGATGTCGGGCTGCTGTCGAAAGCCGGTATCGATGCCGCTTCGACCATCCTTCCGAATCTCCCCAGCGACACCGACAACCTCATTGCCATCCTCAACATCAAGAAGGAATACCCGGACAAGCAGTTCATCGTTGCTCTCGACAGTCCGGATCTCAAATCCACCTTCCAGACGGCCGGCGTCACCTACGTTCTCTCGAGAAACGAAATCGCGTCCAAGCTGATCGCAAGCTACATGTTCGAACCCGATGTCGCCGATTACGAAACAGATCTCTTGACTTCTGCCACGGATGCCGGGGAGTACGATATCCAGCAATTCCGTGTAACCGCGCGGAATCCCTATTGCGGAAGAACGTACGGCGAAGCCTTCGTAGAGCTGAAAGACTTGCACAATGTGATTCTGATCGGCATCTCGAAGGCCAAGGGATCGGGACGCGTATTGATCAAGCTTCCCTCCGACGACGTTGCTGTCGAAGAAGGCGACTACCTCTTGATGGTGCTCGGTGGATCCAGCGAAGCTGCGATCTCGGAGATGTTCCACGTCAGACAAGGGATGCTTGACGTTGCTTAATCAAACGGGGCCAGACATACTGCGCACAGCCGAACGTGCATGCACCCACAGCGCTTGCGGCTCCCTGAGGTGATGCGATGAGAATCTTTGGAATCGTCGGGTCGATGCGTAGGCGGCACAACACGGAAACACTCGTCCGCCACGTGATCGATAAGATGGCATCGCTACAGCAGGATCAAGATGTGATTTCGGAACTCGTCTATACCCCTGATCTTGACTGCCATCCCTGCCGCGTCGTCTGCCACGAGGCCAACTGCTCGTCGCAGCTCTATCGCTGCTCCATCGACGATGATGTGATGCACGTGCTTCAGAAGATGATGGAGGCGGATGCGATCGTGCTCGGCGCACCGCACTACTTCCGCGCACCGCCGGCGGGGTTTCACACGATGATCGAGCGGATGCAGTCGATGGCGTTTTTCTACGAGGCGGCAGGACACTCGCATGAAGGATCGCCTCTGCTCGGCAAGCCGTGCGGCCTGGTCGCCGTTGCCGAGTATTCCAATCCCCACGTCATCCTCGAGTATCTCCACGATTTCTGCTTGCTGCTGAAGATGAAGCCGGTCGAGCTGCCCACCTTCCCCTACTTGGGCGTTGGAGGGCACGGCGATCTGCAAACAGATGAGATTTTCCATCCATTCGAGCGTGCCGCCGAGTTGGCTGCGGCATTGGTCGCTGCTACCCGTTCGTAGGGGCTTCGCCGCTTGATTTCCCGCGCACCCCGGCCGTTCTCTTGAGGATCTTGAGTGTCTCCGCCGTGAGCCGCTCGGTGTTCTGTAGGGTATGGATGCCGGAGAGGTTGTCGGCCTTCCAGCGGAGGTGCTCACCACCAGCGGCCATCACCAGGTGCTTTGCGGCATGCTCGGCACTGCGAAACCGGAACCCGCACGTGTCCAAAGGGCACTCAATCGGCAATTCGGGACGTTTCCAATCCTCGAAAGACCGGCCAAGATCGTGGACTTCCCTCAGCTTCGCTTCGTCCTGATACACCGGGCCGTGTTCGGAGTGAAAGCGCACGGCATGGAACCCCATCCCCGCCCACCCGGTGACCGATTCCAGCATGCGGACAGCAAGATCCACGCCGTACGGATCTTCCGCCAGATACGCTGTGAGAAGCACCAGCTCCTTGGTCGGAAGGCAGTGATCCCGGTCGAACGTCAGCATCGGATGCATGCGATCGATGAATGTCTTCATCTGCGCGCACAGATGCCACCAGTAGATGGGGGCGGCGAACACCACCAGGTCGGCATCCCGAAACACCGGATAGATGGTGTTGAAGTCATCGTCAACCACGCATCCTTCGTACGGCGGGCTCAGGCATGCATTGCATCCCTGACACGGTCGAATGTTGAGGTCGTTCAAGTAGAAGGTGGTGACCTCCGAATGCCCCGCCGTTCTGAGCCCCTCGATGAATTGATCGGCCATCGCCGCCGTATTCCCCGCCTTGTTCGGGCTGGCTTTCAACACGAGCGTCTTCATCCATATCCCTCCCAGATCGCGGTCCTCGCGAGATGAGGCTGCGGCATCTGCGTCTCCACTTCATCACCGCCCTAGCGGACAATCATGCAACGACCCGGCTTCGACACCGTTCCGGACAATGCAGCAGACTTGTTGACGCGCGCCAAATGCCGCTTCAGACAAGTGGGAGCAGGGCTAGGGAAACGGGATCAGCTTCTGCCGCTTCTCGTCCCACAGCTTGAGACGAGCACAGGAAAGGCTCGCTCGAAGGGTAAGCGGCGATTTCGCCTGCAAGGCCGCAACCGCATCGTAGCAGCTCCTCAAACGGTAGTTGGGAATCCGGGAGTCGAGGTGATGAATGAAGTGGTACCCGATGTTGCCGGAGAACCAACGCAGCACAGGTGGAAGGCGGTAGTAGGAGCTTCCTTCCATCGCTGCCCGGAACGGATCCCATGCGGCCTCCCGGGCCCAGTACACGCCATCGAACTGATGCTGCACGTAGAACAACCAGATCCCCGCCGCTCCCGCCAGCCACAACACCGGCAACTGAATCAGCAGGTACGTCCTCCAACCGGCAGCGAAGGCAATGCCTGCAGCCATGCCGGCCACGAGCAGGTTCGTGATCAGGATACCCAGTCGCTCTGTCCGCCCCCCTCCACGGGTGGGGAGCCGGCTTTGAAGCATGAACGTGGACACCGGTCCCAGCCCCATCATCACCAGCGGGTGGCGGAAGAGTCTGTACCGCCATCGCCTTCCCAGGGATGCCTCCTCATACTCGCTCCGGGTGATCGTCCAAACATCGCCGACTCCCCTCGCGTCAAGGTTGGCGTAGGTCGCGTGGTGTCGCAGGTGCGTGAATCGCCAGTCGTCAAACGGCGTGAGCACCAGCGCCCCGAGCAGGGTGCCGGCGAATCGGTTGGCGCGTTTCGATCGGAATAACGAGCCATGCACGCAATCGTGAAACAAGACAAAGATGCGAACAAGAAGCGCTGCCGCGGGAACCACGAGAAGCAGCGTCAGCGCATACGATGTTCCTTGCTGGATCAGGCGAACCATCCCATACCATAGACCCGCATAGGGAACAAGCGTATTGACGAGTTGCCAAGCGACCTTCCGGCTGTCGGGACTACGGAATGCGGCCAGCTCGGGCCGCCAATCAGGCGTGAGGCGACGAGGTGGTCGTGAACTCCCATTGCCGCTAAGCAAAACCGCCTCTTCCGCAGGCATCTTCGCACCTCCCTGCCGACTTGCGAACTCGGAAGCAGGTTCCCGCTGTCGCCTGCAACAATCCTGACAAGCTTCACCCGGTCCTCCTCGACCTGCCGGCGCTTCCCAGGCCCACCAACATGCAGTGTGGGAAATCGCATCGGCATGTCAACCGCCTCCACCTTCCTGCCGGACGGGAGAAACCCACCGCCTCCACTGCTGTACGTGGGTTGATCTCGCAGATAGAGACGACTGAACGCGCACCATCGACGTGACCGAGTTTTGCTTTTTGCCCGAATCGGGGTACCGTTGCTGTTGCGCGGACTCCGCCTTCGGCAGTCAGTGCTTGACGGACCGAGACCGCAAAAGGAGACCGAATGGGTTTTGGAGAACGTAGGATGGTCGACGTACGTCACCTCGATCTGAAGTGCGCCGACTGCGGAAAAGCGATCGAGGAGCTTCCGTTTGAACCAACGTCGGACCGTCCTGTGTATTGCAGCGACTGCAACCGCAAGCGTCGCCCACCGCGAAGTGGCGGTGGCGGTGGTGGCGGAGGTCGCGGCG
>CAZJLO010000095.1:0-4710 GCA_964547105.1 uncultured Thermotogae bacterium
GGGAGGCTTGCCGGAGATGGAGGCGTTCTTGAAGAAGGTCCATCGCTAGGCGCCGGTGCCGCTGCGGTAGAGCCGACGATCCCGTCCGGGCGCCGGGTGAACCTGAGCCGCACTAGCTTGTGGCGGCGTGTCCGTCGAACCGGGCTCATCCCGCCAACCTCCTTGTCGAGATCGCCGCGTGCCATGGAGACGTCGACGCCGCCGGACCTACAGCCTCGGCGGGGGACGATGTCTCATCCTTGCATCAGGTTGACAGACACGATCCGATCTTGTATATATCGCTACCGATATATCGGTAGCGACCGCTTGCGGTACGATCAACCGCCGCCAAGCTGCTGCGCAGTGATGGGGGAAACGAATGGGAGCAAAACGGGTGCTGGCCGCCTTGATCAGCACAAATTTCCTGTCGGCGATGGGCATCACGATCGTTGTTCCACTGATCTCCAGTCTGGATCTGATCTTCCATGTCAGTTCAGCCTACGGGATTTGGATCATCACGCTGTTCATGCTGAGCTATGCGATGGGGATGGCAGTCATCGGACGCCTGAGCGACGCCGTCGGAAGACGCCCGGTGTACATCACATCGATGGGCATCTTCGCGTTGGGACTGCTGGTGAGCGCGCTCGCCCCGCAGTTCGGGTGGGTGCTTGTCGGCCGATTTCTCCAAGGGCTCGGCGCCAGCGGCACACTTCCGATTGCCCAAACGATCGCCTATGAGCGGTTCGGCAAGAACAAGGGGCTGGCAATGGGTGGAATCAGCGCCGCGTTCGGAATCGGCGTCGTCGCCGCGATCAACCTCGGTGGAGGGATTTATACCGCCCTTGGCTGGCGAGCCGTCTTCTGGGTGACATTCGGTCTCGCCGTGCTCGGGTTTGCCGTATCGTTCGCCATTCCGGAGACATTGAAGGCAAGAAAGAAGCTCAGTCCGGATATTGGCGGGATCGTGACGTTCGGCGCCGGCATCGCCTCGTTCATGCTGCTGTTCAAGGGTCTTGGCGAGGCGTCCTTCTCATCGGCCTCGGTGTGGCCGTTTGCCGCCGGGCTCGCCTTTCTGCTGTTCGAGTCGCGCGCCAAAACGCCGGCGATCGAACTGGGCCTGTTCAGAAACGTTGCCTTCTCCAGTGTGATCGGCGCCGCCCTGATGGGGGGAATCGGGATGTTCGTCTTCCAGACCTTCCTTCCGAGCTTCGCGCAGATTTCCCTCGGGTACACGATTGCGCAGGCATCGTATTCGATCAACGTGATGGCTGCGACCATGATCCTATCCGCCGGAGCAACGGGGGCCCTCAGCGATCGATTCGGCCCCGAAAAGGCCCTCGTCTTCAGCCTGGCAACGACTTCGCTGGGATTCCTTCTGATGACGGCAATCGGCCAACCTACGATCGCCTACTACGTCGCCGGCGCCGTCGCCGGTGCCGGTCTGGGAAGCCTGATGACTCCGATCAACGTCATCGGAATGCGCGAAGCGGGCGAGGGCCGGGAAGGGGTCGCCTCGGGGATCGTCAGTCTTTCAAGAACCTTGGGCGGGATCATCGGACCGACCATTGCCGGCTACATGCTGGCGCAGATCGATTTCAGCTCGCTGTTTGCGATCGACAACCTGCTCGGCGCCTACAAGCGCATCTACCGGTTTGGGATGTGGGTGGGCCTGATCGGGCTCGCATTCGCCATCATTCTGCTGATTCGACAGATTCGAAGGACGGAGGACCATTCATGAAACGAAGAGCCAACGGCTGTGCGATCCTTGCGTTGCTGACAATCGTCGGCGTAGGAATTGCCGGCTTCACCCAAGGCGAGGAATCCGCTACAGACAAGCTGCAGAGAATTCAAGCAGCCTCCAATGACCTTGTCGCCTTCTCGGCAACGATCGAGATGACCCGCCACGAGGCACGGAGCGATTCGACGATCGTCTTCGACTTCAGCTTCGCGCCCTCCGAACGGATGCGGATTTGCTACACCGCGCCGGCATCACTGAATGGGCAGACGATGATCCTAAATGGCAATCGCTTCTACACCTACATCCCCAGCATGAACCGCCGCGTGTGGCAAGACGTCGGCAAGGATGACGACAGCCGGAACCAGGGTGAAGAGATGGGATTCCTGTTCGAGTTCGTCAACCAGAGTACGGAGCCGTTCTTCGCCGCCTATGCCGCACAGATCAGAGATGGAGCCGCTTCGAATCCGATCGTACCCGGCGATTTGACGACGGATGCCGTGTTCATCGAATTCGTGTCCGAATCGGAGCGGCAATGCGTGTGGATCGACACGGAGGATTTCGTCCCGGTTGCAGTGGATCTCTACGCCGATGGCGAATTGACGATGGAGGTCCGCGTCCTCGACTATGAGCTCAACGGAGAGTTGCCCGAAGATTGGTTCGCGATCCCCGAGGAGTAGCGAAATGACGCAAGCTGGGACAAGCTCAAGCGGCGGCAAGGAGCAGCATCAGATCATGCACGGACAGGGACAAGGGATTCGAAGAGGCCACCTCAAATTCTACGTGCTGCGCTTGCTGTTGGATGCCGACCTCACCGGCTACGGCTTGATGAAGGCGATCGAGCAGGACACCGGCTTCTGGAAGCCGTCGGCCGGTTCCTTGTACCCACTGCTGTCGGCGATGCACGACGATCACCTCATCGAAGAAGCCTCTGAATCGGGCGGCTCGCCTCGCTGGAGAATCACCGACGAAGGGCGGCAAACCTACGAGCAAGCGGCTGAGACCAAGGATGAGCTACTCAGCAGCATGCGGCGATCGCTCGTCGTGTTCTCGAAAGTGTTCGGGAGTGCTTCGCTGGAGTCGCTCGCCGAGCGACTTGACCAGTGGGAGACGGGTCGAACCGATTTCCAAACGCTCGGCCCGCTGTTCATGGACTTGCACGATGCCCTGTGGGCGCTGCCTCCGCTCTCGCCGGACCAGGAAGGCGAAGCCCGTGAGATCCTCGAAGCCGCGAGAGACGCGCTGGAGCGCTTGCGCTCGCTCCAGCCCCGGTAACGGCTAACTGCGTACCCAGACCCAGGCCCAGGCCACGGCTCGAGACAATGGCTTTCGTGCACGTCTTGGCCCTCCGAGTACTTCACGGGCTCCAAGGATCAGCCACTGTCATGTTCCGGCACCGCTTCGGCGATCGCCTCGAGTGCCAGTCTCGTTGCCACCGCAACGATCTCAAGGCAGCGGCCTTCGACGCCGCGATCCCGGAAGCGTGCCTGCCCATGATCGGTTCCCAAATGACAGCCGGTCAATGTTTCGCAATTGTCTGATCCGAACTGACCGACAAATCTCTCGACGAGCTCACGCACCGCCCGATAGCACGGCTCGACCGACTGCTCGGGGGTGGTTCTTCCGAGCACCAGATTGATCGCCAAGACCGCTCCGGTGAGCGCCCCACACGGACCCGCCGTGCGGGATAGTCCGCTGCAGAATCCCGTGGCGATCCCGGGAACATGTTCACATGTCACCGCTCGGCTCTCGGCCACCACCATCAACACGCTTTCCGCGCAGTAAAAGCCGGAGCCTAATAACTCGCGGCTGCGCTTCATCGCCTGTTTCATAGAACCTCCTCCATCACTTGGACGTTCCACATCCTGCATCACATCGGGAGAAGCCGTTTCAACCGTTCGGACTAGCAACGGCTTCGTTCATGTCGCCAGGGGGCGATCCGGCGCATCGGTTTGATCTCGTTTCGCAAGCCACATTTCGAGATCCCCGACAAGTTTGCCGGCCTCGTCCACAGCTTCGCTGGCCTGCGCCTCGCCGATGTGCGTGCCGCCGGTGTACAGATCCTTGTTCCGCAAATCGCGAAGCGTCTGGAAGTAGTCGATCCGATCAATCGGAAGCCCCAGGGTGTCCTCCAGCGACTCCAGCGCAACCATGTGATGGCCGGGGCGATTCGTCGTTCGCAGATCCATCACCCGTAGCGCCGTTAACGCACAGCCGAGGATTGCGTGGTACGCTTGCTCCAACCGAGTCTCCGGATGGATGTCGTCATGGCCCGCGTCTTGCAGCCGGCGCTGCACGGCGGAAAGCATCCGCTCAATTTCGCCGGGCACTGCCTGTTCCTGTTTCAGCTCCGAGCGAAGCAGCATATCGGCCAGGCTCATCGTGCCCCCCCAATCAGGTCCAAGCGGCTGCCATTGTGAACCCGCCCGACAAATGAATCGGCGATTCCCAGCTCCAGTGCATACGACGCCGGCGTATACAGTGTGGGACTGACAACACGATGTAACGTGCGGCCAGCCTCGCGCAGTGGAGAGCTGAGCTCACGCAATGTCACGTCGCCGACCACCATCAGGTCGATGTCGCTGTCCGGCCGCTCTTCGCCACGAGCATGGCTTCCATACACATACGCCTGCTCGATCCGACCGGCGAGCGAAGCAAGCGCCGAACGCAACACGCCGCAGATTCCGACCGTCTTGCGGAGGATGGAGCGGATTTCCTCGTAGATCGGGCAATCCGGATTGAGCCGGTAGACGACTTGGCGGCCGATCTGCCGTGACCGGAGGATCTCCGCATCGCGGAGCGCATGGAGTTCGCGCATCACCGTCTTTGAGTTGAGTCCCGTTCTACGGGCAACCTCCCGCAGATGCAGCCCGTCATCACCTGCATCGGACAACACAGACAGGACGGCCGTCCGACCACGCGGCAACAGCGTATCGATCAATCGCTCTGTAGGCATAACACCAACGAGTGTAGGCTTGTAACCTACAAAGTCAAGT
>CAZJLO010000096.1:0-4537 GCA_964547105.1 uncultured Thermotogae bacterium
AGCGGCGGGGCGATCAGCCCCCCCACCCGCGACAACGTCATCGCCAGGCCGAGCGCCGTGCCGGCATAGGTCGCGCCAACGCCGTCGAGTTCGGTGACCGTCGTCATGAACACGCCCATGTAGCCGTCGCGGACCATCCCCGCGATCAGGACGGCGGCCCAGATGACGGCACCGTCAATAATCGACAGCAGCCCGATCCCCACAGCGCTCACCAGCGCCGCGGCGACAAGCAGCTTCACCTTCGAGCTCAACCGGTTGGCGAGAACCGCAAGCGGGAACACGGCAAGCAGGCTGATCGCATGAAAGCCGGCCAACGCCGCGTCAGCGCGAACCGCCTCCCAGCCGATCCCTCGCAGGTACAGCGGGAGGTACCCAAGCAGTCCCTGAACCCCTCCGCCGACGCCGAGAAGCGCAATCCCCAACACCCACACATCCCGCAGGCGCGCAACATGTGACAGCGCGTGAAGAATCCCTGGTGTGCCTGTCGTACGGCCCAGTCTGCGCTTCTCGGTCGGCGACACCCTGGTGAGCGCCCAGGGAATGCCGACAAGCGCGGCAATGGCGCCGTAGAAGAACAGCACGTTCCGCCACCCGCCGAGCCAGGGGGAGAGAACCGAGGAGCTCACGAGCGATCCGGTCATGAACCCAAGCGCCATCCCACCGGAGATCACAGCGTTGGCGATCCCCAACCTTCGTCCGGGGAACCAGTACGCACAAACCTTATGCAGATTCATCGGAATCGCCGCACTGACCAAGCCGCTCAAGAAAACGGTGATGCCCAAGCTCACGATCCCGTTGGCAAGCCCCCGTGAAGCCCCTGCAATCCCAAGCGCCACACACGCCACAGCCAACGTTCTCTTGGTGCCGAATCGGTCCCCAAGCATGCCGCCGGCAAGTCCGGCGAACAGGCCCGCGAACGACACCGTTCCCCAGATTGCCCCGATCTGCACCAAGCTCAACCGGAGCTCCTCGGACATCTCGGCGAACAACACCGGCATCGCCATCGTCGGCGCGGCAACCACGACCGTTGCCGTCGCTCCGGCAAGCGCGAGCAACCACCAACGATATCGTGTGTCAGCAAGTTCTTGACCCAGCACAGCACCGGCCTTTTCCCGCAAAGGCGTTGAGGCGCCAGGGGATGTGATTCGAATCAACGTTCGGGTCTCACTCCGCCGGCTTGACTGCAGGCGGGATCGAGTGCGAAGCTTCGTACAGCTCCCGAAACAGCGGAACAAGTATCGGCAGCGGATAGGCGCCGTTCAACCCGCTGGGGTTAGGAAGCACCCACAGGGCGGTGGCGCCGATCGTCTCCGGCTGACGGCCCACGGTCGCCTTCGACCGCCGAAACGCCGAGCGATACGCCCCGATCCCCAACACGGCAAGCACCCCGGGGCGAAATCGATCGACCTTCTCCTCAAGGAGCACCCGGCCGAGCCGTAGCTCCTCCGCGGTCAGTTCTGCCGCCTTCGCTGTCGCTCGTTCCACCAGATTCGTTACCCCACAGCCGACCGCGATAAGCTCCGCCTGTTCGTGCGGGGCAAGCAATCGATCGGTGAATCCGGAGGCGTAGATCGCCTTCCAGAAACGATTGCCGGGACGTCCGAAGTGGCATCCGATCGCCGCGGAGTAGAGTCCGGGGTTGATACCGCAGAACAGCACGCCCAAATCAGCGGCAAGGATGTCGGGAACCGTCTTGTTCATTGCGGCAAGGATCTCGTCGGCTGTCGGTTTGCGGTTGGCGCTGCGTTTGCGTGTCAGAGGACAGATCTCCCTGCGGTCCATCGATTGGGATCGAAAGGGCCTCTCGGCCTCACTTTGACGGTCTGATCGCTTGAATCATTGCCGAAACGACAAGGTCTTCCGCGCGGAGCGCCGCATCGTCGGAAGCGCCCCCCCAGTCGCGGATGATCTCGCGGCTATCCGCGGCAACATGAATCGTGATTTCGGTGAATCCGACGGATGCCAGCAGATTCCGCAAGCTATCCGCCGTTTCCGCGCCGGAGATGCAAGCTGCCACCAGGGCAAGGTCTTCACGAAGCTCTTCCGGTAGCTCCTTCAGGGCGACTGTGTCCGAGATGGCGAGGCGACCTCCGGGCTTCAACACCCGGAACGCGTCGCGGAAGACTTGCCGCTTGTCCGCCGACAGATTCACGACACAGTTGGAGATGATCACATCGATCGTCTCGTCGGCAACGGGAAGATGTTCGATTTCTCCGAGCCGGAACTCAACGTTTCCGTATCCCTCGTCCCGTAGATGTTTTCGCGCGCGGGACACCATCTCCGGCGTCATGTCCACCCCAAGGACGTGGCCCGACTCGCCAACGACGTGCGCGGCAAGGAAGCAGTCGAACCCTCCCCCGCTTCCCAGATCGAGGACCGTCTCGCCTTCACGCAAGTCGGCGATCGTCAACGGATTGCCGCACCCGAGCCCCATGTGGGCCCCTTCGGGAGCCTGCTTGAGTTGCTCGTCGGTGTACCCGAGTCTCATTCCCGTCTCGTCCGCATGCGGCGGCCCGCCCCCGCAACAAGAAGGGCCGCACGTTCCACCCCCGGCCCCGCAACAAGTCTCGGCTCCTTGCTTCGCCACTTCCGCGTAGGCCTGTCGAACGAATTCGCGAGTCTTCTCATCATCTTGCGGTTGCATCGAACCTCCCTGCCTGCACAACACGACCCCCGAAGCTAGAGCTTCTTGGCCATCATCACATCCGTCTCGACATACCCCATCTTCCGGTACAGGGCCCGCGCCGCATCATTGTGTCCAAAGACATGTAGCATCACGTCCTGGAGCCCGAGGCAAACAGCCTTGGCGTCCAGCTCGGCGAGTGCCGCGGCCCCGTATCCCCGTCTTCGAGCTGTGGGATAGATCAAGAAATCATACAGCGCAACGAACCGGCGATCCCCGTGGCTGGCAACGGCATACCAGACATGGCCGACCGCTTCGTTCGAGGATGCGTCCACGATGATGTTCAGCGACTGCCCATCCGACTCCAAGCCGTCGGGCAGCAATCGCTCGAACACGGCTTGAGACTGATCGAGTGCCGTCTCGCTGTTCCAGTTCCCGACCTCGATCTGGTCGCGGGCATAGCGTGGCACCGCGGATTCCAGGTATCGCTGGTAGTTCTGTTCGGTCATCGGCATGAATTTCACCCGATGGGCCTGCGGCATGTTGTCTGTCGTCATCATTGTCCTCCTGATTCCGCCGCCTCCTGCCTACCAGTCCCGGATCACCGGGGCCAACTCCGGGTTGTTCCGCACGATTCTCCCCTTGACGTACGTGACGTACGCTTCCGGCGCCTGGTGCTCACGGAGCCCGGCGAGAATGTGATGGACATACCCGGCGCACGTGCGAAAACCTGCTTGCGGAACCTTTACCAGGTATGTGACGGCTTCGAGCGCCTCGCGTTCATTTTCGGTCCTCATGACTCGAATCGCGGTCCGAACGTAGGCCACGCCTTCCCCTTCGACATCATCCAATGTCCGCGGGCCGCCTGAGCACTCTCGCAGCACGCGTCGCTTGGGAATCTCATACAGCACACCAAGAATCCGGCACGATCCGTTCTCGATCAGGTCTGCGGCTGCACACCCGTTCTCACGGCTGAAGTAGGTGAAATCCATATCAAACAGCGCGTCGGTCATCGCCAGTCCAAGCGAAACCGCCTCACCCTGAAGCCGGGCATCGGAGTTCAAGCGAACCGAAGACATGTTGGATCCATACTGAAAGACAAGCATTGCGTTCCTTTCGCCAATCAGCCTGCTTGGGGCTCCGCCCCTCGACTCCGATCGAACAGCTCACCCGTTTCCGGCGTACTCCGTGGAATACGGCGCAGCCATTCGCTTCACGTACTGCAGGTGGAGCCGCGTGAGTTGGCGAATGTGGAGCAGATCGTGGGCGGCCCAGGCAGCAAGCATGTCACCTGCTGCAAGCGACCCGGCAACAGGATGCGTCTTCTTCCGCGACCAATCCGGAGATTCCAGTTCCCGCAGCCAGATCAGCGAACGGCTGCGTTCCTCCAGAAACGATTCCAACGTCTCCCACAAGTCCCGCGTAGCATAGGATCGTTCCTCGACCCACCCCTGCGGATCGATCGGCGGCCACTCGATCTCGGGATCATCCAGGATCAATCCGAGGCGAACGCGGAAGTCCTCCCGCTCTTCGTCGAGCAGATGGCCGACCACCTCAAGGACCGACCACTGCCCGGGATTCGCAGCCGGCTTCCAGCCTTCCTGCTCGGGAAGAACGCTTTGCACCAGCTGGCGGATCACGTCCGCACTCTGCTCCAGATGATCGATCAGGTTCAGCGCATCGAAACTCCCGTTCATGCCCCCTCCTTGCTGGCCGGATTCTTGGCTTCCTATCATACCGCGATGCCATCGGATATTGGATCGGCACGCGGATGTCCCAGCGGACCAAGTACACTTCCGTTCCGGATCGACCGGCTGCATCGAGGAGGATCGTCGTCCATGAGAATCGTTTCGCTGTGGGGTGTGCTGCTGATCAATTTCGTCATCGGATGTTGGTACATCGTCTTGCTTCGCC
>CAZJLO010000097.1:0-4315 GCA_964547105.1 uncultured Thermotogae bacterium
CGATGCGGAGAGCGCCGGCTTTGATCGGACGGAACAGCGCGCGTGCCGTGAACGCCATGCGTGCCCAACCCTGCCAGGTCCAAATACAGAGATTGGTTGCGATATAGACAAGGCCATAGGTCAGAAGGACTTGCTCATTGGGCTGTTTGTAGAGTCTTCGCAGGAAGATCCGTTCGATCAGCAGACCGACAAGCCCCGCGGTAACACCTCCGAGGATTACGGCAAGTGTGAACGGAAGGTCGAATCCTTTGAACACTTGCCAACCTGCGTAGGCGCCGATCATGTAAAGGGCACCGTGGGCGAGGTTGCTGATTCCCATCACACCCATCACAATCGACATGCCGGATGCGATGAGGAACAGGACCATCCCGTAGGAAATGCCGTTAATGAGGTTGGTGAGGAACATGCTCACTACTGCAGACCTCCGATCAGGGCGAATTGCCTCATCCAGCTATCTCGAGGTGCAGGCAGGGAGGTAACTTCCTGCCTGCACCCAGCCAGGCGGCCGCGACGAACGCTAAGAACGTCGTCGCGGTCGTCTCTCTTTACTGCTGACTGCTTGGAAGCGTTGGGTCGAGCACGTTCTCTTCGACGTAGAGCGGTGCCGACAGAACGTATTCGCCGTCCTTCAACTCAGCCTCCGTGACGTAGGCCGAACATACGGCGACACCTTCGGGCGTGAAATGCACGGGCCCAGCGGGTGTATCGAGTTCGACCGCGAGAACCGCCGGCCACAGCGCGTCGATTGAGTCATCTCCGCCTGTGGCTTCGAGCGCGGCGAGGATGATCTTGGTGATCGTGTACGCATTCTGTTCCGAGCTGCTGGGGATCTGCCCCGTATTAGCCATGATTCCGGCGACAAACGCCTCGTTCTCCGGGTTGTCAAGCTGCCAGGAGTACGTGGATTCACCGGGAATCCCAAGGGAGATATCCTGGAGTTCGGCGAGCGCTTCCGGCGTGTAGTCGCCGTCCTGGGTGATTGTCACCATCGGCGATTCCAGTCCGGCTTGCGCTGCCTGGTACAAGAAGCGGGCCACCGGTCCCGGCCCCTCAAGGGCGTACAGGACGACATCTACATCGACGCCGACCATGGTCGAGATGTACGGGCTGTAGTCCGCGGTTCCAAGGGGAGCCCACATCTGAGCCGTCACGATTCCACCGGCGGCCTTGAATCCCTCGGCCACCCCGTTGGTGTAGCCGATCTTGCCGGCGTAGTTGGCGCCGATGGTGATCATCGTCTCGTATCCGAGAACATCATGGCAGTACTGACCGAACCAGTAGGTCTGGCCGAATGTCGTTGTCGGATAGATGAGGTAGGTGCTCTGTTCCACGACCTCGTTACGGGCGATGACGCCCATTCCGTTGATCAGCGAGGTCGCGAGAACGCCGGACTCGGTCGCATAAGGTGCGATCGCGAGGTGAGCATCGCCCATCAGCGGGCCGATGCAGATGTTCACGCCATCGTTGTCAACAAGCTTCTTGAACTTGTCGAGTGCGACACCGACGCTCGTTGCACTGTCTTCAATGATCAGTTCAATCGGGCGGCCAGCAACTTCGTATCCGACTTCCTCCAACGCCAGCCTGATTCCGGCCTCGAACTTGGGACCAAGGTCGGCGACGGGGCCCATGTAGTCAAGCAGGGCTCCGATACGGAGCGCATCCTGCGCCGCCGCAAGTGTTGCGACAAGGGCGATCCCGACAACCAGCAAGCAGACAATCTTCGTAATCTTGCTACGCATGCATTTCCTCCTTACGTGCTCGTCAACGCCTTCCGTCCTTCTCTTGCCCGAGATCGATCGTGTTTCCGCCAGGCACCTCCTTTCGGGAACGCCAATGTTGGCGTCCCGTGTCTTGCTGTAGGGAGAGGCGATCCCTAGATCTCATCAGCGCACATCGGTTTTCCGGAGAACGCATCCGCCAAGGGCATGGCTGTACGTCCCCTGATCAAGAACGACGTCTCCGTTGATCAAGACATATTCGACTCCAATGGGGTACTGATCCGGCTTCTGGTACGTTCCGCGGTCGGCGACTGTTGCCGGATCGAACAGCGTCAAGTCGGCCCACACTCCTTCCCGGATAACGCCACGGTCACGAACACCAAATCTCATCAGCGACTGCGACGTCATCTTGCGGATCATTTCCTCGAGCGGAACCAGGCCCAAGTCGCGGCAATAGTGGCCAAGGCAACGAGGGAACGCGCCATAGGCCGCCGGATGAGGCAGCCCGCGTCCGGTGATGATGGCGTCGGTTTCGATCGACACTTGATGGTGGGCGATCAGCTTTTGGTGCCAGGGGTCGTTATCGTCCGCGATCCCCGAACTACCTATATAGAGGGCCATCGTCGGGCCCCGCTCGGCCATGATCATGTCTGCGGCGGCATCAAACGGCGTCTTGCCGGTGGCTTCACCGATTTCCGTGAACGACATCCCTTCGAAACGCTGGTTCTCTTCAAGCAGAGCGGAGATCAAGCGGATGTTGTCCCAGCCGGTTGCGCCGACGAGGTTGTGTGGCCATGCGCCCGGGAGCCAAGACGGCCATCCCGGCATGTCTTCTTCCACCGAGACGCGGATCTGCTCGCGGGTCTCAGGATTGGCCAGCCGATCGGCGAGGGCATCCATTCCGCCTTCGAGAGCCCACGGAGGAAGGGTGGCAAACAGCGTCGTGTTTGCTGCGATGTACGGGATGACGTCCATGCCGACATCGACTCCACGAGCGCGGGCATCATCGTGCATCCTGAGCACGGTGTCGATCTGTGGCCAGAACGGCTCACCAAACGCCTCCACATGGGAGTGAACGGCGGAAATGCCGTTTGTTTCAGCAATGCGAATCACTTCCTGGGCGGCTTGAAGAAGCGTTTCGCTTGACCCGCGCACATGGCACGTATACACGCCGCCAAAATCGCGCAGCGGTGCGGTGACGGCAATCAGTTCTTGCGTGTCGGAGTACATCCCCGGCGGGTAGATTAGCCCGCTCGAGAGGCCCCACGCTCCTTGGGCAAGATCAGCGCGGACCAACCTCGCCATCTCGGCGCGCTCTGGCTCCGATGCGACGCCGGCGGCGAGCCCCTTGACGCACATGCGAACCGTTCCGTGAGAAGTGAGGGGAACCACGTTGTACGCCGTACCGTTCTTCTGTAGGTAGTCCATGAAGCCTTTGGCGTCGGACCAATGCCACTCAAATCCATCGGATTGGAAGAACGCACTGTATCCGCGGAGAAGGTCAACATCTGCTGGCGATTGAACCGGGAACGGTGAATAACCGCAGTTCCCGGTGATGACCGTTGTGATCCCTTGACGCACAAGACATTCCAAAACTTCTGGATGGTTGGGGTCAGCGAAAACGAAATCGGCATGGCTATGGCAATCGACAAACCCTGGAGCGACGGCGAGCCCAGAAGCGTCGATCGTTCGATTGGCTTGCATTTTTCGAAGAGCTCCGATCGCGGTGACACGCCCCCCCGACACAGCAATATCGCCGTAGTACCATGGGTTCCCAGTGCCATCCACGATCCGTGCTCCGCGAATAAGGATATCCGCTGGCATAGATACTCCTGACATAGAACTAAGCTGAGTTAATGAAAGCTCTATTTGGGTTGGTTCAGGATCAGGATCCCCAACCACAAGGTTGCCGAAGACAACGCATAAGAGCTAGAGGTCTACGGGGGGTTGAGAGAATTACATGGCAATTCCGTCATACAGAGCCACATCCACTGATTCTGCTCGCGACAAATCGCCATGAATCACCCTAGGACGATTTGGGGCCGAACGTCAATGGAAGAAACCTGCAAGGGATATCGCGGGGGCGACATCGAGCGATGGAATGGAGCAAAGAAGCGGACGGGGACCTGTGTTGACGGCATCGCCGGAGTGTCGATCGGCCGCCGGCACCACATCCCATTGAATGCTTGAGTGCAGCAACGGCAGGATGTGACGCCACCATCTCATGATGGAAGAAGCATGCCGTAGATCCTGTGCGGCCGCGCTGGCGACAAGGGCTCGATTCGTTGAAGACATTCAGTCATTGCTGCATGGGGCTTGCGCTGCTGTTCGAGCGCGGGCCTGGCATGGCCGATTCGGAGATCCGACTTGACGATGAGAATGAAAGCAATGTAATCTGGTGCTACAGCAGACGCAAGAAGGCAAGATCGAGTCATCACGGGGATGAACGGAGAAGATGGCTGAAATCCTTTTCCGTACGGGATTTGTTTCGCTTTGCGCGTTTCCCTTGACACGCCTCGGAGGGGGGGCTATACTTCCCTTTGCAAACCTGGTCCTTGAAAAGTGGATAGTGTGGTTTAAGTGTTGTACGACAACAC
>CAZJLO010000098.1:0-4162 GCA_964547105.1 uncultured Thermotogae bacterium
ATGACTACGGGCGCGAGAAGAAGATTCTCAAGAAGGACGATCAGAATCTGCGCGGGGAAGACGTCCGCGAAGGGCTTGTGGCGATCATCAGTATCAAGATCCCCAATCCGGAGTTCGAAGGTCAGACCAAGACCAAACTGGGTAATCCCGAAGTAGCGAGCCTGGTGTCGAATATCCTTCAGGAACAGCTTTCTGTTCGTTTCTCGAGCAAGCCGGGCGAGGCGCGGGCGATTATCGAGAAATCTCTGCAGGCGGGAAGGGCGCGGATGGCGGCGTCCAAGGCGCGGAAGATGGTCCGCCGCAAGGGGGCGTTGTTCTCAAGCACCCTGCCTGGGAAACTGGCCGATTGTTCGTCTCGCGATCCCAAGAAGAGCGAGCTGTTTATCGTGGAGGGAGACTCGGCTGGCGGCAGCGCAAAGCAGGGCCGGGATCGAGGTTTTCAGGCGATTCTTCCGTTGCGGGGGAAAGTCCTCAACGTCGAGAAAGCCGGCCTGGCGAAGCTTCTGGACAATGCGGAGATCAAGGCGATGATCACTGCGGTGGGAACCGGTATTCGCGACGATTTCACCCTGGAGCGGCTTCGCTATCACAAGCTGGTCATCATGGCGGATGCGGATGTTGACGGAGCGCATATCTGCACGCTGTTGCTGACGTTCTTTTATCGCTTCCTGCGGACTCTGATCGAACGCGGGCATGTCTACATTGCTAAACCGCCCCTGTATCAAGTCAAGGTTGGCAAAGAGACAACATACCTGTTCAGCGATGAAGAGCTGAATGTGTTTCGCGAACAGCACGACGGTAAGAGCAAGATGGCGGTGAAGCGATTCAAGGGACTGGGAGAGATGAACCCGAAGGAGCTGTGGGATACGACGATGGATCCCGAGAACCGTGTCCTGAAGCTTGTTGTAATTCGTGATGCGCTGGAAGCGGACGAAGTTTTTTCGACGCTGATGGGAAGCGATGTCGGACTGCGCCGCGACTTCATCTGGGAGAACAGCGACAAGATCACTGCGCTCGATATCTAGCCGCTGTCGATATGGATCCCCGGTCTTGCGAACGCCGGACGTGAGCTTCCTCGATCAGAAGAGGGTGATGAATGGGACGTCATCTCCATCTTGATCAATCGGCAGATGCGGAGATCTTCGCCAACACGCTCATGACATGCGAGCAAGGAGGAGCCGATGGCAAACCGGCATGCAGTGTCCCGGAAGCTGGGTGCGGCGGTTGGAATGTGGTCCATTTTGCTTGTCGGGGTGATCCTGGTTGGTTTGTCGCCGCGGTTGCAGGCGACGACCTTGACCCCCGTTGTGGGGATCGACCCGACGGGAGTGATTACGGTTGGAGCCTCGGCGGAGACACCGATTGGCGAATCGTTCCATGTATGGGCGGGACTTGCCGTGTCCGTCGTCCAATCGGCGAGGCTGCTGCTTGCCGGCGGGGGCGTTGGCGGCTCGATCATGTGGGGCGTTCTGGAGCCGATCCTGGGTGTCGGGATTGGCGCGGCCTTGGCACCGGCGGGGTTCGCGTCGGGTGCGACGCTCGAGGTTGATCTTGGCGCGCGCGTGTGGATGGCTGACTGGTTGGCGGTTTTGACGCAACTGCGGTATATCGTTCGATTCTCCGACGGAGGGGTGACCGCAGGGCCGCTGATCGAAGGCGGCTTGGCGTTCACCTTCTAGTCCCGGATGGCCGCAACCATTGGGATTGTGCTCGGTGTCGTGACCGCTTTGTGGGTGTTGTGGAATCTCACCTTGGATGCTCTGTGGCAGCCCACCGACATGGTGACGGTGAGGCGTATCCTATTCCTGGCCGGGGTTCGGCAGGGCGAGCGCGTGGTCGATCTTGGATGTGGTGACGGCAGATTTGTCGTTGTTGCCGCGCGGGAATTCGGCGCTCAGGCATTGGGCGTGGAAATCGATCCATTCCGGGTTTTGCTTGGGAAGTTGTGGATCTTGATTGCATCTCAGCGATCAGCAGCGAAGATCGTTCGCGCCAACATGTATCAGGTTTCGCTTCACGATGCGGACGTCGTGATTCTCTTTCTCTCCCCCAATGCCAACTGGAGGCTTCAAGAACGTCTTAGGCAACAGCTGCAGCCCGGCTCTCGCGTTGTCTCCTATTACCATCCGATGTGGGGATGGACACCCGAGGAAGTGGGAGAAGCGAAAGATGGCTACCCCGTGTACCTGTACCGGATTGGCTCGTGCGATGAGACGCCGGAGGCACATGTCGCTCGGGCGCAGGTGACTGGTGAGGACGCCTCCGATGCGCGCGAACCGAGGGCGGGCTCCGCGGTCGAACGAAGGCTCGGGAGGAGACGTGGGCGGGATAGAACTTAGCGAGTTGCTTGCAGCCGCCGCCCGGGAGACCGATCTTGTCTTCGATTTCGACCTTGAGCCTGAGCCTGACGCTATTTCGGGTTCTTCCCGACGGCTCTCGCCAACGTGGGTTACGGGAATCTCCGAAGACTCGCGGCGGGTGCAACCGGGCGATCTCTTCGTTGCCCTTGCCGGGGCGAGGCACGACGGTGTGTTGTTTGCGGCCGACGCGGTTGTCAGGGGAGCCGTGGCTGTGGTTGGTCCTCGGGGCAGCCGGCGCCGTCTGAAGGAGACGCTCAATGCTTCGCGAAGCATGCCGGTTATCGAAGTGGATCATCCGCGGCGAGCTTTCTCGGCTGTTTGCGCTCAGTTCTACGGGGAGCCGACGCGAGTCTTGACGACGATTGGGGTCACCGGAACCAACGGGAAGACAACGACTGCGCACATGATCGCCCACTTGCTTGGCTCAGCGAAGACGGCGCTCATAAGCACCGTGAGCAATGCCGCGGACGGGTGCCTCGGACTTACCACCCCGTCCAGCTTGGATGTACAGCGAATTGCACGCCAAGCGCTGGACGCCGGGAACGCTGTTCTGGTTGTCGAGGCATCATCGATCGGTCTGCAGATGTCGCGCCTTGCGGACGTGTGGTTCGATGTTGCTGTGTGGATCGGCATAACGCCCGAGCATCTCGGATTCCACGGAGACATGCGAAGCTACGCCGAAGCCAAGTTGAGCCTGGTGCGTAGCATTGGGCCGGGCGGAATCTGTGTCCTGAACGCCGGAGATCCACTCGCCAGTCAAGCGGAGGAAAATTGTCGAGGACAGACGATATGGTTCGGGACCGGGGGACGGGAAGCGGTCTCTGTCGCTGATCCGGAGCCTGATCTCCTGGGAACGACGATGACACTTGTGATTGGCGGTCGCCGTGTTCGAATGCGGCTGCCCATTCCCGCGGAGCACAACGTGGTCAATGCGCTGGCTGCGGCCGCGACGGCCCACGGCCTGGGGATGAGCGTTGAGGAGATCGCCGGACGACTGGAGCGATTCCCTCCGGTCCCGGGACGCTTCGAGGCCTATCGGAGCCCGGCAGGATCGCTCGTGGTGGTCGACTATGCACACACACCCGATGCCTTGGCGCGGGTTCTCCGGCACCTCCGCGATACGGCAAGCTCATCTTCGTCACGGTTGATTGCCGTGTTTGGCTGCAGTGGGGATGCGGATCGAGAAAAGCGTCAGCAGATGGGGCGAACCGCGGGGGAGATTGCGGATCTGTCGGTGATCACGCTCGACAACCCGAAGTTCGTCTCTCCGGACGTGATCGCCGCCGATGTCATCGCCGGCGTACGATCGGTTCGCGGTCGCTATCAGGCGATCGCGGATCGACGGCAGGCGATCGCGATGGCTCTCAGTGAGGCTGGCAAGGACGATGTCGTTCTTGTTGCCGGCAAGGGACACGAATCCCACCAGATTGTCGGTGACCGACTGGAGCCCTACAGCGATCGATCTGAGGTACTCGCCACCGGTTGCGAGCATGTATCGAGCGAGCGCCCGTAGCCGACGGACGAGCGGATCGGTGGCAAGCGATCTGACAGCGCGGCATCGCCGCCAAAACGTCCTCCTCTGTATCTCTGTACGGAGGGGCCTGCGGGCTGGGATATTTCGCCGATTGGGAAGTCTGTGGTATACTATTTGCGTTGCATACTCATCTCGCTTGGGGAAACCCAACGCGTAGCATATCTTCTGGGGCATTTTAGGCCCGTTGGGGTGTATTGGAAGGCGGCAGTCGGCTGGTTCCGAATGCAGCGAAGGATTATCCGCTGTGTGGGCCACATTAAGCGTACAT
>CAZJLO010000099.1:0-4149 GCA_964547105.1 uncultured Thermotogae bacterium
CCCGTTTGGAGATCGCTTCGCTTGTGTCTTGTCCAACGACTGCATATGGTGCTGGCCATAGGTGAGCAATGCCTGTCCATCAGCAAGACAAGAAGTGATCCTGTTTTCTGGTATAACCAAACGGTACGGCGAGTTGATCGCCGTTGACGACATTTCTCTTCACGTCGAGCAGGGAGAGATCTTCGGTTTGGTGGGACCCAACGGCGAGCGAAGACAACGCTGATCGAGATGCTCGAAGGCCTCCGAACCCCTGATGCCGGCTCGATCGACGTGTTGGGCCCTGGTGGGGCTGTTGGTCACGCGCTGCTTCTTCCGTTGGGAGCACCTACGTGGTTTGGATCTGCGATCGGACGCGAACAACCCTGCTAGACGACCGATTGCTCAACCGCCCCTCAATCGTGGGCAACACGTAATCCCTTGGGACGTCAACGCTCAATCGTGTCACTGCCTGTTCGGACCCGAGCCCTCATCAAACAGAATCGAGGATGGCCAGCTGCGCTTCAGCACTTCGATCCAGCCATGAATCAGACGGAGCGGATCGCCAAGGTTCGACCCCACGAAGAGCCCGGCGGAACGCGCCCCTGTTCTCATCCCTAGGAGATCGTCTGCATGAGTGCAGGCGGGGGAGTCGACGCAATCCGCGCAATGTTCGGTTCCTTTGCTGCCGGCGCATGCCCTTATCGGACACGCATCCCTTCCGCCGCCTCTCCGGCAGCCACAGCACACGGCCTCGCGCCCGATTCCGGCAAGCCCCTCGTCGAACTGATCATAGTTCAGTCCTTTCGGAGCCCACGACTCAAGACCGTAGGCCTCGATCAAGCGATGATATCGTTCGGTCAGCTCCCGGAGCGCACCATTCCCCACAGCACAGCTTCCGCACCAGATCCCGCAGAATCCGATCTGATCCCGGACGTTCTCGAATGCGTCGTGTGAACACGGACGATCGGACATGATCCCCCTCCCGCAAAGCTGGACGCGTTGCTTCGGATCGCCTGCTCCCGATTCGTGATCTTCAATCCAGTCGAGCCATACAACGAGCATCCGTGCGCAAACGTCAAGTCGGCTCGCCCGGCATCCACAAGAAGAAGAGCGGTTTCAAGCGAAGGCGATCGAGGAGTCGCCCTCTCGGAAGGCTGCCGCAAGGTACTGCCGAAGCCACATCGCCATCGTGGCTATTCGACGGAGAGGTCTTCGCCGGCCAATGCGCGGTCCAGCAACTTGATGGTCTCAGCGATCCCGTACAACACGATGAACGACCCCATTCGCGGCCCGGAGTCCTGCCCAAGAAGAATCTCGTAGAGCGCCTTGAACCAATCCCGCAAGCTATCGAAGCACGTTTGCTGCTTGCCAATCTCGTAGACGGCAGCCTGCAAGTCGTCGGCCGACGCTTGCTCCGGCAGCGCCGAGAGCTCATCACGCAACGCTTTCAGCGCTTCCCGCTCAAGCGGTGTCGCGGTGCGGTACCGCTTGCTGGGCAGCACGAAGTCCTTGTAGTAGGCGATGGCGAATCCGATCAGCTTGTCCAGCCCGGGTGAGGTCTCTGGAGTGGTCCCCGGCAGGTTCCGCGATACATGGTGCCAGATGACCGTTGGATCGTCGGAGTGGCAGACGCTGACAAGGTTGAGCAGCATGTTGTACGAAACACTGACCTCAGGATCGGGAGGGACGCCATCGTGAATGTGCCACACGGCGCTCGCCAGTTTCTGATTCAGATCTTTGTACGCGAACGCCAGCAACTCTGTGTAGTAGTCGTCCACACTTCTGGGAATCACATCGAAGTGAAGCCGTTTGGCCGCCTTTGGCTTCTGATACATGAAGTACGCCAGGGATTCCTGCGGTGCGTACTTCAGCCACTCCTCGACCGCAACGCCGTTCCCCTTGGATTTCGAGATCTTGGCGCCGGCTTCATCCAGGAACATCTCATACGTGAGATTGGTGGGCGGGGTGCCCCCGAGGATGCGGCAGATCTTGCTGGAGAGCTTCACTGAATCAATCAAGTCTTTCCCCGACATCTCGTAGTCGACCGCAAGTGCGGTCCAGCGCATCGCCCAATCGCACTTCCACTGGAGCTTGCAGTTGCCCCCCGTGACCAACGTTTCATGCTTCGATCCGTCTTCATCGACGAACACGACGGTTCCCGCGGCGGCGTCATGCTCTAGAATCGGCACCTGTAGAATCTTTCCGCTGGTGGGAGAGACGGGGAGAAACGGACTGTACGTGGCTTTGCGTTCGGGTCCCAGCGTTGGCAGGATCACTGCCATGACCTCGTCGTAGTGCTTCAGCAGTGCCAGCAGAGCTTCGTCGAACTCACCATTGCGATAGCACGCCGTGGCGCTCTTGAATTCGTAATCAAACCCGAACGAGTCCAGAAACGCCATCAAGCGAGCATTGTTGTGCGCGCCAAAGCTGTCGTGCGTTCCAAACGGGTCGGGGACACTCGTCAGCGGCTTGCCAAGGTGCTCCGCCACCATGTCTTTGTTCGGGATGTTCTCCGGGACCTTGCGCAGCCCATCCATGTCATCGGAGAAGCAGTAGAGCCGCGTCGGAATCTCCGGGGCGAGAAGAGCGAATGCATTTCGCACCATGGTCGTGCGTGCCACTTCGGCAAATGTCCCGATATGCGGCAACCCCGACGGACCGTACCCCGTCTCGAACAGCACATATCCCTTCGACGGGACGGCCCCGCGCAATCGTCGCTGCAGAAGCTGCCGGGCTTCCTGAAACGGCCATGCCTTGCTTTCCAATGCCTGCTGCATAAGATCGGATTTCATGTCACGCTTCCTAAAGGGATCGTGCCGCCATCACCATGCACGGTGAGAGGCTCTCGCTTGTCCCGCACCGGTTTCATCGCGCTGCGTATGCACATGCCCCTCATCCTACGACTGCCGGTGCACGCAATCCAGCGTCTGCTTTCAGGCCGGCAGATTGGATCGAGCGCCCCAAGCGCTGCATTGCCCGAAGACTTCGGCGGGAACCGGTTCGATTACGCGCTCTTGATGATGAAGCCGCCGGACTTCTCGTCACGCTCAAGCTCAAGAATTCCTTGTGCTCCCGCTTCCTCAAGGAGCTGCCCGAACGATCCGAAGCCGTAGTGAGATTCGCTGAACCCCGGCTTGCGACGCTTCAGCGTCTGCTTGATCATGGATCCCCAGATGTTCTGCCCCTCTCCGCGCTCTTCCACCAACGCTTCATACGTCGAAACGATCAGGCTCCAGGCCTCCTGCTTCTTGGCTTCTGCCGGTGTCGGCTCTTTCGCACTCTTCTTCGCCACCGGTTTCTTCGTCGCTGACCTACGGGGCTTCGCGGCCGGACGGACGCGACGAACGAGGTCATCGTAGAACAGGAATTCATCGCAATTGGCAATCAACAAGTCCGACGTAGAGTTCTTCACGCCGACACCGATCACCGTCTTGTTGTTCTCTCGCAGCTTGCTGACCAAGGGCGAGAAATCGGAATCCCCACTGATGATCACGAATGTGTCGACGTGTTCTTTGGTGTAGCAGAGATCGAGCGCGTCGACCACCATTCGGATGTCGGCGGAGTTCTTCCCCGACTGACGGACGTGGGGGATCTCGATCAGTTCAAACGCCGCCTCGTGCATCGGCGTCTTGAAATCCTTGTAGCGAGCCCAGTCGCAGTACGCCTTCTTGACAACGATGTTCCCCTTGAGCAGCAGCCGTTCCAGCACCTTGTCGATGTCGAACTTCGGATACTCCTCTTCACGAACCCCCAAAGCGATGTTCTCAAAATCACAGAACAGCGCCATGCTGACCATTTCCGCTTGCTGTGTCATTCGTTCCGGTCCTTTGTCAGCCGCTACGGAATCCCCGCCTCATCCGCTCGTCCGGTCTCTTCCCCACTCCGCCACCCATACCGTATCGAGCCGGGTGCAGCGGAGCAAGTGTGCCTCTACGCTTTGCTACTCCCACAGCGGCAACGGAATTGGCCCAACTAGAGCACAAGCGGATCCTTCCCCTTCCGCCGCCGGAGCCAGTTGATGGACGCGACAACTCCGCGGCGCGAGACTACCCGTCGCTGCAGCTGGTACTTGCCTGGGAAGTCAAGAAGCATGATCCCAATGAGAATCGTAAGGACTCCCTGACCCGGCAGCACAAGCAACAGACATCCGAGAAGCAGACATGCGAGAGC
>CAZJLO010000100.1:0-4131 GCA_964547105.1 uncultured Thermotogae bacterium
GCAAGGACTCACTCAACCCGATGATGGGCGGGACTTCGACTCTGTCTGGCCCCGGACGCTCAACCGGATCCATCCATCTTTGCGCCGACGCGAAGCTTGTCCCATGCTCGTGGAGTTGCCCGAGAAGCTCGCCGACGGCTTCCAGTCGAGATATCGAGAGCTGAGAATCGTAGAAATGACCATCCACCCACCGCAGCAACACGACATGCCGAAAACCCGGTATGCCGGCCATCGCGACCCGGCCAATCCATTCACCGGATGCGGACAGGATCGGTTCCGGAACATGGAGTCCCGCGTCGCGGCGAAGCACTGTGAGCCACCGCAGCTCTCGATCCAGAGCATCCGCGGCTTGATCCGCCGGCCACAGGCGGAGAGCAAACCGACCCCCGCAAGGATCGCTGACTTTCACCAGCGCTCTCTTTCCGCTGCGCAGACACGAAAGCTGAGTTTCCTGAAGCCCGTAGGGAACAAGGGCTTTCCGGGCCAGCGCGCGCAATCGCTCCGAACGTGCATCTTCGGAAAGGGCGTCATAGGGGGTCATCGGCATGTCTGAAGCTTGCCGGAAACCGGTAGGCGATGCCAGCGGCACAATCCGCCTCGTAAGGTGTGATCGATTCGGCGCCGGCGTGCTCAAAACGGCGAATCGGCTGTCGTGCCGCGGGAACTGGACGGATTATCGTCGATCGCCTACCCTGCCCAGATGGAGGTCGAAATCCATGTCGCTCCAACGCGATGAAACCAGGACGAAGATGGTTTGCACCTTGGGCCCGGCATCCAGCGATGAGAAGACGATTCGGCTGCTGATCCGCGCGGGGATGAACATGGCCCGGCTGAACTGCTCGCACGGTGAGCAAGACGAGCGAGCTCGGACGATCGCCATCATCCGGAGGGTGGCCGACGAGGAAGACGCCAACATCGCCATCCTTGCCGATCTCCAGGGGCCAAAGCTGCGCGTCGGCCAGCTGGATCCAGATCCTCTTCCGTTAGGGGAGGGGCAAAAGGTCGTCTTCTCACCTGATTTGGTGCAGGGGGCGGCGACGTGGATTCCGCTCCCGCATCCGGATCTGATCGCGGAGCTTTCACCGGGAGATCTTGTCAGGCTTGATGACGGGGCGATTGAGATGTTGATCGATCATCGATGTTGCGGGCAGGCAAGCGGGGTGGTGCGTATTGGAGGATCTCTTCGTTCGCACGTCGGGATCTCCGCTGTCTGTTGCTCCACAACGACCCCATCCAAGATCTCCGTCCTGACGGAGAAAGACCGGCGTGACGCTGAACACGCACTGAGGCACGGCGTGGACTTCTTGGCACTTTCGTTCGTGCGTCGTCCTGAAGATATTGTCGCGCTGCGCGAGTTGGTGAAGCAGCAGACCGGGCACGCCTCGACCGTGGGGATCATCGCCAAGATCGAGAAGCGTGAAGCGCTGGAGCGAATGGAGGAGATCCTCCCCACGGTGGATGGGATCATGGTTGCCCGGGGAGATCTTGGCGTCGAGGTCTCCGTTCAGGAAGTTCCCTACCATCAGAAGCGGATTATTCGTCTGTGCAACCGCGTCGGGATCCCAGTGATCACGGCGACACAGATGCTTCAGTCGATGGTGACACAGCCCCGGCCGACAAGGGCCGAAGCAAGCGATGTTGCCAATGCCGTGCTCGACGGAACCGATGCAGTCATGCTCTCTGCCGAGACGGCAATCGGTGCGTACCCTGTTCGATCCGCCGAGATGCTGACGGAGATTGCGCAGATGACCGAAACGCGACTTCTTGCCTGGGAAGACCCGTTTCCGTTTCACTCGATCAACCACGAACAGCCGATCACCGATGCGATCAGCGATGCCACGGTGCGCGTGGCCGAGGAGATCGACGCCAAGCTGATCGTGACTTCGACATGCAGCGGATACACGGCGCGTCAGATCGCACGAGAACGACCGAATATCCCGATTGTCGCCGTGACGCCCAACCCGGACATCCGTCGCCGTCTTGCCCTGTCATGGGGAGTGGAAGCGTTCGTGATTCCGGAAACCGCAACTACCGAGCAACTGATTGCCCAGACCAATCGCATGGTGATCGACGCACACCTGGCCGACCCGGGGGACCTGATTGTGCTCACCGGAGGATTCCCGGTTGGCGGAGGGGGCCGCACCAATTTTCTCCGGGTTCACCGGCTTGCTGATCAGGACTAGATCCGTCGCTGCTTGCGGCTACAACCCGATGAATTCTTCTTCGCCGGGCCTGGCAGAGTGTCCGACTGACCTGCCGAGCCGATCATGTTGCGCCCGCCCTCGAGACCAGGCCTGGTGAGGATTGGGAGGAGAGCGTGCCATGCCTATCCTATGAGACGGCCGAGCATCCGACCGATGGATCCAGCGAACTGGGGATGATTTCTTCGCTACGCGGCATGGCCGGGGGATCCGTCGAGATCGATGCTTGTGCCAAGCGTTGTCACTTGGGGTTCGCCATTGCTTCGTGATCGGGTCAGGAGGAAAATGAGCCCATGGGACGCAACGTAGAAATCAAGGCGCGAATCATTGACGCAACCGATGTCTCACGTCGTGCGGCGGCTCTCTCGGGGAGTCAAGGGAAGCGGATCGATCAGCAAGATACGTTTTTCCCCTGCAGAAAAGGCCGACTCAAACTGCGCGCATTCACCGACGGCAGTGGGCAGCTGATCTACTACGAACGCCCCGATGACCTCGGTCCGAAAACGTCGGAGTTCTCGATTGCTCCGACGCCCGATGCAGCGGCGATGTGCGAAGTTCTAAGTAGAGCCCTTGGTGTTCGTGGCGTAGTTCGCAAGATCCGCTGGCTGTTCCTTGTCGGACAGACCCGTGTGCATATCGACCGGGTAGACGGTCTCGGCGATTTTCTCGAGCTCGAAGTCGTGCTTGGCGACGACCAAAATGCGTCCGAAGGGGCAGCGATCGCCACGGAGCTGATGAAGCAGCTCGCCGTGGATGAAACGCAGCTGGTCCACGGCGCTTACGTCGACTTGATCGAAGCCCTCGAACGAAGCAGCAACCGGCTGGACGAAGCCGATGTGGCTGGTAAGCTCTAGGTCATGATGAGTAATCACGACCCAGAGAACGGACATCAGCCCAACCAGGAGACCGAAGGGGCAGATGGGACCCGGCTTCGGTGTAAGACGTCGCCGGAATACACGATTGGCGAGGAAATCGCCAACAGCGTGACACACGGCGTCGGAGCACTCTTGAGCATCGCAGGGTTGGTGGTGCTGGTAGTGCTGTCCGTGCTGAGCGGAAGTCCGATTCGCATTGCGAGCTTCACCATCTACGGGATCAGCTTGGTGCTGCTTCACCTGTCATCCACGCTGTATCATGCGCTGACGCCCGTGCGGGCGAAGAACGTGTTTCGCGTATTCGATCACGCGTCCATCTTCCTTCTGATTGCAGGATCGTACACCCCGTTTCTTCTTCTTGGTGTCGGTGGAACGCTGGGCTGGGTCATGTTTGGCATCATCTGGACGCTGGCGATCAATGGTGTCGTGTTCAAAGCATTTTGCACCGGGCGCTTTGGCGTGGTCTCTACGATTGCCTACATCCTGATGGGGTGGATGGCCGTGTTTGTGTTCGGACCACTGATCTCCAACTTGCCGCTGACGGCGATTCTCTGGCTTGCCGGAGGAGGTCTCTCGTACACGTTGGGGATTGTCTTCTACGCTTGGAAGAAGCTCCCGTACGCGCACATGGTGTGGCACCTGTTCGTGCTTACTGGTGCGGCGTGCCACTTCGTCGGCGTGGTGGCGTATCTCTAGACACCTCACCGATCAGGGGTGCCGACCTATCCGGAATTGCCCTGCCCACCGCCGCAAGTGAGGATGACCGGAGCGAGCGGCGGGGCGAAGTCGGCCAAGACCAGATCGTGCTCGGGATCTGGCTGTTGACATCAAGAGGCACGAGCGATGAAAGGGGTGTTTTTATGGCGGTCTCTTGTGGGTTGGTCGGGATACCTGGATGCGGGAAAACGACGCTCTACAACGCGGTCACTGCATCGCAAGAGGCAACCTTCGCCGACGGAGCGACGCACCGTGCGATCGTTGAGGCGCCGGACCCCCGCGTGACAAGGCTGGTGGAGATCTACCACCCGAAGAAGATCGTTCGGGCCAAGTTCGAG
>CAZJLO010000101.1:0-4070 GCA_964547105.1 uncultured Thermotogae bacterium
CCGGGAACGAACGCCGAAGAACATCCGGGCATCCCGACATCAAACCACAGGGTCGCCAAGTCGTGGGTGGGTTCGCCGATCTTCAGCCCATCAGCCTGGGCAACACCACACATTCGATCGTAGAACGGCCGGTAATGCCGTCGGAAGAAGCTTCTTTGAGCTTGAATTCGCGATGTCTCCGCACTCGGAAGCGGAGCCGCGTCAAGCTCTTCCCTTCCCCACTCCCCAAGAGCGCGGCCGATCTCTTGATTCGTTCCCCGCAACCCCCATTCCCAAAGCCTGACGTAGGTCCTGCAATCCCCAATGCGAACCTCGGGATCTACTTGATGCATCGCTTCCTCCTTGATTCAGAAACAGAACACAACGCTGTTCCATCACTCTAGTCAAGATCTATCCCGTGTCAAGGGGAAGTGTTGGAGCGATCAAGACTCACGGGGCGCTCTTCTTACGCGTACAGAAAACAGAAATGCCAATCTGCCCGCACGACTTCTTGCCGCTGAATATCCCGGCTTCTGCGGAAACCTGCATCAGATGGAGATAATACGAACAACACACTCTTTCGCGTTTGACTATATGGAGAACCCTTCGAAGCCTGCTCTGCGAAGATTCTCCACAATGCCTGAACTCATCGCATCGTGAATCCTCTCATTGTAGCGTCCGAGCGTGATTTGCTGGGCGCGGTTGTGAATTCCTTTCTCACGAAGCTGTTTCTTCTCCGCATCCGGCTTGTCGGCGAACGTGCGATCGATCCCGGCGTACCACGCGCGCACTTCATCATCCGTTGGATTGTGGTACCCACCGAAATGCACGACGGCTTCGTCGGGCAAGCGCGGACGCAGCGGTGGATCTTCATCGGGGTGCCCCAAGAGCACCAGGCCGGCCGGGAAGGTGTACTCCGGTGCACCGATCGCTTCACCCATGTCTTCGCAAATCACCCCGCCGATGTAGACGGCGCCAAGGCCCACGCTCTCCGCGGCGATGACCGTGTTGTGAAGTGCGATGATGGCGTCCCAGTAGGAGACCAAGAAGCTGCTTGGCTTGTCGAAGTGAAATGGAGCCTCGCAGAGTTCGAACCACCGTTTCATCCGATACGTGTCAACCAGAGAGATGATGGCCGCCGCCGCCTTCAGCGGAACCCATTCCGACAGCTTCGCTTGATCGTCGATCACAACAAGTGTGTATCCTTGAAGGTTTCCGGCCGTTGCCGCCCTTGTCCCAGTATGTGTGATCATCCGAAGCGTCGCCTGATCGATGGGATCGGATGTGAATCGTCGGATCGAACGATGGTTCAGCAAGCACTCCAACACTGCGTTGGTCATGTCTCCTCCAGCCGCACCTGCGCGATGATGTTCGGGTCACACGGTCCGTGTCTCTTCGTTGCGGAGGCGTTCACGGGCAGTTCTTGTCGACCACCCAGATCGGATTCCCTTCCGGATCCGCAAACCCGCCGAACCAGAAGCCACCCGACCCGTCATAGGACGGTCCAAAGGTGATGGAAGTATCGGCACTCCGCAGATGCTCGAAGAATCCCTTGACATCCGAGACTGCCACTTGAAGCCGTACCGTGTTCCTCGATCGGTCCCCGGGCGTGACATCAGCCTCCGACGCAGGTGCAATGCCGATTCGAAGCCCGGAATCCGTCTCCAAGTTGCAGTACCGGTATCCATCCTTGAATCTTCTCACAACCCTAAACCTGAGCACATCCACGTACCAAGCCACAAGAGCATCGTAATCCTCAGCCAGAATCACAACCTCGCGTGGCGACAGATGCATCTTGCTCACCCTTCCCATGTTCCACCCCCTCTTCTCGGACTCACAGTCAATGCTGTCCGGTCTAACGTGCCGGCCGGCACGTCTACAGCTTCGGCAACACCTCCTCCATTTTCTCCCGATATGCAGCGAGCGCTTCTTGCCCTGCCTTGGTCAGCCGGACAAGCGTTCGAGGAATCTTCCCCACGAACTCCTTCGTCGTGGTGATATACCCAGCCGTTTCCAGCTTGGCAAGATGAGAAGACAGATTCCCCTTGGTCAGTCCCGTCTGTCGCAGGAGGAACAGGAAATCCGCGCTTTCGAAAGATCGAAGCACGGCAAGGATTGCAAGACGAGCCGGTTCGTGGATAATGCGGTCGATCCCGTACAGCGTGACAGAGATGTCCGATTCCGGCCTACTCAGCGGCATCGCCATTCCCTTCCGCCGACACCGGAACCCTGTGGACGAAGGTTGCGAACAGCCCGATTCCATAGATCAGAGCAAGGCCTCCGATGACCATCGCTTCGAGCGAAATCGCATCGTAGCCGGTTGCAATGTCCAGCAGCGGAAGCGCGATGCCACCCGCGACAAACAGTGCCGCGCAGACATACCAGCGTGCCAGGCGGTACGTCTGCCCTACTGTCCATGGTCCGATCGCCATCAGACAGCTGGCGAATGCAGGAACGAAGTGGCTGAGCCAGAGCGCCGACCCTTCGTCGAATCCAAGAATCCAGCCGAACACGCCGAGTGCGCCAAGAAGACACACCAGGAATACCGCAGCGGCAATCAGGATCCCGCGGAACGGCCGTTCCCCTTTTGCGACCTTTGCATAGCCGATTCGCGGGTAAACGTGGCGTTCCTTCAGAGATCGACCCATCCAGGTGAGCGGAAACGGCAGGAGAACAGCCAGGAGCGCCAGCGGCGGCGCGAAGAAGAGAGCGACTCCGTACGCCAGCAACATCATCCCCATGAGGGCTTCCGTGATCCCATCGCGAGTGACCGCTCGCCTGGCTTCTAATTCGACCTTCTCTAGCGACATTCTCGTCATCTTCCACTCCCCAGAGTCCTTCACGCAGACCGGTTTGCGCCGCAGACTCCGCCTCAGTATCTCACGACCTCGGCGCGATGTCAACACATCCGCGCGGGACCTTCCTGATGCGGTCGTTGCCCGTGTCGCTCTACTCGATGACTCTGCCAGCAATCTGGATTCGGTATACTTGCCCATCTACAGACACGCACAGCCATTCGCGCCGGAGCAAGAGGGAGGAACCACGATGAAGCTGCTGGTGACTGGTTTCCCGAAGTTCGATAAGTTCGCGGAGAACTCCACCCAGGCGTTGATCGAGTCAGTGCAAGCCGATTTCCCGCCGACTCTCGAAGATCTGCGCGCTTCGCTCGCGTTTGAGATCGTTGAGTTCGACAATGAGGATGCGGCGTCCCAGCAGAAGACGATGCTCGAAAGCCTTCACAGGCTTCTCAAGAAGCACGATCCATCCGCCTGCTTGTTCTGCGGGCAAGCGGCCAGCCGCCCGTGGATCACCCTTGAGACGATCGCGATCAACGTGTTCAAGGAGGCGATCATCGATGCAAACGGACCTGCGGCCTATTGGGCAACGATTCCCGAGCAAGAAACGCTCGCCCAGTCGATGCGGGAGGAAGGCATCCCCGCCAAGCTCTCATACCATGCGGGAACCCACCTGTGCAATCACATTCTGTACAGCAGCCTCCGCCATGCCGAACAAGCCGGAAGCGTTATGACATGCGGATTCCTCCACTTGCCGATGACCAACACCCAGGTGATCTCGGGCGAAGAGAATCGTCCGTTCGTCCCGCTCTCCATGGCCCGACGAGCACTCGTGCTTACCATCCGTCACATCGATGAACAGGTTGGTATTCTTGGGTAGTGTCCCTGTTCCCGTTTCCCGCGCGGAAGGCGCTATTAGACCTCCCGTTTGGAGATCGCTTCGCTTGTGTCTTGTCCAACGACTGCATATGGTGCTGGTCATAGGTGAACAATGGCTGTCCATCAGCAAGACAAGAACTGATTCAGTGTTCTGGTATGACCAAACGGTACGGTGAGTTGATCGCAGTTGACAAAGTCTCTATTCACGTCGAGCAGGGAGAGATTTTCGACTTGGTGCGCCCAAACGGCGTGGGCAAGGCAACGTTGATCGAGATGCTCGGAAGTCGCCGAATCTCTGATGGCGACTCGATCGACGTGTTGGGCCCTGGTTGGGCTGTTGGTCACGCACCGCTTCTTCCATTGGGAGCGCCTACGTGGTCTGGATCTGCGATCGGACGTGAACATCCATTCTGGACC
>CAZJLO010000102.1:0-4029 GCA_964547105.1 uncultured Thermotogae bacterium
ACTTGCCGATCAGCTCCGACGGATCGGTCTGCTCCGAGAGGTTGACCCAATACACGGGCGTCTTCGTGAGATAGGCGAGGAAGCGGATCAGCGCCGACTTACCCACCCCGGTCTCCCCTTCCAGCATCACCGCTTCGCCAAGAAGGATCGCCTGGGCGATCAGCCGACAAGCAGCCTCGGTCGTTTCGGTTAGCACCAACCGGCAACGGGAGCGAGGAACACGCAGATCGCGAACGCTTCTCCGCTTCTCAAGCTCCACTCCCGCGATCTTCACTGTGCTCGAGCTGGGCATCGTTTTCGACCTCCCTGCGTCATCGGTGTCAAGGGATTGGAGGCATTTGAACCGCAGAACGTTTCATAGCACGGGAGAGCAGCGTATCACCGGGACGGCTGTTTCCCTTCCTTGCGCAACACCTCCAGAAGTGCAGTTCCTGCCATCGCGCTTCCTTTGGGGATGTAGACGACAAGCGTCCGTCGCCGATGCGCTCGGGCAAGCAGTTCCCAGTATTTTGAAACCGCAGCCATCGCCTTCGCCCCGTGGATGATGATGGAACCCGTCGCGTCACAAAGAAGAGACTCCACCTGCTGTGATTCCGACTGCGCGTGAACCCGGGCCACGTTGTAGCCAGCTTCCTCTGCTTCGCGGCCAACAACCGCATCGGAGGATGGTTCCGCCTCCACGATCACCACATCTGCGACCGGATCCGTCCACGTCTCCGGCGCGCTCTGCTTGCTCGATCCCTCCAGAGCCGCCGTCAGTCCAGCCGCTGAGAAGACGGAGTGAAGGCCATCCTTGTAGGCGTCGAGCGACTCCTTGGAGTCGAAGCTCAGCATGTCGGGGTCCGGCGTGCCGAGGAAGAGGACACCGCGCCGCTTGATCGCCTTCGGCTGAAACGCCTTTGCACCGTGATCCAAGGCAGCCCGAAGAGCTTGCATCGCCGGCGGGTAGAACGGGCTGAGATCCAGTGATCTTGCCCAGGCGACCGCCGCCAAGTCCACTCGATCGCGGCAAGCAAGAGCCACGCCGAGGTTCTGCCACGCCTTCCGGTAGCCACTGCTGATCTCCGTGATGACGTGGCAGTACGTTGCCGCCGCTTCCGCGAACCTCCCAAGATTCTTGAGGGCAATGCCTTTGTTGATCCACGCTAAGCAAAACCTTGGGCTGAGGTGGATGGCTTTCTCGTGGTGAGCCAACGCCCGCTTGTATTCGCGTTTCTGTTGACGGTCCCAGCCCTTGTCGTTTTCCAGTTCCGCTGGCGATTCCGTGTGATCGGAAAACACCGTCTCGATCTCGCCACAGAACATCCTGAGGATCAGTTCGCCGAACGCTGCGTCGCCTGAGCATGCCATCGCTCTTGCTTGAGCCATCGACAGCAAGGAATCTGAATCAAGATCCTTGATCTGCGACGCCTGCACAAGCAGCAGGACACCCTCCTTGAAATCGATGTACTCCCGGATCAGGTGATCTCTCTTCTCGTCAGGGATCCCGGCCGGAAACGTCGCCAAGACCCTAGGCAGAATCGATGTGCTTTGGATCACGGCCATGAAACTCTCCCCCCACGTAACTGGATCAGAGACTTCCCAGGCGTTGCGGACGTGCTCGAACGCCGTCGCTGTAAGATCTTGCATTGGTTCCTCCTTGTCGTATGAAGCTCCGGTAGTCCTTGCATCGCTACCTTCCCCTCGACAGGTTTGCATTCCTACGATGTCAGCAGCAGCTTCTCCAGCCTGTTGGCGACCGCTGTCGGCAGATCCCGAACACGATCGACAGTGACATGCTCCGTGTACTGACGCTTGACGTGTTCGACGCCTTCCCCCACGCCGATCCCGACCAACCGAACGCTCTGCTGCAGTGCACGGTCGATCGCCTCGCTCATCTTCCCCGGGCCGTTCCCGGCGCCGTCGGTGACAACCAGAATGAACCGCTCCGATCCGGCCGCCGCTTCCATGCGATCGAGGGCCTCCTGCACGGCCTTGACGTCATGGGTCGATCCGCCACCCATCGCACGGTGAATCTCTTGTACAAGGTGGGTCTTCTGCGGTTCATCCAGTTGCTCTTGATAGGTCTTGTGGATGATCTGCGCCGAGTGGAACCCTGCGACCTCAAACGGAATCCGGAGACGATCGAGCACCTCGGCGAACAACACGGTGGCACAGATGGCCCTCTCGGCCCGTCCGTTCTGGCGCATGGAGCTTGATTCATCGAGAAGCAGCGAAAACCGGTAGTCTCGGCGAGATGGGACGATACGCCGCAAGAACACGTCGCGCTGCGGTGATCCGCTGCCGCGCCGCTGCATCAGTCGCGGAACATGGATCGATGTTCCGGTGTGGAAGTATCCCGCCTTCCGTGGCGCCGTGTCCGGCTGGAACACCGCCTCGAGGAATCCGGCCATTTCCTCGATCAGTGATGCCACTTCGTCGAGATACTTCGCGTACGGAACCTGCTTGTACGTATCGTGCTTCACCTTCTCCAGGAACGCTCGAACCTTGCTTTGCTCGCCCTCCGTGAAGCCTGTCAGGACACCGGCATCTGCCTCGGCGCCATCCGCAGACGCCTCCGGAGTCGGCTCGTTGTGCTCGCCAGCCTTGTCTGACTGATCATCCTCCGGCTTCCTTGATGGAGGCTTCTCCCCCTGCGCAGGCGGCATCTCTTCGACGTCGTCCTCGTCTTGAACGGCTTTGCCTCCCAGAACATCCGCGAGCCTCTCCGACGCCTCTTCTGCCATCTTCCGCGCTTGTTCCGGCAGTTCGTCCGGCGAGAGACCGATCCGCATTCCGCCTTTGCCGAACTGGATCGTTCCGTCCTTCAACCCTTCCTCGATCATCTCGATCGATTGCATCACCAGCTTCTCGTAGACCGGCCAAACCTCTTCGCGCACGATTTGCGTTGCCCGCTCGGCCGCGGCGTACAGCTGCTGTTGGTTCGGCGGCATCCCCTCGGGGAGCGTAGAGAAGGCCTCTTCGACAGAGGGCCTCGTGACCTCGAGCGCTTCCAGCACGTTCTTGTCGGTGATCGAGGGGTGTTCTTCGGCGTGCGCCCAATGATGAATCAACCCGTACACGAACTGAACGTGAGGCAGATTCCTCTCGAAGCCGCGAAGATGGGGGGAATCCTCGTCCTTTGGGAACAGCTTGACGTACAACGGAGCCATGAAGTGCTTCTTCACACCCTCGTACTGCCGCATCATCCAGTTGTTAACCCGTGGATCCTCCACAGCGTTCAGAAGAAGCCTCTTGGATTCCTGTTGGTAGAAGCTGCGATCGGTGACCTGAGTGATCCGGCAGTGCCCTGCTTCGTGGATTGCCAATGCCACACACTCATCCGGCTCCAGCTTCGCAACCTCTTCCATTGGCATGGTGAGCGTCTGCGTCTCCAGCCAATACGCCCAGCCATCCCCGGGCTCAACCTTCAGATTGAAATTCCGCCCGAGGCCCATCGCCACACCCGACACAAGCCGGATCTTCCGCTCCAGCTGAGTCTTCTCTTCGTCGGTTAGATCGAGAAGCAACCCCTTCTGCTTCACAGCTTCTATCACAAGATCGGCGTCCATTTGTGACGAGAACGCTTCCCGGCGCTGCGCACGGAGTCTCTCGTCCTCGTCCTTCATGCGGCTCGTAGGCCGTGTCATGGCAGCTCACCTCCGCTCACGCTCGAGAAGCACGTCTTGACGTGGGTCTCGAACAGATCTTGATCTTCCTTGTGCGACAACCTCGCTCCATAGACGTCCTGCACGCATCGGACGACATCCGCTGCCGCTAGATCCGGATGATCGCCTCCGTCACCGTTTCTCAGTCGATTCATGACCGCCTGCAGGTCCCGAAGGGTATACACGTAGCGTTCTGCACACTGGCGTCCCAGCTCGCGGTGCTCCGCACTGCTGGCGATTGCCTGATGGAACGTCACCAGCCGCCGCGCCACGTCCTCATCCACCCCATACTTGCCGGCGACGATTTGCGTCAGCTCCGTTTCCGACGGCTTGTCGAACCACTTCACCACAAACCGGTTCACAAACGCCGGCGACATCGCGT
>CAZJLO010000103.1:0-3925 GCA_964547105.1 uncultured Thermotogae bacterium
TTCAGGCTGCCATCATTAATTGCGGCAACTACGTCAGCTTCAGCAACCTTGAGCACATTAGCAGCCTCTGCGGTGGTCATCACTGAAGGAATCACACTGCCTTGTATTGCACCAGCCGCTCCTGCTCCCGCTGCGGGGGCAGTGCCTATGCCGGCAAGTGATTGTGAAAGGACATTGCCAATACCCAAACCTGCGCCAATGCCAGCGGTTAAACCAGCGCCGCCGCCTTCATTTCGTGCTGCTTCACGCATGGCATCAGAGGCCTGCAATTGGGCATAGGTGGCCATATCCAACATACCCATGGCGCGAAGCTCCTCTGCTGATTTATCAGAAGGTTTAAGGCTGCCGATATAAAAACTCTTAAGTAATAAACCAAACGCACAGGCAGGCCCATCACAGCCAGTCCACATCAACGGAGATGCTCTCCTCATTCGTACAAGATGCGATGCTAGATCCCGCCCCCCACGGACACGCCCGTGAAACCGGCGTCACCTCTGAGCGGAGAAGCCGTTCCAAAGCGGCGCCATGCTCCGCTTCGCTCCGCTTTACAGGCCGCGACGACTCGGTACAATCGCCCGCGCAGAGGGGGAGATCATGGACAACATCGTTCACACCATCGCAAACATCGTTACAGGCTTGCTCGTCGTATTCACCGCCGCAATCGCCACTTGGGAGGGAAGCACCGATCACTTGGTTTCTCTCCCGCCCGCGCGAGTCGCCGCTCCGGATCTCCTACCGGACGATCCCTCGCAACCAGGTGAGTATCCGGTGGAATCCTGGACCTACGGAAGCGGCGCGGATCTCCAGCGGCCCGAATACAACGCCACCGTACGGTTTCGGACCGTATCGGTGGATGCCAGTCCCTTCGTCTATATCGACGACGCGAAAGCCGCCCGCCGTTCCCGGTATTGGGGCTTTGACACCAGCCACTTCCCGCTCAATGGACGCGTCTGGGCCCCGGTGGGCGATGGGCCGTTCCCCCTCGTCCTAATCGTCCATGGAAACCACTCGATGAGGGACTTCTCCGATCCGGGCTATGCCTATCTCGCCAGGCACTTCGCAAGCCGCGGGTTCATCGCGGTGTCGGTCGACGAGAACTTCCTCAACATGCTCGACGGCGAGAACGACGCCCGTGCCTGGATCCTGCTGCAACATCTCGCGCTCTGGCAATCGTGGAACAGCAATCCGCAACACCCCCTGTACGAATCGATCGACATGGAGCGAATCGCCCTCGTCGGCCACTCACGCGGCGGCGAAGCCGTGGCAGCGGCTTGCGCGTTCAATCGCCTGTCCCGTTATCCCAATGATGCGAATGTGCTATTCGATTTCGGTTTCTCGATTCGAGCCGTCGCCGCGATTGCGCCCAGCGACGGGCAGTACCAGCCAGGCGGGCACCCGACACCGCTTCGCGATGTCGACTACCTCCTGTTGCAGGGGGGGCACGACACCGATGTCTGCCTGTTTCTCGGCGCCCGTCAGTTCGAACGCACAGCTTTCTCCGGAGAGGATTTCCACTTCAAAGCATCGGTGTACATGTACCGCGCCAATCATGGTCAGTTCAACACTGTGTGGGGAGCCGACGATTATCCGGTGCCCATGGCATGGCTGATCAATCACGCACCCCTCGTTTCCGGCGAACAGCAGCGGGCTGTAGCCCGATTCGCGTTGGGAGCATTTCTGGAAGCGGCGCTTCACGACCGGACGGAATTCGTTGAATGGTTCCGCAATCCGAATGCTCTTCGCAACGCGTTGCCGGACGACATCTATGTCACCCGCTATGAGGATTCGACGTTCCGCACCGTCGCCGACTACGAAGAAGACATCGATGTCACCACCCCATCGATCGAGCGGGGGAGCATCTCCGGCAGCCGGTTGGATGTGTGGCACGAGACCGAACTTCGATTCCGCGACACACGGAACTCCGAGCAAGACAACCATGCCGTCTACTTGGGGTGGAAGCCGGATGAAGAGGAGTCCGTCGAAGCCTTGGCGCCCGTGTACGAGATCTCCGTTGCCGCCTCGTCATGGGTTGGTTGGGAGCTGTCGGAAGCCGCAGCGCTCGTCTTCTCGGTCGCCGATTATGGCGAGGGAAGCCGTTCGATCGATTTCACCGTTGAAGCGGTTTCAGCGTCAGGCGTCACTGCGTCGGTCCCCCTGTCCCAATACATCGCGCTGCCGCCGCCGCTCGATGTGCGGCTGACCAAGCTCGATTTCACTGAGAACCTTCTTATCTCCAGGCCGGCGGAGAACGTGTTGCAGACCATCGAGATTCCGTTGGCCGCCTTTGCTGAGGACAACCCCGACTTCGAGCCCGGCGACTTGACGCAGATTCGGTTCCGCTTCGACCGAACGGACGAAGGAGCCGTCCTGATCGATCGGGTTGGCTTCTGCGATTTGACGCAACGTGGCCTGTGACGCGTGCTCCGATCCCCTTGCCCCGGATCGACCGGACTCGTGTTTCATCCATCGCGCGCAGACCCCGTTGAGATGCCGCATGCCGCGCGAGGGGATGGGATAGGAAGCTCCGTCATGCTCAGTTCCTGAGCAGTCGCGCCACGGGCTTAGCATGGCGCGAGTCGACACCAAAGACCAAGAATGAAGCCCTGAACATCCCTCCTGGATTGTCGAGCTTTGAAGCTGCCGCCGGCTGGCAGTGGAAGCAACTCTGGGGCGTATCTGCGACCCGGATCGTGAGCGGCCGCGGGTTCCGCCCCCTTGGGAGGCGCGACTCGGTCTTCGCGGCATGGCCGCAAATGGGGTACGAATGACTGGAGTGGACACCTGACCCGAGCTGGCCGATGGACAGCGGGTTGCGTATTGCATCGTCGGAATAGGATGGGGCGTGTGCAGCACACGCCCCTGCATCATCGCTGCGACATGCCGCGACGCACGCACGCTGAGCTAGTCGTCCCAGGAGCTGTCGGGCGGGCCAAGCTCGGTGGCGCGGCCATCAAAGCGCGGGCCACTTACGGCATAGCCGTCGCCACGTGTGAGCATCGCGCCCCCGGTGATGCGCCCGGCCGAGAACCGAATAGGTGCCTGCATCACGCACCGCTCCTCAAACACAAATCCGAAGCTGCTCGTGATGTTGTTGACGACTCCTCTCCACCCGGTGGTCACCTGTCGCCGCCCGACCCACTGCACGCAGTCGAGCGCTCCACGTTGCACAATTCGTACTCGGGCGGCACAAGCTACACCGATCACCAACCCGACAACGACGCAGAGAAGAACCACTATCCCAGCACGTTTCATGGTGCCTCCTTTTGTGCTCCATAAACGTAGGCTAGAAAGTGATTGTATGCACTATACGGCGAACGAGTCAACTCCCGACCGATCTTGCTCGCCACACTAGATGTCGCATGCTGCACGGACCTTCGACACGTACTCGCCGAAGGTCCCACTCCTATCGGTCTAAATGTGAACGGCCCATTGAGATTCTTCGGATCCTCACAGACTCACAGTTCGGTGGTTGCACGCGGGGAGTAGGCGGAACACTTTCGGAGGAAGGGCTTGCCAGTGCTTGACCCCACTGCGGGACACAGCACTTCCGCTTGCCCCGCGGAGTGCTGTGGCGATAGGATACATGTCGGCAGCTATCTGTCAAAAGAGTGTGTTATATGCTGAGGTCACTACGAAGGAGTCAAAAGCGTCTAGCCTCTCAGACGGCGCGACACCCTCTTGCCACTCTCCTTGTTGCATTGTTGTCGCTGCTCCTGATCGCGATAGGGGTGCTCCTACTGGCCGAACCGCAGGTTGAAACGCTGCCGGAAGCCATACTGATGGTTCTGCCGCCCTTCCTTGGGCAGGTTCTGGACAACCAAGATATGCCGGTCAGCATCGTTTTGGTATGGATTGTCGGGCTGATTGCCAGCATCGGGTCGTTGGCAATCATCACTGCGCTCATCGTCAATCGCTTCCTAGTAAT
>CAZJLO010000104.1:0-3912 GCA_964547105.1 uncultured Thermotogae bacterium
ATCCCTGTTGGTTAATACTTACCCTAACCCGGCAAGTACGTTCCTGAACATTAAACTTGCAAACTGTACGCCAGGAAAAGACTACCAATTAAGGGTTTACAATACCAAAGGGCAACTGATCAGGCAACTTTTTGAAGGTAAACCACCCCGTCGGTCAGCCCGTCGCAGTCCGTGTCAGCGACGCAGAAGTCGGTCTGGAACCGGCCTGCTTCTCCGCCATCCTGAAGACCGTCTCCGTCGCTGTCCGGATTGTTCGGGTCCGGGCGGCGGCTGCCGCCGTAGTAGCCGCCGGCTTCCCCGATTTCATCCGCGTCCCCCATGCCGTCGCCGTCGGTATCTGTGAGTTGTTTGTCCGTGAACGTGATCGTATCCTCGACGACGTCGGGCAATCCATCCCCGTCGCCATCGAACGTCATGGCGATGATCGCGATTTCGAGGGCGATATCCGAGCCGCCGATCACGGCTTGTGCGATCTCTTTTGCGGGGATCTCCGTTCCCGAGACCACAACTACCCCCCCGCCGACAATCGGGTCAGGAAACAGGTTGATCGCGATGTCGAGAACCTTCAGGCCGAGCTGGACGGCTTGAAGCAGCGCCGCCTCGGCGTTGAGGGTAAGGATCGTCGCGTCGATGTTCTGCCCGCCGTCGCCGCATCCATCCGTGCAGCCGGATCCGTCGTCGGTTCCGGCCGGTTCGGTGGGAATGCACGCCGACCGATCGACCGGCGGATTGGTGGATCCCGTGGACTGCAGGTGAGCCCGATCCGTGTCCGGGTCATAGACGACGGTGACGTTCGCCAGCAACGCATCCGACAGAAAGTTGAACGGGCAGGGAAGTCCCGCGGCCACAATCGTGCACAGGTCGACGTCCTCCAGTCCAAGCTGCGGCTGGTCCGGATCGATGGGCTGCTGTCTGACGAACTTACCGGTGACCGGAACGGACGTGCCCGCGTTGTCTGGATCCTCAGCGACGGAGGCCGTGCAGATGCAGCCCACAGGGGCCACGCAAGACGGGATGCAATTAACGGTGGTCACCGTGGGACGCCGCTGGATGGAGCGAGCATACCCGCCCGTGCTGTTGGCGTGGATCCCGTCGGTCGCTACGTAGTGAGCACTGATCGTATCAAAGCCGGCATCGTCGTCGAGAGCGGTGCGGCGATAGGTGAAATCCTCGTCAATCGGATTCCCGGTCAGCACGCCGAACGTTGCGTTGGGGATCGCGTTGAGCACGGAGAGCGGAAGCGAATTGATCAGGGCCTCGCTCTCCGGCAACGAAGTCGAGAGTTCCACAGTCCCGGCAAAGGCGCTTGCGGTCCCCACGCCGGCGACATCGGTCACCGTCAACGTGCAGTTGGAGGTTTGATTCACAAGGAGGATCGGCGCCTCCGCCGGCGTGGTGCACGGGCACACAACGGTGGTCTCCGTCGGTCGGAGCGCCACAAGAACCGGCTCCTGCAAAGACGCGTCCACATGAACACCGGCGGAGTCGGTGAACTCGGCGGTGATGAATGTGACAAGATCAGGCGGAGTTCCCGTTCCGGTGTCGCCGGCCCCCGGTGTGTAGGTGACGGTGCAGCTCCCGTTGACGAGTGAAATGTCGTTGTCGTCGAATGTTCCCGCTTTCGTTCCGTTGCTGAAGTGGATCTCCCCTTCGGGCACCGGGAGCGGGATCGCGCCTTCGGTCGTGTCGTCCACGACGGTGACCACACACTCGATCGGCTGGCCGATATAGGCCGAGGTTGGCGTGCACACCATCTCCATATCGACTGCACGTTTGATGATCGCTTGGTCAAATGTTCCGGAGCTGTTCCGATAGCCTGAGCCACTCGCAGCATCGTAGCTGGCCTGAATCTGGTGCACCGTTCCATTATCGGAGAGTGGCCGATACTTCACGCTGCACTGTCCCGCGCCATCCAGTGTGCAGCCTGATCCATCGAAGAACTCGCCATCATCGCTGCTATCGGTCAAATCGAAATTGATGTCACCGGTCGGAATCGGTCCGATGCCGGATGATTCGACGACCGTTGCCGTCACCCACGTCCAATCGTTGACGATCAGGGGTGTCTCCGAGGCCATGACGGTGACCGTAACGCACCATTCGACGTCCAGATCGTTGTTGTCCGAACTGGACACCCAATTCGCAGGGCTTGGCGTGTATTCTGCCGTGATCCTGTGCGGCGAGCCTTGAGCCGAACTGGGGTAGTAGACGGTTGAGCACGTCCCACCACTTAACGTCCGTGTCGTGTTGGAGAATGATCCTAGGCCGTCAGTCGAAAAGGCCACCGAACCTGTAGGAGTGCCATACTCCGGGTCGCCATCATTGTTGGACACGGTCACGAAACACTCTACGGCGTCGCCGGCGCAGATCGGTTCGTCGCCGAATGTCAGGGTTGTCCGCGTGCTGTCCGCAGCCAAACCGGCGAACGCGATCAGCAAGCAAATCAGGACGGAAAGGGCCACCGATCGCCCGAGTCCTCTGTGGCACTTGCCAAGTGATCTCATCTCACACCTCTTTCTCACGTTGTCGGATGGTCGCCGGTCAGGATGTGCTGGAGTTCGCTTCATGATTAGAACACCACCCCTGCACTGAGTGTCGCTTGCGTCAGACCGGTACGGCCGAACACAATGCTTGCCGAGAATTGAAGCGGCGACATCGTCATCGACAGCTGCGAGCTGATTGCGCTCAATCGATATTGATCTTGCTGTTCGGAAAACGACACACCGCAAGAGCCGGCGACTGTCCCGCTGCTCAACGTGCTGTTGATGGAGAACGCCGTCAACGCGCCCTGGGCGGAGATCGTGCCCGCGCCCTGGAAGGTCATTCGCCCCCACGACTTCTCGAGATCGGCGCTGAAATCTAGGCTGGCTCCGGTGAACGCGAAATCGTCAGCGACCTGGAATGTGGCGCTGAGGCAATCGTTGGAAAGGTGAAGGTACAGTCCTCCCAGGCTCAGCGGGAAAAACGAGAACGATCCGCTGATCTGATACTGATCGAGAAGCACGAACGAGCCTCCTCCCATGAGTTGCATGATCGGATCGAGACGCGGATCGAACCTCAGGCTGACCCAATACGGGAAACCACAGTATTCGAGGCCGTGGAGGGAGATGGTTTCCGAGAACTGGGAGCAATCGCACAGATCGCAGTCGGGGAGAACACGACCGCTTGCCGAGTGGTCCTTCACCCGATTCCGCCCGCTGTCGGCGCAATACGTCGTCACGCTTGTGAGCGTGATCCCGGGGCACGGCTCCGCGGTGAGGGTGAGGATGTTGCCGACGCGGAACGATTGGCTCTGCTCCGGGTAAAAGAGCGGTTCGAAGTCGCGGCTGGGATCGGGGAAATTGACGTCTTCGAGCATCAGCAGATTCTCGAAGTGGATCCCCTCATAGGTCGTCTCGAACGTCCACCGTGTCTTCACGAACAGGAGATCGCCGGGAGGGATTACGACCCAGTTGGTGAAGTGATTGATGTCGGTCACCGTCTCGAACGGTACGGCGAACCACATCTCGGGATGAATCGTGATCGGCCCCAGGGGGACGTCCATTTCCAGGATCACCCGCTCCAGCCCGGCGATATTGATCGACCCATCCAGGAGGAACAGCAAGTCACAAAACCGAACTGTGAGATCGAGCGAATTCTCGACGCCGAACTTCAGCAACGTCAATTCAGCCGGCGTATCCAGCTTGATTTCATCGATCAAGGTCACAGGAACAGGAAGGATATCCACCCTGATCCCGTATCGGCCGGACACACTGAACTGGTCTTGACCGATGCCGACGAGACAACATGCACAACACAGAAGTCCCGCTAACAGCGTGATTCTGATCAACAACCGGCGGTGAAGCGGATGCCCCGTCTCCCACCTTGGCATAACGCACCCTCCTTACGCGACGCCGACAGCGAACAAGACACACT
>CAZJLO010000105.1:0-3801 GCA_964547105.1 uncultured Thermotogae bacterium
GCTTCTCTTGCGGTGGATGAGTCGAGGATCGGATTGGTGCTGTCCTGCAACATGTTTGCGGAGGGACTTCTGCAGGTTCCGTTCGGGTTCCTATCCGACCGCTATCCCAGGATCCGGCAGATCGTCGTGGGAAGCATCTTCGCCCCGTTCATGATGCTCGCGATTCCGTTTGTCCCATCAATCTGGGGGGTGGCCGGGCTTGCCGTCGGCATGGGAGCTTTCTCGGCTCTGGGTCGAGCATCGCTGGTCGCGATTCGAACAGAGATCGGGAGAACACACGGAATGGCGACCCTGGGAGGACTGCAGAGTAGTTCCTTTGCTGCCGGCCAGATGCTCGGACCTCTGGGCGCCGGGCTCGTCGTCGATACGTTCGGTCTTGCCGCGGTGTTCCCGTTCGCAACGTCCGTAGGCCTTCTCGGAACAGGGTTGGTGTTGGTCTGGATGCGCCGTTGGCTGCGGACAGATCCTGACGCCACGTCGATGGCACGGCATCGCTCGACACCCGCACCACCCAAAGAACCTTGAGCACGACTTCGTAGGTTCATAGACTTCTGCCGTCGTGAGCGCCGTCCCCACCAGACACGGCGTGATCCGTGGAGCCCGTCAGAGAATCTGATGGGCTATCGGCTTGCAGATGTCCCGCTTCGGATTGCTCGGCTTGCGTCCAGGATTTGCTCCAGCTTATCCAGCCTGTGGGTGGTGTGGATGCGGCGGACGGTACCGCTTGCACCTCGGATGACGATGCTCTCCGAGATCGCGCCACCGCCGAAGTACTCGATCCCCTTGGTAAGCTCGCCGTCGGTGACTCCCGTGGCAGCGAACAACACGTGCTCGGACGCCACAAGATCGTTCACGTAGAGCGGTGTCCCGAGTTGGTGGCTGTCCCAATCGGTCTCCCCGCCGGGGAAGGTCACGAGTTGCCCCTGGAAGTCTCCGCCGAGAGCGCGGACGGCACACGCCGCCAGGATCCCTTCCGGACTACCGCCAATGCCAAGCAGGAGGTCAATCCCGGTGTGATCCCAGCATGTCATCAACGCCGCCGCCACGTCGCACTCCTGGATCAGACGGATCCGAGCGCCGCAGGCACGAACGTCGTCGACAAGCGCTTGATTGCGCGGCCGGTCCATGATCACGACAGTGAGGTCGGCAATATCGCATGCTTCGGCATCGGCGAGGATCTCCAGGTTCTCCGCCACTGGGCGCGTGATGTCCAGCAGGCCTTTGCACTTGGGCCCTACGGCAAGTTTGTTCATGTACATCGAGCGTCCTGGGTTGAGCATAGTCCCACGGGGTGCCGCGGCGATCGCGGAGATGGAGTTCAATCGCCCTGCCGCCAGCGAGCGCGTTCCATCAATCGGATCGACGGCCACGTCAAGTTTCGGAGCCTCGCCGGTGCCGACGTTTTCACCACAGTAGAGCATCGGCGCGTTGTCCTTTTCGCCCTCCCCGATGATCACACGCCCATCAGCTTCCACAGACTCCAAAGCCGTGCGCATGGCATCCACCGCTGCCTGATCGACGGCATGGCTATCGCCCCTTCCCATGAAGCGGGCGGCGGCCAGGGCGGCGGCCTCGGTGACGCGAACCAATTCCAGAGCCAAGTTGCGGGAGTGCTGAGGGAGCATGATCATCCTCCGAATGCTGGGCTGCGGGGATTGTACATGGGCGGCCATCTGGACGCAGAGAATGTACCGGAAATGACACATTCTACCCCTCTTCGAGACGCACGACTCCGGGAACATCATGCGGGACTCGGACATGCACCATGTCCCTTTTCCACATTTCTGCGACGAACCGCATGCATCGCGCGATCGGCATGTGCGCCAACTCCATGGAATGGCACACCATGTGGGTCGACTCGGGTGACCCTCTTTTTCTCCCCGGCTCAACACACCACCTGCAGACACTACCGTAAGACTCGACGTCCTAGGAGATGAGGCACTCTTGAATCACCCGGGCGGTTTGCCGGACGAACGCTCGCTCCGACCGAAGAAGCACGGACCCAAGCCACTGAGCTACGTGTTATGTCGCCAGAACTCGGAGATGCCCGTTGCCCTCCCGGTCGACCACCTGCTATCGTGACATGAACCTTCTTGACTGGAGAACAGAGAACATGAAACGATCGCTCCGACAGATGAGCCGGCGGCTTCGTCCGAGTTGGCAGTTGGTGTTCGGTGGCGGCCTGGTTGCAGCTTCTGCGGTGCTCTATGCGCTCCATTATCTTGTGTTTCGAGACGCTCACCACATTATCTTCTGGAGCCTGACCAGCCTCGCCTTCATGCCGATTTCGGTGCTGTTCGTCACCCTGATCATCAATCGCCTTCTGACGCAACGCCAGCAACAGGCCAGGTTGCGCAAGCTAAACATGGTCATCGGCGCGTTTTTCAGCGAGGTGGGAACCGATCTTCTCGCGAGATTCACAGACCACGATCCCGAGGTCGACGGACTCCGTGGAATGCTGTTTGTCAAACCCGACTGGTCGAGCAAGCAGTTCGTGATGGTCCGCAGATTGGTGAAGAAACATCCGTACAAGGTTGTGATCAGCCGGTCGGATCTGGGGGTGTTCTACAGATGGCTGCGCGAGCGCCGCGACTTCCTGCTAAGGCTGCTCGAGAATCCCAACCTGCTCGATCACGAAGCGTTTACGGCGGCGCTTCGCGCCGTGTTCCACTTGCTTGAGGAGTTGGATCATCGGGAAGACTTTAGCAGCCTTCCCGACAGCGATATCGATCATCTTGAAGGGGATGCCCGCCGTGCCTATGCCCTTCTCGTACAGCAATGGATCGACTACATGGTCTACTTGAAGGAACGCTACCCTTACCTGTTTTCACTTGCGTTGCGGACGAATCCATTTGACAGGGTCGCGTCGCCGGTGGTCACTTCGCCGGGCTGAATCGCACGACGACAATCTCGCCATCGCGGATGACGTATTCCTTGCCGACAAGCTGGCGGCGGCCTGCCTCGATCACCGCGGACTCGCTTCCCAGCTCCTCAAGCACGTCATAGGGAATGATCTCCATCCGGATAAACCCGCGCTCCATGTCCGTGTGGATCTTTCCCGCCGCCACTGGAGCCGTGTCGCCAAGCCGGCACGTCCACACATGGACTTCTTTCTCACCGGCGGTGAAGAAGTCGACCAACCCCAGGGTCCGATACGCAGCGTGTGCCACACGGCCTAGGGATGATTCCTCGATCCCGAGCTCGCTGAGGAACTCGGCTTGGTCTTCGGGATCCAGTTGGGAAATATCCGCTTCATCACGGCCACACACGGTGAGGAAGCCTGCCCCCTCTTCGGCGGCAAGCTGGGCGACCGATTGCACATCCTCACGCGATTCATCGCCGGGAACTCCGAGGTTGGCAACGTACAGAACAGGCTTCTCCGACAGAAGCTGGCAATCGCGGATGCTATCGGTTTCGCGACGCGAGAGCTCCTGCCGCCTGACGGGAACGCCTTCCTGGAGCGCTGCGGCCACCTTCACGCAGTCCTCCCGTTCGCGCGTGGCGTCCTTGTCTCCCGCCCGCACCCGCTTGGCAAGGCGGTTGATCTTGTTCTCCAGCGTGGCCGAATCGGCGACAAGCAGCTCCAGATCGACCGTTTCCACATCACCGAGCGGATCGATGTCCTCTGGATCGCCGAAGCAACGAACAACGTGCAGCAATGCATCCGCTTCCTTCAAACCGGCCAGCCAGCGGCCGGCGCGTCCATCCGCGGTGTCTCCTGCGGCAAGTCCGGGGATGTCGATCAACTCGAACTTGGCCCGAACGATCTTCTTCGGGTGGTAGATCTCCACCAGCCTTGTC
>CAZJLO010000106.1:0-3755 GCA_964547105.1 uncultured Thermotogae bacterium
CGCCGTTCCGATCCGCTTCCCGCTCGCATCCACCCATGCGTAGACGTACGGCCCGGTTCCGCCGGTCACGTCCCCGGTGAGCGTCACCTGTGGATTGGCGCACGTCAGCGCCGGGATCCCGTCGCTCATCACGCTCACCACCGGCGCTTCGATGTCCTGTGTGACAACGATCGTGTCCGTCGCCGTGCAGCCATTGCTTCCCGTCACGGTCAGCGTGTACGTCCCGGGCGTGTTCACCGTGAGTTCCGGCTGCTCGCTTAGAGTCGCTCCCGTCGCATCTTCCCACACGTACGCAAACGGCGGCGTCCCTCCGCTGACCGTCGCCGTCATCGTCACCTCACAGACCGCGCATGTGAGAATCTGATCCGGACCGGCATCCACTCCGGGTGCCGCCACGTCCTCCGTCACCACCACCGTGTCCGTCGCCGTGCAGCCATTGCTTCCCGTCACGGTCACCGTGTACGTCCCAGCGGCACCCACCGTGAGCTCTCGCTGCTCGGCAATGACCGCGGACGCCGCGTCCCGCCACTGATACGCAAACGGCGGCGAGCCTCCGGTAACCGTGGCTGCCACGGTTACCTGGCGAACAGCGCAACTGAGAACCTGATCCGGACCCGCATCCACGCCAGGAGCCGCCATGTCATCTGTCACCGCCACCGTGTCTGTTCCGGTGCACCCACTCGCGCTGGTGACAGTCACCGTGTAGGTCCCCGGCGCGCGGACCTCCACGCTCGCCGTCGTCCCGATCGCTCCTCCATCTGCATCCTGCCACGTATAGCGGAAGGGACCGGTGCCACCCGCGATCTCTGCAATCAGCGTGACCTCTGGATTCGCGCACGTCAACACGGGAATCCCTTCGCTCGTCGCACGCACGACCGGCGCTTCGATGTCCTGCGTGACGACGACCGTATCCGTCGCCATACACCCGTTGCTCCCCGTCACGGTCACCGTATAGGTTCCGGGGGCACGCACCTCCACGCTCGTCGTCGTCCCGATCGGCTCGCCGCCTGAGCCCACCCATGCATAGCAGAAGGGCGAAACTCCGCCGGTCACGTCCGCCGTAAGCGTCACCTGCGGATTCGCGCACGTCAGCACGGGGATCCCATCGCTCATCACGCTTACGATCGGCGATTCGACGTCCGGCGTTGCGACGACCGTGTCGCAGCCTGTGCATCCATTGCTTCCCGTGACAGTCACCGTGTAGGTCCCCGGCGCATGGATCGCGACCTCCGGTTGCTCGCCGACAACCGCTCCCGCCGCATCTGTCCAGGCGTAGACAAACGGGGGTGTGCCTCCGGTCACCCTGGCGATCATCGTGACCTCTGGCACAGCGCAGGTGAGGATTGCGTCAGGGCCCGCATCGACCACGGGCACAGCCACGTCCTCCGACACAGACACAGAGTCGCTTCCCGAGCACCCGTTCCTTCCCGTCACGATCAGCACGTACACGCCGGGAGCGCTCACCTCGACGGAGAACGTCGTCGCGATCACCGCGCCTTCCGGGTCGATCCACTGATAGCTGTACGGCGGGACACCCTCCTCGGCGGATCCTTCAAGCGCCACGACCCGATCCGCACACGTCAGGGTGAGGTCCGGTCCTGCGTCGGCGATCGGTGGATCAACTGCGGGAACGGCCATGAAGTCCGCCTGGGGCTGCAGATGTCTCAGTTCGCAGAACCATTCACACGAGCCTGCCGGAACATAGCAGCCAAGCTCTATGTCGTCGCACGGTCCGGAAGGGGCGTCAGGCAGGTTCTGTGTGACCGGTGTGTGCGTCAGCCAATGACCGGCGATCGTCTTCACCATCTCATAGCCAACCCTGAACCCGCACGTGTGAGGAACGACGGTTCCCTCCAACCAGAAGGCGACGGCACGCTGCAGCTGAGAGAAGGAGATGAAATCGGACAGTGTCACATCGATCGCATCCGACTCCGCGTCCCAACGCGAAATGGCGAGGATAACAGGGAGGCAATCCCACACATGAACGACTTCCTCGCCGGTCACGCTCCACCGGCCGCACCCAAGGGCACTGGAAACCGCTCCCGAGATCGTCCCATCCCAGCCGCAGCATGGTGCGCCTTGCAGCAGCCTGTCCGCCGACGAGTCCGCGACTTCGACCTCATACAGCACCTGGATCGTTTCCCCCGCGGCGAGTCTGTTCGGATAGACCCACTCGGCGGTCGATCCGCGGAACCAGAGGCCCTCATGCGAAACCGGCGATACATGCCAGCCCGCTGGGAACGACTCCGCCAATCCGACCCCGTACGCGTCATGCAGAGCGGTGATCGTGACCGCCACAGCGACTCGGCGCGCATTCGGCCCCGGGTCGCGGCACGCTTCCGGAAGCAGCACGCTGTCGCAAGGGAGGAAAGTGTTGAGCGTCCGCACGGCCGTCAGTTCGGCTTCTCCTGCAAGCGGAAGCGGTTGATCGACAGGCGTGCAGGTTTCGTAGTAGGCAACCAGGTTTTCCATCATCGCAAGGCTGATCGTCTCACCGCCCGTGCTCGGCACCGGCACGCCTGCTTGCCACAGCTCCAGCGCTCGGATCAGCTGGCCCTCGGCGATCCGCTTGGACATCCGCAGATCAATGGAATCGGGCGCATCGTCGGTCCGTGGCACCAGATGGGCCACTGCATTGGCAATAGGAAGTACGGCACCGACTAGGAGTTCGGAGTCCCCGGTAATCGGTATCCGGACGCTGGGGGTCCTTGCCTGCAGCGTGCCATGGATCGAGAAGCACGCAGGAAGCTGCGTCGTCAGAAGCTCGTCGGCACTCGGGAGGGAGATCTCGTACACCAGTTCTCGCGTGCTGCCCGCGCTGATCTTCTCGCCGAATACCCACTCGTTGTCCGCGCGCTTGAACGCCGCGCCGTCGTTCTCCACCGGATCGATCGTCCACCCGTGGGGAAGAACCTCCGCAATGCCGCCCCCAACCAGATCGCGAGAGGTTTCCAGACGCAGTGTCACCACGAAGCAGCTCTCGGGGAGCACGTTGTACGTCGAGATGCGCCGTGAGACCTGAACCTCAGCGTCCTGCAAATCTCCTTGGCCAAGCCCGGTGATTCCGGCAAGAAGCAGAAGTCCCAAAATCACTACAACACAATTGATATGGCGGTTGCCTGTTGTCGTCCCTGTGTACACGCCGCTCCTCTGTCCCGCGATCGAGTTCTCCTAGCATCACTGGACCCGAGTGACACCGGCAGGTCTGTGCTGAACATCACCCCGATGGAAGCGCGCGCCCCTCGACAAGTTGGGCCCAGACATAAGCCTGAGAGCCGGATGGCGCCGCATCTGCCCCAATGGCCTGACACTCGGACACGCGTCGCCCGAGATCTCCGGGGGCCTGGACACTGAGCGCTCGTGCGTCTCTCCACGTCACTGCGTCAGGACGTAACGCGCATCACATTCGCTTCAAGCGCAACAGTCGCAAGCCTCGACGCTCAACCAGCACAGGATAGAGGCCGAGCCCCCTCGTCGGACACCGCAGCGGCCGTGATACTCGTCACAGCCGCAAAACGACTCGAGACACGCTCGCGCTCGGGATCACAACCAAGAGCGCCGTCTCGATCCGGTGCGAGATTGCTTGAGCAGAGGGCACGATGGGTTGGCTCGCAGCGCGCGCTTCAACAGCGCAAGGATGGTGTGAAATGCGTGCAAAAGAGGAGACCGAGAGCGTTGCGCTCTCGGTATCATGTTCTGATCTGGCGGTCCCAAGGGGATTTGAACCCCTGTCGACGGGATGAGAGCCCGCTATC
>CAZJLO010000107.1:0-3560 GCA_964547105.1 uncultured Thermotogae bacterium
CGTTCCGGAGGCGAGGATCTACGCTGCACCGGACATGGTCTGCGACGTGGTGAACCGAACGCGGACGACGGCGTCGGCGTCGAGCGATTTCGCCTGGGCAAGCATGCGCTCAAGTGCCTGATCGCGGGCCCGATCGAGCATCACGGTGTAGTCCTTGATCTCGCCGCCGACGATCGTCCGCAGGCCGGCCATGATATCGCGGCCGATGTGTCGAGCTCGGATGGTGTTGCCCCGAACAAGGCCGAGGATCTCCGCCGTTTCTCTGCCCGGCACGGTCTCAGTCGTTGTGATGAGGATCTCTTCTTGCATGCTTTTCCTCCCGCCGCCGTTCCAGCACCAAGCCCACCAGCGTCAGCAACAATCCGGCGCCTCCAACGAGGATGACCACCTTGAAGAACAAGCCGATCGACGGCGCTCCGACAAGCCATCTCACGAACCAGAAAATGAGGTAGCCTACTAGACACGCCCCGGCGGTCATCAGCAAGCCATAGCCTGTTCTCAGCATTTCGGCTCCTTTGCCTCGCGGGCAACCACAGCACGGCGGTTCTCCGTCCGAATGGCCCGTGCGTCCAGCAAGGACCGGCGCAGCGACACGGCTGTCCGGCGAGTCGTTGGCGCCCAGAGATGCTGCTACTTCGGGTTTGCGCACGTCAGGGCGATCTCCGCCATTCGCAGGAACTTGCGCTCCCGCTGATCGGAGGTCGCTTCCTGAGCGGTGACCAGGCTGTCGCTCACCGTCAGCACAGCCAACGCCCGTGCGCCGAACTTGGCCGCCAGCGTATACAACCCCGCGGTTTCCATCTCCACGGCCAGCACGCCGAACGACGCCCATTGCTTCCACGCATCTGGATCGTCGTGATAGAACGTGTCGGACGAGAGAACGCTTCCGACTCGGACATCCACCCCCATCGACTCCGCTGTCCGAAACGCGCTCAGAAGAAGTTGGAAGTCCGCCGTTGGCGCGAAGTCCATCCCGTGGAACCGCAAACGGTTAATGTGGGAGTCGGTGGATGCGGCCATCGCGAGGATCAGATCTCCGATGTTCAAGTCGGGCTGCAGCGCGCCGCACGTCCCGACACGGATCAACGTTTTGACCTGGTACTCGCTCAGCAGTTCGTGGATGTAGATGGAAGCGGATGGGATCCCCATTCCCGTGCCCATCACCGAGACCGGCCGATCTTCGTAGCGGCCGGTGAACCCCAACATTCCCCGGACCTCGGTGACACAGACCGCATCCTGTAGAAGCGTGTCAGCGATTACCTTCGCCCGGCGTGGATCCCCGGGAAGAAGCACCGTGGATGCGATTTCTCCTTGCTTGGCGCCGATATGCGTGCTCAATAACTCCTCCTGCAGTAGGTCGCGAGTATCGATGTCTCAGTGTACGTGAAGAACGGGCCAGGGGACGATTGCTCGACCTTTCCTGACCCGCTGAATCCTCGAAGATCAGGATCAGAACGAGCGGATCTTGATCCCGCCCTGGAGGAAGTCATCCAGGACAATCCAACCTGTTCCTGCGCTGATCATCAGCCGATCGTCCGTTCCATCATCGAACGCGATGATCGTGACGTGGCCCATCGGGAGGGGGAACTCGCCCGCCACCAGCACGAAGTCCGCTTCAAACGCAATTCCATCCCCACCAGGATCAGGCCGCACATTCCACACATCGAGCGCGCGCACGACGGCCATCAAATCGCCACTATGCCAGTCAAACACTCGCATCGAGAACGTCCCGTGATCCTGCATCTCATCGCCCCGATCCTGGACGTTGAAGCACGCCTGAATGTCGAACGCCCAGGGCCCGATGAAAGACTCCGCCCGAAACGCCCCATGCGCCATGTGCAACGGCCTTGCCGCCAACACCGGCACCCCACTGACTGCGACCAATACCACGACGAGAAACCACAACCACCGAACCCGCATCGCGATCTCCTCCCTTGGGCCGTGGCCCCGCAAAGATCGGCATCACTCCAGTGGCGAACATCGGGGCAATCCACTTGATTGTCCCGCGGAGGAAGGAAGGTGGCGGCAGACAGGCGAACAGATGAGTGAGCCAAACCACTGTGGACTCAATTCCCGATGGATGTCAAGCGTTTCACGCCGCGCCGGGATTGGATTGGCTCTGATCGAAGCCCGTCGCGTAGATTGGCGACGGAGATATGAACTGCGAGGGATCGAGGTGGAAGTCCATGGGAGCGGAAACGGGAGGAGGAGTCACATGAAGCGCAAATCGATGAGCAGGATCATCCTGCTGGTAATGGGGATCGTTGGTTCGATCGGTCTTCTCGCGTTCCCTCAGGGGAGCACGCTGACTCTGTGGGAGCTGCCGTACGAAGATGCTTTTCCCGGGGGAATCGCGCTCGGAGCCGACGGAACGGCGTACGCGGCGGCGAGCGGCGGGCGAGAGGTCTACCGATTGGATCCAGCAAACGACCTGTTTCGATCGTGGGGTGTCGGCGATGGTCCGGCCGATGTCACCATCGTCGACGGGATTCCCTTCTCCACTGTTGAGCATGTTGATCAGATCGTCTACTTCGATCCCGCCGGCCTTGCCGTTTCGACGGCGGTCATTCCTTTCGCCGATGTGGCGCCGTGGGAGATTCACCGTGGGGCGGATACGGCTTCGGGAAACATCGTCCTGTGGATCGTGGAGCGAGGTGTGCCTGGCGTGCTGCGCTTCGAGCACAATCCGGTGATCAACGCGCCGAGCGCCGTCGGTTTGCCGCTGGAGCAGACGGTTGTCCGGCAAACCCTCGCGATTGCCCGCCGGTCCGTCCAAGCTACCTACGAGCGGTTCCCATACGACATCAGCCTGATGCCGACGCCGGTTCCCGTGTCCGCATCGCGGACGGCCCCTTCGTTCACCGAATGGACCTTCTCGCTTGGCGACTTCTCGGTGCAGGACATCGCGGTTGCCGAGGATGGCACGTTGTGGATCAGTTTCGGCGCGCCGCTGCTGTTCCGGTTCGACCCCGTCGCGGGAACGATCCAGGAAATGGAGACCATCCGCAGCGTCGCGATCTTCCAAGGACTCCTCTCCGCTGCAGACGGCAGCATCTGGTTCGGCAACATCGTGGAAGGAGCGATCGGCCACTTCGATCCGGCGCTTGGATTGTCTGAGACGTGGCGGATCCCCGGAACAGGTGAAGTGTACGACCTGCTGTTCGGAGCCGACGGCAGCATCTGGTACACCGATCGCGTGGGTGACGCCATCGGCAACCTCAACCCCACGACTGGGCAAGCGACGATCTACCCGCTCCCCGCCGATTCGGAGCCGCTGTACCTGCAGATCGATCCCGCCGGTGCCATCTGGTTCACCGCCGGATCCGGCAACTACATCGGTCGGTTGACCGTCGCCAATTAAGGCGGATTGCTGTGTGTAACGCCTTGACGGTCGGAGCGAACGGTTCGAAGCATGTCCGGTCTGGTATCCCCACTGGACAGCTCTCTAACTGCGCTGTGATTCGCGGGGCGAAATCTCCTAAGTGCCTATGGCAGAGACAGTATGAGATAGTTCGAGAGCGTCTTGTCTGGTACCCCCTGGTGGACAGCTTTCTAACTGC
>CAZJLO010000108.1:0-3550 GCA_964547105.1 uncultured Thermotogae bacterium
GGCTGGACACTCGCTGAGAACTTCGTGTGGCAATGCCGTTCGCGAGGATTCTCACAAGCTGCGGTCCGAGACCGGCAGAGTTTTCTCGACCAGGAAGGCTGGCTGGCGAGCATCTCCTACGTCGGCGTCGCCGAAGAGATGGAGTATCAAGTGTCTGTGTCGGAGGCATCGTTGCTTGCCTGGATCGTCCTTCTCCCCGGGTCGGGCGCCCCGCTTCTGAATTGGCCGGAGATCCCCGACCAAGATGTGTTTCCGGGACCGATCCCCGATCAAGCATCGATTGGGCTCGGCGCGTGGGCTCGCCTGATCCTTGAGCCTTGAGACGTGGGCGCTGCGCGACCTGCGTCTCACGGACTCCCATCGAGCTCCTTGTTGAACGGTCTTCTGTCGCCCGGGGGCCGTTTGTCTCTCCCGCCGAGCACAGCTTGAATCCACGGAATGTGCCAGCAAGAGACATTTTCCGACGTGACCGAGCCCCGATCCTCTCCCATCGGCAGAAGTCGCCGCAGACACCAAGCGGCATGCTGTCGGGATGGGGTACACCCCTTCCCGACAGCATCAGCGTTCGCCCTATTACGTCCTTGCTCGATGCAAGGACGCTCCACTTTACTCACGTCCTTGCTCGATGCAAGGACGCTCCACTTTACTCACGTCCTTGCATGGATTGTGTAACTCTGAATCGTTCCGTTGCTGTAATGGGTTACTCGGACGTAGTACGTGCCCGGCGTCAAGTACCGCTCAATCCGGCTTCCCAGATCGACGCCATCATCGTCATCCGACTCGATGAGGTTACCCCACTGATCGTAGAGCTGCAGGTACGTATCCCCACTCGTTTCCGTTTCCAGCACGACATATGTTTGGCTGCCAACGACAATCGAGTACCAATCCTCGTCGTAGGCGTGACCGATGGACCCGGTGCGGCAGCCGTCCCCGGGCAGAAACGCGAGTGAATCGGCTGAGCCAGTTGTGTCGTTGTACTCGACTTCGCTCGAACAAACATCGCTTCCCACGTTGAGCGTGTAGTCGAAGTACGCGTCCCCCCCGTAGGACATCACCCGGACGACGTACATCCCCGGGTAGAGATCGATCGAAATCAAGCTGGCAAGACCTTCTCCGTCATCGTCATCGTAGGCGATCTGGTTGCCGTAGCCGTCTTGCAGCCATATCTGGGTGTCATCGGACGTGATTGTCTCGATCTGCACGGTACTCCGAGCCAGCACTTCAAACCAGTAGTAGTCCTCGTCGTACACGCCACCGATGTATCCGGTCCTGCAGCCTCTCCCGGGGACGGTCGCCACGTAGTCTGCGGTATCGACGGAGTCGTTGTATTCAACCTCGCGATCGCAGTTTGCCGATGGATAGGTCGGGCTCGGGCCGGAACCACTGCATTCGACGGAAACGCCGTATGAGAAATTGCCACTGCCATACGCCTGGACGCGCGCATAGTACCGACCGGGCATGAGATACTGCGTGATCCGGCTCGCCATATCGACCCCACTGTCATCGTCGTAGGCGACCTGATTCCCGTAGCTATCCAACAGTGCCAACGTCGTATCGCCCGCTTGGAAGGTTTCCACGGTCACGGTGCACGCGCTGCTCACATCGAAGTAGTACATGTCCGTGTCGTAGCCGCCCTCGAGGTATCCGTTCCGACATCCGTAGCCCGGAACGGAACCAAGCCGGTCGGCAGCGCTCATGTCGCCGTTGTACTCGACTTCGCGGTCACAAGCCGTCGGAATGGTCGGCGTGGTCGAGGATCCTCCGCACGTGACCGAAACACCGTACGAGAAGTTCCCACTACCGTAGGCCTGAACGCGCGCATAGTACCGCCCAGGCGTCAAGTATTCGTTGATCAGGCTCGCGGAACCGGCTCCTCCATCATCGTTGTAGGCAACCTGAGTGCCGTAGCTGTTCAGAAGCGCCAACGTTGTATCCCCCGAATCGAACGTCTCAATGGTAACCGTACAGGAGTTGTTCACGTCGAAGTAGTACATGTCCGTGTCATAGCCGCCATCAAGATATCCGCTCCGGCACCCGTATCCGGGAACGGAGCCCAACCAGTCCGCAGTACTCATATCCCCGTTGTATTCGACTTCCCAATCGCAACCCGCCGCCGTTACCACAAAGCCAACGACAAACGCCATCACCCAAACCGCGATCCAGCCTACCCGAAGCTCTCTGTTCCGCATGCTCCACCTCCATTAATAGCTTGTTACGTCTTCCCGCCACGCCCAATGGGTTCTCGTCTCAATCCGGACCAGGTCTCCCATCATAGAAGACGGGACGGCTATTGTGAACCACTGCGCCAATCAGTGAGATTCGAACGTAGATCAGAGGGAAGAGATCGAGCTGTCTCAGGAGAAAGCGGGCGAGCAACATCTCAAGCTTGGCCGGCGCACCCGAGGCAGCCCGATGTCGATCTCACCCGCTTTCCGAAGCCTGGTCCCGGTCGCGAACCTATTGCCTCAGATCAGTCTCAGCTCCCCGCGCTACCTGCCGCCAAGAAGCGGCGCATGCAGGCGTCAGCGACGCACAACAACGTCTTTGCCGGCAAACGAAGCACTTGCGTCGCTTGCTTCAACCACATAGATGTACGCGCCGCGAGCCACGGACTCCCCACGCAAGTTCGTTCCATCCCATACGATCTCCATCGCGTACTGCGCTTGGCTCGCGAACACCAGTGTCCGAGCGATATCATAGATTGCAACGGAGAATACGTCCGGCACCCCGCTGCCCTCAAAGCCGAACGAGACTTGCTGATCGAACGGGTTCGGCGTTACGACAAACCGTTCCACCACAAGTTCGCCACCAATCACCGTCATCTCGTCCGAAGAACGGTCCAGGTTGTGCGTCGGATCCACGTACGTCGCCGTCACTCGCGTTCCGATCGTCCACAGAACGGGGATCACGTCCGTGCGGAATGTTCCTCCAGGTGCATCGGCAGCGGCAAAGAGATCGTACGGCACCCCATCGATCACAAGCGCACCGGGGATCATCGTTTCCCCGGCGTGGCTTTCGTCGAACACCGTGACGTAGATCTCGTCGGAGATTTCGTACACTTCGACATCCTGCCCGTCGCGATCGGTAAATCGTGCCGTCGTCTCGGATATCCCGCCAGATCCGCCGATCCCAACCTTGATCGCGATCCACGCCAGATCGGAATGGTTCGACGGATCCTGATACATCGCCAGCACTGTGTCCCCGGGAAGCACTCCCAACGTCGGGACTTCGATGTACTGGCTGACCAGGTCGATGCAGGACACACTGCGGAACACACCGCTGTCCGACTCGGTTTCCATCAGGTCCACAGCTGCCCACCGCCCCGACCGGGGGTTCCAGACGTAGATCTTCGGACTGGTATTGTCTCCGTATGCTCCCGGATCGGCGACATCGCCCATGAAGTCGACGCCGAGAAGTTCGTTCGTTGGGTGCATCCTCGGCGCGGCTGTCGCGTCGAACGTTCCCGGCGCCACGTTCACCGGGGCAAACGGCGTGTTCTGCCCCAGATCATTCGAGCCGGCCACGCGGTCCCAATACCCGTCGATGCGTT
>CAZJLO010000109.1:0-3461 GCA_964547105.1 uncultured Thermotogae bacterium
TTGGTTTCCGGATCGGATCGAACGATGAAGGTTGGATCTTCTTCCGCCAGCCGATGCAGGGCAACAGACAACTTGTCGCGGTCCTCGCGTGACGCGGGAGCTACGGCGATGCCGATGACCGGTGCCGGGAATTCGATCGACTCCAAGAGAATCGGATGTTCGCGGCTGGAGAGCGTATCTCCGGTGCGCGTGTCGGCGAGGCCGACCACGGCACCGACATGCCCCGCATGCAGGGCGTCAACGGCCTCGCGGTCATTGGCGTGCATCTCGAACAGGCGCCCGACGCGCTGCATCTTGTCCCGGGTCGAGTTGTAGATTTGAGCCGAGCTCTCCAACACGCCGGAGTACACACGCACGTACGTCAGCTTCCCCATATGTCGGTCGGACTGGACCTTGAACGCCAGTGCTGCCAGCGGTGCTTCATCGCTGGGTTTGCGGATCAGCTCTCTGTCGGTTTCCGAGCATGCCCCGATGATCGGAGGCAGATCAAGGGGCGATGGCAGGTAGTCGACGATGGCGTCGAGCAGACGCCGGATGCCCTTGTTCTTGAACGCCGCGCCGCAGAGCACGGGGACGAACCGTCCGTCAATCGTCGCCTTGCGGATGGCGCGAATCACTTCCTGGCGCTCCGGGGCAATCCCCTCGATGAATTTGTCCATCAGGCCGTCGTCTTGCTCGCTGATGCGTTCGATCATGCGCAGCTCTGCTTGTCGAGCTGTTTCCTTCATGTCTTCCGGGATTGGCTCGACTCGAATCGAAGCCCCTTGGCCATCGGCGGAGTCATCGTAGTAAACGGCCTGCATGTCGACGAGGTCGATGATTCCGGCAAACTCTGCTTCGGCGCCAATGGGAATCACAATCGGAACTGCGTTGGCCCCGAGTTCTTGCCGGATCTCCTCGACGACACGCTCGAAATCCGCTCCCGTTCGGTCCATCTTGTTGACGAACGCGATGATTGGAACGTTATACTTCTCCGCCTGTCGCCACACCGTCTCCGCCTGCGGCTGGACGCCGCCTACGGCGCAAAACAACGCGACGGTTCCGTCGAGAACCCGCAGACTGCGTTCGACTTCGGCCGTGAAGTCGACATGACCCGGCGTATCGATGATATTGATCCGATAGTTGCGCCAGTAGGCTGTGGTCGCGGCCGATGTGATCGTGATGCCACGTTCCTGTTCCTGCACCATCCAATCCATGGCCGCTTCGCCGTTGTGGACTTCTCCGATCTTGTGGCGGCGGCCTGTGAAAAACAGGATCCTCTCCGTCGTCGTGGTTTTGCCGGCATCGATGTGCGCCATTACGCCAACGTTGCGCACCCGTTCGATCGAAACATCCTTGGTCATCTGTTACTCCTCCTGCAACGGGCCGCTCTGACTACCGATAGTATTCGCGCGATACCCGGGAAACCCAAACGGAAACGCCCGCCGAACTCAAGCGGACTCCGCAAGAATCATTGTCTCTAGAATCACTGCTTGGCGTGCCGAACGGCACAAGGAAGCAGACTTTGAACGACTAGAGTACAAGAATACGAAAGCGAAACCGCGGATGCAAGGTTGTCCCAACCAATCTAGGCCGCGCGTCGGACTGTGGCCGATTTTCGGTTGGCGTTGTCATGACAACAGTCGTCGCGATTCTCACCCTATTGGCCGACGAAGGCGCAATCGAAGGCTCTTGGGAAAGAGTGAGAGGAAGTGGCTTCGTGGGGGCCACTTCCTCTCGCATCTCGCTTTCGCGCTCGCGTTTGCTCTCGTAGAACGTAATGTAGCGGGATTGTGTGAACCCCGTGTGAACGTGTGTTGTGCATTCCGTGTCGCAGCAAGAGGACGCGTCTGTCGTTGCTGACTGTTCTACCCGAACTCATACAATGGTCATGCACCTGAGATGAACGATTTCTCGGGCTTCAGTCAATCCGGTCCCCATCGTTTCCTAGGGGGGCAGCGATTCCGCCGACACCAAGCTTCTACGGACTCCAGGTTCCACAGCCACGCATTCGGCTAGTCGTCGTTTGACTTGTCACCGTGTCGCCGCTTCAGACGCTCGTACTCCCGTTCTTCGAGCGTATCGCCGAGCCGTCCGTAGACCGTCAACCCATGGAGCGCGATTCCGATACCCCAGCCGAGAGCGGGCCAGACAACCCACCAGTAGACGCGGCTGGTGATTGCATTGATCGCGGTGAGCCCGCACATGACGACCACATACACCATCAGATGCTGTTTGAACTCGGCCCGGTGCTTGGCCATCGACTTCAGTTTCTCATCGTCCATCGCCACGGGTCACCTCCTTCATCCCTATCATTCTTCATTGCAAGGCTATCACAGAAGACTCGACGGATACACATCGGCGTCTCGACACGGCCGCCCATCACAGGGTACGCTATCCCTCGGGATCCATTCCGACACGGGAGGCAAGATGACGACAGAATCGGCGCAGGGCACAGCGGTCGTTGCCGTGGTTCGCTGTGAGAACTACGAAAACGTTCGAGTCTATGACGCCGTCGTGAAAGGGCTTCAACTGCTTGGAGGCATCGAGCGGTTCGTTCGAACCGACGAGCGGATCGTCCTCAAACCGAATCTTCTTGCCGGACGAGGCCCCGAGCGTGCCGTCACCACGCATCCCAGTGTGTTTCGTGCTGTCGCTCAAGCGTTCAGCGATGCCGGCGCCGATGTGCGATATGGAGACAGCCCCGGGTTCGGAAAGACTGAAACCATCGCTGGTCGAGCCGGACTGGCTGCCGTCGCGAAGGAACTTGGTGTCGCAACGGCAGACTTCCAGCAGGGAGACACGGTATCGTTTCCGGAAGGCGATCTGATCAAGCAATTCACCGTGGCCAAGGGTATTCTCGAGGCCGACGGAGTGATCTCGCTTTCCAAGATGAAGACGCACGGATTGACGCGGATCACCGGAGCGATCAAGAACCAATTTGGCTGCATCCCGGGTACGCTGAAGGCCGAGTTTCACGCTCGGCTTCCCAACGCCGATCTGTTTTCGCGGATGCTCGTCGATCTCAACCGGCTCGTTCGTCCACGTCTGTTCGTGATGGATGGCATCATCGCCATGGAGGGGAACGGACCGCAGGCCGGAGTCCCGCGGTCGATGAATGTCCTGCTTCTATCGGAGGATCCGGTGGCTCTTGATGCCACGTTTTGCCGGCTGGTGAACCTCGATCCGGTGCTTGTTCCGCCGATTGTCCATGGTATTCGCCAGGGTCTTGGGGTGGCTGAAGGGATCAGCTACGTCGGCGATCCGATCGATTCGTTTGTTGCCGAGGACTTCGATGTCAACCGCAGCCCTCGCTCGACAACGGGGAAGGCCGGCCGGTACAGCCGCCTGGCGCGAAGACTCGTTGTTCCCAAGCCGGTGATCCAAACTGAGAAGTGCATCCGTTGCGGAACGTGCGTGGAAGTGTGTCCGGTGACGCCGAAAGCGGTGATGTTCGAAGGCAATGATCGATCTCGTCCGCC
>CAZJLO010000110.1:0-3448 GCA_964547105.1 uncultured Thermotogae bacterium
GGGAACGGCACGCGCAAGACGCCGGCGCTGGACGTTCTACTTGCTGGCGGCGGGGGCGGTGTTGGTGGGGTGGTCGCGGGTGCTGCTGGGCGTCCACCGTCCGCAAGATGTGGTGTGGGGCGGACTGCTCGGCATCCTGTTGGGTGCGGCGGCTGCTTGCCTGTCGCATCGACTGCTGAATTCCATCGAGGCCATGCGGAAGGTGGAGTGACCTGAGTCTTTCCGGGACGTCTCCCGGCAAGCGGGCCGAATGACCTTTCTTGAGTTTCTGACGAAGAGAGAATCGGCCGGCCAGCCGTTGTCCAAGCGACAGAGCGCAGTCTTGATCTGAGCTTCTCTGGGAGCCTCGACTTCGGCATCCCGATCTCCACGGTGGACGGGCGTTCCGGCCGACTCTTGGGGGCAGGTTGACGCTGAGGCGCGGCATGCCGCATCTTCGATCCCCATTCCTTGTTCCGCGACTGTTCATTCGGGGCAACGATCCATAGAATGCGAGCAAGGTGTTTCTTCCGACATCTCCAGCGGACTCACTCAAGGAGGTCAGCGCCATGCGATGCCTTGTCCGGTCGATTCCCGCCATGATCCTCTTATGGCTCGTTTCCCTACAGGTGGCTGCCTATGACCCCGGTGGCCCTGTCTTGTTCGCTCTCGAAGGGGCATTCATCCAGGAGACCGTGTACACCTACACCATCACGGCGACCCCGGAGGCCGCTCCATCTGACGTGACGGTGACCATGTCTGTGCCCATCTCCAGAGCCTGGCAATATCGAAGATCGCAGGACATCTCCGATTTGAATCAGGTCTGGAACCCGGATGCCGACAGGATTGCTGAACAGACAGACGGAATGGGCAACGCCTGGTCGACCGCGACATGGTTCGAGGCATCGGGGGATGTGGAATGCATCACCCAAGTCCACTGCAGGGAAGAAACCATGTTCGAGCCGACGCTGACGTGGTTCAATGACTATCCGATGGATGGGAGCTGGTTCCCGGACAACATTCGCCCGTGGCTGGAAGAGGATCCACGGGAGTTGATCCAATCGGACGCCCCGGAGATCCGCCGGCTGGCGCAAGATCTCTCATCAGATGCCGTGCTGCAGATCGAGGTCGTGGGGCGAATTCTCGCATGGGTCCAGGAGAACGTGCGGATGGCCCAGTGTGACGAGCCGGTTCCCCAAATCGATGCGCTTTGGACCTTGCACAACCGCATGGGAATCTGCGGCAACTTCGCCAATCTGGCGGTGGCGCTTCTTCGCGCGGCCGGAATCCCGGCCGTCAGCGTCACAGGACTTGTCGCCGACGTGGAGAATCCCAGCGTGCTGCACGCGTGGATCGCCGTGTACTTCACGGACCTCGGGTGGTTCGAGTTTGAGAGTTCAAGTTGGATGCCGGCATACGGGGACCTGCCCGTGACGATTCTGACGCCACGGCACATCACGCTCAGCACCGGAGAAGAACGAGGGGTGTCGAGTGCCCCGTTCGATGAGCAGCACGCATGCTCGATCGATGTGCTGCAAGCACCGCGTGAGCTTCAGTTCGTGAGCACGGAGATTGAAGCCGGCGACGCAGTGACGTGGGTGATTACGCTGAGATCCCCGTCTTACTACGAGATCTACGAATGGGAGCACGGCTATCGGGATCTGCCGGTATCGCTGTCCCTGGATGGCGTGCCGTCGGACTGGCATGTGAGCCTGAGCGCGACCGAGGTTCTGCTCCGAAGGCAAGACGTCGGAGCGGCACCCAGCCGCAGTCTGCTGATGACTGTCGTTCCCCCGGCTGATGTAGCGGCCGGAACTCAAGGCGTCATCACGCTCACCGCGCGCGACACGGGCAAGGCGGGGGAGCCGGTTGTGGGAGTGCTCACCGCGGCCGTCATGGTTACGGCTCCGTATCCCTAGGCGGCGGAATCGAGAGGGTGCATGCCCTGTCTGGTTGAGCAGACGCGGAGCGAGGGTCTCGACGGACTCCCCGGGATCCCGGGGAGTCGTGCCGGGGGAGCCCTCCTTGAGGAGACGGCCCCATGCATTCAGCGTCGCCCCAACCTCGGCGTCACAGCCGATGAACAGACGCGAATTCGGCGTCCCGGCGCTCCTTCCGATCCTTGCGGCTCGCCGGCCCCGGTTCGAGGTTGAGGAAATCCGCTGCCTACCGCAGGGCGACTCCCAGGTAGTACGGCCAGATCACGATTCCAAGGATTGCCTGCCACCACAGCAGTTGCGAGAACGCCAGGGTGAATAGCCACCCCGCAAACCAGAACCCTCCTGCAACTGTCCCACCACGTGCCTTCTGTCCCATTACGATCGATCCTCCTGTTTCCGATACACGTTTGCATAACTCTAAGACCCGCAGACCAGGTGTGCCATCATGTCCGGTGACCGTTCCGGAAGAAACGTGTCCGGCAGGCACCGGATATTCGACACCGGCTCACAGGATTCGCGGGTGCTGCGGACCGTTGGAGACATCCGAACCGCTCGTCAACGCCAGCGCGACTGCCGTTTTCGCATGTATTGCCGTCGTATCCAGGAGCATCACGTCCGTGTCTTGCTTGCTGACAAGCATCCCGATCTCGGTGCATCCAAGAATCACAGCTTCTGCACCTTGATCGGCCAGGCGATCGATGATTCGCAAGAACTCTTCTTTGGAGTGCATCTCTTGCCTTCCGAGACACAGCTCCTGGTAGATGGTGTCATGAACGATCCTGCGGTCGGCTTTGCCGGGGATCAGCACATCGATCCCGTGCTTCTCGACCAGTCTTCCTTTGTAGAAGCTTTGCTCCATCGTGAACGCTGTGCCGAGGAGGCCCACCGTCTGGATCCCCGGCTCGAGGAGAACGGACGCCGTTGCATCGGCGATGTGTAGCAGCGGAATGCCGATCGAGGCTTCGACTTCAGGTGCCAGCTTGTGCATGGTGTTCGTACAGATCACGAGGAAGTCGGCTCCCGCGGCCTCGACCTGCCGCGCTGCCTGCGCGAGAAGGCGTGCCATGGTTTCCCAGTCACCGTTGTGCTGCAGTTCTGCAATGGGGGCGAAGTCCACACTCACCATCGCAAGACGGGCCGAATGCAGTCCGCCGAGCGCCTGCTTGACGCCCTGATTGATCAGCCGGTAGTACTTGAGCGTGCTTTCCCAACTCATGCCGCCAAGCAGTCCGATCGTCTTCATACCTCCAAGGATGCCCGATCGATCAGCACCATCCAAGCGGCGCAATCGGAACATGAGAAGCCTCAACCCATGCGGACGGCGCACGGATGGCCCGCTATCGGAACGACTCCCGTCGCGGGCGGAGCAGCGCGTACAGAAGAGCCACATTGGACAGAAGAAGCACGTACGACCAGAACGGCACGCCGAGAAACACGCTCAAGCCGAACGCGATCGCCCAACATGTCAGGTACACCCACAGCCCCCACGTCCTCCAGAACCAGATCCCGACCACCGCGATGGCAGCGAT
>CAZJLO010000111.1:0-3413 GCA_964547105.1 uncultured Thermotogae bacterium
AACAGCCGTCGCAGCTCCCGTGAGGCTTTAGGTTTGTGTCCAAGAGCGGTTTGTACGCGGCAGCCTGTCTTCTGACAGCCGCAGCTATTCTTTGGTTCGGGCCGGAGGATTGGGCGTTGCCGTCGGCGGTTGTGGTGCTGGCATCCTATCTAACACAGGATCTAGCGAAGTGGCTTCGGAGGATGCTCACCGAACGTTGGAGATGGGTTGCAGCGATTGCCATCGCTCTTGCCCTGGCCGGAGTGATCTTTGCGGTGGCTGTCTCAACAAGGAAGGGACCCCAGTTCCTGTCAGCGGGGATGCTTAGCTCTTGGACCCTTGCGTGGGTCTTCTGGGGGCTTGCGCTAAGGAAGGGTTCCCTCGGACGTTGACGGAGAAGATGAACGCCTGAGTAGTCTTGGTGAAGCCTCCGCCTGGACAATTGACTGCAGGATGCAGTGTGCGGCTGGGGCGAAGGGGACAAGCTTCTTCGGCGGGGATCGACGAGACGCAGTGCGGCTTCGCTGTTTGTGGCCTGCAACTCGTGGCTGGAATCCGCATGGTCCGTAGCTTGTGGTGGGTGGAAAGACCGAAATGCGGGAATCAGTGTAGCCGTCGGTCCTTTGTGGCCGACGCCCTAACGGCTGTCGTCTCGATGGGCTACGAGCCACGGACCACAGGTCACCGGCTACAAGCTACAAGCCATCAACGATTGGCTGCTCCACGATTGTCGGCGAGAGGCCGGGCATGACGCCGAACCAAACTTCCGACCCTTCACGAAACGGCTCGATCAACTCGAAGTTCTCGAACGCGACACCGCCGGGAATCGCAGACTCGGTATCCCAGTAGGTCGTCCGTCCGTTGACGGCGGCCCGGAGCTGCGGATGTGGGTCCTCATGACGCCAGGATTGTGAGGCAACCTCGCCGGTGTATCGCCAGGGCCACGGCGTACCGCGCTCGTACGTTGCTTGGACGGGATCGTCTTCGTCCGGTGTGGCGATCACCACCACGCCACCATCCGGCGTTCGTATCAGATCGCTGAGGGGGAAGAAGACGTGCGGCGCGAAGTCACCCCCGGAGAAGAAAGGCCACAGATCGCCGGCCTGGACTTGTCGGTCGGCAAGATGCAGTGTGCGCAGGCGAGCGTAGTTGCCCATGGTTGCGGTGAGGATGCAAGCGGAAAGATCCGAGGACTCGGGGTTGGTGAATGCTGCAAGGCCGACCTCATACGGCCTGTCGGAGCGGAAGCGAAGGCGTACGTAAACGTGCGCGCCGCTTCGGTACGGCTCGATCAGGATGTACACGGTGAGGATGTCGATGCCGTCTTCATGCGTGATCACCCCCGATGCCGGTGCGGCCGGATCTGCTGCTGCGAAGTCCTGTGGCGAATCCGCGCTCCAGAAACGCAGGCCTTGCTCCCCGTCAAGCATGCTTTGCTCCATCTCGGAGAAGCCGCGGGTGAATTGGCCTGCCACCACCGGCTCGACGGCGATGTAATTGATCATCCGCGTGGATTCGTGTCCCAAATAGGGGGTGTAGATCCTCAGGAGGCCGCGTGGTCCGGGAAGCGGCCACAGCCCGACGCGCAAGCCCTCGGCATGTCCCCACACCGGCTGGGCAGGAGTTTCGTGCGACGGGCGGACCCAGATGCCATCGATCTCCGGCGAAGTCAAGCCGGATGCCCCCGACTGGCCGTAGACGATTGCGGTTCCGATGACCCAACAGGCAAGTGCAGCGACAAGCAGGACAAACGCTCGCTTCACGACGGCGACACCTCCGAAGCATCGTACACCGGCAGAATCGATCCGTTTCCTCGGATGTGCCAGTCGGGACGAACGCGCCCTCGCCGGAGGGGGCGTGCCACAAGCCACGAGCCTGAAGCCGCGGCGGTGCTTGCCGAAGCGGCTTTGCGGGTGACAACCTGGAATCCGGACGCGAAAGTGACGTGCATCACATTCGGCGGTGTCGCCCAGTCGCCCGACGCGGCACCCATGTGAATCGGATCGTGCTTGCGCCGGACCGTAGCGTACAGACAGGCTTGTTGATTGTTGATGTAGGTGGGGTAGATTCTTGGCAGTCGAGCAATGGCCCACGGTGGACCTTCAGCCGGACTTGAGATGTGCGCAGAACCGTTGCTGAACGTTATCCGCGTCACATTCACATCAGGCGGAATCGCGGTGCAGAGCAAGAAGCAGCATAGCTACTGGGCAACACGCCACAAATGCTGGCTTGTCGGAGGAGGCAGACTTGCGATGTGCGTGACGTACATCACATTCAACCTCTCTTTTTCCCTGGGTTGCCGTTGTAGGGTTGCGGCCGGCGGTGCGCTGGCCGATCCTTCTGTGGCCATGAGTGCGTGGAAGGAACCTGTCAGCTACCGCCCGATCGGCGTGATCCACACGCCGCATACGGATTCTGCCAAGACACCGATCCAGCCTCGCTACGCGCGCGGCATCGAAGGGACGATCGAGATCGATCCCGCGTATGAGGTCGGATTGATGGATCTCGAGGGGTTCTCCCACATCATCTTGCTGTTCCACCTCCATCGGGCTAAGCCGCCGCATCTGAGGGTGATCCCGTTCCTGGAAGACCGCCCGAGGGGGGTCTTCGCCACACGATCGCCGACCAGGCCGAACCCCATCGGTCTCAGTGTCGTCCGGTTGATACGCCGAGACGGACGGATCCTGTATATCAGCGATGTCGACATCCTTGATGGCACGCCGCTTCTGGACATCAAGCCGTACATCGAACGCTTCGACGTCGAGGGTCCGGTGCGAAGCGGCTGGCAATCCACGATCGAAGAGGATGAAGCCTACCGCCGTGGCCGCCGCGGATACGGCACCTGACCGGGGCGTGCCCCCGGACTCCTCCCTTGCTCTGGCGCAGAAGCGTGCTATGATGCGCGTTGGATGATCGCCGGCCCCGCCGAGGTGGCTGGTGGAGCCTTCGACCGCAGGGCTCCGATCCAAACAACACTCAATGAGCCTGATGCCGCTTCGGATAGGCGGCCGAGGAGACCGCGATGACCTGCCGACAGTGTGGGGATTGCTGTGATCCGATTCTGTTGCGTGCCACCAAGCGGGAGATCCGCGTCGACCGTTCGCTGGAAGGTGACGAGTTCATCCTGAGGCACTGGCGTCGCATTTCGAAGCAAGCGGCGTTCGTCAAACGCCCGGTGCTGGCCGCCAGCCACTACCCTGGGCGGTGCTACTACGTGTGCGATTGCTTTGACCCGAAGACGCGGCGTTGCGCGGCTCACGACCTGCGGCCGCCGATCTGCCGGGCGTTTCCCAACAACCTGCGGGTCGAATTCCGACCTTTGAAGATGCGGTCGTTCCCCAGCTGCGGCTACAACGGCACCACGTCGGCGTAGCCTCGCGTTGCCGAGTCTATGTTCGGTATCAAGCCCCTCGCGTGTTCGAACGTATGCCCTC
>CAZJLO010000112.1:0-422 GCA_964547105.1 uncultured Thermotogae bacterium
CCTCGAAGCCCTCGTAGCGCAGCAGTGGGTTGAGCCAGACCACCCGATGCGCCAACTCCGCGTCATGCCAGCTCCTCTCACCACAGCAGTCGAATGGCACCCCACACGGCGGCACCAAGAGCCAGGACGGCTGTCGTCAGGCCGGCGATTTGGATGGCCCAGTACTTCCTCACGTCCCGCTCGAGCTGTTCGGAAGGCATCAGCTCCGTGATCCTCACCCGTCGATCCGCCTGCGTGGCTTGAAGCTCCTCGGCAAGATCGATCACGATCGGCTCTGTGTGACTTCCCAAGACGTATACATGCGCGATTCGATGGGTCAGGTCGTAGGTGGTCGCGTACATCGTGTAGCTGCCGTTGAACGCATACGGCCGGGCGCGGCTCACGTGCTTCACAACGTTCGAGAACGCCGGCACCGACAGATC
>CAZJLO010000112.1:432-3371 GCA_964547105.1 uncultured Thermotogae bacterium
CGCACTTCCTCGCCGAGCCGCGCGAAGTCGGCGGACAGGATCGACGGCGCGATCTTGATCGAACGGTCAAACGTCATTCTCGGTCTCCCCTGCGCCGATCTTCAGCCCGCCGCTGAAGACCCGGCTGACCGACAGATCCTCGGCGGCGACCAGATTCGAGAGGGATTCCTGGCCATCTTCATACCGCACGAAGCTGTCCCGCCCGATGGACTGTTCGGGATCAGCGGTGTTGAACGTCGCGGCAACCAGCACCGAGGAGCCTTCCGGCCGCCGGGTGATCGCCATCTCACCGTCGAGACCGGGGCTGAGGATCGCAGCATCGCCTGCTGCATCCGCGTAGAGGATCTGGAACCACACGGTGGAGAAGTCGAACTGGAGTGTGCGAGCGATGGCCTCGTCAACCGTGGACGCGGTACGGAGGATCGAATCATAGAAGCTGTCCCGGCCGTGAACATACGGGCGTTCGGGGTGAGGGTTCATCGGGAGTTCCGGAACGGCAGTCAAGCTGTAGGCGAGCCCCGCGTCATTCATCCCCGCCTGGAAGCTGCGGAACTTCCCCTGCCACATCCACCCCAGGTGCATCCTCCCAAGCTCTCCGTTTGCCGGATCGCCGGGCAAGAAGAACACGTAGGTTGCGGTTGGATCCCCGGCGAGCGGATGACCGGCTCCCGCATCCTCGCAATCGCCAAGCAGCACGAGATCTTCGGATGCCGCCATCAGGCTGGTGCACGAGAACGCTCCGATGTGTGACGGCTCGACCGGGCCCTCGGCAGCTACGAGAACGCTCAAGAGAGCGGCGAGAAGACACGTGGCGCATAACAGCGGGTCGAAAGCCCTCGGAGACAACCGCCTCATCCTTCCTCCTCGATCCTCGTCAGCTCGGCCCACGCGGAGAGTGGTCCAGTCCAGAACTCGCGCTGCGACAGGCAGATGACAGCACCCTGCAGGCGATCCTCATTCAGCCGGAGTTCGATCCACGTGCGGCACGGGCATCCGCGCAGCGCGTCGCTTGTCAAGAGTCCCCCCTGCATCGCTCCCCGCAGATAGGGGCCACCGCCGGCGTTCATCAGGATCGGCGAGCCTTCCGCATAGCCCACTTGATCGAGTTGCTGTTCTGCCCCTCCTCTGATGCGGATCCACGCTCGTCCCTCGTCATCCACTCGCAGACGCAGCGGGATCTCCCGCTCGTAGCTCTCGATCGATCCAATCCACGTGCCTTCGAGGGCGGGTTCCGCGGCGAGGATGCTTTGCGTGGCCGCGGCCGGGTCCTCCGAACGGGCGCAGGCGTTGGCCAGCCGATGCGGGATCAGCGCCGAGATGGCGCAGATCGCGATGTTGTCGGCCCACGAACCATGCGTATTGGTGAGCACGGCCACGGCGAGCTGCTCCTCGGGAACCAAGATCAGGGATGTCCCAATGCCGCATGCGCCGCCGGAGTGATCGACGATCTTCAGGCCGTCGCCGAGAAACCCGACGAACCAGCCGATGCCGTAGCCTCCTCCCGCGCACTCCCAATCCCTGGTCGGCAACGTGCCCGGTGTCGGCGTCTGCATGCGCTGAAGCGAGGCGTTCGACAGAAGCTCGCAGTTCGGAGTACCGTCCAATCCTTGTCCGAGATGCAGCGCCGCGAAACGGATCAGATCGCTGACGCTGCTGTAAATCGCGCAGGCGGCAGGGCAGTCGCTGGTGGCGGGCGGAACACGATGGCCTCGATCATCATACTTGACGGCAACGGAGGCTTGCTCCGAGTTTGGAGGACCTACGAAAGTCCGGCTCATCCCAAGCGGCTCGAACACGCGCTCGGCCATCAGCTCGCCGTACGACCGACCGCTCAGGCGCTCCAAGATGTAGCCGAGGGCCCCGTAGCCCAGATTGGAGTACTGATAGCGCCCGCCCGGGGCGGTCGTCAGATTCCCGTAGCGACACAGGGTCTCGGCGAACGGCGCCGGCTGATGCGGTTCATCGATGTAGTAGGCCTGGCTGTGCAGTGGCAGCCCGGAGGTGTGACTGGCAAGCATTGCCACGATCACGTCGTGCACGTCTCCGACACGAGGCGTCAACCGCGCATCTCCGAGGTACTCCGAGGCGGCATCTTCGAGGGCAAGATTCCCTGCCTCGACAAGCTGCATCAAGGCGGTTGCCGTGAACGGCTTGGTGATCGAAGCCAGCGCATACGATGTGTCGATGGTTGCAGGAACGTTGCTCTCGATATCCGCCACGCCGAATGCTTCCATCCAGATGATCTCATTGTGGAGCAGCACGGCGATCGCCAGCGACGGAACCTCGCCCGTCTCTACCAACGACTTCACCTGGCTGCGGATCGCTTCCAGCGCAGCGGGGCAACGGACCTCGTTGGATGTCAATTTCTGACCGAACGCGAGCAGCGCGGCAGCAACAACAATCGGCAAGAAGATCCATCTGTATCCCACAGCATTCTCCTTGTTGGTCGAGCGACCCTACGATTCCGGGATGAGCTTGCTTGCAGCTAGTGAGGGGATTTCTTGCTGGCTATGTGTGCGTTGATGAGGCGGAGAGAGTACCAGGAATGCAAGGTGCCTTCAACACATGCCAATTCACGAAGCGTGACTCCTGCTGGGTTGATCTCGGTTTAGCACTTCGCGGGTTCTTCCCATGGCGAGCCGCTTGGGGATCTGGCATGCTTCGAACCAAGACGGGGAGGGAGAGACATGACCGCCGAGTTCACTCCTGATCACGAGGCTGAAGCAAGGGACCAGGCGTTGTGGGACGAGCCTACGCCGATCCACTTGAGGACGAACAAGGAGGTCGCGCTGCTGCCCGACGGGGCCGAAGTGTTTGACGAGATTGAGCTGGGCGAAGTCGGCGACGCCCGCGGCAAGACGCTTCTTCACCTGCAGTGCCACATCGGCACCGACTCGCTTGCATCGGTCCGCCACGGCGCGGTGGTCACCGGTGTGGAC
>CAZJLO010000113.1:0-3264 GCA_964547105.1 uncultured Thermotogae bacterium
TCCTAGTAATCGAGCAAGTACTCGATTTCGTCCACGGCCGTCTCAACGGCTTCTTCCACCGAGGCCGCGTCACGCAGGATCTCGTCGCACATCGTGCCCAGTGCGCTTCGCATGTCCCCGTAGTTGGGATGAGCAAGTGACGAAACGCCGAACGGCAGCATCTCCGACGAGACGACGGAGTGCGGGCTGCTCAACAGGGCGTACGTCCACACGGCGCTGTTCATGCCCGAATACGTCACCGGCAGGTAGCCGCTCGTCGCGGCCCAGAATCCGGTCATCTCTCCGCGAAGCAGGAACTTCAGGAACAGGATACCGGCGTCGATCTCTGCCTGCGGAGCATCGTTGAAGATCCCGATGTTCGTGCCCTGAATGAACGAGGCCATCTTCTCTCCCACCGGGAGTGGGGCCGTCTTCACGGTGTACTCGGTTCCCTCAGCAGCGTCGATCCAGTGGGAGTAGCCGGCCGATGTGTCGATCGCCATCGCGACGCGGCCGATCTCCGAATTCAAGTAGCTGCTCGTGATCCATGCATACGGGGCGAGGCTGGCGTAGAAGTTCAACGCCTCCATCCCGGCCTCGTTATCGAGCGTCACTTCGGTCCAGTCCTCGTTCAAGATCGTCCCGTTGTTCTGCTCGAGCAACGCCAGGAACTGCTCGGGGTTCGCCGACGGTCGTAGGCCGGTTCCATAACGGTCGATGTTGCCGTCACCGTCTTCGTCCACCGTGTTCTCGACGCAGAGGTTGTAGAACTCTTCCCACGTCGTCGGCGGCGTCTCGACGTACTCCTCGATGTAATACAGAACCATGATCGACTTGTTGAACGGGATTGTGATCATGTCCTTGTAGAGCATCCCGGGGAGGATGTCGGCAAGTTCTTCATCGGTGAAATGGGGGGTGAGAGGAAGAAGCGCATCCGCCATCGGGGGAATCCAATCTTCGTAGAAGATGGACATCGTCGGGACTTCGCCGGCGATCACAGCGCCGTTCACCTTCTGCTGCAGGGCGCTGTAGCTCCCCTGGTACACATAGTTCACCGTGATCCACGGATACTCCGCCTCAAACCACGTGGCCAACTGCTCCAACATGGACGTGTTGTACTCGCCGAACCGGTGCCAGAATTCGATCGTCACCGGCTCCTGCGCCGACGCCATAAACCCGACCGCAAACGCGGCAAGGATGCTCAGGATAACCACATATCGCAGCTTCATCGTGCACAACCTCCTTCAGGTCGAAACTTACCTGGCCTGTGCTTCGCCTCGCCTTCCTCCGGATGCAACAGTGCTTTCCGGTCCCTCCCCGTTGCCGGGCTACTTGATCCCTGTCCTTGCCACCCCCTGGATAAACTGTTTCTGTGTAAAGAAGAACAGAATCAGGATGGGGATGATCGCCAACACCGATGCCGCCATCAGCTGCTCGTACGCTGTTCCGATCTCGCCCGAGAACACTTGCAGGCCGACGGGCACCGTACGCATGTTCGGGCTATTGGTCATGATCAACACCCACGTAAACGAGTTCCAACTGCCGAGGAACTTGAACAACGCCACGGTGAAGATCGCCGGTTTGGATAGCGGGACCATGATTCGAAATAAGAATCGAAGCCGCGAGCAGCCATCGATACGCGCGGCATCGCGAAGTTCGTCCGGCACACTGCGGAAGAACTGCCGCAGCAGGAAAATCCCGAACACCGAGACAAGCCAGGGAATGATCAGCGCTTCGTAGCTATCCAGCCATCCGAATCGAGCGATCGTCACGTAATTGGGGAGCAGAAGCATCTGCCCCGGGATCATCAGCGTGCCGATCAGAATCGCAAACAGCGCGTTCTTGCCGAAGAACTTCATCTTGGCAAACGCGTACGCAGCAAGGATCGTGGTGATCACTTCGCCGATGGTTGTGGTGATCGCCATGAAAAAGCTGTTGAAGAAGTACCGTCCGAACGGAGCCGCACTCCACGCTTTGGCGTAGTTCTGCCACTGAGGCGAACTAGGAAACCACTGTGGCGGCATGCGCAATGCTTCTGTTTGCGTCTTGAGTGATGTGGTCACCATCCAGAAGAAAGGCAAAAGCATGATCGCACAGCCGGCGAGCATCAAGACATACAGAGCTACTCGGTAGGTTCGTTGTCGAACAACGTAATGACGCCCAGTGTGGGTCGCCTCCAAGACTGCCCCCTTGACTCCAATCAAACCGACCAGGTGGACAAAGCAGTATACGGATGAACAATCCTCCGGGCAACATCACTCAGGACTGCACCATCCACGGGACCACCTAGCCACCCGTCAGCCTGTCGCGGCTTCCCTATGGCGAAAGTCTTCCCGCTCGTGATCGATCAGCATCCCAACGACGGCGTCGACCATCGTTGGCAGGCAACCCTGGCGCGCACTACTGTCTCAGCAGCAGGATCAAGCCGCCAACAATTAGGGCAACGGGGAGTCCGATCACCAGCACTCGCAGCCATTCCCGGCCTTCAAACGGCGAGGTCCGCGCGCCGGACAATGGCATGTCGAACGAATCGAGAATCCGATCATCCATCACAACGTCCGTCGAGCCGATCTCGCGAGCCACGGAGACCGTCTCGACATCGATGCCCTCCGCCCAAGTTGTCACGCGAACGTAGAACAGGTGTCCTTCCACGGACACATCGGACCCTTGAATGTGTTCCGGCGTTGTCTGCCGGGGGGTGGCGCCACCGCCGCCGACCACCATGTAGGTTACGCCGTCACGCACGATATGCTCGTAGTGATGGGAGTGTCCGTTGAATACGATGTCCACGTCCATCTCGGCGAAGATCGGATGATAGATCGTGTCGAGAAAGAAGCCAGTCCCGTAGTAGGGATCGGACGAGAACACGGGGTGATGGAAAATCACAAACTTGTGCGGCTCCGGGCCGGCAAGGTGCTCCCGCGCCCAATCTTGCTGCGCGGCGATGTCCAATGCGCTCTTGACATTGGTGTCCAACCCGACGACAACCACGTCCCCCCAATGAAACGCCCACCACCGTTCGTCGTCTCGCCCTTCTCCCGGTGGGAGCTCGAACGTGTGGTAGTACGAGCGGTGGTTCTTCTCGTGGTTCCCCAGGACAGGGATGAACGGAGCCCGGAGGAGCATGTCGTCAAACGAGGCGAACCAGTCATCCCAGTAATAGTCGGACGGACTCTCGACAACATCGCCGGCGTGAAGGATGAAGTCGAATTCCAGCGGATCGGCGGCGATGGCATCGGCGACCAGTTCGAGCCGATTCCCCCCTTCGAGCTGCTGCTGCGTATC
>CAZJLO010000114.1:0-3242 GCA_964547105.1 uncultured Thermotogae bacterium
CTTGTCGAAGTACTCCGAGAGGAACGAGAGGTTCCCTTGCGCCTGCGATGCAATCGCGCCTGCGTCGGCTTGAGCAAAGCAGACTTGCCCTGCGTCCCAGCAACACGATGCGATCGCGAATCCCGTTTCCTTGGCTTCCCTGTCGACCGCCACAATCGAAAACGTCATCTCTCCCCTTCCAGGTGTTTGAATTCCGGTTGATTCCGAGTCATGCACCCGCCTTCCCTTAGGCTGGATCTCAGATCCCAGCGTCCTCCCCCGCTTCAAGCGACAGCGACGCCAACTCGGACCCCGTGCCTCAGCTCAGCGCCCTTCAAGCCAGTCATCGATCATCCAGCGCGAGATCGACTTCCGACTGGGAAGGATGAGAGACCCATCGGCCAATTCATGCCGGACTCGTTCGCGGGTATACCACTCCGCAATCTCCAGTTCGTCAGCGTCGAGGGAAATCTCGTCGTCGCGGGCGTGGGCCTGGAACGCAACCATCAGATTCATCGGGAACGGCCATGGCTGCGACCCGAGGTATTCGATCCGCTCCACGACGATGCCAACTTCTTCTGCAACCTCTCGGAGCACAGCCTCCTCCAGCGTCTCGCCCGGCTCGACAAAACCAGCCAAGACGGACTTCAGGCCGGGGCGGAACCTTGGTTGGCGTGCCAGCAGGCACCTTTCCCTCGACACGACCCTCACGATGACCGACGGATCGGTACGCGGATAGTGAAGACAGGCGCACGCCGGGTCCGTGCAGACGCGCAGTGTCCCTCCGTTCCGAGGCGCGGTCGTCGCTCCACAGGTGGGGCAAACCACATACTGCTCGTTCCAGGCAAGCAGAGCCCGGGCCCTCGCAAGGACCCGCCACGTACGCGAGTCGATTGGCTCTTGAACCTCTTTGAGGCTGCGAAACGCGCCATGCGGCAGGCTCAGCGCTTCTTCGATCTCCTCCATTCCCGAAACATCCAACGCCATCCGCGGGCCAAGATCATCGGCTCCAAGATTGATCGCCAACCGTTGATCGAGCGACAGCCCAGCAAGGTCGCGCGGAGAGAACCATCTTGGCCGAATCGGCAAATCGCGCTCCAGAACAACCGACTCGCCACGGAACAGGATCAAGCGAGTACCGGGATCGTGGATCGCGTTCAACGCCGGGCCACGGGCCGGCGTAGCGGCGGCAGATCCGTCGGAGCATTCATTGGCTTCGGAGCACGGCGGAAGTTTTTCGTTCATGGTTTCACCTGAGTTCGTCGATGATACCTTGGTGCGAGCAGGGTTCCAGGGAGATCTCCTAGCAGACGTGGCGCAAGATGCGGATCGATTCGACCTGAACGGTCTTGCCGGGCAATCTGCGATCTTGGGAACCTATCCGTCCGGAACGCGCAGAACAGGACCAATCGGCGAATGTGCGTTGAAGTTGCATCTCCCGCCAGGTCCAAATACGATCCGCACCGCTCATGCTGGCCGGCATACCAATCGGTCTTGGCAGGCTCGTCTCAAGGAGGCAGGAAGATGGATGAACTCCGACGCATCACCCGGAAGCGGAAAGAAGCCTACACATGGTTCCTCGGTCACGGATCCAAGGGATATGAAGCGATTGCCCGAATGGAAGCGGACGTCTACCCCGACGGCGCCATCAGTCGCAAGAACAAGGAGCTGATGGCAACGGCGATCGCAGTGCTAATCAATTGCCAGTCGTGCATGCAGTGGCACATTGAGAAGGCCGCCGAGGAGGGGGCGACGGTCGCGGAAATCATCGAAGCGATCGACGTCGCAATCGAATTCGGCGCCGGTCCGGCAACCGTGGCCGCTCGCTTTGCCATCGACGTGATCAAGGACGTCTACGGCGAGGATTCGTAGCCGGGAACACCGAATTCTCGTCGGCGCCGAAGCCACATCGCTCGAATGTGGATCGTCGGGAAGAAGCCTTACAAGAACCCCGGCGGGATCTTCACCGCGAAGACGCAAACCTCGGCGCCTTCGAGCATCGTCTCAACAAGCCGGACTTCGGGTTTCTCGCCAAACACGTTCTCCCATTCCTGCACGTACCAACCGCCCGAGCAGTGGCAGAACGTCCGCGATACGCGCCTACCATCACGGATTGCATCGCGGACCAGCGGGCAGAAACACGCATGATAGCGCTTCACCGCCGGGTCGGTCGCCTGATCGTATGCCTCCTGCCGCGCCGGACGGCGCTCGATGATCAACAAAGGTTCGTCGCCTGAGTCATCGATGCGGTAGTTGCTGCCGAGGAGCGCCTCGTCGGTGATCGCCGCAACCAGCTTCCGCAGATCGTGCCCCGAATCCTCCCAGGCGGCTCGCAAGACTTCGCCGCTCTGGACAATGTAGTGGTGGGCGCAACCGTTGAGAATGCACGCATGAGCCTTCTCGTCAGAAATCGCCTCATCCAGCCGGTCGATCGCCCCTTGGACCCACTCCGCCGCCTTGTGCCCGTCGAAGGCTTCCGCCAGCCCTTCGCTTCCGGCAAGGATTCGTTCCGCTGATTTGGCGTCCACGTAATGTCTGACCCCTTCTCCGAACGCCTCGAGCCACATCGGAAGGTGATACGAGTAAAGAACCTCCAGCGTGACATGCTCGTCGGCGGATCCAACGGAATCCAATCCGGCGTGATACACGTAGCGCGAAGGATCGTCGCCAACGAGAATCTGCTTCTCGATCACAAACTCGACAAACCGCTTCCAGGAATCGGCGAAGTTCATCCCTTCGGCACCACCGGAGAGCGGCCCCTCGTGGACAAACGAAAGAAATGCCAGCCCGGGAAGTGTTTTGCTGGCGAATCCATCCCTTGCGATCGGTTCATCGACAGGGAACGCCAACTCGAAGTCGATCTTCCCGTCGCGAGGCGGGCCAAGCTGCAGCGCCATCGGAGATCCGGTGTTGACACCGGCAAGCTGCGGGAGGACCTCGGCAAGGGCACCCGCCGTCTCTTCCTTGCTGGCAAGGGATCGTCTCACGGTCAGCACTTGCATCGGCGGAACCCGCTTGATCTGGATGTGAATCGCTTCGCTCATCGGATCCTCCTGTGTCGCTTCTTCTCCGCACCTTGATCCACAATAATCCTGATGAACAAACGTCACACGATCGTCTCTACTGGAATCGGATCTTCATGCTTGGTCCCCTACGTTCGACATCGATTGCGTCCCGCAGATCGGAGAAGAGGTCAAGAATGAAGGTCTGCCCACGCACGTTGCCTATTCCAGCCAGCGAACGACGTCGCTCACCGGTTTGCG
>CAZJLO010000115.1:0-3105 GCA_964547105.1 uncultured Thermotogae bacterium
GAAGAGCCGAATTTCGGATCGCTTCAAACGAGAATCGCGGTGACGAATGGCGCTGGCGGCGTCTTTGCAGCACCGGCGCTATCCCTGATCGCCGGTGACGTATACGTTGAGCAAGCCGCGTACGACGACATGGTTCGGGTGTCTGCCCTGGCGTTCGAGGCCAACGCGCCGGTGGGGCTTGCGGCCGAGGCGGTGAGCGAGTACTACCGCTATACATTGCCCTATCCGGTGACGCTTGAGAGCGAGGGAACGCTGGCGCTGTCGTACGCTCGTTCCGAAACCGTGAGGTTGGTTGAGGAGTTTGTCTACGACACGATGGTTTCCGGAGATGTGCAGATCCAGTACTCGTTCGAGAACGATACCATCAGCGGACTGGATATTCCTCTGCCGGCGGGAACGGTGAGGGTGTACCAGATCGACGAGATCGGTCCGGTCCTTCTCGGCGAAGACTCCATCCCCCACACGGCGGCCGGCGACACCGTCGAGTTGCAGGTCGGCGCGGCGTTCGATCTCGAGGCTAGCCGTACCCTGCTCGAGCGAACCTGGATCTCCGATGACCGGTATCAAGAGCAGGTTGAAATCCTCCTTGAGAACTCGAAGAGCGAGCCTGTGACCGTGTCTGTCTTCGAGCACCCATCAGGCTATACGTGGAACATCCTCGGGGCTACACTCCCGTACGAATCGGTGGATGTAAACACGGTTCGATTCGACATTTCTGTCCCACCCGAGGGGGAGGCGATCGTTCGCTATACGGTCGACTACGCCTACTAAACACGGCGGCGCGACCTCCGCGCCGGTCATGATTGAGAGCAGCGCCCACGCTGACCGAGATGAAGCGTGGGCGCTTGTCGTTGCCAGACTGGCGGAGTGGGCCGTCGCCGACCGTACGGCGGAGTTGAAGACCGGTGGCCTGAGTTGGTACGGTGAGAACCGGTACGATCGAGACGCTGCCAGGTTTGCGGTAGGCAGTGGCGGGGCACGGAAAGGGAGGGCTGGCAGATGATACGAGGGATTCTTGGTGTGACGGGTTTGGCGATTGCGCTTGCCGGGGGGATCGTGCTGCTCAGCGGCGGTGCGTTGTTTGTTGCCGATTCCGTTCTGACAGATGCAGACGGGTTTTACGCCATTCCACCTGCATATGTCGGCTTCGATACATACGCGATCACCGGCAGCGCCGAGGGGGTCTCCGACGAGTTGCCGTGGTTTCTTGAGCAGCGAGAGTTGGCGTCGTTGCGCGTTTCCGTCGAGCCCTATGGCGAAGACGCGGAAGTGTTCATCGGGATGGCGGCGCCGGTTGCGATTGATGCCTACCTGGCCGGTGTGCTGCACCACGAGGTGACATCGTTGACAGATGATCCCGAACAACTTGACGTGGTCGCCCATGAGGGTGAGGCTGAACCCTCGCTGCCTGGTGAGCAATCGTTCTGGTTCTCTAGCACGATGGGGCACGGCGACCCCCTGATCTGGGCGGTCGGCGAGGACGATGTTGGGTTTGTCGTAATGAACAGCGACGGGAGCCGGGGCGTCGAAGCTGTCGTGTCGGTCGGGGTGCAGATTCCCCTGCTGGAAACCACCGGAGTTGCGCTGTTGGTCGGAGGTGGCGTGACGGCGCTGATCGGGACGCTGATATTTGCGGCCGCCTTCTGACGGGCGGTCCGGGCAACCGCGCGATTGGTCTCGATCATCCCCTGCGCGTCGAGCCGGTCGTGTGCAACCGATGAAGCTACTTCAGTCCCATCTTCTTGGTCGCCACCGGCTCAGGTAGCATGAACTCGATGGCCTGTTCGGCGGTGATGCCTCGCTCTGCGGCAAGGGCAAGGACGAGCGCGTGGCCGATCGCGAGATGGGCTGCCTGGATCTTGCTTGAAGAAGGGCCTTCCGGTTTCGCCTCGCTCTTGATGACAATGTCGGCTGTGTGTCCAAGTGGCGTATCGGGATTCTCGGTCAGTGCAATCGTTGCAGCACCAAGCGCCCGTGCTCGCCGCAAGGCGTCATAGACGAACCCGGTGCCTCCGCTTGCCGAAACCCCCAGAACCACGTCGTCCGAGCGAACCGCGAGCGAGATGTAACGGGCAACCGCGCCTTCGTCTTCCGCCGTCCCTTTGGCGAAACTCACCGGCTGAGCGGTTGCGAGGTTGTTGGTGAACGCAAGCACCGGAAGGCCAGTCTCCAGTCCCTGCCCGGCAATCTCCATCGCGACGAGTGCGCTGGCACCCGCGCCAACGACGACAAGCTTCCCTCCGCGTTCCACGGCCTTCCGGATGGCGGCAGCGGCCGCCTGGAGTCCGCTCATCGCGGAATCGAGGCAAGCAAGGATCGCTTCCGCGTCCTGGCGGAGAACCCGCTCGAATCGCTCCTGACGCGTGGCGCAATCGTCAAGATCGATACTGACCATCAGCGGTTTGTGAATGTCGATGATTTGACCGACGGTGTCGATCAGGGTGAGATCGGCGAAGCGGTGTTCGGAGAACTCCAGTGTGGTGCCCGGCAGATCGCCGATGGCGAGATCTGAATCGGTTAGGCGGGCGATGAGGCTGGTCTTGCCGCTGTTGAAGACCCCGAGGACCGCGATGCGATCCCCATCTTTGAAACGATCCTGGATTTGCTTGCGAACAGCGGTGACACCCTCGCCGGTCCGCATCGAGCTTGCCAGTACATCACCGGGCATCGCGGTGGCGACACGCTCGAAATGCTCTGCGGGAGCGATATCTTTCTTATTGCCGACGATAATCGTCGGCAATCCGTAGAGACGGGTTGCGTCGAGGAACGCCTCCATCGTACGCAGTTGCGGATCCACGAGATTGACGACGAGGATCGCTCCTGTCGGGTTCAGCTGATCAAACGGAGTGGATACCTTCTTCAGGACTCGGTTCGAGGACATGCAGTCTCCTCTCGGCCCGGCGGGCCAAGACTCCATCAATCCGGATCGACTCGGGAAGAACTCCGAGGCGCCGGCTCATGCGCCAATGAGATTCCAAAGTGACGTGCACTGCCGAAGCGCTTGTGACGGTAGTCGCCTACCGCTTTTGCCCTGTCCGGCTTCTGCTTGGAGAAGGAAGAAGGGCCGTGCCAGCCCTGAAGGCATCCGCTGATCCGTCGATTTTC
>CAZJLO010000116.1:0-3092 GCA_964547105.1 uncultured Thermotogae bacterium
CTGCCGACGCACCCTCGCCCCCCCCGCGCCCCGCCGAGATGTTGTAGTAGATCAAGGCGGGGCTTCCGGCTGGCAACTCCACGTCGACCCCATCGTAGGTCTCGATCGCCCACTCCGGCCAGGGGATACTGTCCCCGAACCACAAGACGTGCTGGAGGTCGGTCCCTTCGGGAATCTGTCCGGTCGCGGCAAATTCGCGGACCAAGGCGGCATCCTGCGCGGCAACCCACTCGACGCTTCCGAGCTTGCGGTAGGCGATTTCTTGAGACTCGTCGATCAAGAAGGTGCACTGGAACACACCGGGACTCGAGCCGACCCGGTACAGCGCGCAGGCGACCGTCGCCCACGGATCGGAGACGATCACCGCTTGCTCTCCCACCCATGTGCGCGCCCTCGCTTCATCCGAGGCCGTCAATCCCGCCAGGACGACGACCACCTGAAGCCCCTCGATGGCCGCGGTCTCCGCGAACACCATCAGCCGTTCGCTCACGAACCCGTTGCAGACGCAGAGCACCGTTCGCTTCCCAGTCAGTTCCACGCCGTCGACCTCCGGAGCGGCGGATCCGACGGGAAGCCCCATCGTGGTCGGGCAGAACTTGCGCTGGTTATCCTCAAACGGCGTTGTGCTTGCCCAGACCTGAAAGAAGTCGCTACACCCTTCGCAGCTCTGGGCGAGTGCCGAACTCCACGCTACACCCACGAGCAGAATAGCGAGTCCAAGGAGGAGAGCAATGGAACCCTTCCACTTCGCTTGCGAGAATCCTAATGTCATCCGACACATCCCATCCAATAGTAGGTGATCAGCTCGCAATCCTCGCCAAGAGGACAGTTGTAGTTCGTCCATTCGCACTCATAGTAGCAGTCGTCGCGGAAAGGGAACCATCCGCCACACGCTCCGTTCTGACACCGGTTCTCCCAGTACTGGTAGCAATCGCCACCTCCATCAACCCAGCAGAGGGTAAGGCTTTTGCTTTCGCACGTGTCCGTGCAGTCGCAGCCCGCCGGGGAGCAAAGAAGCCCAACACCCGCAATCGTTGAGACCAGCAGAATGACTCCGAGCCTCGCACGCATCGTTGTCCTCCTTTTCGTTCTGCGTTCATCTCGTATCGTCTATTCTATGACATCTACGTCCAATCGGCAACGCTGTGGTCATGCCAATGGCGGGATGCGCTCCGTTTCCGGCAGGGCTCCTGCAACCACGCCATCACGGGCAAGAGCGGCTTGGATATCCGCGGCAACAGACAGAACCCAGCACAGATCCTCCCGCTTCTCCCCGAGCAGCTCCTCTCGAGGAGAGAGACGTGGCACGCGGCGAAAACCTGCCCAAGGAAACCTCGCTTCTGGTCGGCTTCTTCCAGGATCGAACCCGCAACGGAGCGTCTCCGGTCTTCTGCTCTCACGCAACGCCACCTGCAAGCTGTCCACCGGCCTCGTGGTGTTTGCCGGCGTTTCGCATCAAACGTAACACTCATCACGCACTGCGGGATAGCCTCTCTGGCTTTCCTGAATGGCGTTTCGTGGCGTTTTGTCATGCCAGTTACATCCATGAGACACTCCAGCCTGTGAAGCATCAGGGCGAGAAAGTGAGGGTTGCGTGGCAGGCCAACTCTGATGAAACACACCGTTGAAGTGCCATTCCAAACGCCGCTAGCGAGAGTTGCGGGCTTGGATCAGCTTCACGAGAGCGGGGCGTTCGCCGGGGATCTGTTCGGCAAGCCGCGCCACCGCCTGCACGGGCAACCACACGTCGACCGCGTCCCGCATGACGCCGTACCGGTTCCGCTTCAGATAGGTACGCAAGTACGTCCGCAGGAAGCTTCTGGCAAGAAGGCGGATCAGCATCTGCACCCACCGCGAGCTGTCCGGCGTGCCACCGGCGACGCGCAGGATGAGAACGGTTCGTGCTACATCGCCAGCCGGATCGCCTTGTGCGGCGTTCTCCCAATCCAGTGTCACTGGTTTCGCACCGCCGTTCTCACGGCTGAGAAGGACGTTGTCGGGGTGGAAGTCCCCGTGGCACAGCCGATCCCCAGCGGGGAGGCTCTCCAACCGCTGCAACCATCTTGCCTCGTCGATATCCCGGACGTGGTTCGCCGCCGCGGAGATCCTGCGGGCGAGAAGCGCCTTCTGGTCGTCGAACTGCGGCGCCGTCACCTCGTGATCTTGCATTCGCGCATGAAGCTCGGCCAGGGCGCGGGCATGACAGATCAGTCGCCACGGGTGAACCATGAGGTCGGCAAGCATCGACGGCCCGTCCACTCGCTGAAACACGATCCCCACTCGGCCGCCGATCTCGACCAGACCATCAGCCGCGTCCCCTTCGAACACTTGCGGTGCGGCGATTCCGGCATCGGTGACCCGCCGGTTGATCGCAAGCTCCCGTTGGGCGGCCGAGCGCGGCTCCCCCGAGCGATACAGCTTGAGAATGCGTCCGTCATTCCACGGGTAGATCTCCGCCGTCCGGCCGCTTGCCAGCGGCTGTTCCAGCTTCGGGTCTAAGGGGTTGCCTTGCCGCTTAGAGCTCATTCCACCGCTTACGGCCTCTGATCCCAACCGGAGCCACGTCTGACCCATGCAAGCGCTTCATCACACAGCCGCACTGCATCACCGATGTAGTCGCGGGGGCGAAGCGCACGGAGGCGCTCCGCAATCTGAGCATCGATCTCCTGCCGCTCGCTCAGTCCATCGAGCAGGTCATGAAGCATCGCCAGCGTCACCGGACGGCCCTGCGTCGCTTCACGGAGAAGCTCGTACGGATCTTCGACTCCGGCGACGCGGAACGCCGTCTGGTACGCCTCGGAAAGCACTTGCGGCATCTTCTCAAGTTCGGCGTCGATGCGCGCGGGGTGGATGTCGATCGTCTCCAACCCGGCGGTTGTTTCCGTCACCGCCAAGTGAGCGTGGGCGAGTGCCACGCCGACATTCCGCAGCACGGTGCTGTCGGAGAGGTCGCGCTGCATCCGCGAGTGGGTCAGTTTACCGGCGAGCATCGCCAGGAGAGCATTGGCAACGGCGATGTTCCCTTCGCTGTTCTCGAAGCGGATCGGATTGATCTTGTGCGGCATCGTCGAGGATCCGACCTGTCCCTCGGC
>CAZJLO010000117.1:0-2969 GCA_964547105.1 uncultured Thermotogae bacterium
GAGAACATCGGCCTGCTGTTGCATCATGACTGCCATCAGGACGCGTGCCTGCTCGCCGCCGGAAAGTTCGCCGACGGCGACGTCGAGCTGGTCACGGCGGAACCCGAACCGTCCCGCCCAGGCAATGACGTGGGTCTCCCGGCCCGAGTAGTAGACTTTGTCTCCGTACGGGGCAAGCGTGCGGCGCAGTGTCTTGTCCGCTTCGAGTTGCTCGCGCTGCTGATCGAACAACACGACCCGAAGATCGGTTGCGTGGCGGATTGTGCCGGCGTCCGGCGAAATGACGCCGGCCAGCGTCCGCAGCAGCGTCGTTTTGCCGCTGGCGTTGTTGCCGACGATCCCCAAGCGGGTTCCGCGGTGAACGTAGGCATCGAGTTCCTGGAACAGCACATCGCCGCCCAGCGTCTTCGCGATCTTCTGAGCGATGATCAGGTCATGCGTTTTTCTTCCGCGATCTTTGAACCCGATATCGAGGCGCGTGTCACTGTCTTGACGATGTCGGGCCTCGGCCAGCCGATCGATCTTCTCGTGAGCGCTGTTGATGCGATGTGCCGCTTTGCTGCTCCGCGCCTTGGGGCCTCGCCGCAACCACTCGATCTCGCGGCGCACCTGGTTGGCGAGCGCCTGCTGCTCGGCGTCTTGGGTTTGCAGAAACGGCTCGCGCCTCTCGAGGAAGTCGCTGTAGCGTCCGTTGACGCTGAAGAAGCCGTCGGGATAGCGGCGGTTGATCTCAACGATCCGATCGGTCACGCGTTCGAGGAAGTACCGGTCATGGCTGGTCAGCACGAACGAGAAGGTGGCTCGTTCGAGGAATCTCTCCAGCCAGTCGATTCCGCGGAGATCCAGGTGGTTCGTCGGCTCGTCCATCAGGAGCAGATCCGGGTTCTGAACCAACTGGCATCCGATTGCAAGCCGCTTGCGCCACCCGCCGGATAGGAAATCCACACGCCGGTCCGCATCCCGGCTCTGAAACCCCAGCCTTCGCAGCATGTGCCGGGCCCGGTGAGGGCGCTCGTACGGCTCCATCGGGATGTCCTTCAAGGCTGCCAACAGCGTCCCCTCCACTGTGGCTTCCGGGGGGAAGACATCGATCTGCGGAAGATAGACAATGTGGGCTCCCTTGCCCTTCTCGACCCACCCGGAATCCGGCTGCTCTTCTCCGGCGAGGATCCTAAGCAGGGTTGATTTACCGGCCCCGTTGGGGCCGATCAAGCCTACGTGTTCACCAGGCTGAAACGCGATCGACAGATGATCGAACAACATGTGCGACGCATACGTCTTGCTGAGGTCTCGCGTTGCCAGATGGGCCATCTTCTGTGCCTACCTTCATGGATTCGGTGCACGCCATGCGCGCTGTGGAGTGTTGATGGTACGCGATTGCCAGGGTGGGCGTCCCCCCGCTCTGGCATCCGCTTCGATGGAAGATGCCGATTGCGACATCCGGGGTTGAACCGGAGGTCCTGTTCCGGACTTGGCCTCCGGAATCGCAGAAACCGATCTCCTCAAGCGTTGCCTGCTGTCATTGGCGGTATCGCCGGCGAGGAGTTGGCTACCCGGCACCGGCCTGCTAGCATGGCGTGGAGATTCTGGAAGCGGAGGAGGTCATCCCAATGGGAACGACAGAGATTCCCAAACACTACCGCAAGATCGGGGAGCTGTATCCGGAGTTCGCCGACACGCACAAGAAGCTTGCATCGGTGGCCCGGCAAAGCGGCCCGATCGAAGAGAAGACGGCCCATCTGATCCAGCTCGCGGCGGCGATCGCCATTCGATCGGAAGGAAGCGTCCACAGCCACGCGAGGCGAGCTGCGGATGCCGGCGCAACCGCCGACGAGATCCGCCACGTCGCGATGTTGCTTGCGACGACGATCGGATTCCCCACCGTGGCTGCGGCATTGGATTGGCTTGACGATGTGCTCGACTGATCGGTGGTGTTTGTCCTGATCTACATCCCGGTTGCGGATACGCAGGTGGGAGCGATCAGATCGAATGCGATGCCCCGCTGCAGCCGATGAACCTTAGGGATTTCTGCCCACAATCGGCGCCGCGGCGAAGAACATCGCATGCATGCAGTTCTTGCACACCATTACGAAGAACCCGGCTTGGGACGGGGCGGCCTTCTTGTGTTTCAGGTCGAGATCGAGGCCGACGATGATGTTTTCGTGGATTCCCCAGCCTTCGCTGGAGCCGCACGCAGGACACGTTGAGCTTACGTTGTGGTCTTTCAGCCACTGCATGAACTGCTTCTTCTGTTTGCTCGAAAGGGACACGATGAACCTCCTGTTGCCGAGGGTAGAGGAGGGCGACGATTTCCTCAACTCCTCGGCGGTGTGATCCAGCGCGGCGAACCATTCCGGATACTAGGTGGGCGGCTTCGCCATCTCCGGTTTCGATGGTGCCGGCGAGGAGCGATGGGAGGCCCTCCACTGAACGCGAGCCATCATCATCAGCAAGATCGCCGATGAAGCGATCGCGCGTACGGCATACACCGTGGCCAGGGTGCCGCGGCTCGACAGAAGTCCGAACACAGGGGCGAGCATCAGCCCGAACCACATCCCATACGATTCCGTGTTGCGCCGGGTCCTCCAAAGCCGATGGATGACCGGGAAATAGGCGACGACGAGGATTGCCTGGATGGCGCTGTGAGCGATCACGTGCTGTCGGGTGAGCGCCCAGCCGATGAGGATCGTGACCACCGCGGTGAGGCAGCCGAGATCGAACCGGCTGAACCGTGTACTCCGGTCGCCGTAGACGACGATTCCGAGTGACACAGCCACCACAAGCAGGATGTCGGCCGCGTTCAAGATGTTGTCTCGAAGCGTGAAGTCACCTTGAGCAAGGTAGGTCACCAAGCTGCCGACGGTAGCGATGGTGAAGAACACCCACATCGCCAGCGCAGGGCTGATCCTGCGCCGGCGAAGCAAGACGATGTACCAACATCCGATGACGAAATTGATCAGCAGCACACC
>CAZJLO010000118.1:0-2950 GCA_964547105.1 uncultured Thermotogae bacterium
CAGTTGATGCATTCCCCCCTGGAGTTCACCTGTTTCACCTTCGTATCCTTGTCATGAATCACTGGTGGTTGGAGCCGTGCAACACGACTCTTCGTTGCCAAGAAGGATGGAGGGGTAATGCGAATCACGATTTCAGCGATCAAGGCGGACATTGGCAGTATCGGCGGACACGTGCGTCCGAGTGAAGCGCTGCTCGAGGCGGTCAACAGAAGCATTCTGCCCCACAAGGGGAATGAGCTCATCGACGTTCACATCGGCTTCACCGGGGATGATGTGGCAATCCTGATGACCCACACCGGCCCTGTCGGCGATCCAGGGATCCATCAGATCGCATGGGACGCGTTCCTTGCCGGAACCGAAGTCGCGAAACAGCAAGGGCTGTACGGCGCAGGTCAGGATCTCCTCAAAGATGCATTCTCCGGCAACGTCCACGGCCTCGGGCCAGGTGTCGCCGAAATCAGCTTCGACGAACGTCCTAACGAGCCATTCCTGCTGTTTACCGCCGACAAGACGGAGCCCGGCGCCTACAACCTCCCCCTGTATCTCGCCTTTGCCGACCCGATGTACAATTCCGGTCTCATTCTCTCACCCGACGTTGGAAGAGGCTTCCGGTTCACCGTCCTTGATACCCAATTCACGGAAGGCGACCGCATCATCGAACTTGAGACGCCGGAGGAGCTGTATGATCTTGCGGCGCTCCTCCGCGACAACGGCCGGTTTGTCGTCCGCTCGATCGCCGCACGGTCCGACGATGAGCAAGCCGTTGCTTCTTCGACGTCAAGGTTGCGCAATATCGCCGGCAAGTATGTCGGCAAAGATGACCCGATCATGCTCGTCCGCACCCAGAAGAGTTTCCCGGCAACCGGCGAAGTTCTGGCTCCGTTCGGAATCGGTCACTACGTGGCCGGGTTCATGCGTGGAAGCCACACCGGACCGCTGATGCCGGTGTGCGCCAAGACACCTATGTCATATTTTGACGGGCCTCCAGGTGTGTCCTGCCTTGCGTTCAGCGTACGAAACGGCCTCCTTTCCGAGCCGGTAGACTTGTTCGACCATCCGTACTGGGATTGGATTCGACAGCGGGTGTCGCGAAAGGCATGCGAGATGAGGGCGCAAGGATTCTCCGGCCCGGCGATGCTTCCGTATCCCGACCTTGAATACGGCGGGATCAAGCATAGAATGGAGGCACTCGAAACACGCTTTGCCGTTTCCACGTAGAGCATTGCGCGTGATGCCAAGGAGTCCTCATCGTGTCCAACGTTGCCCCAAGGGATTGTGTTTCCCGCGTGTTGTTCTCGGCGGACACAATCCATCGACGGGTTGAACAGCTCGGGAAAGCGATCGCCGGAGACTATGGCGACTGCGGTGCCGGCCGTGACGAGCAGAAACGACCGGTCGTCCTGATCTGTGTCCTACGCGGCGCGTTCATGCTCCTCGCCGATCTTGCTCGCGAGATCCCGATCCCGATTCAATACGACTTCATCTGCGTCTCTTCCTACGGAAACGGAACCTCTCCGGGGGCAGTTCGGTTCGTGAAGGATCTGGACGTGCCGATTCGTGGCCGCGATGTGATCATCATCGAAGACATCGTCGACACCGGGAATACACTCGACTATCTGCTGCGCGTCTTTTCCGCGCGGCAGCCGGCGTCGGTTCGCGTTTGCGCGCTGATCGACAAACCCGTGCGCCGCGTCGTAGACGTGAAGGTCGACTATGCAGGATTCACACTGGAATCGGACGAGTTCGTCATCGGCTACGGCATGGATCACGCCGAACTGTATCGCAACCTTCCGTATATCGGTGTTCTCGATCCCGGCGCGATCCAATGAGGACGTCCATGTCAGACTCCCACTCCGCGATTACGTTGGCCATCGAAACCTCGTGCGATGAAACAGCGGTCGCCATCCTTCGCGGTACGTCGAAGTTAGAATTGGCAGCGAATCTCGTCTACTCGCAAGCTGAGATCCATGCCGAGTTCGGCGGTGTCATTCCCGAAGTCGCGTCCCGCAATCACCTTCGAAAACTCCCGCTGCTCGTACACGAAGCCTTGAAGAGAACGGGCATTTCCAGGGACGATATCAACCTTGTCGCGTCGACGTACGGCCCCGGTCTTGTCGGTCCGCTGTTGGTTGGCCTCTCGTACGCCAAGGGGTTCGCCTACGGAGCCGATGCCGCATTCCTCGGCGTCAATCACCTTGAAGGGCACCTGTTCGCCCACCGTCTGGCCTATCCCGAGGTATCGCCGCCGTTCATGGGCCTGGTCGTCTCCGGCGGCCACACGCTGCTCGTCCGCGTCGATGCGTACGGACGGTACACGACCGTCGGAACCACGGTCGATGATGCGGCAGGCGAAGCGCTGGACAAAGTCGGCAAGAAACTCGGTATCCCCTACCCGGCTGGCGCAGAGCTGGATCGGCGAGCTCAAACCGGCAATCCGACTGCAATTGCGTTTCCACGTCCGATGGCCCATGTGGGTTTCGATTTCAGTTTCTCCGGACTAAAAACATCGGTCATGACCTACCTGCGAAAGGAACCTCACGCCAATCCGGATGATGTCGCGGCATCGTTTGTGGCAAGCGTCGTCGACGTGCTTGCCAGCAAATCCGTCGAAGCCACCCACCGGCATCATCTCAAGGATCTTGTTGTCGTCGGCGGTGTCGCCGCAAGCACAACGCTTCGGCGGCGTCTGGAGGAGACATCTTCGCCGCGGGGCATTCGCGTCTGGGTTCCTCCACTCGCATTCTGCACCGACAACGCGGCGATGATTGGCGCCGCGGCCGCCTTCCGCCATTACGAGTTGGGGCAGTCGCACAACCTGTCGCTCGCCCCTCAGCCAAACCTAGGACTAGATCTCATCCCCGATATCGAGTCCGATCCGCCGCACTAGGCGGATCTACCCGTCCAACCGGGATCCGCCGCAATAGGCGGATCACCCATTCAACTCAGATCC
>CAZJLO010000119.1:0-2875 GCA_964547105.1 uncultured Thermotogae bacterium
GATGCTCGGGATCAGTTCCGGGATTGCAGAGGGATCCGCGGAGAATGGAACGACAACCGGCGTGCTGGGGCTGTTCATGGCGTTGACGGTGGTTGTGAACCTTGTCGCGGTCTTCGGCCTTCTGAAAGGCAAAGAGACGAGGGCTCGCCTGATCGGCGGGTTGCTCAAGCTGTACGCGGATCAGCACGTGGACGGCTACTACGACCCGGCACTTCTCAGAAACTACGGTACCCGCTACTACCTGTTTATCCTCACCATCGTCTGCATGGGCATCGTCGCGATTGTGGTCCCGCTGCTCCTGAGGTAGGCTCGGATCAACCTGCGGAGACCGCGAACACCTGGAAACCATTGATGCCTGTTGCTTCCCGCCGCCGGAAAGAGCGCATCAACAACAGGCCGAACCCAGCCGGATTCTACTGATGAACGACGGATGCAAGACTCAGCGCGGAGTCGACGAACACGTCGATGTACAGCTTGACGGTCTCCAGCGTAACGCCACCCGAGAGCAGCAAATCCAGCTCGATCACCGGATCACCCTGATCGTCGACGTACGCCCGGCCAAACCGGGCCCGCCGGTTCCAGTTGTTGATCGCCGAGAACTCGAACGGCGTCTCCGTGGACCACGCCGCGTAAAACAGCAGGGATTCATAGCCCCCGGTTTCGATCCGATCGTGGGGCAGGATCATCGCCGTGATCCCGCGATGCGCGAACAGCCAAACCGGCTCGCCGTTGCTGTCGAGCCCTTGCTCGAAGGCGATCTCCATCTGCGTAAACGCCTGATGGATCAGATCTTCGGTGGCAGCAACGTACATACTGCCGTCTGCTGCAACAGTCACGAGGCTGGTTGCGACGACAAGCGCGATCAGCAGAACAAGCCACACCCGAAAAGATACGGTCTTGAACACGATTGCGAACCCCCTCTCGATGACATGATTGGATCGTGGAATCGAAATGCGCAGCATCACAGCCTGCGGATAGGTCAGCCGCGGCCGTTGCCTCGGCCCTGGCCGCCGTTGTTGCCCCCGGCGTTGCCGTTGCCACCCGCGTTGTTCCCCGCACCAGCGTTTCCGCTGCCGCCAACAACCTGTCCGCTTCCCTGTCCATCGGAGGCGCTTCCTTGTCCGTTCGAGCCGTTTCCTTGACCAGCGGATCCGTTCCCCTGCCCGCCAGAGCCGTTCTGGACCATCTTCTGATACGCGCTTCGGGTCTGGACCTTGCTCTGATACGCGTACTGATGCTGGTTGGCAGCCTGGGCCTGCTCGCAGGCTTGGGATTGCGTCATCTTGTGGTAGGCAAGCTGGTTTTGCGCCATCTGTTGCGTGGAGCCGCACCTCTTCTCCTGAACACCCGCCGCCAGCGAGACGACCGAGATGAAGACAGCTAGGAGAAGACAGCACGCGATGACTCTACTTGAATTCGGCAGTCCGGCGATCATAGAACCTCCGTAGACCCGTGACATTGCGCCCCCCGCTTTCGCATGGGTTTGCCGTTTCGATTCCAGTGGGAGTATAGCACAAGGCTTGTGTTAGACACCTATCCGTTGCTGCTAGCCCATCGCCTCTTGCTCAGTCCGCAGCAGCATAAGGAACCTTCGATGCAGATGGACGTAGAAGCCTGCGAACCACTGAGCCCAGTCAGCTGTACCGCACGATGTACATTCCGGCTCTACTTTCTTGTCTGTGCAATGAAGTACGGATACGCTCATTCACGAAAGGAGGTAATTCGAATGAGAGGAACGCACGGTATCTCTGTGATCTTGCTGCTCATTGGGCTGTGTGCCGCAGGCAAACCGGCGATCTGCGAAACTGGATATGAGGTCTTCGACACTGACGGGGGGTTGTGGATCCAAAACATAGATGGGACGAACGGACGTTGGCTTCTCGCTCCAGGAGGCGGCAATCACTCCTCGGCCCTCTCGTCTGATGGTCTATTCGTAGCCTGGGTTTCGGACTGTAATCCATATCGGGATCCAGAGTGCAGCGATGAGGACATCCTGTTCATGGCCATCGACGGCGCCGGCGGCCATGCCCCGGATGTTGGACTTTACGCCCTCACACTCCCGGGCGACCAATACGCTCCTGCATGGACTCCCAACGGGGATCTCGTATTCTTCGACGACAGCTCCCCAACCGGCGCTTCGATCGTGCCGATGGAATACGACCTCTGGTATCCCCACTGGAAGCACGCGCTGTCACCTGCTCCGCTACCGGTAGCCCTTCTCGTAGCCCCCTGGCCGTTCCACGATGATGGCTACATTCTTCATATTGATGCACGCGACGACACGTGGCACAGCACAGGCTTGCTCTTCGATCCGATGGGCGATACGGCAACGGTCTACATCGGCGGAAAGCCTTGCCAGGAAGAAGGAAACACCGCGACCTGCGGACTCGAACACTTGCTTGTCGCTGTTCGGCTCCGGAATGACCCGTTGAACGAGATCGTCCTGAACATGGGGGATGAACTCCGGTGGCGCTACCGCGATCCCGGCGGTTTGGAGTTCGCTTGGGCGAAGCTCGACTGGATCACGTTCCCGGCAGTAGTTCCTGGAGTCCTGGAGTTTCGCATCTTCGACCCCGATGGCGACTACACCAACAACGCCGGAACCATCATCGAAGGGTACGTGATCACGGTGGTGATGTAGGGACGAACTCGCGACGGAGAAGCTGCGCCCAGGCTCCAAGGCAGGTGCTCGAAGTGTGAGCTCTGCTCAACGGAATACTGACTCACCACCTCGGCACGAGCACCGTGTCTGGTTTGCTGTGTGCGGAACCTGATCAGCCAAGTTGCGCAGACAGCGGGACGGGACACAACGAGCGGCTGCTATCGGCGGTGATGATCGCGCCCGCGGATCGTGGGTTCTCGACGGCCTCGATGA
>CAZJLO010000120.1:0-2752 GCA_964547105.1 uncultured Thermotogae bacterium
GGAACGGACACGATCGTTGTTACACAGGACATCGAAGCGCCGGAGGTGCGCGCAACGAGCGACGGGATCCCGGTGTTGACGTGCGCCAACCAGGAGGTCACGCTGAGGGCAGACGTGTCGGGGGGACGGCCTCCTTACTTGATGACCTGGTGGCGGGAGGACGGAACGCCGTTGGGCCAGGGTTCGTCGATCACGGTTTCCGAAGCGGGGACTTACAGCGTCACCGCTTCGGGTGCCAACGGTTGCTGTTCGAGTGGCGTTGTCACGGTGACAGAGGAGTTCTCTGTCCCGTCGGTCGATGTTGGAGAGGATCAAGAACTCACGTGTAATTGCGCGGAAGTGGTTCTCGATATCACCGTCTCGGGCGGGATTCCACCGTACGCCTATTTGTGGATAGACGAATGCGGCAGGGAAATCGCGGTCACCGAGGACATCACGGTGACACTGCCGGGCGTGTATACCGTGATCGTCACGGGTGCCAACGGCTGCCGGTCACTCGTCGATATCGCCGTTCGAGACGGCATCGCTCCGCCCACGGTGAACGCAGGTCCGGATCAGGTTCTAAGCTGCGAGACAGGGCAAGCGGTGCTTGATGCCACCGTGAGCGGTGGCGTGGCTCCCTACGAATATTCATGGACCAACGCATGCGGCGTCGTCGTCGGATCGACCGAAGATCTCAAGGTCACACAACCGAGCGTCTACACGTTGCTTGTGACAACGGCGGATGGTTGCGTCGCCTCGGATAGCGTGCTGGTCACACAAGAAGCGCCGTAGCGTCCACCGGCACCCCCCTTGTCCGTTTCACGCTCGATGTCCCATGTGGATCTCAGGCCGGGAGTGTCGCCTGACAACCGGATGACAGTGACAGCCCTGCGACCGGGCGCGGGAATCGATGTCCAATCTGGCGGACCTACCGCCTATGCCCGTCGGATGAACGGAGGCGGCAAGCCCGACGAGGATGGGCTCTTGGGGCGGACATCTTCGTTGCAGACGGTCTCCGATTGCACTGCACGCCTCCTCAGCAGGCGAAGTTCTTCGCGTTGCTGACAGGGCTCGCCGATTGCGTCAAGCAGGTCCCTGGAACTAAAATGAGGCCGATGGGTAACGGAGGTCTGCGTTGATGATAGGGGGGTTGCGTGTTGGAGACCCGCAGCGGATTGCTCGCGATTGTGCGGACGAAAATCGTCGGCTACTCGGCAATTGTTCGCCGCGATCCATCGTTGGCCCTGCGCGTCTTTGCCGACTACACCGACCGCGTACAGGCTGAACTGCGGACATTTCCCGGCGAGGTCATTCGTGCGGCGGAGGGGAGTTCTGTTCTGCGCTTTCCCAGTGCGCTCCACGCCATCGAATGCGCGATCGATCTTCAGCAGGGGATCCGCAATTGGAATTGGAATCCCGATCCCGGTCCTGATCCTGATCCTGATCCTGATCAGGGGACGGTGCAGTCGACGGCGATTCAGCCCTATCTGGTGCGAATCGGCGCCGACATCGGCGAGGTCACTTGGCGCAGCGGCGAACCGGAAGGGGACCCGCTGGTGATCGCGGCTCGGATTGAACCCCTGGCGACGGCGGGTGGAATCTGCATCACGAGATCGTTGTACGAGCAGGTCTACAACAAGACCGCCGCGCGGTTCGCCGCGTTGGGACGGCGCGAGCTTGCTGGTGGGATGTCTTCGGTGGAGCTGTATCGAGTGGTGTGGCCGGGGGATCCGTTGGACGTGTCGTCACGGGATGCGGAGCGGACGCGAATCGCGGTGTTGCCGTTTCAGAACATCAGCCCCGATCCGGGAGATACGTACCTCACCGACGGGATGACCGAAGAACTGATCTACACGTTGTCCAAGGAACCCCAATTGCGTGTGGTTGCCCACACGTCCGTGATGAGGTTTCGCGACCGGCGGGCAACCGTCGCCGAGATCGGCAGGGAGCTTCGAGTGGGTACCGTGATCGGAGGAAGGAGGCGCAAGGCGGCGAACCGGCGGCGGATTACGGTACAGATGGTCGACGCAGTCACACAGGAGCCGGCCTGGTCGCAATCGTATGATCGCGAACTCACCGACCTGTTCGAGATTCAAAGCGACATCGCCCGGCGCATCACCGACCAGCTGCGCGGTGTGCTCGTGGGGCAGCCGCTGGGGGCGATAGTGGGGCCTGGAGATGCGGAGACCTTCGAAAAGCGCCGCCCGTCGATCGCGCAAGAGCTTTACCTACGAGGGAAGGCTGCTTGGCTGCAGTGGAATGAGGATGGGCTCGATCGCGCCCTCAATCACTTTCAGGAAGCGATCGATGCGGATCCAGAGTGGGCTTTGCCATACAGCGCGCTTGCCGATACGTACTCGCTGATGGCGCAGCTGGGACTGATTCCGTCCGAAGTCGGGTATGAGAGCGCCCGCGCCGCTGCCGCCCAGGCGGTTGCGTTGGATGATGAGCTCGCCGAGGCCCACGCCTCGCTTGCGATGATCGATATCCTGTTTGGCGAAGGGATCGGCCGTGCGGAGGTCGAACTGGAGCGGGCGATTGCGCTCAATCCCAGCTTGGCCATCGCACGGCATTGGCATGCCGCGGTCCTGGGAGCGTCGGGCAAGGTGGAGGATGCGTTGGCGGAGAGCCAGAAGGCGTGGGAGTTGGATCCAGACTCGCCGTTGTTCCAGGCTGCGGCGGGACAACTTCTTGGTTTGAGCAGCTTCCGCACAGGAGCGGAAGCTACCGCTTCCGCATAGAGCGGAAGCTACCGCTTCCGCGTAGGATT
>CAZJLO010000121.1:0-2633 GCA_964547105.1 uncultured Thermotogae bacterium
CCGGGGACCTCTTGCGCCCCATGCAAGCACGCTACCAGGCTGCGCCACGTCCCGATCGTAATGATAGGCTGATGGTACCGCGCATCGGGCTCACGGGCAAACCGGTGTCGGCGAACCGATCAACGCGTGCTGTCCGGAGTGGGATGGCGGCCTGTCATCGCGCCACGGCCGGGTAGAGGGAGGAGAACATGAAATTCACATCGTACGGAGCGGCGGAGACCGTCACTGGATCGTGCCACTTGCTGGAGAGCGACGTGGGGCGGATCGTAGTGGATTGCGGACTGTTCCAGGGAGAGACCGACGCGGATGATCTGAATCGACAGCCGTTTCCGTTCGAGGTGGAGGCTGTAGACGCTGTTGTCCTCACGCACGGACATCTCGATCACGTTGGGCGGCTTCCACTGCTGGTGAAACAGGGATTCCGCGGAACGATCATCGCCACCGGAGCGACGGCGGAGATTGCGCAGCTCATTCTGATGGATTCGGCGCGGATCCAAGTGGAAGACGCGGCGTTTCGCGCCAAACGGGCCGCGCGGCGCGGCGAGAAGACGCCTGAGCCGTTGTACGATGAAGCGGACGTGCTGGATCTGTTCCAGTGTTCGTGGAAACGGGTCGGATACGGCGAAGTGGTTCAAGTCGGCGCCGGGATGCAGGTCGTGCTTCGCGATGCCGGGCACATCCTCGGCTCGGCGACGGTCGAGGTGTCGGATGGCGAAAGAAGCGTTGTATTCTCCGGCGACCTTGGAAGTTCGAACCGCCCGATCGTTGGGGATCCTGAGCCGATCCCGGCGGATCTGACGCCGGACATGATCGTCCTGGAATCGACATACGGCGATCGGAACCACCGCTCGCTCGATGAATCGGTTGAGCAGTTGCGGACGGCCATCGCCGACATCATCGGTGGCGGCGGGAATCTCCTCATTCCGTCGTTTGCGCTGGAGCGAACCCAGGAAGTGCTGTACGAGCTGTTCAAGCTGTGGCGCGACGGCGAACTTCCGCTGCGGACGCAAATCTATCTTGACAGCCCGCTGGCGATTGCGGTGACGCGGGTGTTCGAACGGCACCGCGCATTGTTTGATCAGGAGGGCCGAGCCCTGTTCGAGCGGCGGCCGAATCCGTTCCGGTTTCCGTTGCTTGAGTTCACCAGCACCACCTCGGAATCGAAGCGAATCAACGCGTCACCGGGTGGGAACATCATCATTGCCGGTAGCGGGATGTGCAGTGGCGGGCGGATTGTGCATCACTTGCGCCACAATCTGTGGCGCGACGATTGCGGTGTGTTCTTCCTCGGATTCCAGGCCGGCGGCACGCTCGGGCGGCGCTTGGTGGACGGGGCTTCATCGGTTCGGATCTTCGGCGATCCGGTGTCCGTGGCGGCGCAGGTGTTCACGGTGAACGGATTCTCGGGACACGCGGATCAGAGCGAGCTTCTGGATTGGATCGCCGTTAAGCCGATATCGCGGGTGATGCTCGTCCATGGCGAACCCGAGGCGATCAGGTCCCTCAAACGGCGGATCGAGGAGACAGACGGGCTGTCCCGCCGTGTCGATGTCGCCGGTTACGGAGAAAGCTTCGATGTGTAGACGAACTGCCTTTGTGATACACATCACGAAACCTGGTGCGAGTTCGGGTGTATATTCCTCGATGGAGGTGAGCGGCTGTGAAGCGACGCTTGGTTTGGGTGAGTGTTCTGATGTTGTTAGCGGTTGCCGGGGGAGGCCTGTCTGTCGCGGCCACCTCTTGGACCACGGAGAGCTTTGACGTCGGCGAAACGATCCAATTCCGGATCGAGCAGGACTCTTGGGGATGGTGGGGCTGTTGCGGGACGTGTTCGCCCTGCAATTGCCAGGCGGAAGATGTTTATGTCTATCGCTGGCGAGTCGAAGCATGCGGCGGATCGGCGGTATTCGAGGCGATCCACGATGCTCCGGTCCACATCAGCTCTTGGCAGGGCTCGTGGAATCAGGTGTTTGGCGACGGGATGACGGCCACATCGGGCTACTATGCTCTGTACGTCGAGACTTCGGCGGGAACGGTTTCACAGCGGTTCCGAATCGTGGATCCGTGTTGCTGGACAACCAGCTGGTGCTTCCTGTGCGACAGTTGTTGCGTGACGCCGACGGTGTACGGGAATTGCTACTCGCTGAGTATCGGCTGGGTCTACCCGGAGCCGGAAAGTTGTTGTTGGTGGCCGTTCTGCTGCCCGTGTCCAACCTGTCCCTAGCGAAGACCGGGAAGGGGCCCCAGGGGCGGAAAGCGGGATCGGTCGGAGGGATTATCCCCAGGGCCCGGCTTGGGCTCAGGCTGGGCCGGTGAGTTTTGCTGGGAGGACGCGGCCAGGAGGTTTGAGACCGCGGCCTTGTCTATGCGCCGGTGACCCCGGCCTGGCGACCCGGACCTTGTTCGCACCGAGCGGGTTCGGTACCCTCATGCTGCCCGAAAGGACGGGCGGCGACCATGCGAGGGTGGCGGAATTGGCAGACGCGCTAGCCTTAGGAGCTAGTGCCTTCGGGCGTGCGGGTTCGAGTCCCGCCCTTCGCAAAGCGGCGGAGTGCCGGAGTTGAATAGGGGCTTGGGGTTTGGTATACTGCAGCTCGTTGTGCGGGAATAGCTCAGCGGTAGAGCACTGCCTT
>CAZJLO010000122.1:0-1137 GCA_964547105.1 uncultured Thermotogae bacterium
AGATGTTCGATGGACGGCCGATCGCGTTCTTCGATGGGCCGGGCGGGACGCAGGTCCACAGCTCGGTGATCAAGGTGATCTCTCGCTACTACACCGAGGCCAACAGCAATGCTCACGGGGTGTTCGAGTTTTCGCGCCGCACCGACGACACGGTCTCTTCCGCCAGGGAAGCGATCGCCGACTTCGTCCACGCCAACCGCCCGGACGAGATTGTGTTCGGCGCGAGCATGACCGCGTTGACGTTCAACCTGAGCCGGTCGATCGGCCGGACCCTCTCCGCCGGAGACGAGATCGTCGTGACCCGTCTCGATCACGACGCCAACGTCGCGCCGTGGGTCGCTCTGGAGGAGCTTGGCGTCGTCATCCGAACGATCGACTTCGATCCGCGGGACTGCACGCTCGACATGGACGGCCTGCACGCAGCGATCGGACCGAAGACGAAGATCGTCGCCGTTGGGGCGGCCTCGAACGCCGTCGGCACGGTGAATGACATCGCCCGGATCGCCCGGTGGGCCCACGAAGCCGGCGCATGGGTCTACGTTGACGCCGTGCAGTACGCTCCTCATGCGGCGATCGACGTCCGGACACTCGGGATCGACTTCCTCGCCTGCTCGGCGTACAAGTTCTTCGGCCCGCACCTCGGTGTGCTGTGGGGACGCTACGACCTTCTCAGCAAGCTGCCTGCCTACAAGGTAATCCCGGCCGACGACGCTCCCCCGGACAAGTTTGAGACAGGGACGCCGAATTTCGAAGGGATGGCCGGAGCGGCGGCGGCCGTCGATTACGTCGCTTCCGTCGGCTGCCGCTTCGGTGAGGTCGATGCGGGGGGCGTCTCGCGGCGCGCGCAAATCGTGGCCGGAATGGCGGCGATCCGGCGCTACGAGACGGAGCTTGCCACGCACCTGATTGCGGGGCTACAGAGGATCCCCGGCGTGCGGATCTACGGAATCACCGATCCTGCCCGCTTCGAGGAGAGGATGCCCGTCGTGTCGTTGACGCTCGAGGGACATGCGCCCGCGGACATCGCCCGACGGCTTGGCGAGGAGGGGATGTTCGTGTGGAACGGGGACTTCTATGCGGTGCACGTCATCGAGCGGCTCGGCCTCTCCCACAAGGGCCGCCTGCGTCGAAGCGTGC
>CAZJLO010000122.1:1147-2600 GCA_964547105.1 uncultured Thermotogae bacterium
ATGTCCGTGAAGCGTTCGACGCCGGACAGGTCCAGCGGCTCGGCCTCGCCGACAAGGGCGGCCTGCTTCGAATCGGGCTGAATCACTACAACCTCGCGGGCGAAGTCGATCGATTGCTTGCCGTGATCGGCGACATCACCGCGTAGTCGCCGATGCGGGCGGCGGGGGGCGCAGCGGGGCGATTTCGACCCGGGGAACCTGCATTCAGGCCGGCCGGACGTGGAGAGACACGGACGAAGGAGGGATCGAGATGTCGACGTGGTTGATCGTGACGCTGACCGTTGTTGGCACCCTTGTCGCAGGTGCCGGATTGGTCCTGTGGGGAGGCGCCCACCGCTGGCAGAGCGAGTCGGCCGATCTTCAAGCAGCGTTGACCGAAGCCGCGCGGCAAGTGGATGCCGGGCCGGTCGATTTCGCCGCACTGGAGCGCGCCGGACTTCCCGATCCTGTGTTGCGCTACTTCCGATGGGCGCTCACCGACGGGCAACCGCGGATCGGCACCGCTCGCATCGAGCAACAAGGTCAATTCCTGCTTCGCCCTGAAGACGGCGAATGGGTCCCGTTCACGGCGGTTCAGTTCTTCTCCGCGCAGCCGCCGGGGTTTGTCTGGGACGCCGAAATGAGGATGGCGCCGCTCGTGTCCGTGCGGGTGCGAGACGCCTACGCCGCAAGTCGAGGAGGGATGCTGGCCAAGGTTCTCTCCGTCGTGACGGTGATGGATGAGGGCGGTCGATCCGAGCTTGATCAGGGCGCCCTGCAGCGATTTCTCGCCGAGGCCGTGTGGCAACCGACGGCACTTCTTCCGAGCGAGCATCTGGCTTGGAGCGCGATTGACGAGGCCGCGGCGCTCGCGACCCTGACCGATCCGCGATCCGGCACGTGTGCCTCGATTGAGTTCCGGTTCGGCGATCAGGGAGAGATCGTCGGCATCTTCACTCCCGGTCGGTATCGGGAAGTGGACGGCGAGTACGTCTTGGCGCCGTGGGCGGGGTCGTTCTGGTCGTACGAGAAGCACGACGGGATGATGGTTCCGATGGAGGGCGAGGTCGAATGGCAGCTTCCGGAAGGTCCTGAGCCTTACTGGAAAGGCCGCCTCGTTGACGTGGAGTATGACTTCGTGCCGTAGACGTTCGTCGTCCAATCTGGTCGCGAGCTGAGGGATCGTAGGATCGGTTGCTCGCATGGGAAAGTATGCCAGACGAGTTTGCCAAGCTGGATCCTAGAAGAGCTCCACACAAGCGATGTGTTTCATCTCTCGGCATGAAGGAGCTGAACAATGGGTACACGCATTGACATGATCGGGATCTTTGTGCGCGACTTGCGCCGAATGGTCGCGTTCTATCGGGATATCCTCGGTTTTGAGATCGACTGGGACGGCAACGGCCCCTATGCGGAGTTCGACAACCAAGGGGTTCGCTTCTCGATGTACGAGCGGACGCAGCTGCCGGAACTC
>CAZJLO010000123.1:0-1065 GCA_964547105.1 uncultured Thermotogae bacterium
AGCCTGTGAGTATATTCCGGAAGCCAGGCAAATTGTAATAGATGAAGACGAACACCGGGCAATTCCTGCATTCAAAACGGCATTCGCGGATAATGGCGTAGTATGATCACGCCCAAAGACGAGAAGCTGACGGTTGAGGAACGCCTCCTCTCCTACATCGAGCCGTTTCAGGAGCATGGCTGGATCACGCACGTGATCTCGCAAGTCAAGAGCGGCAAAGAAGCGACGATCTTCTGCTGCGAAGCACATCCCGACACGGGACACCATCTTCTGGCGGCCAAAGTCTACCGCCCGTACGACATGCGCAGCTTCAAGGACGACGCCGTGTACCAGCGCGGACGGCAGCGTGCCGGCAAGGCCGACATGCGAACCCTGCGGGCAATAGAAGGCAAGAGCCGAAGCGGGCGCAACGCCAAGTTCCGTCAGTGGGTCGGGCATGAAGCCAAGACGCTGAAGCTGCTGAGCCGCGCCGGAGCCGATGTTCCTCAGCCGATCGCGCAAATCGGGCCGGCGGTCCTGATGACTTACATCGGCGATGAGGAGCGCCCCGCGCCGATGCTGTACGGACTTTCGTTCGATCCGCAGCAAGCCGAGATCCTGTTTGATCGACTGCTCCACAATGTGGAGTTGTTCCTGCTTCATCATCGGATCCACGGAGATCTCTCCCCATACAACATCCTCTACTGGGAAGAAAAACCGGTGATCATCGACTTCCCTCAGGCCGTCGATCCCCGATTCAATGAGGCTGCGGAGCAGCTTCTTGCCCGTGATGTGCAGTACATCGCCGGATTCGTCGCTGACTTCGGCATCGAACGCGATGCAGAAAAAATCGCATCGGATCTGTGGCGCCGCTACCGAACCGCCCGGCTGTAGCTGCTGATCAGCCGCCGATCCTTGATCTTCCATCCGGCTTCTCCGCCGACCTGATCCGCTGGCAGTGTCGAAGGAAGCGACGCGGGAGCCCGGCCGTCCAGGCCAAGCCCGCGGCGGCCGCGCTCCCGGTCAAAAGCAAGGAGGATCGCCCTATGGGGTCTCCATCTTAGCGATCCGTGTAAGGAGGATCGC
>CAZJLO010000123.1:1165-2559 GCA_964547105.1 uncultured Thermotogae bacterium
GGGTCTCCATCTTAGCGATCCGTGTAAGGAGGATCGCCCTATGGGGTCTCCATCTTAGCGATCCGTGTAAGGAGGATCGCCCTATGGGGTCTCCATCTCAGCGATCCGTGTAAGGAGGATCGCCCTATGGGGTCTCCATCTTAGCGATCCGTGTAAGGAGGATCGCCCTATGGGGTCTCCATCTCAGCGATCCGTGTAAGGAGGATCGCCCTATGGGGTCTCCATCTCAGCGATCCGTGCAAGGAGGAAGGAGGATCGCTCTCGTGACGCTCCACCCTGTTGCTCCATTGCCGGCAAACACCTGAATCAAGGCAACATCAAGATCAGTATTGATTGATCCGGTCTCGTTTCAGCAGAAATCGGCTGCTCGCTCTTGTCCGCCGCGCCGGATGTTGAGCGCTGCGGGTGACAAGCCCCTGTCAGTGCCCCTGATGGTCCGGGGCGCGGCCAACCACTGAGAGACGCTCGCCAGGCGTGGCCAGCTCATCGTTCGGCCCACCCGACAAGAGAGTGCTCACCCGCAGCGTATTCCACGCACCTCTGAGGATAGATGCACTTTGTATGTGGCGGCAAAACGGGCGAATCTAGCATCGATCCGCTCCGCTGCGACATGAGATCTCCATTTCGACCAGCAGCGGAATCTCTCTCCCGCCGTAGGGTTCCACCTTCCACGGACCGCATGCACAACTACAGATCTTGCAGGTTTCCAATATGCCCCACCTGCTGTTGCTAGAAACAGCTCGTCTGTCGCGGCAATAGAAGTGGAGGGAGGTGGTGATATCCGACCACCGCGGCATCCCGCGGCGAGGCTGTTCGGCAAACCAGCTTCCGGCTGGTCTGCAAGACCGGAACAGGCTTCATCTCGAAGATTCGATCAGACCCACGAAGGCAAGTTGGCTCGTCTCAAGGAGGTACGGCTTTGAAGCGAAGATGGATCATCCCTGTTTTCTGTATGGTTGCACTGCTTGCGTTGGCCGGAGTGACGGCTGTCGCAGCAGCTCCGACAGCCGTGATTTCAGTCAGTGACGATGTAATCACCCCTGCGGATGTCGGCAACATATTCACCGTAACGGTGACATTCGACCAGACCATGAGCAACACGGTCTCTCCCACGGTCACCTTCGACCCCGCTGTCTCTGGCACGCTACCAAGCGGCACCCCTGCCTGGGACACTGACCAGTATGAGAATGATCTGTGTACGATCTCGTACACTGTTGTCAATGCTGGCGAAGAGGTGCTCGACGTCGATGTAACGGTTAGCGGAGCGAAGAACCCGTCATCCGAGGAGATGCTTGAAGCCTCTCTCGCGGACGAATTCGATGTTGACATGGTCCTCCCCACCGTCGTCACCCAGGACATCACCGTCCAGCTTGACGCCACCGGGAACGCTTCGA
>CAZJLO010000124.1:0-2553 GCA_964547105.1 uncultured Thermotogae bacterium
GGTCATCGTGCGGGTGAGGACGAAGCTGGGATGGATCGCCGCGACTTGTGGAAAATCCCCGTAGCATGTGCCGACATGGGCAAGCTCGGGATCGTTGAGGGGGCGCATCACTTCGGCCCAAAGGCACCGATTGACGCGGAACGCGATTCGGCCACGGTCGAGGCGAACGGCGGTCTCCGTTGTTTCGTGATGTTCTGCGTCGAGCGCATCCCAGAAGCGGCTTGGATCCTGAAGCGACGTGTCGGTCCTCGTGTTCTCCGCCATCCATGTGTCGATGAACCGGTGCAGAAGCGGCATCGCCTTGTCGCGCCCGACGACGTCGCACAACGCCTGCATCTGATAGAAGGCGGGGTAGAGTCTGGCCTGGGTGACGGCGAACCGGGTGACCGAGCGAACAGTCTGCAGATCTTCAGCACGGACCCCCAGCAACCGGCACACGTAGTCCAGGCGGGCCCGCTCGAGATCGCCCCCCGCATCAGGATCGGGACCGGGATCGGGGAGAAGATCGCGCGGTGACGACGAATCTCGCGGCTGTTCACCGTGTTCAGCAAGGTCCCGGAAACGGGAGGTCGCCTCGTGTCGGAACGCCTCAAGTGCATGGGGGAGTTGCCGCTCGACATAGACCGTGAAGGCTCCGAATAGCGACTGGAGTTGAGGAATGTACTGCGACGGACGAAACTGCACGTCCGCGGTCGGGTCACACATCTCGGCGTGACGAATCTCCACCATGTTCTCACCCTTTTCTTCCGTCTGTCGGCCTGGTACGCCCCGGTTTGCCCTGGCGTGCCGGAGGATATCAAGGCCACGAGCCTGATGTCAATCATCGCATGTTCTTGATGAAGGCGACAGCAGGCGGCTGACTGGGATCATCCATTCGACCGGGATCAGTCGCCCGGCGCATGAGACGACGTTCCGGTCGGTGTTCACGGGTTGTGAAACGGCGAGGCATTGGGTAATGTCCAGATCATGGATACGACGAAGAACAGCGCTCTCGATCGACAGCGGTTTGTTCCCGTTGGTCCGCGCCAACCGTAGATCGGATCTCGATCCGGCGGCACCGCATGGCAACAGGCGGACCCGGGCAGATCCAAGCGACGCCCCCAGGAGTTCTCTGGGGCGTTTTTGCTTGATTCGCGAGCCAAGAGAGGAACACGTGAGCGAAAAGCGAGGTCGACATGAATAGAGAACGCGATGAAACGGGAGCAGTACGCGGCTTGGAGAACGTGATCGCCGGCGAGACGAGCGCGAGCTACGTGGATGGTGTCAATGGGCTCTTGATCTACCGCGGGCACGACATTCGGGATCTTGCGGAGAACGCGTCGTTTGCCGAAGCCGTCTACTTGCTGTGGTACGGCGTACTGCCCAATGTGAAAGAGCTGGAAACGTTCCGCAGCCGATTGATCGGCGAAATGCGCCTGCCTTCGCAGGTTTTGCGGATGATCGAGCTTGCCCCGCAAGGAGCGCATCCGATGGACGTGCTTCGCACCGCCGTGTCGGCGTTGGCGATGTTCGATCCGGACAGCGGCAACATGACCCCGGAGGCGAACGAGAGGAAGAGAATCCGCGTCTTCGCTCAGACGATTACGATCATCGCCGATCTATACCGAATGAGGCAGGGATTGAACGTGCTGTCTGCCGATCCGCGGATGAGCATAGCCGAGAACTTCCTCTACATGCTACGTGGAATCTCCCCGGCCGCGGAAGAGAAGGACGCGTTTGAGCTTCTGCTGATGCTGCACCTCGACCACGGGTTCAACGCATCGACGTTCGCGTCTCGAGTGACAGCAAGCACGCTGGCGGACATGCATGCTGCGGTGACAAGCGGCCTGGGTACGCTGAAGGGTCCGCTGCACGGTGGCGCCAACGAGCGAGCGATGGAGTTGTTCGATGAGCTGGATGCCTATGATCAGGTCGAAGCGTACATCGAAGGAATGCTCAACGAAGGCCAGCGGATCATGGGTTTCGGCCATCGTGTATACAAGGTGGAAGATCCACGCGCCCGGCTGCTGCGAAAATGGGCCCGGCTGCTGTGCCACCGCGCCGACCTCCACGGTCTTAACGAAATCGGCGAGCGGGTCGAGCAGATCGTTCTGGATCGGAAAGGGATCTATCCCAACGTCGACTTCTACTCGGCGCTGGTGCAGCATGCCCTTGGCCTGCCGCGGGAGTTCTTCACCGCCGTGTTCGCCGGAGCCCGGACCGCTGGATGGCTGGCGCACATCGTCGAGCAGTACAACGACAACCGGCTGATTCGGCCGATGTCGAAATACGTTGGACAATGGAATCAGACGGTTCTTCCGATCGAGAAACTCCCGTAGCAGCAGGAGACGATGGCGCTCCATCGAACTGCCGCTCCATGTGTGGCTCCCTCGCCGCTCCAACTGCGGCTTGCAGCGGTGGCGACCACTGTCCCGGTTGATGCGGTGCAGCGGGAATTCAACAAATGAGGGCAGAAAGCCTACACGTGTAGGCAAGAGGCCTACATAGGGTCGGCAAGGACTTGACTTTGTAGGTTACAAGCCTACACTCGTTGGTGTTATGCCTACAGAGCGA
>CAZJLO010000125.1:0-2539 GCA_964547105.1 uncultured Thermotogae bacterium
CGGAAATTGGCGACAGGTACGGGATGCTCCTCCCCTACTACGTACTCGGGATATGCTGCTCCAGGCTCGGGGACTACGAGAGGGCACGTGAAGAGCTTCGCGCCGGATTGCGGATTGCGGAGGAGATCGGAATCGACTACATGGCGGAAGTGATGCGCGCTGAGATTGACGCGCTGGAATGATAGACAGTTGTGTCTCACCCGGAGGAAGCGCCGCCGAAGGGAGATGTCGGATTCCCAAGACGCAGTACAAAGACGACACTCCGAGTCGTTCTGCTGCCTGCTCCCCGGGCAAGATCATGATTGGGCCTGAGATCGGCAGTCATTCGAGCGAAGACACGCGTTGCGGGGAGTCTGAGCGCGCGCACCCGCGGCGGGGGTTCCGCTGCGAGGATGGCATGGGGGCTTGACAACGCCTACGTTTTCCCCTAGGGTGGGCACATGATCACCGGACGAAGTCGCCGCGCGCAGCAAACCAATATGACGCACGCCGCGACCGGTTTCGGTACGACGACCATGGCCGTCTAGCTCCGAGAAACCGGGGGCGAGCGGCGAGATGAACTGCAGGGACTCCCTGCGGTTCTTTTTTTGGTTGGGTTGGCGCACATCACCAGCAAGGGAGATCGATAGCGATGACGAATCAGGGGCAGGATCAGGATCGGGATCAGAACCGGGCAGCGACGCTGAATATTATCGTCGTCGGCACGGGTCGGGTGGGCCGTGCCGTGGCATCGCAACTTGCTGCCGGCGCCGAGACGATCCGGTGTCGATGCGGCGCCACGATGCGCGTCACTGGGATCGCCGACCGCTCGGCAATGCTTCTCGACAGCAGCGGTCTGCCGGAATCCTCGATCAGCGAAGCCCTGCGCGTCAAGCACAATGGCGACTCGCTTGCCTCTCTGCCCTCGTCCGTCGCCAGAATCGACCCGGACACGGTCGCCGAGCTTGCCCGGCCTGAAACCGTGTTCGTCGACGCGACGGCCGATCCGGAAACAGGAGCATTGTGGCGCATCGCCCTTGACGCCGGTGCCTCCGTCGTGCTCGCCAACAAACTTCCGTTGTGCCGCCCTTGGTCGGAATCCGGACCGTTGTTCGACCATCCACGGCTCCGCTACGAAGCCACCGTCGGCGCCGGCCTCCCGGTGATCTCCACCCTGCGTCGGTTGCTCGATTCCGGAGACCGCATCAAGCGCATTCAAGCATCCGTCAGCGGAACGCTCGCCTACGTGATGCACCGCGTTTCCGCTAGAGTTCCTCTGTCGGCCGCGGTGACCGAAGCGATCGATTCCGGCTATGCCGAGCCCGATCCGCGCGAAGATCTGCGTGGTGCCGATGTGGCACGCAAGGCACTCATCCTCGCGCGAACGCTTGGCTGGCCACTGGAGCCACACGCTGTGGCGGCGGAATCTCTGTACCCGTCTTGGCTCGATGAGTACGATCTGCCGGCCTTCCTTCGCGAACTCCCCGCGTTGGATGCGCCAATCGCCGCACGAGTGGCGGCGGCCGGGGCGGAAGGCCATGTTCTCCGATACGTCGCCTCAATCGCCCCGGCCGACGAGTCGATCCGCGTGTCGATTCACTCCTTCGATCAGTCACAGCCGTTCGCCTTCTCCACCGGAACGGAGAACCGGATCGAATTCCACACCGAGCGCTACGGAGCCGACTCCCTGTCGGTCTGCGGGCCGGGAGCAGGTCCACAAGTCACAGCAATGGGGATTCTCTCCGACCTTGTCGAGCTTGCGTTCTCTGAGCGAAGGGAGGGGCCATCATGAGCGGACGAACCCGGGTGATGAAGTTCGGCGGCACGTCCGTCGGAACCGCCGATGCCCTGCGGCAAGTGGCAGAAATCCTTCGCCGGCACACCTCCAACGGTGATCGAGCCGTCGCCGTCGTGTCGGCGATGAGTGGTGTTACAACACGCCTCCTACAGGGAACAACCGCCGCCGCCATCGGAGACGGGGACGTTCACCGCACCGTGGTAGAAGAGACGCTTGCTCGCTACGACGAGATGTTGCGACGGCTGATCGTCGATGCCGCCGAGCAACAGCGGCTTCACCTTGCGGCCGAGGACATCCTTGCCGACTACAGCACCGTGTGCAACAGCGTGTTCGTCCTGCGTGAGGCCACGCCAAGGGCGCTGGATCGCGCCCTGTCCTGCGGCGAACCGCTCGTTGTCCTGCTGCTTGCATCGCTCCTGCGCCAGCTAGGAAGCGACGCTCGATCGGTCGAGGCGGCGGACGTCATCGTGACTGATCGCGTGTTCCAGCATGCCGTCCCGAGTGTCGAAGCAACCGAACGCCGCGCCCGCGAGATTCTTGGCCCACTCCTTTCCGAGCCGGCGCGGATCGTCCCGATTGTCGCCGGGTTCATCGGTGCAACCGAGGACGGCGAGACAACGACTCTTGGGCGCGGCGGAAGCGATTTCTCGGCTGCGGTGCTCGGCAACGCCTTGAATGTCGATGAGGTTTGGATTTGGACCGATGTAGACGGCGTGATGACCGCCGATCCCCGGATTGCCGCCGACGCCCGGATCGTGCCCG